>CANCXM010000010.1 GCA_947381945.1 uncultured Muribaculaceae bacterium
GCCTCACCGCTGTGGGGCTTGCTTCTCAAAAGCGAGTGCAAAGGTAGGCACTTTCCATATTCCCTCCAAATTTTCACAGACATTTTAACGCAATTTTAACACTATCCATCAATACAGCCTTATTAAATTACAAAATTTCACATTTCAATCAAAAAATGAAGACTTTAATAACAAAGCTTCTGGTACGGATATTTTGCCAAGAACAAAGAAATGAGTAATTTTGGGGAAACAAAAAAGTCTCTCCCTAATTTTAACCTGAACCAGAAAACTCATGAAAAAAGTATCCACCTTATTATATATAGCGTTTTTCATGGTTGCGCCGTTGGTCCACGGAGCGACTCCTGACAATATCAGATGGCACAATGAAGCTGCCGACACTACCAACATAACAAAATTACTTATAAAAGCCACCAATTTCGGCGCCTCAAACCCGAATGAACTCATCGAATTCATAGGGAAAGAATTCATCGGTACCCCTTACAAAGGCGGAACTCTTGAAGGCAAGCCGGAGGCTCTCACCATAAACCTCGAAGAATTTGACTGCACGACGTTTGTCGAAACCGTCACAGCGCTTGCCCTCACAATCGAAGAAGGAAAGAACTCATGGCAAGACTTTGCCAACAGCCTTGAAACTTTACGTTACCGCCAAGGCGAAGTCAATGGTTACGCATCACGCCTTCACTACTTCAGTGACTGGATAGTATCGAACACCCACAGAGGCATAGTAAGAGAAGTGACTGACCGCGTCCCTCAGTCGGATTCCCAGATAAAAACGCTCGACTTCATGTCGCGCAACCGTTCGTCCTACCCTGCCCTGACTGACTCCGCAAACTATGCAGGCATCAAAAACATGGAGGTCGGCTTCCGCTCCCACCGCTTCCCCTATATAAAATCAGCGCGCCTCACAGCCAAACAGGTCATGGGCGCACTAAAAGCGGGCGACATAATAGCATTGACGACAAAAACAAACGGTCTTGACGTGAGCCATGTCGGAATCCTTGTCATTGAAAAGGATGGCCCTCACCTGCTCCATGCTTCATCAAAGGAAGGGAAGGTCGTGATAGACAAACTCCCATTGACCGAATACATGCGCAAATCGCCAAACCTGACCGGTATCAGGGTTATCAGGCTTCAGGACCAATAGCCACTGAGCTGTTACAGTTCAATTCCGTAATCCTTGATTTTCCTATACAGCGTGCGTTCTGAAATATTCAGTTCGCGCGCTGCTTCTTTACGCTTACCGCCATTGCGTTCAAGCGCACGGCGTATGGTATCGCGCTCAGTTTCCTCGAGTGTCACAGGCGAGGATTGGGATTCCGGCTGCAATGGCGCACCACCACACGGAGGCAGAGGTGAAGAAAACGGCTGGAATCTCACAAGCGATCTGACCGGCACGTCATCGCCTGACGGAATCTCCTCGACCGGCTGAAAACCGCCGCCATGGCCGGACTGCGCCCCGGCGGAAAGCTCGTCGATTCTCGCGTTGAGCGATTCGATCTGACGCTGCAAACGAAGAATCATACCAAAAAGCGCATCACGCTCGGTGGAATACTCATGGGGATTCTCCTGATGCGCTGCAACAGGACTATAGTTGACCGAGCCGACCGGCAGGAAAGTACCCACCATCTCTCCGTCAACAGTGTTGCCGGACTCAAAAAGTGCAATCTGTTCGACTATATTCTTAAGCTGACGCACGTTTCCCGGCCAGCGGTAGCGCATGAGCATTCCACGTCCGGAATCGTCGAAAGACACTGGGGGCATCGTGTAACGCTCGGCAAAGTCAGCAGCGAACTTGCGGGCAAGCAGAGTGATGTCATTACCCCTCTCACGAAGAGGCGGGATATGGATGGACACAGTCGAAAGGCGATAGTAAAGATCCTCTCTGAAACGCCCCTCCGCAACAGCCTTCGCCATGTCGACATTTGTCGCAGCCACGATGCGGACATTTGACTTCTGGACAGTCGAAGAGCCCACTTTGATGAATTCTCCGCTCTCCAACACTCGCAGCAACCGGGCCTGAGTGGTCAATGGCAACTCAGCAACCTCGTCAAGAAAGATAGTGCCCCCATCCGCCTCCTCAAAATATCCTTTTCGCGAAGAGATGGCACCGGTGAACGAGCCTTTCTCATGGCCGAAGAGTTCCGAGTCAATGGTACCTTCGGGAATTGCGCCACAATTGACCGCAATATATTTAGCGTGTTTGCGCGGCGAAAAGCCGTGGATAATCTTCGGAAAAAACTCCTTGCCTGTACCGCTCTCACCCGTGACGAGCACAGAGAGGTCGATCGGTGCCACCTGAATGGCACGCGAAATGGCAGCGATAAGTCCGGGAGCATTCCCGACTATACCGTAACGCTGCTTTGCCTGCACTATTTCCGCAGGCAATTCCTGTAGATTAAGTTGCATGATTGAATTTCCTCTGGAATAAAGACAGGACCTGAAATCATTTAATCGACTGGAGCGAATATGTACGCTCACGCAGGAAATCGCCAAGTTCCTTGAGCGAACCCGAATGAGCCTCAATCTCCTCGACAGTGATGGGATTCCCCACAGAGATGTGGAGGGTGTCATTCTTGCGGCGGAACACCTCGGCGGGCAGACGCAGTGTACGCAACTGCCAGCTCACTATTCCAAGGAAGCGGAACCACCAACTGTTGTAGCCATGGAAGAAAATAGGAATCACCGGCACCTTCAACTGCTGAATGAGACGGATGATAGACTCGCGCCACTCGCGGTCCTCGAATTTCAGATGCTTATTATAATTGCCGACAGCACCGGCAGGGAAAAATCCGATCGGATGCCCCTTGCGCACCTGCATTATCGCCTCCTTTATACCCTTCATCGACACAGCCTTCTTCGCAGGATCATCGCTTGCAGTCTGGTCAACGGCTATGAAATTGGGGCGCATGGCCACGATATAATTGAGAATCATGTTGACCATCACCTTGAAATCGGGACGCCGACGTCCGATTATATCAATAAGCGTGATGCCGTCCAACGCACCGAAAGGATGGTTGCTGATGGTGATGAATGCGCCCTCGGGAAGATTGTCGAGCACCTTCTCATTGTCGATGCGCAGCTTTATGTTCAGGTCCTCCAGCAAACCGCGGCAAAACTGCGGGCCGGGAGTGTCGAAATTATGATCGTGGATCCAATTCACCTTGTCGATGTCAAGAACCTTCATGAACCACTCGACCAGACGGCGCTTTCCCTTGAAAAAAGGGGCCATCTTCACTATGTCGTCATAGTCAAGCACAGTTCGCTTGACAGATGTAGTTTCGCTTGTTTCCATTATTTATACCTTAGTATTATCTTGCAAAATTAACAAAAATCCCCCAATCCTCACTTACACCTGCGAACATAAGGCCAAAATCGTTGACCAAAAGGGAACGAAAAAGCCCCGTTTCGTAAAATTAACAAATAAAACGCGCACAAAAAGTATAAAAATGTGAAAAAATTCCTAACTTTGCCCACCGCAAAAATAAGCATAGTCATATAGTTTAATCGCGGAAGCAAGTTACCGATTATGAATTTACTACAGAAGAAACTATCTCAATACACAGCGCCGCAGCAAGCCAAGGCAGCAGGAGTTTACCCCTATTTTCGCGCCATCTCAAGCGAACAGGATCCTGAGGTCATCATCAACGGCAAGAAGGTATTGATGTTCGGCTCGAACTGCTACACCGGCCTCGTAAACGACCCGCGAATCAAGGAAGCAGCCATCGAAGCAACCCGCAAATATGGTACAGGCTGCGCCGGTTCTCCGTTTCTCAACGGCACCCTCGACATCCACAAGGAACTTGAGGCAAAACTCGCCGAATACACAGGCAAGGAAGACGTGATGATCTACTCCACCGGCTTCGGTGTGAACCTCGGTGTGGTCTCAGCCCTCACCGGACGTGAGGACTACATCCTCTGGGACGAACAGGACCACGCCTCAATCATCGAAGGCCGTCGCCTCTCTTTCAGCCAGCAGCTCAAATACAAGCACAACGACATGGAGTCGCTCGAAAAGCAGCTCCAGAAATGCGACCCCGACAAAGTGAAGCTCATTGTCAGCGACAGTGTCTTCTCAATGGAGGGCGACATCGCGAATATACCCGGCATGGTCGAACTTGCCAAGAAATATAACGCAAGCATCATGATCGACGAAGCCCACGGTATCGGCGTGTTCGGCGAAGGCGGACGCGGCCTCGTGAACCACTACGGCTTGACCGATGATGTGGACCTCATCATGGGTACCTTCTCAAAATCATTCGCATCACTCGGCGGCTTCATCGCGACCAACAAGGAAATCACCAACTTCCTCCGCCATCACTCCCGCTCCTACATCTTCACTGCAAGTATCACCCCGGCATCCACTGCAGCAGCGCTGAAAGCCCTCGAAATCATGCAGACCGAACCGGAGCGTCAGGAAAACCTCTGGAAGCTCACCAACCATGCGCTCGACGGATTCCGCTCACAGGGATTTGAGATCGGCCACACATCGACCCCTATCATCCCCCTCTTCATCCGTGACGACTTCAAGACATTCGCCATCACACGCGACCTCCTTGAAGAAGGCATCTTCGTCAATCCCGTCGTATCGCCTGCCGTCGCACCGACCGACACCCTCATCCGCTTCTCGCTGATGGCCACCCACTCGATGGAACAGGTCGACCGCGCGCTCGAGACAATCACCCGCGTATTCCGCAAATACGACCTCCTGCCGAAGTAAGGTCCACTTCCGGACTCTTTACCGATAAAAAAATCAACGCGCATTTCCGAAATTTCAGGAAATGCGCGTTGATTTTTTATCGATTGTCTTTTAATAAAAAATAAGTGAATCATAGACAATCCAAATATCCATAAACAAAATCAATTAGATCAAGTAAAGGCCGGAGTATAGGGATGTGAATATTTCTATTCGCTGCAAAGATACAACTATTTCACAAATAAACAAAATTTTCAGCAATTTCCTTACTAATTGCAATCAATCAGCCCCGGATTTTTTAGAATTGACAGCTTGGGCCGCCTCAGGGCCTACCTTCTGTTCCGAGACACAATCAACTTCCTCACCAAGTTTCTTGCTCAGCTCCTCATCGGCTTTCAGCTTGATAGGATCGAAGCCCTGGCCATAGACGCCGTTAACGTTCGCCTGAGTGATGAAAGCGTTCGGATCCACATCCTTCACAATACGGAAGATTGTCACGGATTCAATCTTTCGGCTGACCACAAGCAGAATCTTAATCGGCTGCTTCGTATACCATCCCATACCGTCGAGAACCGTCACACCGCGACGGCCATACTTGTTCACCGCAGTAGCAATCTTCTCCCAATGCTTCGATATGATGATGAACTGCACCGCCTGACGGTTGGTATTAATCATAAGGTCCACCATATATGTAATGATAAACAGCACGATGAAACCGTAGACCACCGTAGTTATATTATGGAAGAACAGATAGCTCGACGAGATAATCGCGAAATCCACATAGAGCATCGTTCGTCCGACAGTGACATTGGTCTTCTTCGCCACTATGGCCGCGACAATATCCGTACCGCCAGTACTGCCATTGTGGATAAACACTATTCCGAGCGCGAGTCCCGAAAGCACCGAACCAATGCAGACACTCATGAAAGGCTGGTCCGGAATCAGCGGCCCGTCAAAGAGCGGAGGCATGAGCGTGACCACAAGCGAGACGGCCGTTGCACCATAGATGGTCTTGTAGACAAACGTCCTACCGACAACCTTCCATGCAACAGCAAGAAGCGAAAGGTTAATCGCATATTGCGTTATACCTATAAGATATACATTGCCGGTCAGGAAATAAACAATCGTACCTACGCCGGTCACACCCCCAATGACCACCTTTTCAGGCAGGATGAAGGCCGAAAAACCGAAACCGTAGATAAGCACAGCAAGCGTGATCATAATATAGTCACGGCTCGACATCCAAAGCTTTTTTCTCGAAAAAGTCATACTAATTAACGTGATAAATGATTATGACGCAAATTTATGTTTTTTAAACATACCTTCCAAATTGATTTCCACCACCTTCAGTAACGGACCACACCCGCCAATGTCAACTACATTATAAATCTGCACCAAAAACGCCCGGTTTTGTAACGATTCTTAGCACCGCAACCAAAGTTGATTCGCAAAATAAACAAACCGGCTTAATTGTTAAAGATTCATAAAACACATTTGCTAATCGCCGAAAAATGACTACCTTTGCAGACCGATTATGTCCAATTAATAAACCCGGTTGCATCCGGCCGAAGCTTTTGGCCAAGCCAAGCCAGCGTGCAACCAAAAGTAACTTTCTATTAATTAAACATTTAACGTGGATACTTTAAGCTACAAGACCATTACTCCCAACGCTCAGAGCGTTGAACACAACTGGGTCGTTATCGACGCTACCGATCAGGTGCTCGGTCGCCTTTGTGCAAAAGTCGCCCTTATCCTCCGTGGTAAGAACAAGCCCAGCTACTCACCCAACATCGAGTGCGGCGACAACGTTATCATCATCAACGCCGACAAGGTTCGTCTCACCGGCAAAAAGTGGACTGACCGCGAATATCTTTCTTACACCGGCTATCCCGGAGGTCAGCGTGTCGCTACTCCCGAGATCATGATGAAGAAATCTCTCAACAAGCACATCAAGCCCGGTTACCACCCCCTCTTCACAAAGGTTGTAAAGGGTATGCTTCCCAAAAACCGCCTCGGTCGCGCCATCATCGGCAACATGCATGTCTACAATGGCCCCAACCATCCCCACGAAGCACAGAATCCTATTGTTATTGACATCAACAAAATTAAATAATTGAAGAATGGAATCAGTTAATGCAGTTGGCCGCCGTAAAGCTGCCGTAGCTCGCGTGATCGTTAAAGAAGGAAACGGTCAAATCACCATCAACAAACGTCCCCTCGATGTTTACTTCCCCTCTTCCATCCTTCAGTATATCGTAAAGCAGCCCCTGAGCACCCTCGAAGCTACTGAAAAGTACGACATCAAGGTCAACCTCAACGGTGGCGGCTACAAAGGCCAGGCTGAGGCTCTCCGTCTCGCCATCGCCCGCGCCCTCGTAAAGATCAACCCCGAGGACAAGCACGCACTCCGCGTCGAAGGCTTCATGACCCGCGACCCGCGCGTCGTTGAACGTAAAAAGCCCGGTCGTCCCAAAGCACGCAAGCGCTTCCAGTTCTCAAAGCGTTAATCTTACCCCGACGATTAAAAATTTCAGTTTTAAAGTACTTGGAGCCGGCCTCCCCGGAAAAGTCAGAGCGTAGAGCTTAGGACTCAGAGCGATACTCAAAACTTAGGTACTCCCCCTCTATACTCTATACTTTACCCTCTATACTTAAAACTCAATACTTTAAAACCCGTGTTTAGTATCTAAACCGCCGAGATGGACACGTTCCCTACTCCCCGGTTGTAATTTTCAAAAGAACGTAAACAACATTCCAAACGACAATGTCAACTCCCAATTTTGACCAACTCCTCGAAGCAGGTTGCCATTTTGGCCACATGAAAAGAAAATGGAATCCTGCTATGGCTCCTTACATCTTCATGGAGCGCAACGGTATCCACATCATCGACCTCTATAAGACTCAGGCCAAGCTCGAAGAAGCTGCAGCAGCCCTCCGCAACATCGCAAAGGGTGGCAAGAAAATCCTTTTCGTAGCTACCAAGAAGCAGGCCAAGGAAATCCTCGCTGACAAGGCTCAGAGCGTCAACATGCCCTACGTTATCGAACGTTGGCCCGGTGGTATGCTCACCAACTTCCCCACAATCCGCAAGGCTGTGAAGAAGATGACCTCTATCGACAAGATGCAGAAGGACGGAACTTTCGACAACCTCTCAAAGCGCGAAAAGCTCCAGATTTCTCGTCAGCGCGCAAAACTCGAGAAGAACCTCGGTTCAATCGCCGACCTCAACCGTCTTCCCTCCGCACTCTTCATCGTTGACGTATGCAAGGAACACATCGCTGTTGCCGAAGCAAACCGCCTCGGTATCCCCGTGTTCGCTATCGTCGACACCAACTCTGACCCCTCTAACGTTGATTTCGTAATCCCCGCAAACGACGACGCATCAAAGTCAATCGAGCTCATCCTCAACACCGTTTGCTCTGCAATCAGCGAAGGCCTCGAAGAGCGCAAGGTTGAAAAGGCCGACGAGAAGGCTGCCGGTGAGAACGCCGACGCTCCCCGTCGCGAACGCCGCCGCGTCAACCGCAAGGACGAAGCCGAGGAAGAAGTTGCAGCCGAAGCAGCAGCTGAGGCTCCCGCCGCTGAATAATCGGCATCCCCAACCAATCCATTAAATTCAACAACCCCATTAAAACTCCAGAATAATATGGCAGTAACAATGGCAGAAATCACCAAACTGCGCAACCTCACAAGCGCAGGTTTGATGGACTGCAAAAAAGCTCTTGCTGAAACTAACGGTGACATTGAAGCCGCTGTCGAAATCCTCCGCAAGAAGGGTCAGGCCGTAGCTGCAAAGCGTGAAGACCGTCAGGCTTCAGAAGGCTGCGTAATCGCCAGAACAGACGGCACTTTCGCAGCTGTCCTCGCCCTCAACTGCGAGACTGACTTCGTGGCTAAGAACGCCGGCTTCGTGGCTCTCGCCAACAAGCTCATGGACCTTGCCATGGCCAACAAGTTCAAAACCGCTGAGGAACTCAAGGCTTTCACCGTCGACGGCCAGACTGTTGCCGACCTCATCACAGAGGAAAGCGGCAAGACAGGCGAAAAGACCGAAATCGGTGCCTACGAAGTAGTTGAAGCTCCCACAACCGCCGCTTACAACCACTTCAACAACAAGCTTGCAGCCATCGTTGGTTTCAACCTCGAAGGCGTTGATCCCCAGGTAGGTCGCGAAGTTTGTATGCAGATTGCATCAATGAACCCCGTTGCTGTAAGCCGCGAAGACGTTCCTCAGGCCACTATCGACCAGGAAATCGCAGTCGCTGTTGAAAAGACCAAGCAGGAACAGGTTCGCAAGGCCGTTGAAGCCGCTCTCAAGAAAGCAGGCCTCAACCCCAACCACTTCGACTCTGAGGACCACATCGAATCAAACATCTCCAAGGGTTGGATCTCCGAGGAAGACGCAGCCAAGGGTCGCGAAATCATCAAGACCACTGCAGAAGCCAAGGCCGCTAACCTCCCCGAGGCTATGATTCAGAACATCGCCAACGGTCGTCTCAACAAGTTCTTCAAGGAGTCTTGCCTCATGGAACAGGAATATGTCCAGGACAGCAAGCTCACTGTCGGCCAGTTCCTCGACAGCACTCAGAAGGGCCTCGTTGTAGTAGCCTTCAAGCGTGTTAACCTCAACCAGGATTAATACAATCCGCTGAAAGTCATAACAACGCACTATACCTTGAACGGTTGCCGCCTGCACTGTCAGAACGGCAACCGTTCAACTTTTTTTGAACAGTCACCTCCACTCCCCACCGCAATCGTTAACAATATTTCATATTCCCCGCCATCACGAATCATCTTTGTCGGTGAAAACCAAACTCCTGTCCATCTGATTTGTAAGGACAGTAAAAATAAATTATATTTGCGCTTATCTTTCACCAAATCAGAGTCGCAGCCATGAGAGAAATACTCACCCGACAGCGGGTCAACACCTTTCTGACCCACTTACTCTGCATAATCATCCTTTTCATCCTGCCCGAGATTATCACAAGTCTTGCAAATCCCGGTCGTCCGATAAAACCGTGGATGTACACCAAGACTTTCGTCTTCCTCGGCGTATTCTATGTGAACTACTACTGTATCATCGAGCGCTCTCTCGACAAGCCCAAGCGTTTCATCCGCTTCTTTGGCTACAACCTCATTCTCATCCTCATTTCCCTCGGACTCATATATCTCATCTGGAGATTCAAAGGCCACCTTGGAGGAAAGACACCCCTGCGCAACCACGTCGACCCGACCGAATGGATGTATCTCGCCAAAGCCGCAGGCATCCTTTCGCGCGACCTCGTCATGCTCATTCTCGTCATTGGATTCGCAACAGCGCTCCGGCTCGGCGACAAATGGATCCAGCTTGACCGCCGCCGTCAGGACATGCTCAACTCCCAGCGCGAGGAAGAACTGAAAAATCTCAAAAGCCAGTTGAACCCTCATTTCCTCTTCAACACACTCAACTCAATCTACGCCCTCATCGCAATATCCCCTCAGAAAGCTCAGTCGGCTGTCCACGAACTCAGCCGCCTTCTCCGCTATGTCCTCTACGACACTTCCGCAACAGTAAGCCTGAAACAGGAACTCGATTTCATCGACACCTACATCAGCCTGATGAAACTGCGCCTCAACTCTGCAATCAAACTTGATGTCAGACTCGATGGAGGCACGGACGACAATATACCCGTCGCCCCGCTCCTCTTCATCACACTCATTGAAAATGTATTCAAGCATGGCATCCACAATCCATCCGTACCCCTCCAAATTTCCGTGACTGCAACCGACGGTGTCATCAGATGCACGACATCCAACGGACTTCCCCCCGTCGACACCGTCACTAACGTCGAAGTCAAAAACACCGAAGGAGGTATCGGCCTTGCCAACCTCCGACGCCGCCTCGACCTAATCTACGGCAACAACGCCGACCTGAAGGTGGACACCTCTGACGGAAACTACAACGTTTCCCTTACAATCGACACCAACTCATCAAAGTCTATACGTTAACCTTACATATTTCTATAACCGATATGTCACTCCGCTGCTGCGTCATTGACGACGAACCCCTCGCTTCCGGTCTTATTGCGTCATATATCGAAAAGACCCCGTTCATGGAACTAATTGGAGAATATTCATCTCCAAAAGATGCCATATCAGCCATACTCAACAACAATGTGGATGTCGTTTTTCTCGACATACAGATGCCACAGCTCAACGGCATAGAATTTGCCAAAATAATCCCTCCGACAACAAGAATCATCTTCACAACCGCCTATTCGACTTACGCCGTCGATGGTTTCAAAGTCAACGCTCTCGACTATCTCCTCAAACCCGTCAGCTATGAGGAATTTCTCGCAGCAGCCAACCGCGCGCTTAACTGGTATGACCTCACACGCCGGTCCCAGCCAAATCTTGCCGACGCAGCAGCCGACAGCGAATACATCATCATCAAGAGCGAATACAAACTCGTCCAGATCAAAGTCGACGACATCCTATATGTCGAGGGACTGAAAGACTACGTCAAAATCTATCTCGACGGCACCGACAAGTCAATCATGACACTCCTCAGCATGAAGACACTCGAACAGACCCTCCCTCAGAGCCGCTTCATGCGCGTTCATCGCTCGTTCATTGTCAACCTCTCCAAAATCCGCATCATCGAGCGCAACCGCATCCTCTTCGGCAAAGTCCAGATTCCTATTTCCGACAGCTACAAGGACGCCTTCTCCGACTTCATCAGCCGCCGCACCCTCGGCTAACACCACAACATTAAAGGCACCTCGCTTATCCCCGCCTATCCCCTACAGAAAACATCAACAGTCAAGCCCCCACAGAGGCCCCCCCGATTAACATCTCCATAGAAATAATCCGCACGGCACCGGAAAGCTGCGCAGCAGCGATGCACTTATAGCCCCACCACGAGCGGAAAAATCCGCATGGCAACCGGAAAGCTGCGCAGCAGCGATGCACTGATAGCTCCAACACGAGCGGACAAATCCGCACAGCAACCAGAAAGCTGCGCAGCAGCGATGCGCTGGTAGCCCCACCACGAGCGGACGGATGCGAGCGACGACCGAAGGTCAAAGCTCGTAGCCGGGAGCGAGGCGTGGGGTAAATGGACAATTTTCCACAACGGGCATCGAAGATGTCCGGTAATACTATCCGCCCACAACCATTGGAAAAATCTTCACCCTTCTCAGGTGAGCAAACCAAAAACAACAGAGGGTCAGTCATCACGACCAACCCTCTGTTGCTTTATACTTAACCCACTCTTTGAGTCAAGTGGAGTAATTACAAATGGAAGCTAATTTAATCTCGTATTACAAAGAGCATACATTTTTCATCTGCTCTCACTATTAAGACGCACGATGCCCCCTAATAGTTACACATAGGCCTCAAATTTTCATATAAATTAACATATCAAATATATTTTAGCCCCCTACACCATCAATTTATAAAAGTTAAAGTCAGTTAATAACTTGTATGCGTTTATTTTTAAGTGTAAATTTGTCAATCAATTTAGCTACGGCTGTTTCACCATGAAAATGTCTTAACGAAATTAGATACCAACAATTTAACCACGTTTTGAAAATTTATTTACAAAATAATTTCTAACCTTTTATTAACTTAAATCAACCATTTATGAAGAAAATCTTTACTCTTCTTGCTGCCGCTGCTGTAACCCTTTCAGCCATGGCTGACACAATGATTCTTTCTAACCCAGGTAAAGTTAAGCAGAACATTCTCGCCGGAGCAGATCTTGGCACTGATGTACCCGACGGATGGCAAATGCAGTGCATGAATGAAGCAAAAAATCTTGAAGCTGGAACCGCCTCATTCGATATTAACGGAAACCAATATATTCCTATCAAGTTCTCTAATGGAGCTCAAAACACTGTTACACTTCCCGACGGTCTTGTTGCTACTAAGGTAACTTTCTACACAACAATTAACAAAGACGCGGCAACTCAACGTCCTTGCTACTGGGCTGAAGTTGGCGGTGTTGAATACACTCTCGAAGACAACCATGGCATTATCGAATCTTTCAAAGATTATGGAAATCCTAACATCCAGTCTTTCGACCTCAACAACCTCAACCAGTTCACATTCAAGAACGCTGGCGAACAGCCCTTTGCCGTTCTCGAAGTTGAATATACCAAGGGTGACACTTCTGCCATCACCGACATCGCTGCTGACGAAAATGCTCCCGTTGAATACTTCAACCTTCAGGGTATGCGCGTAGAGAACCCCGCAAACGGTCTCTTCATCAAGCGTCAGGGTTCAAAGGTAAGCAAGGTTATCATTAAGTAATCCCCACTACTGACAACAATCTTTCATTCCCTAAATAACAGGTCGGCCGACAAATCCATGTCGGCCGACCTTATTTTTATCTGTAAACTTTTCATAATCCTTAAACTATCCGCCCGATCCCGACGTTTTTAACAATAGACCGAAAGGGTAAAAACCGCCCTCGGATTATTACTCACTTATCAACAAAACCCACCCACACAAACTGAGATGAAACGCATCGTAATCATGGGCGCAACCTCCGGCATCGGCCTCCGGGTTGCTGAAATATTCGCCAAAGCAGGATGGATGGTTGGCGCAGCCGGCCGCAAAGAAAAAGTATTGAGAAAACTTCAATCCGACTTTCCCGACCGCATACGCTACGCACAAATCAACATCGACGACTCAGCCGCCGCATCCAAACTCCACGACCTCATCAACCGTCTCGGAGGCATGGACATCTACTTCCACATCTCAGGCATCGGCTACGAGAATGAAGCCCTGATTACCGACCACGACACCGCTACGGCAACCACCAACGTCGTCGGCTTCACGCGCATGATCGACACCGCCTTCCGCTACTTCCGCTCCCACGGCGGACGCGGACGCATCGCAGCCATAACATCCGTTGCCGGAACCAAAGGCATCGGCGAACTCGCATCCTACTCCGCTTCGAAAAAATATCAGCAGACCTATCTGACCGCGCTCTCCCAACTTGCCCGCATCCAGCAGCTCGACATCTCCTTCACCGACATCCGTCCGGGCTGGATACGCACACCGCTTCTCAACCCCGACCGCATCTATCCGATGACCATGACCCTTGACTACGCCGTAGTCCGCATTGTCCGCGCCATCATCGCGCGCAAACGCGTATGCGTGGTCGACTGGCGCTGGAATCTCCTTGTCGACGCATGGAGACTCCTCCCCTCCTGCATCTGGGAACGCCTCCCCATGCGCGTATCCACTCCCGCAACACCCGCCGAAGACAAAACCGATGCCAAAATCGAAAAACAACTCCAGATCCCCGCCCCTCCAGCCCAAGTCCCCTCAATCAAACCGGAAAGCAAGCAAATCCCAGAACCCAAAAGTCCGGCACCAAAGCAAATCCCGGAACCCCAAAAGCCGGAAAGCAAGCCAAGCCCGGCTCCAAAACAAATCGAGCAAGTAAAAGAGCCCGAAAAATCAAAGACAATCAGCTGAAAAAACTTATCTCCAGAAAAAACACCGCAGGAGCGGTTAGCGCAACGCTAACCGCTCCTGCTTATATTTTCAGCCGCCTATCAGGCTTATCAGCCCTATTAGCCTTATTTGGCCTATTTGACCTATTAGCCTTATTAGCCCTATTTGACTTATAAATCCCCCCTACTTCACTCTTATCATATACTTCAAAGTAACTTCAATCGACTGATTTCTCGAAGCCGCAAAAAAGTCCCTTTTCGAATCCTTGTAGACATTACCCAATCCGAAATAATATCTGCCTTCGAGCAAGAATGAATGTTTGCGCTTGACAATAAACTCAATGCCGGCACCACCGGCGATTCCATAGTCAAACTTTCGGTCTATGGGCATGTTCAACTGCTCATTCGTGCGGTAGCCCTGCGGGAAATCAGGAATCGACTTATAATTCTCATAGTCGAAATTCGCACTGATATTGTCCGACAGCATGAAGCTCACCTCAGGTCCGAGATTGAAGAACCCCCTGACCTTGTTGGAGCCGAAATATATATGTGTCATCAGAGGGATTGACACATAATTGAGTGTGCGGGTATACTTGAACTGCGGAGCCTCATCCTCAGCGAAATCCTCATCCCAGCCGCGCTGGATGAAATTGATTTCCGCGATAAGTCCGAAATACTTCTCCTCAGTATAGCGCGCAGCCACGCCCATCGTCATACCCTGGGTGAATTTCTGATGCACCTCAGGAGAAAAAGACATGCGCGACAACGTCGCACCCGCCTTGCCTCCGATGGCGAAATTCGGAGAATACTCCCTTTGCGCCAAAGCGACCCCGGGAACCGACAGCAGACCGAAGGTAAACACCGGTCCGAGCAGCTTGCGGAGACCGCGGCATGATATGATATTGTTGAAATTCATGCGCATTTTTTACAGGTTAGTCTTCTCGACCATTCCACCCGGACGGTAGTTAATCAGGTAAAGAAGACGGTTGCAATCACCGGCGGCTCCCTGCGGGACAAAGAAATCGAAACCGTTCTGGACACCGTCATAGAGACCGGTAGCACCCTTCAGATAGTTAAGCGCAAACATTCCGGTGTCGAAACCGAGCATACCCTGACGGGGCACGGCATTCTCCATTCCGGCGCCATACCACTCCTTGAATTTGTTTTCAAGACTGCGCGAACGGGGATTGTTCTCATCGTCAAAGAAACGCGAATAGACGGTGGTGTTGAGATTGTGCATGTTGGCGAGAGTCTCCCCACGGAAAGTGATCCATTCGGGGTAGCCCATCACCTTGACCGAAGGCAGCACTACCTCGTCGCGCCACTCGATGATGGCAGGAAGAAGACGGTTGACGTCGCTCTGTCGGCCGGATGTCGGAACAAATGTATAGTTGCCTTCCGATGCAAGCGTCTTAAGATCGTTGACAGTCAGACGGCCATCGACATTAATAGTCTTATAGACGATACCCTTGGCATCAAGAGCCGCCTTCAGCGCATCGACCACCTCACCCTTGTCGTTCATACCGTCCGACAGATTGAGGAACACAGGCATCGTACCCGCCATGCGCGAGGCCATTGCATTGACAGCCTTTTCAAGCATGAGACCCGAAGGAATATTGCCCTGCATCACTGACGGATTTGTCAGATATGTCTCATCGCGCACAATGAAGTTGTTGAGCACCTTCATGCCGTTGACGCGGCCATAGTCGCTGATGAGAGCGAACTGCTCGACATTGTCGGGAGCGATAATCATGCGGTGGTTTCTGAGTTCGGGATTCGCAAGAATCTCACGGACCTTGCTGACCGACCCCTCCGTGTCGTAGACACTTATGCGGACAGGAGTGCCGTTGTTGCGCAGACTGTCGGCAGCAAGCAGGAAGCCCTTATAGAATTCAGTGTAGCGCTGAGCGCTCTTCGAGGGACTCTCCTCGTTGAGCATGAAAGGAAGGATGACGGCCACCGAGAGTTCCGACGACTGCGGAGTCACTCCCGAAGCGGCTGCAAGCTCATCAATACCAATGGTTTTTGTACTGTCGTTGACAGCGGCAAGACCGGGAGCCGACGATGAGCCTCCGGCGGGAGCCTGTCCGCCCGCAGAGGGAATATTCAACACCTGGCCCTCACGCAACACCGTGATGCCGGGATTGGCAGCTTCAAGCTCTCCAACCGTGATGCCGTGGGCATTGGCGATGGAATAGAATGTCTCCTTTTTCTTTACTATATAGCCTTCATTGACCGCCGAGGCAGCTGCTGTCCGCGAAGCCTGTTCCTGAGCCTGCGGCTGGACTGAAGGCGACATGGCATGATCCTTCGACGGTATTGACAGATGGAGTGTCTGGCCTGCCTTCAACCCTTCGCTGACAATCGGATTCTGACGTATCAGCTCGTCGGTTGAGATTCCGTAGTGAGTGGCTATGCCATAGATGGTCTGCCCCTTCTCGACATAGTGCGACACCATCGTCACTCCATGCTGCGCGGCATTTGAGGGAGTGAGCGTCGCACCCTCGTCGACAGGGAAAAAGAGCATTGTGCCCGCACGCAGACCGTCGGCCACAGTCGGATTATACTGCACCAGCTCTTCCTTGGTGATTCCAAGGCGATGACAAATTGAATAGACAGTCTCCTTGGCCGTAACTTCATAGTAATGATAGCTACGACCGTTTACCTCACGCGTCGGCAAATCCTTTACCGAGGCATTTATTACGCCAAGCGCTGCCCAAGCCATGAGGACAGCCGAGATGCTTAGTCGGGTGAATTTCATAAAATGAGAGGGTGTTTAAAATCTGTTCGGTGCAAATCCGTTTAAGAGAGTGTTTAATAATAACATGCAAATTTACGCAGAATTATTCAGACTGCAAAGCCTTTGCGCCCCAACGCCTCTCAGATATGGCCAAAAACCGTCAATGCAGCAACGCATCCGGTCCTCTCACACTCCGGCTGAAAGATATACTGTTGATTTTCAACCGATGTGACATGCATCGAACCGGATGCGTTACAACGCCGTCGACCTGAAGTCTGTTTCCCGGACCGCCGTTCAGGGATGATTCTTCTGATGGACAGGGATGTGGAGAATCTGGCCTTCGCGCAACACCGTCACACCGGGATTTGCAGCCTCAAGCTCCTCTACTGTAATACCGTGGGCCATTGCGATCGAGTAGAACGTCTCCTTTTTCTTCACGACATAACCTGCCTTACGGACATAAGTACCGGCTGTCTGACGGGCCTGAGTTGTTGCAACTGACGAAGATGACGCGGTATATGCACCTGTGCGGGCTGTCGCCGACACTGCATTTGATGCGGACGCAGGAGTCGTGGATGCTCCCGTGGATGCTGCCGGGGTAGCGTAGGACGAAGAGTGTACCGGCTGAACGGTAGCCACCGGAGTGGCAGCGCTTGCGGCCGGAGTTGCAGCCGCGGGTGTTCCCTGGGTGGCATAGCCTTTAGCCGGAATTGTCAGATGGAGTGTCTGACCGGCCTTAAGCCCGTTGGCCACAATGGGATTCTGACGGATAAGCTCATCGGTCGTGATCCCATAGTGCGTGGCAAGGCCATAGATGGTCTGTCCGCGCTCGACATAATGCGACACGACTGTCACACCATGCTGCGGGTTACCGGCAGCCGGGACCGCCTGAACTGCCTGCGGATTCATGGCATCCACCGGGAATACGAGCACTGTGCCTGCGCGAAGTCCGTCGGCAACTTTCGGATTGTATTTCACAATCTCGTTCTTCGTGACGCCGAGCTTTTTACAAATCGTGTAGAGGGTCTCCTTCGACGTAACCTCATAATGATAATACTTTTTGCCGTCGACCGTAAGCATAGGTAAATCCTTGACTGAGGCGTTAGCAAAACCAACCGGGCCACACATCATTAGAATGGCTAAAATTGTTACTCTGGTGATTTTCATAAATATAAAATATTCGATCGGGATAAGTTGGGTTAAATCACATTGCAAATATAAGTAGAAATATCAAGACTTCAAAGCTATCAGCGACAAGCGGAGCAATTTCATGCCACTGATGACCACTTGACAGCTCCATACCACCACTACCGGATTAGCTAAAGAAAGGCCGGATGCAACACGCGCTCCACAATCCCGGCCCTGACGGACTACGGTTTTGCGGAGCGCGCGTTATGCGTTGAAGCAAATAATCGAGACAGCCCGATATTATTTCTTCTTGCGGTTGCCGTAGCGGCTCATGAACTTGTCCACGCGACCTGCGGTGTCGACAAGCTTCTGCTTACCGGTGAAGAAGGGGTGTGACGAGCTGGTGATTTCAAGCTTAACCAGGGGATAGGTCACGCCGTCAACTTCGATTGTTTCCTTTGAGGCTACAGTGGAACGAGTGATGAAGATTTCATCGTTCGACATGTCCTTGAATACTACTTCGCGGTAGTTGGAAGGATGGAGATCTGCTTTCATTTTCTTATCTGGAGTTTTTTGTTGTCAAAGTTACCGAAATGCGCTGGTAGGACGCGTGGATTCGTAATGGCGGTGCAAAGGTAAGGATTTAAATCGACTTATCAAAACTCTTGCACTCTTTTTTCATTCACTTACATAGAAATCAATTAGCTTGGCGATGGCTTCTCGGCAAGCAGGACAGAAAACCGGCCATGCATTGTCGCGCATACGGCAACGGTCGGCAGGACGGTAGACTCCATGAAACGTATAGCCACCACCCTCATAGACCCCAAGCGGATATTTATCGGCATCGGCAACAGGTGTCGGCACCGGAGCTCCCTCCGGCAACTGCGACTTCCACTTGCCGTCGAAATCAACAAGCGTGGTGATATTCGGCTCCCATGGCTCCACGTCGAGTGGATAACTGTTGTCCATCACATCACCCTCATAGAAATATTCGTCGGCAAGACCTCCGAAACTATGGCCGAATTCATGGACAACGACCGGACGGAAATCCTTGTGGCGCGAGGTGGTGAGGGTATAGCTGTTGTAGATGCCGCCACCACCGTATTCGTCGGTATTTGCAAGGATGATGATATGCTCGTAAGGAATACCGGCGATAGCGTCGTGAATCTTCTTGACATGCAGGGTCGTGAGATAGCGGTCTGAATAGAAAGTGCTGAAATTCGACGAGAATGCCGTCGACTTCCAGTCGCCGAGACGCGGGACACTCACTCCGGAATCCTCCGATGGTGTAGCCACCGCGACGAAATTGAACTTCGAGGCGCGTTCCTTGAACGGGTCATAGCCGAGAATCGACTCCACTGCAACTTCAGCATGACGGTAGAAACTGTCCATCTCATCCTTCTTGTAGCCCTCGGCCAGAATCACAACATCAATGGCCTCAGCCGGATCGCCTCCGCGATGGATGTAGCGATGGTCGGGCAACTCGCCCTGTCCCTTCTTGGCTATCAGTATGTCCTTCGGGTCAAAACGATGTTTCATCCCTGCCATCCGTTGATGGCGGTTGTCGAGAAGGTCAATCGAGATGATTGCAGGCTCTTTGGGATAGGGAACGAGCACACAATGCTCAAATGATTTCGGAGTCCGTGCAGCTTCATCGGTGGTAAGCCATTCATGATAGAGCGACGAAAACGAGGTGCGGTAGAGCGTATCGCCCGTTGCCTCGGAGCAGACTGTCACCGTCCCGTTGCCTTGCAGCGGAAGGTCCGACAGATGAAAACGCCGTCCTGCCCAACCGTCCATCGAGGACTGACCGGACAGATGCACCGCGCGCTCCCCTTCCGGCATTGCCGAGAAGAGATAGTCGAGACGCAGGGTGCGGTCCTGAAAATTCTTATCGAAGAATGCTGATGAGAAATGCTTCCTTCCACCCATCAGCTTGCCGCCGGCCAATCCTGCCTCCATGATGGGGGCGACGAGAGAATTCATGTAGACTTCAAGATTGGTGTAGCCCGATTCGGCAAGCTCGCTGCCGTCCGAGGCGTTTTTCGGGTCAAGTCCGTTGGCCTTCTCCCATGCGTCGGGCATTCCGTCGCCGTCGGTATCACGCGGAGCTTTTCCGCTTTTGAGTTCCGGCCAGCCACGGCTACCGTCGGCATACACCACTTCGTCCTGCGAATTGATGATACCGCCCTTGCCGAAACTTGCCTTTCCGCTACGGGTGTCGGCGATGACAATCTCGTCGTATGCGTCGCGTCTGAGCGAGGCACCGGCATAGTCGAGCACAAGCTCGTAGGCCTTTTCCGCCGTATGGGTTGTCGTGGCGGCATATTCCATCGGTGAATCCAGACATATCTCGCGCTCAAGCGCCGAATCCCAGTAGTTGTCGAAATCTTTCGGCTGTATCTGGTCGATGACACCGAGTTTCCAGTTGTCGTCTCCGACAGCGGCTATTTCATGGTTGACATTTCCGCGCACATAGAAGCGTCCCCATTTATGGAGCATCGGCACCCAGACATTCCACCCGACACTGATTTTCTTACCGTCTATGTCCACTGTATTGCCGGTCATATCAATGTCAAATACGCGTCCCCCTATCTCCACCTGATTTTTTCCGTCGGCAGGCTGACCGGAGCGCGTCCCCCTGACATCATCTTTTGTGAGCGAAGTGCCGAAAAGGGCATTGTAGTCCTCGGCGAGCTTGCGGGCGTTGAGACAATAGCGCACAGTGCGGATTCCGGGGCTTGCAATGCGCTCTGGCATCATGTTGGTGGTCACACCGGGGCGAAAATAGTTGTTGACGATGTTGACCGTCATGCCCTCGCCTCCATAGCAGCCGTTGGAACCGTAGTTGTAGATGACATTGTTGCGCAGGTCCATGCGCTCGTCGGTCTGAGTGTGGGGGCTCGGCCCGAGACGCGGAGTGCGGGAGGTGTGGTTGGCAATGAGGTTGTGATGGAAACTCGCGCCGCTGCCTCCCCAGTTGCCGCCGTAGCCATGAGGGCCCTTCTGGTGTCCGCTGTCATGCAGACTGTGTGACGCGATGCACCACTGCACCGTGCAATCCCTCATGCCGTATACCGACAGACACTCGTCAATGCTCCAGCTGACCGAGCAGTGGTCGACAATCACGTTGCGGTGACCGCTACCTCCCAGACCGTCACCCTCATGGTGCGCCACCTGACGGTCACCGAGACGGAAACGCATGAAACGGAGAATCACATTGTCAGCCTGAATCGTGAACGGAAAGTCAGCGATACAGACACCGTCGCCGGGAGCTGTCTGTCCGGCTATCGTCACATCCGGTTGCTCCAGACGCAACTGAGATTTCAGATAGATGGTTCCGGAGACATCAAACACTATCGTACGGGGTCCCGTCTGATTGCAGGCGTAACGAAACGAACCCGGCAGATTATTGTCGTCAAGAGTTGTGACATGATAGACAGCGCCACCGCGTCCGCCTGTAGTGTAGCGTCCGAAGCCCTCAGCTCCGGGAAATGCCGGGATGAGACCGTTGCCCTCCACAGCCAAAACCGACGACGGACACATAATCAATGCCGAAAGAAGGCATTTCAGTTTATTCATGATGAATTGTAGGTATTATTATAATGTAAAAACCCTGTAGGGACGCTTTTCAAAGCGTCCGCTGTGACCACGGTGATTCCGCGAATCAGGTTGCGGACGCTTTGAAAAGCGTCCCTACAAAATTAATACAAAATTAATACAATTAATGCAAATTAATGCAATAATGATTATCGCACAATGAATTTCTTACCGTCGCGGATATAGACACCGGGAAGAAGCGGTTCATGAACCTCAACACCCATGATGTTGTAAATCTTGCCATTACCCTTCACGGCATCGGAATCTGTGATAATATCCTCGATTGCGCTGGTAGAACCCTTGACTGCATGGATGGTCAGTTTCAGACCAAGCTGTTGACCTCCAGGTTCGAAAACGAACTGTGAAACCGGAGTATCGAACATCTTGGTGTATTCCCTATTGACAATCTCACCCTTGGCACCATCGTCAATCTTGGCAGGGAAAATAAATTCGCTGCTTGTATCCTCACCATTGACAGATTTCATAAAGCCGTCAGCACCGGTCGCGTTAGCATAGCCATAGAAAGTCACACCTTCTGCGAGAAGACCTTCGGGAATGACAACTGTAAACTTCTCATTTCGTGAGAATTTAACACAATCGTTAACACCATTAGAATAGCCTTTGGCAGTAAGAATGTCAAAGCCGCCAGAGAAGTGCCATACACCTGTCTCCGAACCGTCGGAAGTACTTATGGCAAGCACATAATCCTCATGCTTCACCTCACCGTCACCTCCATTGGGATCATAAACCGGCAATTCGACGGCATCGTCAGCGAAAGTAAGCTCGCCGTTGAGCATCTTGCCGTTGGCGTTTCCGGCCTCCATGATATGGGCAACGATTGAATTGAGGTAAAGTTCCAGATTGGTGAAACCGCTGTCGGAAGCCTTCGCACCGTCAGTGGCATCGTTCGGGTCAAGCCCGTTGGCGGTCTCCCAGTCGTCGGGCATACCGTCGCCGTCGCTGTCCTTCAATGCCTGAGTGGACTTCAATGCGGGAAGCACACCGTCGAGTTCAGTACCCGAGGGATATGTCACATCACCGGGAACATTGATGAAACCTCTGTCAAGACCATTTCCTGTTCCTGAATTAGCGACATTGTTCTTCGCGTCATTGACAACCATTTCGTCAAGAGCATCACGCTTAAGAGATGCACCGGCGTAGGCCAACACATTCGTATAGGCATCCTGCGAGCTATGGGTCGTCGTATAGACATATTCTATCGGTAAATCACGCTTCATGTCCTGCTTGGTGTTGGCCCATGAAGCCTCATCCGGACAATTCTCATAACGTGAAATCTGTTCATAGACACCTAAGCCCCAGTTGTCGGATTTCACAGCAGAGACATTGTGGTTCTCATTACCGTCAACATAATATGTGCCGAGCAGATGCAGCGCGGGAGCGTATGCGTTCCAACTGATATTCACAGTCTTGTCGTCGACAGTAATCTTGTTGTCGTCTGAAATTTCATATCTCTTTCCTGAGATTGTCACACATTTCTTTCCGTTGACAAATGAGCCCTTGATGCTGCTGTCCGAGATTTTGGTCCCCATCGCATTGTTGTAGGCGGTAGCGATGTTTTTCTTGTCGAGACAGTAGTCCACCGTGCGGATTCCGACCGAGGCGATACGGGTTTCCTTGGTCTTGCCCGAATACTTGTTGCCGGGACCGGGCTTATAGAAATTGTTGACAATATTCACGTTCATGCCCTCACCGCCATAGCAGCTCTCACCTGAGTAGTTGAACATGACGTTGTTGCGCATATCCATGACTTCGTTGAGCTGAGTGGATGGACGCGGGCCGAGGCGGGGCGAACGCGATGTGTGATGGGCAAGGAGATTGTGGTGATACGAACCGTATTCGCCACCCCAGTTGCCGCCGTAGCCATGACCGCCCTTGCTATGACCGGAGTTGACAAGGCTCTGCGAGACGATACACCACTGGACGGTGGTGTTGTGAGTTCCGCTGAACGAAAGACATTCATCAATACTCCAACTGACAGAGCAGTGGTCAACAATGATGTCGCGCTGGTCGAGCGAACCGAGGCCGTCCCAACCGTCCGCTCCGTTGAGTGTCACATTTTTGTTGCCGAGACGGAAACGCAGGAAACGGAGGATGACATTGTTGGCCTTTATCGAAAACGGATAGTCAGTGATGCAGATACCGTCACCGGGCGCAGTCTGTCCGGCAATGGTCACATTTCCACTTCTCAATTGAAGTTCTGAATTAAGATGGATATTACCGGAAACATCAAAGACAATAGTGCGGGTGCCTGACTGATTGACCGCATAGCGCAAAGAGCCGGGTTCGCCTGTATCCTCAAGTGTTGTCACATGGTAGACCTTGCCGCCACGGCCACCGGTCGTGTAGCGGCCATAGCCCTCAGCACCCGGGAAAGCCTCAAGCTTGTCAATGGTCTCGCGGGCAGAAACGCCGACAGTACACAGTGCAGCCAAGGCTGAAATAAGTAAAGTTCTTTTCATATTGCAATGAAATGGTATAAAGATTTAATAAAAATCAAGACAGGGATATTTTTACAATAAGGTTAGCAAAATGTGAATCACAACTGACTAACTGTTACTATATCAATGTGCAAATATAGTTTTTTTACGCCAACTTTCAAAAAACGCCGCCTCCATCCCGACACGAAATAACTAAAATAGTCAGATTTTAACATCAAATATCGAAATTATGGCGATGACTCCGGAGAAGACTGACTCAATTCATCAAACACCGGTCAGGTAAGCACACTAAAAATGAAACGGCACCTGATTCAATGTCATCTGACAAGAACCAAGTGCCGTGAACTGTTATTTTTTACCGGGGTAAGAAGCCCCTTATCAAATCACACCGTAGGTTGAAAGGAGGATGGTCATGTGGTCGCGGAGCTTACGGGCTTCTGCAGCGGCTGCTTCAGCAAAGTCCTCGCCGTTTGACGCATAGATGATGCCGCGCGATGAGTTGACAAGAAGACCGCACTCATGGGTCATGCCCCACTTGGCAACCTCCTCAAGACTGCCACCCTGCGCGCCCACACCGGGAACGAGGAGGAAGCTCTGGGGAGCCACACGGCGCACTTCGGCAAACATCGCACCCTGGGTAGCACCGACGACAAACATGAGATTCTCGGGGCTTCCCCACTTCTGGGCGGTTTCGAGAACCTGCTCGAAGAGGCGGGTGCCGGTCATGTCGGTACGGAACTGGAAATCATGGCTTCCGGGGTTGGATGTGAGCGCAAGCAGAATCACCCATTTTCCCTCATATTCCATGAAAGGTTTCACACTGTCGAAACCCATGTAGGGAGCGACGGTGATGGCATCGACACCCATATTTTCAAAGAACGCGCGCGCGTAGAGCGACGATGTGTTACCGATGTCACCACGCTTTGCGTCAGCGATGATGAGCTGATCGGGATAATTCTCGCGGAGATACTTGACAGTGCGGTCGAGCGACTTCCATCCGTCAGTGCCGAGGCTCTCATAGAAAGCTGTGTTGGGCTTGTAGGCCACACAGTAGGGAGCTGTGGCATCGATGATGGCCTTGTTGAATGCGAAGATGGGATCTTCCTCGTTGAGAAGATGCTGCGGCACCTTCTTGATGTCAGTGTCGAGACCTACACAAAGAAACGAACCTTTCTTCTTGATCTGTTCAATGATTTGCTGGCGATTCATATTATTTATTGCTATTATTGTTCGAAAAAATTAGAGTTCTGCGGCTTTCAGCTTCTCGGCGTTCTCGGCGATTGTGAGCTGGTCAATCACATCCTGGATGTCGCCGTCCATGAAGGCCTGCAGATTATATATGGTATAGTTGATTCGGTGGTCGGTGATTCGTCCCTGCGGATAATTGTAGGTACGGATTTTTGCCGAGCGGTCGCCTGTCGAGACGAGGGTCTTGCGGCGCGAGGCTATGTCGTCGATATACTTCTGATGCTCCTTGTCGTATATGAAGGTGCGCAGACGGCTCAACGCGCGTTCTTTGTTCTTGGGCTGGTCGCGGGTCTCCGTACACTCGATTAGAATCTCCTCAGTCTCGCCGGTGTTGGGATTGCGCCAGAGATAGCGCAGACGCACACCCGATTCGACCTTGTTGACGTTCTGACCGCCGGCACCGCCCGAACGGAAGGTGTCCCATTTAATTTCACCTTCGTTAATCTCAACGTCAAACGCCTCGGCTTCCGGAAGCACTGCGACCGTAGCTGCCGAGGTGTGGACTCGGCCCTGCGTCTCCGTTGCGGGGACACGCTGCACACGGTGGACACCGCTCTCATATTTCATCGTGCCATAGACATTTTCGCCTGTCACAGCCATAACGATTTCCTTGAAACCTCCGGCTGCACCTTCGCTGAAACTAGTGACAGCGACATTCCAGCCCTTGGACTCACAATACTTGACATACATCTTATATAGGTCACCTGCGAAGATTGCCGCCTCATCGCCACCCGTGCCGCCACGGATTTCAACAATTGCATTCTTCCCATCCTCAGGGTCGGCCGGAATGAGCAGCAGTTTGATTTCCTCTTCGAGTCCGGGAAGAGCCGATGTAGCCTCGTCGAGCTCCTCCTTTGCCATATCGCGGAGTTCAGGGTCATTTTCGGATGCAAGCACCTCGCGCGCCTCGTCGATATTGCCGAGGAGCGAACGGTACTGACGTGTCACTGCCGTAAGTTTCTCAAGGTCCTTGTATTCCTTGGTCAGACGGACGTAGCGTTTCATATCCTGAATCACGGAAGGGTCGGTAATCAGCGTGCCCACTTCCTCAAAGCGGGCCTCGATACCGTCCAGACGTGACAAGAGGGTGTTTTCTGCCATAATTGATTTCTACTTTTAGGTTGCAAATTTACGAAAATTCCCCGACATTTCTGTCTTCAAAGGTGGAAAAGCACTCTTCTTCATGCGTTTTCCGGTCGGCGCAGGATGCTCCATTTCATGTTTCTCTTAACATTTTCAATAAAAACATTGGTATGGACGAATAAATTTGCTTAATTTTGCCCCAAAATTAAACAACTGTTTGTAAAGTTACGTCGCCGCTACCGGAATGAAGGTTCTCATGACCCTGAAAGAGGAAACGGCAAAAAATTTTTTTCAACCCACAAAATGAAAGTATTAAAATTTGGCGGGACATCCGTAGGTTCCGTAAACAGTCTCCTTAATCTTAAGGAAATCGTCGAAGGTCAGTCAAAACCGACCATAGTTGTAGTGAGCGCCCTCGGAGGCGTGACAGACCTTCTAATCAAGACAGCCCGGACAGCCGCCGACGGCAATGAAGACTACCGGGAACTTTTCGAAAGCATAGTCACACGTCATCACGATATAATCGCCGGAGTGATTACCGACAGGACCGGGGAACTTCTGAAAGAAACCGACACACTCCTCGCCGAACTGTCATCAATCTATCAGGGTGTCTACCTCATCCGTGACCTCAGTCCAAAGACCCAGGCGGCAATCGTCAGCTATGGCGAACGCCTCAGCAGCCGCATCGTCGCCCGCCTGATAAGCGGAAGTATGCTCCACGACTCTCGCGCATTCATCAAGACCGAACGCAAACACGGTCGTCCCGTCCTCGACAGTGAACTGACCCGTTCGCTTGTTATCGGGGAGTTCCGCCCGGAAGTCCTCGGCGAACGCATCCATGTGGTCCCCGGCTTCATCAGCACTGACAAACATTCCGGCGAGGTGACCAATCTCGGACGCGGAGGCAGCGATTACACCGCATCAATCATCGCCGCCGCGCTCGATGCCGAGGCCCTCGAAATCTGGACGGACGTGGACGGCTTCATGACCGCCGACCCGCGCGTAATCCCGACGGCCTACACAATCAACTCCCTGAGCTATGTCGAAGCAATGGAGCTGTGCAACTTCGGTGCGAAAGTCATCTATCCCCCGACCATCTATCCCGTCTGCGTCAAGAATATCCCCATCCGCGTCAAAAACACCTTCAATCCCTCCGCTCCGGGGACTGTCATCCGCAACGATGTCGAGGATGACCGCAAACCTATCAAGGGTATATCGAGCATCAACGGGACCTCACTCATAACCGTCACCGGCCTCTCGATGGTCGGCGTCATCGGTGTCAACCGCCGAATCTTCACCGCGCTTGCCGACAATGGCATATCGGTCTTCATGGTCAGCCAGGCATCGTCAGAAAACTCGACCTCAATCGGTGTGCGCGACGAGGATGCCGAAGAAGCCATCCGCGTGCTCAACCATGAATTTGCAAAGGAAATCGAGGAGGGAGCCATGTTCCCCATGCACGCCGAGAGCGGCCTTGCAACAGTCGCAATCGTCGGTGAGAACATGAAGCACACCCCCGGCATTGCCGGAAAGCTTTTCGGGACGCTCGGACGCAGCGGCATCAGCGTCATCGCCTGCGCACAGGGTGCAAGCGAGACCAACATATCGTTCGCCGTCCACGGCGACTATCTGCGCAAGTCGCTCAACGTCATCCATGACTCTTTCTTCCTAAGCGAGTATAAAGAACTCAACCTCTTCATCTGCGGCATAGGCACTGTCGGCGGTATGCTCATCGAGCAGATCCGCAGCCAGCAGGAGAAACTGCGCCGCACCCATCGCCTCCAACTCAACGTCGTCGGCATCGCGTCGAGCCGCCACGCCATCTTCTCCCGCGCTGGCATCGACCTGTCGAACTACCGCGAGCAGCTTGCTGCAAGCCCCGAAAGTTCGCCCGAACGCCTCTGCAAAGAAGTAGTCGGAATGAACATCTTCAACAGCGTGTTCGTCGACTGTACCGCAAGCCATGAGGTGGCCAAACTCTATCAGACATTCCTCAACCACAATATATCGGTCGTCGCCGCCAACAAGGTCGCAGCGTCGAGCAGCTACGAGACATACCGCAGCCTGAAGGATACCGCCCTCAGCCGTGGTGTGAAATTCCTCTTCGAGACCAATGTTGGCGCAGGCCTGCCCATCATCGGCACCATCAACGACCTCATCTCGTCGGGCGACCGCATCCTGAAAATCGAAGCCGTCCTCAGCGGTACGCTCAACTTCATCTTCAACGCCATCTCAGCCGACGTCCCCTTCTCGGAGACAGTCCGTCTGGCCAAGGAGATGGGCTACAGCGAACCGGATCCCCGCATTGACCTCAGCGGTCAGGACGTGATTCGCAAACTCGTCATCCTCACCCGCGAGGCAGGCTACAAAGCCGAGCAGGAAGAAGTCGAGAAACATCTCTTCATCCCTGCGGAACTATTCGAGGGTTCACTCGAAGATTTCTGGAAACGTCTGCCCGAACTGGACGCAGATTTCGAGGAACGCCGCAAGGTGCTTGAGGCCGAAGGGAAACGCTGGCGCTTCGTTGCCCGCATGGAGAAAGGCCGCATGAGCGTAGGACTGGAGGCTGTCGACAACCGTCACCCCTTCTACGGACTCGAAGGCTCCAACAATATCGTCCTTCTCACCACCGAACGCTACCGCGAATACCCGATGCTCATCCAGGGCTACGGTGCAGGAGCGGAGGTCACAGCCGCAGGCGTGTTTGCCAACATCATGTCGTCGGTCAATAACTAAGGAGAGGCTCACATCATGAAACATCTTATCATCCTTGGCGATGGAATGTCGGACCATTCCATCGCCTCACTGGGTGGCAAAACGCCACTGCAGTATGCCTCCACACCCGCTCTTGACCGTCTTGCAGCCGAAGGTCGCTGCGGTCTGTTAGTGACCGTCCCCGAAGGGTTCGCACCCGGTAGCGAGGTTGCCAACACCGCCATCCTCGGCTATGACCTCAATGAGGTCTACGAAGGCCGCGGACCGCTCGAAGCCGCAAGCATCGGCTACGAGATGAATCCGGAGGATATGGCCATGCGTTGCAATATCATCACTCTCGGTGAGGAAGGAGAAATCGCCAATCACCACGGCGGCCATCTCACAACCGAAGAGGGCACGGAACTCATCGAGTATCTTGACAAGCATCTCGGCAACGAACGTGTAAAGTTCATTCCAGGCATCCAATACCGCCATCTACTTCTCGTCAAAGGTGGAAACAAGCACATCACCTGCGCTCCGCCCCATGACAACCCGGGCAAACAATGGCGACCGTTGCTCATCACCCCGGACGCAGATGCTCCGGACGCAGATGCTCCGGCCGAAGATGGCCGCATGACTGCCGAGGAAACAGCGGAACTGCTCAACGACCTCATCCTCCGTTCGCAGCAACTTCTCGCCGAACATACAATAAACGTGAAGCGCAAGGCAGAGGGCCGGCTTACCGCCAACTCAATCTGGCCCTGGAGTCCCGGCTACCGTCCGCGCATGTTGACTTTGCAGCAAATGTATCCTGCAATCAAGACCGGTGCAGTGATTTCAGCCGTCGACCTCATCCGTGGCATCGGCCACTACGCGGGATTGCGCACAATAGTTGTACCCGGAATGACAGGTCTCGCCGACACCAACTATGAAGGGAAAACCCAAGCCGCCATCGAAGCTCTGCGCACCGATGACTTTGTGTTCCTCCATCTCGAAGCCACCGATGAAGCCGGACATGACGGAGACATCGAGCTTAAGACCCGCGCGATAGAGTATCTCGACAAACGAGTTGTCGCCCCCATTCTCCGCGAACTCTCGACATGGGACGAACCAGTGAGGATTGCCCTCCTCCCCGACCATGCCACCCCCGTGGAGAAGCGCATCCATATCGCCGAACCTGTCCCCTTCGTCATCTACACCCCCGGCGACACCCCCGACGCAGTCCTCACCTACGATGAAACAAGCTGCGCCCAAGGCATCTACGGCACCATCCGTCTCCAGCAGTTCATGAAAGAATTCATGAGCGACTGACCCCCATACTTTATACTTAACACTTTCCCCTCTATACTTTATACTTTACCCTTTATACTTACGAAGTAATGAACTACTACAGCACCAACCGCCAGGCTCCCGAAGCCACACTTGAAGAGGCCGTCGTCAAAGGTCTCGCTTCGGACCGCGGATTATATATGCCTGAGAATATCAAAGCTCTTCCAAAAGAGTTTTTTGACAATATCGACAAACTGACTTTCCATGAGATAGCCTGCCGCGTGGCCGAAGCATTTTTCGGTGACGACATACCCAAGGAAGACCTCGACCGGATTGTCTGCGACACGCTCGCCTTCGACTGCCCGGTTGCGGAAGTCGAACCTGCCATCTACAGCCTCGAACTCTTCCACGGCCCTACCCTCGCCTTCAAGGATGTAGGCGCGCGTTTCATGGCCCGTCTGCTGCAATATTTCATCAGAAAACGCGATGATTCCCGCGAGGTCAATGTGCTTGTCGCCACGAGCGGCGACACAGGCTCGGCTGTTGCCAACGGCTTCCTCGGTGTCGACGGTATCCACGTCTATGTCCTCTACCCCAAAGGAAAGGTAAGCCCGATACAGGAATGTCAGTTCACCACTCTCGGCAAGAATATCACCGCCGTTGAGGTCGACGGTGTGTTTGACGATTGCCAGCGTCTCGTCAAGAGCGCATTCATGGACGAGGAACTTTGCAACAAGATGGTCCTCACCTCCGCCAATTCAATCAACGTCGCCCGCTTCCTCCCGCAAGCATTCTACTATTTCAATGCATACGCACGGATGAAGACTCTCGGCAAGGCCGATGATTTGGTCATCAGCGTACCCAGCGGAAATTTCGGCAACATCACCGCCGGACTTTTCGCCCACCGCATGGGTCTGCCCGTCAAACGCTTCATCGCAGCCAACAATGCCAACGATATTTTCTACAATTATCTGCTTTCCGGTGTCTACAGCCCCAAAGCGAGTGTCCAGACCATAGCCAATGCAATGGATGTCGGCGACCCGAGCAACTTCGCCCGCATCCTTGACCTCTACGGCAACTCCCACGAACGCATCACGTCACTGATAAGCGGTGCCACCTACACCGACAGCCAGATTCGCGAGACCATGCTCAATTGCTACCGCCACACCGGCTACATCCTTGACCCTCACGGAGCCTGCGGCTACCGCGCCCTCAAGGAGGGACTGCGCGAAGGAGAGACAGGAGTATTCCTCGAAACAGCCCATCCCGCCAAGTTCAAGGAAACAGTCGAATCCGCCCTCTCAACTGAATCGGCTTCCTCTGCTGAATCCGCCCTCTCAGTAGAAGTCGCTATCCCCGACCGCCTCGCCGCCTTCATGCAAGGCCGCAAACAATCCACCCCCATGACCGCCGACTTCGCCGACTTCAAAGCCTATCTGATGGGCAGATAAATAATAACCTGAATAAAGTCATTTCTTCCAACTAAAGCACCCTTAGAGGTGCTTTTTTCTTGTTATTTTCTTTGCTGTTAAGAAGTTTACAATTATCTTTGCACTACAAATTTACTGACATATCGGTTAACCTGAACCTGATACAGAATATTTAATACCATTATCATGGCAGAAAAGAAAGAAAAATTGTTTGAACAGTTTCCTCCTATCTCCACCGCAGAGTGGAAAGCCAAGGTGGAAGCTGACCTTAAAGGCGCACCTTTTGACAAAAAATTAGTGTGGCGCACCAACGAAGGCTTCAATGTACAGCCGATGTATCGTCTGGAGGACATCGAAGACTTCAAAACCACCAACTCTCTCCCCGGAGAATTCCCCTACGTCCGCGGAACCCGCACCGACAATGACTGGCTCACCCGTCAGGAAATCATTGCCGACACTCCCGCCGAAGCCAATCAGAAGGCTCTCGACGTTCTCACAAAGGGCGTGACCTCCCTCGGATTCCACATTGAGGAACCCACTGTAGAAACACTTGAAATCCTTCTCAAAGGCATTGACCTCTCGAAAATTGAGATTAACATCGCTTGCTGTATCAAGAAAGCGCTCCCGCTCACCAAGGCTCTTGTCGATTATGTGACAGCCAATGACTGCACTGACTGCTTCAAGGGTTCAATCGACTTCAACCCCTTCCGCAAACCGCTCCGCAAGGGTGTTGCCTTCGATGCTGACAAACTCACCGCAATGGCTTGCGAGATTCTCGATGCCGCTAAGGATGTGAAGAATCTCCGTGTTCTCTCAGTCAACAGCGACATGCTCGGCAACGCCGGTGCATATATTTTCCAGGAACTCGGCTATGCCCTCGCATGGGGCGCACAGTGGATGACACTCCTCACTGAAGCAGGCCGCAGCGCCGACGAGGTTGCCAACCGCATCAAGTTCAACATGTGTGTATCGTCCAACTTCTTCATGGAACTTGCCAAGTTCCGTGCTGCCCGTATGCTCTGGGCGCAGATTGTGAAGCAGTATGGCGCATCGGAAGAAGCAGCCAAGATGATGGCCCACGCCGTCACCTCGCGCTTCAACCAGACTCTCTACGACGCACACGTCAACCTTCTCCGCAGCCAAACAGAGGCTATGTCGGCAGCACTCGCAGGCGTTGACTCAATCACAGTCACTCCCTTCGATGTTCCCTACAAGACTCCCGATGAATTCTCGGAGCGCATTGCCCGCAACCAGCAGTTCCTTCTCAAAGAGGAGAGCCATCTCGACAAGGTCATCGACCCCGCCGGTGGCAGCTACTATGTAGAGACCCTCACCGTGGCTATCGCCAAGGAAGCATGGAAACTCTTCCTCGAAGTTGAGGACGAAGGCGGTTTCCTCGCTTGCTGCAATGACGACAAGGTTCAGAAGGCCATCCGCGAAAGTGCTGAAAAGCGTCACACCGACGTTGCCCGCCGCAAGGAAATCCTTCTCGGTACCAACCAGTATCCCAACATCAACGAAATGGCGGCCGACAAGATTGTCGACCTCAAGGGTTCGCTCACCTGCGCATGTGGCAATCACGGCGATGCCTGTGAGACTCCCGCAGGTCTTCCCACCAAGCGCGCTGCCAGCGATTTCGAATCGCTCCGTCTCGAAACAGAAGCAGCCTCCAACCGTCCGAAGGTCTTCATGCTCACAATCGGCAACCTCGCAATGCGTCTTGCCCGTGCGCAGTTCTCGACCAACTTCTTCGGTTGTGCCGGATATGAGATTATCGACAACCTCGGTTTCGACACCGTGGAAGCAGGTGTTGACGCAGCCCTCGAAAAGGGTGCTGACATCGTGGTGCTCTGCTCAAGCGACGATGAATACGCCGAACTCGCTCCCGCAGCATTCAAGTATCTCAACGGCCGTGCAGAATTTGTGGTAGCAGGCGCTCCCGCATGTACCGACGATCTCAAGGCCATCGGCATCAACGATTTCGTTCATGTGCGCTGCAACGTCCTCGACACCCTCCGCGCCTTCAACGCAAAATTACTCAAGAAGTAAATCGTCAACCCCCACATATATATAAGAGATGAAACCGAATTTCAAAGAAATCGATATTGTAAAAGATGCTTTCGGTGAGCAGCACGTTCCCGAAACTCAGGGGGAAGACTGGCTTACCCCCGAACTCATCCTGGTAAAGCCCATCTATACCAAGGAGGATCTTGAAGGTCTCGAACACCTCAACTACGTTTCAGGTATTCCTCCCTTCCTCCGTGGCCCGTACAGCGCCATGTATCCCCTCCGTCCCTGGACCATCCGTCAGTATGCCGGATTCTCGACCGCAGCCGAGTCAAACGCCTTCTACCGCCGCAACCTTGCTTCGGGACAGAAGGGTCTGTCAGTGGCATTCGACCTCGCCACACACCGTGGCTATGACGCAGACCACGAACGTGTGGTTGGCGACGTAGGTAAGGCCGGTGTGTCAATCTGCTCGCTCGAGGACATGAAGGTGCTCTTCGAAGGTATTCCCCTGAACAAGATGTCAGTCTCGATGACAATGAACGGCGCCGTTCTTCCCGTCCTCGCTTTCTACATCAACGCAGGTCTCGAACAGGGTGCCAAACTCGAAGAGATGGCCGGTACAATCCAGAACGACATCCTCAAGGAATTCATGGTGCGTAACACCTATATCTACCCGCCGGAATTCTCAATGCGAATCATCGCCGACATCTTCGAGTACACCTCGCAGAACATGCCCAAGTTCAACTCTATCTCAATCTCGGGCTACCACATGCAGGAAGCCGGTGCCACTTGCGACATCGAGCTTGCCTACACTCTCGCTGACGGTCTCGAATATCTCCGTGCCGGTATCAACGCTGGCATCGACATCGACGCTTTCGCTCCCCGTCTGTCATTCTTCTGGGCTATCGGCATGAACTACTTCATGGAGGTTGCCAAGATGCGTGCAGCACGTCTGCTCTGGGCTAAGATTGTTAAGCAGTTCAACCCGAAGAACCCCAAGTCACTCGCACTCCGCACACACTCGCAGACTTCAGGTTGGTCACTCACCGAACAGGACCCCTTCAACAACGTAGGCCGTACCTGTATCGAGGCTATGGGTGCCGCTCTCGGCCACACCCAGTCACTCCACACCAACGCGCTTGACGAGGCTATCGCCCTCCCGACCGATTTCTCGGCCCGTATTGCCCGTAACACCCAGATTTACATCCAGGAGGAAACCATGGTCACCAAGCAGGTTGACCCGTGGGGCGGTTCCTACTACGTTGAGGCTCTCACCAACGAGATTGCTCACCGCGCATGGGAACACATCCAGGAAATCGAGAAGCTCGGCGGTATGGCCAAGGCTATCGAGTCAGGTCTGCCCAAGATGCGTATCGAAGAAGCTTCGGCCCGCACTCAGGCCCGCATCGACTCAGGCCGTCAGACTATCGTCGGTATCAACAAGTATCGTCTCGACCACGAAGATCCCATCGACATCCTCGAAATCGACAACACCGAGGTGCGCAAGGATCAGGTGGCACGTCTCGTTGACCTTAAGGCACACCGCGACGAAGCAGCCGTCAAGAAGGCTCTCGAAGCAATCACCGAATGTGTACGCACCAAGGAAGGCAACCTCCTCGACCTTGCTGTCAAGGCTGCCGGTCTTCGCGCCACACTCGGCGAAATTTCCGATGCCTGCGAAGAGGTCGTAGGCCGTTACAAAGCAGTAATCAGAACCATTTCAGGAGTGTACTCATCAGAAACCAAGGCTGACCCCGACTTCGTGAAGGCTCAGCAGATGTGTGAAGAATTCGCCAAGCGCGAAGGTCGTCAACCCCGTATCATGATTGCCAAGATGGGTCAGGACGGACATGACCGTGGTGCAAAGGTTGTAGCTACCGGCTATGCCGACTGCGGTTTCGACGTCGACATGGGTCCCCTCTTCCAGACTCCTGCAGAAGCAGCCCGTCAGGCAGTTGAAAACGACGTCCACATCCTCGGTGTATCGTCACTCGCAGCCGGTCACAAGACCCTCATCCCGCAGGTTATCGAAGAGCTCAAGAAGCTCGGTCGCGAAGACATCCTCGTGACAGCCGGCGGTGTCATCCCCGCTCAGGACTACGACTTCCTCTACAAAGCAGGTGTTGCAGCCATCTTCGGCCCCGGCACACGCATCCCCGTGTCGGCAATCAAGATGCTCGAACTCCTCGAAGCTGAAGAATAAGCCCCGAACGCAAGCCTTAATTGAAAGGCATATCCAATAAAAACCAAACCTTGCAGAGACACACCTCACTGCAAGGTTTGATTTTTTAGGCATAAAGCCCAAGGGCTTTTATTGGGCTTATTTGACCTATTGGGCTTATTGGGCCTAATAAGTCAAATAGGCCCAATAAGCCCAATAAGAACTAAAAACTCAAAACTGACAACTCAAAACTAAAAACCCAATGAACAATTTCACTTTCTGCACTCCCACCCGCTATGTCTTCGGCAAAGGGACCGAAGAGAAAGCTGCCGAGCTAGCCAAGGCTGCCGGATGGCAGCGCATCATGCTCGTCTATGGCGGACAGTCTGCAATCCGCAGCGGTCTTCTTGACCGCGTGAAAAAATCACTCGATGCCGCCGGACTTCCCCACATTGAACTTGGCGGCGTAAAGCCGAATCCTACCGACGACAAAGTATATGAAGGAATCGAGCTCGGACGAAAAGAGAACGTCGATGCAATCATCGCTGTCGGCGGCGGTTCCGTAATCGATACCGCAAAAGCCATTGCCTGTGGCATCCCCTACTCCGGCGACTTCTGGGACTTCTATTGCGGCAAAGCGACAGTCAGCGAGGCTCTGCCCCTCGGCGTAATTCTCACCATCCCTGCTGCCGGAAGTGAAGGCAGCGGCAACTCTGTCATCACCAAACTCGACGGACTGCGCAAACTCTCGCTACGCACCGACACGGAACTACGTCCGAAGTTCGCCTGTCTCAATCCCGAACTCACTTTCACTCTTCCCCCTTATCAGACCGCAAGTGGCATTGCCGACATGATGGTCCACATCATGGAGCGCTATTTCTCACCCACCGAACAGGTGGAAGTGACCGACCGTCTCTGCGAAGGTCTGCTCAAAGCAATCATCGAGGAGGCTCCCAAGGTGATTGCAGAACCGGAGAACTACGATGCCCGCGCCAACATCATGTGGAGCGGAACCCTCGCCCACAACGGCATCTGCGGCTGTGGACGACAGGAAGACTGGGCATCACACTTCATCGAACATGAGCTGAGCGCGCTCTACAATGTCACCCACGGAGCCGGTCTTGCAGTCATCACACCCGCATGGATGACCTACGTTGCTGAAATCAAGGCCGCAAAAGTCGCCCAGTTCGCACGTCGTGTCTTCGATGTGACTGAAAGCGATGAAATGAAGGCAGCAACAGAAGGCATCAGCCGTCTGCGCGACTTCTTCCGCTCAATCGGCCTTCCTGTGACCATGAAAGAACTCGGTATCGAAAACCCCGACATCGAGCTTCTCGTCAAGAAACTCCACGAAAACAAAGGCCCGAAAATCGGAGGCTATATCCAGCTTGACTCCACCGCTACAGAGGCAATCTTCAAGCTGGCGATTTAGTTTTTGAAGTTTTTGAGGCAACTATCAGCCTCAGTCCCCTATCGGGCTCAGCAGCCCTATCGGGCTTATTTAACTTATCAGGCCTATTGGACCTATTTGGCTTATAAAGTTCAATAAGTCAAATAGGCCAAATAGGCCTGATAAGTCTAATAAGCAAGGTAAACCCTCCTCAGCGGCGGGGGCCTTTGGGGGATGCTTTTGAGTTTTTATGGGAAGTATCTTTTATGTTTTTGCGGGAATTGGAATCCTTGCCGGATTTTCCTGAATACTCAGGGTGCCATGCCGGGCGCCCGGTGGTATTCCCGAACAATTTGTTGAGAATATCCGGACGATGGAGGCGCTGGAGGGAGCGGGTGATGTCGGGGCGGTAGGCGCGGTCATACCAGAAGAAATATTTGCGCTGGGCGAGTTTCTCTTCGGGGGTAGTAGCGGTGAAGATCTTTTCGCCGGTGTAGGGATGGTAGCCGGTGTAATATATCTCCGTCGAGAGGGTCATGGGAGTAGGGGTAAAATCCTGCACCTGTTCGAGATGCAGGTTCAGTTCCTTGGTCTCCGCCGCAAGCTCAGCCATGTCCACCTCATGACAGGCGGGATGGGAAGATATGAAATAAGGTATGAGCTGCTGTTTCAGACCGTGGCGCGAGTTGACGGTATCGAAGAAACGGTTGAACTCATGGTAGAGCTGAAATGATGGCTTGCGCATCATGTTCAAGACCGTATCCGACGTATGCTCCGGAGCAACCTTCAACCGTCCGGACACATGGGAGGTAATCAGCTCCTCGTTATACTGCCGGTTGGCCGCATCAATCCGGCTGTCGCCGGTGCGGTGCATGGAGAGGTCGTAACGCACACCACTGCCGATGAAGGATTTCTTAATCCCGGGGACGGCATCTATGGCATGATACAGTTCAAGAATCGGACGGTGGTCGGTGTTGAGGTTCGGACACACCTTCGGATGCAGACATGAAGGTTTCAGACACTTCTCACATACCGAAAGGTTCTTTCCCCCCATGCGGTACATGTTGGCACTCGGGCCTCCAATGTCACTGAGATAGCCTTTGAAATCGGGCATCTGTGTGACCTGACGGACCTCACGGAGTACGGATTCCTTGCTGCGCGAGGCGATGAATTTTCCCTGATGGGCAGAGATGGTGCAGAACGAACAGCCCCCGAAACAGCCACGGTGAATGTTGACCGAGTGGCGTATCATCTCGTAAGCGGGAATGCGCTTATCCTTGTAGCGCGGGTGAGGAAGACGGGTATACGGGAGGTCGAATGAAGCATCAATCTCACCGGTCGTCATCGGAGGATACATTGGGTTGACCTTCACCCAGAAACCCTTGTGGAGCTGCCAGAGAGTCTTGCCGTGCATCGCGTTGCTCTGCTGCTCTATGTGTTTGAAATTCTCGGCTTGCAGACGCTTGTCGCGCAGACAGTCGGCAAGGGAATGGAGCACAATGTCGTTCTCCCCCGCATTGAAATCCGCCTCCGGAATCCTCACGACCGTCTGCGGAAGGTCGCGGAGCGAAGCGATATGCTCGCCTGCATCAAGCCTGCGCGCTATGTCGAGAATGAATTTCTCGCCCATGCCATAGCTTATCATGTCGGCCTCGCAGTCGGCGAGAATAGACGGGCGCAGCTTGTCCTGCCAATAGTCATAGTGGCTCAGACGACGCATCGAAGCCTCGATTCCACCGGCTATGATAGGAGTGTCGGGAAAAAGCTCACGCAATATTTTTGAATAGACAATCGTAGGATAGTCGGGACGCGCACCGTGACGGCCTCCTGGTGTATAGGCATCATCGCTGCGACGTCGACGCGCCGCAGTGTAGTGGTTGACCATCGAGTCCATCGCACCGGCCGACACACCGAAAAACAACCTCGGCGCACCGAATTTCTTGAAATCACGCAAATCGTCCTGCCAGTTCGGCTGCGGGACGATTGCCACATTGTAGCCTGCATCCTGAAGGACACGACCAAGCACCGCCGCTCCGAACGAAGGATGATCGACGTAGGCATCGCCGGTGAAAAGCACTACATCCACATGGTCCCACCCGAGGGCTTTCATCTCCTTCACGCTTGTCGGGAGATAGCGGTCGAGAGGCGGATATACAAGTTGGGATGATGCTGATTGCTGCTGCGAAGCCGCTTTCGGTTTCTGCTCTGAAGCCACTTTCGTCTGATGCGCGTAAGCTGATTTTGATATATGTTTTTTCGATTGATTCATGACAGGATATTTTGTTTACTCCGCCGGCATTTTCGCCAGTTGCTCCTCCATAGCGAGAATTTCGTCGCGCATACGGGCGGCCTCGATGAAATCCATGCGCTTTGCGGCATCGACCATCTCCACGCGGCGTTTGGTGATGAGCTTCTGGAGCGCATCGGCCGACAGATATGGCATGACGGGATCGGCAGCAAGGTTGACCTTCGTACTGTATTCCTCCGCGTAGGGCACAGGGGCAGTGGAGCGCCCGGTCTTCGGCTGTCGCGACGGGGAAGCAGCGCGCGAACGTGCGGCCTTGAGATTGTCGGCTGTCTCGTCCTCTGTTTCAAGTCCGATGATTGAATTACGGGCCTTGATGATAGCCTGAGGCGTTATGCCATGCTCCTCATTGTAGGCAAGCTGCACGGCTCGGCGGCGGGCGGTCTCGTCGATGGTCTGCTGCATGGAATCGGTAATCTTGTCGGCATACATGATGACCGTTCCGTTTAGATTTCGGGCTGCACGACCGACTGTCTGCGTCAGCGAACGGTGTGAGCGCAGGAAGCCCTCCTTATCGGCATCAAGGATGGCTACAAGCGAAACCTCCGGCAAGTCAAGACCTTCACGGAGAAGATTGACACCCACAAGCACGTCAAACTCTCCGGCGCGCAGACCGTCGAGAATCTTGATGCGGTCAAGGGTGTCGACATCGCTGTGGATGTATGCGGTCTTGATGCGCAGGCGTGTGAGATAGTCGTTGAGTTCCTCGGCCATGCGCTTGGTGAGGGTGGTGACGAGCACACGCTCGTCGCGCTCGATGCGCTCGTTGATTTCATGCAACAGGTCGTCAATCTGATTGAGCGACGGACGCACCTCGATTATCGGGTCGAGCAAGCCGGTCGGGCGGATAATCTGCTCTACGACCACACCTTCACATTTCTCCAGTTCGTAGTCGGCAGGAGTGGCGCTGACGTAGAGCACCTGAGGGGTCAGTCGCTCGAATTCCTCGAATTTAAGCGGACGGTTGTCAAGAGCGGCAGGAAGGCGGAAACCGTACTCCACAAGGTTCATCTTGCGCGAAAGGTCACCGCCATACATCGCACGGCACTGCGGGAGCGTCACATGGCTCTCGTCAATAATCGTAAGGAAGTCCTTCGGGAAATAGTCGAGAAGGCAGAAGGGACGCATACCGGGCTGACGGCCGTCGAAATAACGGCTGTAGTTCTCGATGCCGGAGCAATGACCAACCTCGCGGAGCATCTCGACATCGTAGGTGACACGCTCGAGCAGTCGCTTGGCCTCCAGTTCCTTGGCCTCGCGCATGAAATAGTTGTACTGTTCGCCGAGGTCAAGTTCAATCTGACCGATGGCCGAGCCCATGCGTTCTGGAGAGGTCACGAAGAGATTGGCGGGATAAATCTGGAAAATATCGTGGGTGCCGAGCGATGTGTTGTCGGATGGATGAAGGGTCTTGATTGACTCTATCTCGTCGCCCCAGAAGGTGACGCGGACAATGATTTCCTCGTAGGCCAGACGGATGTCGACCGTGTCCCCCTTGACACGGAAAGTGCCTCGGGAAAGCTCCATCTCATTGCGGGAATAGAGCGACCCCACGAGCGAACGCAGAAATTTATTGCGGGTTATCTTCTGACCGACTTTCACCGTGACGACATTGCTGTCGAAATCCTCCGGATTGCCCATACCGTAGAGACAGGAAACCGAAGAGACAACCACGACATCCTTGCGTCCGGAGAGCAGTGCCGAGACTGTGGCAAGACGGAGTTTCTCAATCTCATCGTTAATCATGAGATCCTTCTCGATATACTTGTCGACGGTCGGGATGTAGGCTTCCGGCTGATAATAGTCGTAGTACGACACGAAATACTGCACCGAATTGTTCGGGAAAAATCCCTTGAACTCGCTGTAGAGCTGTGCCGCGAGAGTCTTGTTGTGGCTTAGGATGAGAGTGGGTTTCTCGACCTGCTCGATGACATTGGCCATCGTGAAGGTCTTACCCGAACCGGTGACACCGAGGAGGGTCTGCGCCTTCTCCCCGGCACGGATACCGGCCACAAGCTGCTCGATGGCCTGCGGCTGGTCGCCCGTCGGTTTATATTGTGAAGATAACTGGAAATTCATAACTTACAAAATTACGAAAATATACCGTAATCTCCAACAGACAGTTTTCTCATTTCAAAAATTTTAAGAGGGTGTTTGCATTATCGCACCATTTCGCGACTTTCCCGCCGTAACTTTGCAACATCAACACAATCTTCCCCCAATTCCCCTTGAAAACAACCTGAAATCATTCATCCTCCAAACCCTCCTCACCATGCCAGAAATCAGAACCGACATCGAAAATCTCCACTCCAAGGAGCAGACCAGAACAAATCATGCAAGCCGATGGTTATATAAGGATAATTTACAGATTATTCACCATCATTATGCAGTCATCAACACAAACTCCATCCCCACATATCCACAAAGTCACGATGGCAGCCCTCCTTGTGACCATAGGCATCGTATTCGGCGACATCGGCACATCACCGCTCTATGTGATGAAGGCCATAATGGGTGTGAACCCTCATTTTGACCCCGACTATGTAATCGGAGCCGTGTCATGCGTGATATGGACCCTCACCTTGCAGACAACACTCAAGTACGTCGTCATCGCACTGCGTGCCGACAACAAGGGCGAAGGTGGCATCCTTGCCCTCTACTCCCTCATCAAAGGCTTGAAAAAGCACTGGATATATGTCCTCGCCGCCATTGGCGCAAGCGCACTCATCGCCGACGGAGTGATAACACCGGCCATGACCGTCACTTCGGCCATCGAGGGTCTCCGCGACCTCAACCCCTCGGCACCCGTGCTGCCTATCGTGGTGGTCATCATCTCGGCAATCTTCCTTGTACAGCCTCTCGGCACAAAAGCCATCGGAAAATTCTTCGGCCCATTCATGCTCGCATGGTTCCTGATGCTCGGGATACTCGGAGCCGCACATCTCGCCGACCACTGGGCGATAATGAAAGCGTTCAATCCCTGGTATGCAGTACGTCTGCTCATCGATTATCCCGGATGGTTCCTCATACTCGGCGCAGTCTTCCTCTGCACCACCGGAGCCGAAGCCCTCTATTCGGACATGGGTCACTGCGGCCGCCTGAACATCACCTACAGTTGGCTGTTCGTGAAACTCATGCTCATCCTCAACTATCTCGGACAGGGAGCATGGATAATCGCACAAGGCAGCGGTTTTTCCGACACTGTCAACCCATTCTACGGAGTGATGCCCGGATGGTTCCTCCCCGCGGGAATCGTTATGAGTACCGGAGCGGCAATCATAGCAAGCCAGGCGCTGCTGAGCGGTTCATTCACCATTTTCAGCGAAGCCATGAGCCTTGATTTCTGGCCACGCCTGCGCATCAAATATCCATCTACACTCAAAGGACAGCTCTATATACCGATGGTCAACTGCTTCCTCTACATAGGCTGTCTGCTCACAGTGCTGCTTTTCCGCACTTCCGGCCACATGGAGGCTGCCTACGGACTCGCAATCACAATCACCATGCTCATGACGACGGTGCTTCTGGCACTCTACCTCCGCCATCGCGGTGCAAAGCTCTGGACAGTCGGGCTCTTCACGGTAACTTTCACACTGATTGAAGGTGCGTTTTTCATCGCCAACATGTTCAAGTTTGTCCACGGCGGATGGTTCACGCTTCTTATTGCAGGACTCGTATGCGCAGTGATGCTCGTATGGCGCAGAGCCACAGTCATCCGACGCAAGTTCATCGAATACCGCCCCTTCAGCCAATACACCGACATCATTACTGACATCAAGAATGACCGTGAGATACCGAAGTATTCATCCAACGTTGTCTATCTCAGCCGTTCGCCGAAAGCCGACGAGGTCGAGTCAAAGCTCATCTACTCCATAATCAACAAGCAGCCCAAACGCTCCGACCACTACTGGATCATGCGTGTGGAGTTCACCGACAGCCCCGACACTCTCGAATATGAGCGTCAGATAATAATCCCCGGAACGCTCACGAGCCTCAATTTCCGTCTTGGATTCAGAGTGGAACCTCAGCTAAGTGTCTATCTCCGTCAGGCCATCGAGGACATGGTCGGAGAGGGCCTGATTGATCTGACAAGCACCTATACGTCACTGCAGTCTCATGGAATCGCCGGTGATTTCCGCTTCATCATCATCCACAGGATATTCTCGCCGTCGAGTCAATGCAACGGCTCGGACCGGATACTGATGAATCTCCACGCAATCCTGCGCAAGATGGAGCTCAGCGCCGGAAAGGCTTTCGGGCTTGACACGAGCACACTGAAAGTCGAGACCGTTCCCCTCATCATCAACACCCGCTCCCCCCGCCGCATCAAGCGCATCGAATCGGAGGAAGAGACGAAGACGAAAAGCTCATAGCTGGTGATGTCCAACGGCCAGAAAGTGGTATCTCACAACTCACAGGTGGTGTCCAACGGCCCGAAGGTGGTGTCCTGCGGACACCCGCTATCCTATTCATCATTCATCTACCTATCCCACCCGCATTCCTCATCTCTACTATATTGCGATTGCAATAATACACCCGGATAAGAAACACCAAAGGCCAAGGAAGCATGAGTCTAAGACTCATCTTTCCTTGGCCAATGATCTTTTGAGCGGGATTTATTCAATCCCCTAACCAATATTCCTGTGATTAGATCTTACCGACAAGACGATTAAATCTTATCTACAAGCAAGATAATTAGATCTTACCTACAAGATCAATACCGGGCTTAAGGGTCTCCTTACCGGGTTTCCAACGGGCAGGGCAAACCTGATCGCCGTGCTGGGCTACGAACTGTGCGGCCTCAAGCTTACGGAGAAGTTCTTCGGCGTTACGGCCGATACCGTTGTCCTGAACCTCGGCTATCTTGATCTTACCCTCGGGATTGATAACGAAGGTGCCTCTGTACGACATGAAATCGTCAGGGTTCAACACTCCGAAATATTCCGAAAGAACACCGGTCTTATCAGCTAGCATAGGGAATTTAACCTTCTTGATTGAATCGCTGGCATCGTGCCATGCCTTGTGGGTGAACTGGCTGTCGGTGCTTACACTGTAGACCTCAGCTCCAAGTTCCTTGAACTTATCGTAGTTCTCTGCCATATCGACCAATTCGGTAGGACATACGAAAGTAAAGTCCGCAGGATAGAAGAAGAGGATTGACCATTTGCCTTTAAGGTCAGCATCGGTCACCTTTTTAAAATTTCCGTCAACAAACGCGTCGACGGAAAACTGGGGGATTTCCTGATTGATGATTGTCTGCATAATTGGTATTATGTTTTTTAGTAGTTTATGTGTTTATCACAGTTTGACCGGGAAAGATGCGTTGGATTGTCGACGCCTCCTTTCCGGCCGCCATATAAAACAACGCTCATCCACAAAATTTGGTTCGTCTTCACCACTACAGAGCTTTTTACTTAAAATTATCACAACTTCAAGTATTATAAATAGTTAAAAGGACGGTTTTAAATATAATAATGTCTACTATGTGGGAAAACCCGTTGGATTATTCACATTTTTATGTTAATTTTGACGCAAAATGTTAACGCGATTGAAACTTGTTTGAAAAATTTTACAACAATTATACATTGCAATTGTTAACATATTAAATATCCACACAAAGTTCATGGCGCTACCCCCTGAAAGGGGACGCACGATATACTTACAAAAGAGAGAATGAAAAAGTCAACTATCTGGTTCCTTACCATAATAATGGCACTCACATTCATAGGTCTGCTTTATATACAGATAATGTATATGAACAACATGAAGAAGATGCGTGATGACCAGTTCGCCGAGGGAGTGAAACGCTCTCTCTACGCTGTCAGCACCCGGCTGGAGCAGGACGAGACAAAACATTTTCTCGAAGAAGATATGGCCACGATGGACACCCAGTTCATCCCACGCACCAATGCTGACGGAACTGTCGATATGAACTACAACTTCACCACCTCCGACGGCACCAACTACGACCTAACTCTCAAAGGAAGCGTCGACAAACCCAAGAGCAACAGCTCAATGCGCGAAATCATGCGCGGCAAGTACCTCTATCAGAAGGGTCTGCTCGACGAAGTCATCTTCAGCATCATCACCCAGTCGAGCAACCGCCCTATCAGCGAACGTGCCGACTCGGCCGAGGTGCGCAGCTACCTGCGCTCGGAGCTCGACAACAACGGATTAACGCTGCCGTTTGAATTCGCCGTCGTCAACCGCGTCGGCGGAATCGTCTATCGCTCCGAAGGTTATCACCCGACACTGAGCGACGAGAACTCAATGTTCATCCAGACGCTCTTCCCCAACGATCCGAAAAACAAGATGTATTACCTGAAGGTCTATTTCCCGACCAAGAGCGACTATATCTTCGGGTCGATACGCTTCATGATACCATCGTTTATCTTCACCTTCATCCTGCTCGTGACCTTCCTCTGCACCATCATCCTCGCCTTCCGCCAGAAGAAGCTCACCGAGATGAAAAACGATTTCATAAACAATATGACCCATGAATTCAAGACCCCCATCTCGACCATCTCGCTTGCAGCCCAGATGCTCAACGACGGTGCGGTCCTGAAATCACCGGCCATGCTGTCACACATATCGACCGTCATCAACGACGAAACCAAGCGCCTGCGCTTCCAGGTCGAGAAAGTGCTTCAGATGTCGATGTTCGAACGTCAGAAAGCCACCCTCCGCCTCCAGCATGTCGACGCCAACGTGCTCATCGCCAACATCACATCGACTTTCAAGCTCAAGGTCGAGAAGTATGGCGGAAAGATTGAGGCCGTCCTTGATGCGGAAGACTCTACCGTCAATGTCGACGAGATGCACTTTACCAATGTCATCTTCAACCTTCTCGACAATGCTGTCAAGTATCGCCGCGAGGAGGAACCGCTGAAGCTCACGGTGAGCACACGCAACGTCAGCGCCCACGGTGTCGAGAAGATAGCCGTCACCATCGGCGACAACGGCATCGGCATGAAACGCGAGGACCTGAAAAAGATTTTCGAGAAGTTCTACCGCGTCTCCACCGGCAACCGCCACGACGTGAAAGGCTTCGGTCTCGGTCTGGCCTACGTCAAGAAAATGGTGGGCGAGCTCGGAGGCGAAATCAGTGTCGACAGCGAACTTAATGTAGGAACAAAATTTATAATAACATTACCAATAACTAAAAACTAAAGAACTATGGAAGAACGTTTGCGCATACTACTTTGCGAAGACGACGAGAACCTCGGTATGCTCCTCCGCGAGTATCTTCAAGCCAAAGGTTTCAACGCCGATCTCTTCGCCGACGGGGAAAGCGGCTACAAAGCATTTCTCAAGGGGAAATATGATCTCTGCGTCCTTGATGTGATGATGCCCAAAAAAGACGGTTTCGCACTCGCTCAGGAAATAAGAACCGTAAACTCGGAAGTGCCCATCATCTTCCTCACAGCCAAATCGCTCAAGGAAGACATTCTCGAAGGATTCAAAATCGGTGCGGATGACTATATCACCAAACCGTTCTCGATGGAGGAACTCGTGTTCCGTATCGAAGCCATCCTCCGCCGCGTGAAGGGCAAGAAAGGCAAGGAAATCACAATGTACAAGATCGGCAAGTTTACCTTCGACACCCAGAAGCAGGTGCTGCTCATCGACGACAAGGTGACCAAGCTCACAACCAAGGAATCGGAACTTCTGAGCCTCCTCTGCGCCCACGTCAACGAAATCCTCGAACGCAATTTCGCGCTCAAGACAATCTGGATCGACGACAATTACTTCAACGCCCGCTCGATGGACGTCTATATCACCAAGCTCCGCAAGCACCTCAAAGACGACCCCTCAATCGAGATCATCAACATCCACGGCAAGGGCTACAAGCTCATCGCCCCGGAACTTGAATCGTCGAACTAACCGACAACCGACCCGTCAACCCGTAAGAACTCATACACACCCCACAATTTTGACCGGCCCGATGCCTCCTGCTCAGACAGGCGCCGGGCCGGCAATTTGTATCCACCCCGCCGGTCGAGAATATGTCTTTTGAAAAAATGCCGACGGCTTTCGAACACACCATTCACTTACAGAACCTCCTATGCAAAGACATACATTGCGCACCATTCTCGCACTAATCCTCGTCAGCCTCACGCTGCAGCTATCCGGACAAGTTTCGGACCAATGGGTTCCCGACATCCTCGGCGACGGCTACGAGATGCGCCATATCGAGCAACCCGACGACTACACGGGGCCTGTCATCTCGACGGTCATCCGCAAGCTCGTCACTCCGAGAATCGACAGCACGACCGTCAACCGCGGCGTGCTATATGTCCACGGATTCAACGACTATTTCTTTCAAGCCGAGATGGGCGACCGTTTCGTCGAACACGGCTACAACTTCTATGCCGTCGACCTGCGCCGCTACGGGCGTTCACTCGTCAAGGGCGACAAGCCGTTTGACATACGCGACATGTCGTCATACTTCCAGGATATCGACTCCGCGCTCGTTATCATGAAGCGTCATGGCATCACAGAAATCATCCTCATCGGTCACTCCACCGGCGGACTGACATCGGCCTACTTTGAAAGCCGTTGCCACCCCGAAGCCATCAAGGCCCTCATCCTCAACAGTCCATTCCTCGATTGGAACCTCGGTTGGAAAGAGAGGTTGATTCCTGCAATCTCACTCCTCGGGAAGATATGGCCAAGCTTCAAAATCAGCCAGGGAATGTCGACCGCCTACGCCGAAAGCCTGCTCAAACAATATCACGGAGAGTGGACATATCGCACGGACTGGAAACTCATCCAGTCGCCTCCGGTGACCGCCGGATGGGTGCGCGCCATCACCCGCGCACAGAAAGCCCTGCGCGACGGCAAGGCCGACATCAGAATTCCCATCCTGCTGCTGTATTCATCCGCAAGTGTCAACGGCTCGGAATGGACACCCGAACACAATCGTGCCGACGGAGTGCTCGATGTCAAGGACATAAAGAAATATGGCATGGAGCTGGGCCCCGACGTGACCTGCGCGAAAGTCGAAGGTGGAATGCACGATCTTGTCCTCTCGGCAAAGGATGTGCGCGAACCGCTCTACCGTTACATCTTCGCCTGGCTTACACAGAAAGGATTGTAGGCGCAACAGATATGAGTCAATAGAGTACGGTAATTGCGCCACGCAAAGGTTAATTAGAGTTAAAAACAAATGATTATTTGCATCATCTGCGATTTAGCGCTATCTTTGTAAACTAATAGCGTCCTACCGCACGGCATGAAATAGAGATTTCTTGTCTGTCAGGCGCGATTACTTCACTCCAGAAACCTACGGGGCTGACCGGTTTTGACAGCGTGTAGAGGTGGTGAGTAAGCATGCAGAGCAATGATGGCTACGCTCTTAAATCAGGGACATCAAAATTTCAAATGGCGAAAACAACTACGCTCTCGCTGCTTAATCGAAGTACAGTAGATTAACTTTATCTCCGCAACAGTTGCAGAGACGAGACATCACCCGATTGTCCTTTTTCCGAGACGGATCGAACAGGTGGTGCAGGTAAATCGGAAATATGGCGACGAAAGCCTCGCGACTCGCCGAGAAACTTAGAGGATAAGGTCGAGATTGGTCGTTTCTTGCCTGTCTCAACTCGAAAACCAAGTAGAAACTAAGCATGTAGAAAGCTCATTAGTTCCACGTTTGGACGAGGGTTCAAATCCCTCCAGCTCCACAAAAATAATAAGCATCAACCTTCAATTGGAGGTTGATGCTTATTATTTTGGTAGCTACATTATCAAAAAATAAAGTTTCAACGTATCGTTATGCGCATGGAAAGTATGCAGGCATCTACTGTACGATAAAACCTGCGCGGACATTTATTAGAGGCGTCCGGATTCAAACAGCTTATATAAATTGCTGTATGATTCGCCCTTCGCACCTATTGACTTGGCATTGCTGATGGCAGAAAAAAGGTGATTATCAGCAAGCAAATCAGACACCCATTGCTCTTTTGAAAGGAATGATTGGTGTTTGCTGAAATTCGGAATATGACGGCGCAGTACATTGATGACATCCTCCGATGTTGCGAAATAACGGTTTGTGTTCAGGTAATGGAGCAGAAACCAAAACTCAATCGACGGCATACTGTCGCACAGTATCACTGATGGGTTCCTGGAGTATCTGCGTTGCATTTCCTCGAATTTCAGCTTTTCGGCTTGACGGGTACGAGTTACATCCGTATCAAACACGCATACTGCTATCCCGTCATCGGCAAGCACTCGTTCTATCTGCTTCTGCATTTCATCAAACGTCTGTTCCGTGAAATTACGCGGTTTGCAGGTATATTTGTAGCCGTTCAAACGCTTGAGGTGGGTAAAATAAAACCTCTCGGTAGCACCTTCGCCAATAATGGTGATGGTGGGATTCTTTATTTTGCGCTCTTTGATTTTTCGTGCCATAGTTCATTCATCAAAGGACATTAGGCAGTGCGCCAAACTGACCATTCATGTATGCCCGGTGTATAGATGACAGTTTGTTAAGTCCCTTGAAATCGACAAGAGAAAACAATGTGGTATTTCCATCCTTGCTCTTTTCGGTAAACCACACGGAATCTTTTCCAAATATATCATCAATATCTTTCAATATCGGATCGTAATGAGTTGAAACCAACAACTGCGATTGATTATCAGGAGTATTGACAAATTTAGTCAGGATATATTCCATTAAATTGGGGTGCATTGATGCCTCTATTTCATCCACGCACATGAACGCCTGTCGTTTGAGTTGGGTAAATATCATTGATTCCAACTCAACCATGCGCTTTGTCCCGGTGCTTTGACATGATTCGGGAAGCACATAACTCTCAACCCCTGATTCATTTTCAACCGTATGTCCGAAAAGCGCGGCCATTTTCTGAATTTTAATATCGGAAATATTAAAATCAGCTTCCTGTGCGAATTGCAACAGATATTCACGGAAATCCGAACTATCTGCAAGCAGTCGCTTTGCATCTTGCGAAAGAACGCCCGATGTTCCGCTTTGCAACGGAAGCATACGACTGTCAATCCAACGTCGCATATTGTCAAGATACGGAACAGACACGTTGACTTTCTTCAAGACCGCAAGCACCGACATATTGCGAAGGCAGTTCATTGTCATAACCTCAATTTCAGCGGATGAGAGTTTGACAACCGCCGGATTGAAATTGAGTTTGGAGACACCGTTTACATCCTCCCGGCAGAACACCTTCGTCGGGCGGTTTGTAAGATATACAAACAATGCCTCCTTGCATACCTTTTCAGGGTTGACAGTCAACTGATACCAGTAGCGTATGCCATCCACATAGAACTTTACATCAAATTCAGTATCATAAGCCAATGCAGTTGAACGCATAAGGAAAGGCTGCACTTCGGTACCATCATCATTCGTTGCAGGGAGCTTACTCCAGAATGTACGCAAAAACTCCACGGCATCCAAAAGATTGGATTTACCGCTGGCATTTGCTCCGAGCACAACGGCGAAACGAAGCAGTTTAACACCATCAGGCATTGTAACGGTACTATTATATCGGTCATCGCCCGATGGCTCGAAACTCATTTCCACTTCATCGCGGAATGACTTGAAATTTTTAATTCTAAGCTCTTGCAGCATACAGTCGTATTTAGTAGCCTCAAAGTTAGCGAATATTTTTTGAATCAACAAAATCAAACATAGATAAATACAGATTTTAATGCCGAAATATGGATGCAATGCGCTAATTTCAACATTAAAATAAGAAAGATAGTCAATTTATAGTTGAGCATGGCCGTCAACCTTACATTGAATTAACGATTGTGGTTAAATTTCTTAAAATGAACCTTTAAGGTTGGAATAGCGCCAAATATTCACTAATTTTGCGGTAAGTCCAAATGCCGCGTTGCGGCACCGCGCACCGGGCTGACGCCCGACATGCGCTTTTGGCTCACACGCGAAATTTTGTTAATTTTGTAATAGGGTTTGGAAGCGTCCAAATTCAGAGTAAGAAGAATAGTGTGCGCAGCAGTGCCAACATTCGTTACTGACTCGTTACTATTAAAATTTTGTCAATTATAACCAATTGATATAGCTATATTTGGAGCGTTGAAAACAAATCCCTCCAGCTCCACCAAAATAATAAGCATCAACCTTCAATTGGAGGTTGATGCTTATTGTTTTGGTGTCTACATTATCAAAAAATAAAGTTTCAACGTATCGTTATGCGCATGGAAAGTATGCAGGCATCTACTGTACGATCATCCATGTCAGCCTTGCGTATGACTTTCGGGGCCTGAATCACGACCTCGTTCAATTCCTGCGTTCCTATTGTGTCTGTCGGTTCCTCCGCAAAAGCGACGTGAGTCCCCGATGAGAGGATTGCAATGAATAAGATTTTTTACCATAATCAGATTACTTTTTTATCTCTATGACGCAAAAGCGTGGGAATTGTGACAAGAATTTCTCAACAAATGTTGAAAAATGCCAATTTTGATGTTGCCGATTTACTGTATCATCAGCTAAATCACAAGAAATCAACATCCGGACAATGGTGATATAACGGAAAAAACATATCTTTGCAGTATTATGGCAAACGAAATAGTAACTGACATATAATAATGGACACTATCACTAACTGTCAACTGGATTTAGAGACGACTACCCCCGTGGATGAACTGCGGTTTGAACGCCTTGACGAAAAATTTCAATCAATCCACATTATCAGTACCGTTCTACTGTATCTCATGTTCGGAGCTTTGGCGCTATTTTTATTGATGATAGATGATTCTCTGTGGTGCATCATCACCGAATGCGTCATTCTGTCCGCGCTCATTTTAAATCTGACCATACTCCGGAAAGCCTATCTTTTCAGGGGCTATGCACTTCGCGAACATGACATCAGCCTGCGCAGAGGAGTGATATTCCCGACTGTGACTACCATCCCCTACAGCAGAATGCAGCAGGTAAGCATCGGCCAGAACCCAATCTCCAAGATTTTCAACCTCTACTCAGTGACGGTTGTCAACGGTGCACAGACGCAGTCATCATTGATAATACAGGGGCTGACCAAGGAGACTGCCAATCAAATCAAGAATCTTGTAACAGAAAAAATCCGGTGTGAACATGACTGATTTCTCCGCACCTCACAGGATGAGTCCGAGCGCATTCGTCATTATCTTCATAAAATCCCTCAAGAGCATCATCGGCACATCCATAATTTTGATTTTCGCCAATATCTATGATGCGGATTCGATCATCGGCAATGTATGGCTCAGAATACTCGCCATTCTGGCAATCAGTGCAGCTCTCGCCCTGGTGGTATCCTTTGCCCAATATTATCATAAAAAATTTTATATCAAGGACGGCTATCTGATATTCACCCACGGGATAATACAACGCGAGACCGCAAGCATACCACTTGATCGGATCCACTCACTGCGCACTAAACAAGGAGTATGGTATCGCCTGCTGGATCTGAAAGGCATCGTGATTGACACCCTCGCCTTAAGGGAAGAAGAAATCGAACTCATACTCGACGAGGGGGACTGGCAGCGCCTGTTGCAGCGTATCCGGCAGGAGGAACAACCGAAAGCTACCACCGAACCGCCTGTATACCGCACAGATAGCGTCAGACGATTTGCCAACAAAAACCTCTTGCTTGATGCTCTATGTCAGAACCATCTGAAAGGAATGGCCATTCTCGGAGGCTTCCTTTCCATAATTTTCGGACATCTCAACGACATTCCCTACAACACTTTTGACATAATAGACAATTATGCAGAATCTTATTTTGATGAAATAGCAGCCGATCCCCTGCGTATTGTCCCGGTGCTGGCTACCGTCTATGTCATCGTCCTGTTCCTCTGGATTGGCAGGGCATTGCTGCGGTATTACGACATGTCATTGACCTATGACAGAAAACTCCTCACATTCACTCATGGATTGCTCTCACGAGCAAGCAGCCGCTTCGCATTTGACAAGGTGTGCACTATATGGGTAAAGCGCAACTTCCTTGAAAAAAGATTCGGTCTGTGCACACTGATATTGAGGCAGGCACTGAACGTTACAGCCAAGAAAGAGGAGGACAATCTTAAACTCTACGGAGCAGACTCTTCATCATTCTTCCTGACATGGTGGCTCGGAGAGGACTACGGTACCGCTCCTGACATCATCACCTCGAAATCAGGAAAAGGAGTGTTCGTTCACTCATTACTGCCGGATTTGCTCCTCTCGGTTGCCGCGACGGCCGTCCTGTGTTATTTCAATCTGTATGTCTGGACTTACGTCCCTGCAATATACCTTCTGATTTCCGTCGTGAAAGGCATCATGACTATGCGCCACAGCAAAATCACACTCAAAGATTCATACATTGTGGTTTATGGCGGTCGTTTTGCCGAGATTGAAAACTACATCAAGTACCGCAATATCGAGGTCGTGGAAATCAGGAGCACACCTTTCACGAGATGGTTCCACCGTGTCACACTCAGCATCTCGACAGCCGGGTCAAACTTCTCGGTGAGAAGTCTTAAAATAGCTGAAGCCAAGCTCATATATGAACTGCTGCTGTTAAAGACCGAAAGCACCTCCGCCAACAAATTCTAAAAAAACAATCACCTCTTAACATAACAGATAGAAATGGAAACACCCGTCCTTAACGAACATAACAAACAGGAATATCCCCCGATGCACACAGCCGAACATCTCCTCAACGGAGAGATGGCCAGGCGCTATGGTCATGGCCGTGCATTCTCCGCCCATATCGAACGCAAGAAATCAAAACTCGACTATCATATCCCCTCTCCCCTCACCGACGATGAACTCAGAGCGCTGGAGGATTACATCAACGGCATCATAAAAGAAGACGTGGCGGTCACGGAGGAATACATCACACAGTCTGAGGCTATGGAACGGTTCGACATGAGCCGGTTGCCGGATGGAGCGTCCGACACCCTGCGGGTGGTCCATATCGGTGAGTATGACCAATGTCTCTGCGCAGGGACTCATGTAGCCCATACCGGTGAAATCGGCACGTTCCGCATAACCAGCAGCCGCTGGCAGGACGGAGTGCAACGCATTGTCTTCAAACTTGGATAAAATACAAACAGACAGATATATGAAATTCTCTAAAATACTATCCCTTGTCGCAGCCATGTTCGTGAGCGGATGCTGCAGCTCGAAAGCCTCTAACCCAAACAATGTGGAGGTCGTCTCTCCGCATGAATTTCAATCAAGAATCTCCGAAGATTCCCAAGGCTATCTTCTTGACGTGCGCAAACCGCAGGAGTTTGCCGCCGGTCATCTCCGTGGCGCCCACCTTCTCGATTGGCTCGACACTGAAAACTTCAAGAAAGACGCTCCCGGCATCGACAAATCCAAGACCGTCTACATTTACTGCCGTAGCGGACGCCGAAGCAATGCCGCCGCCAACTACCTCAGCAAACTCGGTTATACGGTCGTCGACATGGATGGCGGCATCCTCGCCTGGGAAAAAGAAGAATTACCGGTGACCACAGACCATCAGTAATCTCCGGCACCGGCAGCCAGCGAGATGGTCATCGACAAATCCTGCCGCCTGAAGGAAGGCGTAGCATATTGTAGTGCCGAAAAATTTAAACCCTCGCTTCTTCATGTCACGACTCATGGCATCGGACACCGGTGTGGCAACAGGAATCTCCGACAGCGACTTGAAATGATTTACCACCGGCACTTCATGAGGGAAGAATGTAAGGACATAGTTGTAGAAACTTCCGAATTCACGTTGAATTGCCATGAACAGTCGCGCATTTGAAATCGCCGACTCAATCTTGCGTCTGTTTCTCACGATTCCCTCAAACTGCATCAGCCGTTCAACATCCACTTCAGTCATGGCAGCAATTTTCTCATAGTCGAAATCGTGAAAAGCCTCACGGTAGCCCTCTCGCTTGCGCAATATTGTTATCCACGCAAGCCCGGCTTGCGCGCTTTCGAGCAGAAGAAACTCAAACAATGTCCTGTCGTCGGTGACAAGCCGTCCCCACTCCTCATCGTGATATCTCACATAAAGCGGATCCGAACCGGCCCAACCACAACGTCCGTCAATCAAATCATCCATAGCAAATTCATGATTAATGGTTATCTCATTTGCAAATGTAGTGATTTCCAATTTATCACAAAATACCTTTGACAGACGATACACCTAACCGGACAATATGATTTAAAATTTCGTGTCTCTTCTGACCTATCATATAACAAATATGTTATATTGCTTCAAGCTAATGCGGAACGCGTTATAGGGACTTCCGTCTCTTTGTTCCCCTTCCTTCAAAAGGATTTCGATGATTAATTTCGATGATGGTTTCCTAATGTCGGGGTAATTGAGTAACTTTGCGTTACCATGAAGTTCAGTCAGATTCCATCACATGAGAATGTGAAGCGCCAGTTGCGCGAGATGGTTGCGGACCGTCGGATTCCTCATGCCCTGCTGCTGCACGGGCCTGCGGGAATAGGTAAGTTCATGCTTGCGCGCACATTCTCGCAATATCTCCACTGCCAGTCCCCGACGGCAGACGGTGAGCCGTGTGGCGAGTGTCCGTCATGCCGACAGCACGAGTCATTCAACCACGTCGATAGCCTCTATGTCTTTCCGGTGGTGAAAACCGACAAGCTGAAAGCTCCGATTTCCGATGACTATATGACGGAGTTCAAGGAGTTTGTCGCTGCCAGTCCCTACATGGATTTCGAGCGGTGGACAGGATATTTCGAGAAGAAAAACGCGCAGCCGGTCATCTACGTCAGCGAGAGCGAAGCACTCGAACAGCGTCTTTCTGTGACAACGACCGTCTCCCGTTACAAGACCGTGGTCATCTGGCTACCTGAAAAGATGAACGAACAGACGGCCAACAAGCTTCTGAAACTCATCGAGGAACCATTTGCCGACACGGTTTTCATCCTTGTCTCGGACAATGCCTCGGCTATTCTTCCGACTATCTATTCGCGCTGCCGCCCGATAGAGATGAAACGGCTGAGCGACGAAACCATAGCCTCCTACCTCACATCGCGCCTCTCGATAGACCCGCAGGACGCGATGGCAATGGCCCACATAGCATCCGGCGATATGAACTCGGCCCTGCGCGCCATGGATGCCACAAGCGTCAGCCGGATGTTTTTTGACCATTTCGTCAGACTGATGCGCCTTGCCTACCAGCGCGACGTGAAAGGGCTGAAAGAGTGGAGCGCTGACATCGCCGCTCTCGGACGCGAGCAGGAAATCAAATTCTATGACTACGCGCGCCGTCTGATACGTGAGAATTTCATCTACAACTTCCATGTCCCGGAGCTTCTCTACCTCAACCGCGACGAGGCAAATTTCAGCAAAAACTTCGCCCGTTTCATCACCGAGAACAATGCAGAGAAAATCATCATGGAGATGGACCGCGCTGCCACCGACATCGCAGGAAACGCCAATGGCAAGATTGTCAATTTCGACTTCGCCATCAAGATGATTATCCTCATAAAGAATTTCTGAAAACCACACCCCGGACACGGGCAACACCATCGGCAACAAATATATGACCCCTTTTCTCCAGCAGGTAGCATCAGCCTATATCCACAACGAACTTCCGCAACTCGCCGACTATTGCTTCGTATTCCCCAACAAGCGCAGCGGTGTGTTCTTCCGTCACTACCTCTCTCTTGAGGCACAGGGACAACCGTTCATCATGCCGGAAATCGGGACAATCGCCGAAGTGACCAACCGCTTCTCAGCCCTCACGGAAGCCCCGCGTCTCGATCAGCTCTTCATCCTCTACAACGAATACCGCGAACTGAGCGACGACGTGGTTGATTTCGACCAGTTCATTTTCTGGGGCGAGATGCTGCTCAACGACTTCAATGACGTAAATCTCTATCTTGTCGATCCCCACAAGCTATTCGTCAACCTCAAGCGTTTCCGCGAAGTCAGCTCAAACTATCTGACCGAGGAACAGGTGGAAATCATCAACCGCTACTGGGGTGAACGCTTCGTCCACACAAGTCCCGACCAATTCTGGAACCATCTGCATGAGGAAGCCCCTACCTCCCTCGAAAACAAATTCCTGAAACTTTGGGAGGTGCTTGACACTCTGTTCGAACGGTTCAACAAACGTCTGCTCGACAACGGAATGGCAACCCGAGGCATGTTTGCCCGCAACGCCGTCAACTATCTCAGCAAAGCAGCAGGGACAAAACTCCCCTACAAACGATATATCTTCGTTGGCTTCAACGTGCTCACCCTCGCCGAAATCAAGATTTTCGAGAAACTGCAGGCGCGGGGAGCCGCAGATTTCTATTGGGACATGGCCTCACCGTCGTTTCGCGACGAAGGAAACCGTGCCGCATTTTTCATGAGGCGCAATGTCGACTGTTTCCCCTCGCGCTACGACCTGAACGAACTTTACCCCGAAAAACCCAGTTTCCCGGAAATACATATCACAGGGGTCCCGACCGCGTTCGGTCAGACCAAGGCTGCGGGACTTCAACTTTCGGAATGGATTTCCGACGGTTCGATAAGCAATCCTGCGAACGCCATAGACACTGCAGTAGTCCTCCCTGACGAATCGCTATTCATCCCCATGATTCATGCAGTCCCCGAGGCAATCACCGCACTCAACGTGACCATGGGTTTTCCGCTGAAAAGCACATCCATCTCATCGCTGATGTCAGCGATAGTCAGTATGCACCTGCGGGCCTCACGTTCACGCAACGAATGGAGCTATTTCTACGAAGACCTGCGCGCAGTCCTGACCCATCCGCTCCTTCAGGCAATGGACCCCGAAGGGTGCAACGCACTGCTGCGCCTGATGCTCGACCGGCGACTTTACATGGTACCCGCATCGAAAATAGCCGGGACCTCCCCCGCCCTCGCCTTCATCTTCACCCCTGTCCGCGACACAAACGGAGTGGAGGAGGTCCACACCTACTTCTTCGACCTCATCGAAGGATTGCGCGCTTTCACCGCCACACGCAAGGAGCTAAAAATCGAGAACTACTTCCTCGACACATATCTCGTCGAACTCGAAAACCTCCGCGCAGCCTGCGCGAGATGGAGCATCACGATGCGCGACAAAACCTTCATCGAACTTCTCCAACGCACCATCTCGTCGGTCAGCGTGCGTTTCACCGGCGAACCGCTCGCAGGATTGCAAGTGATGGGTGTGCTTGAAACCCGTGCGCTCGACTTTGACAAGCTCATCATGCTCTCGATGAACGAACATGTGTTCCCTCACAAACAATACACCCGATCGTTCATCCCAGACACACTGCGCCGCAGCTACGGCATGGCAACCACAGAACTCCAGGAGTCAATCTTCGCCTATTCGTTCTACCGCCTCATCTCGCGCGCATCAAAAGTCAGACTCTGCTACGATGCCCGAACCCTCAGCGGGAAAAACAGCGAAATCTCCCGCTATATCGCGCAACTTCTCTATCTCTTTCCCGAATGCCGGATCGAGCACGACCTTGCCTCCTTCACCACCCATCCTACGGAAGAGGAAGCAATCGTTGTCGAAAAATCTCCGGAAATCATGGAGAAACTGCGGGAATTCACTCCTCCGGGCCGACGCACCTTATCGGCAACCGCCATCAACGACTATATCAACTGTCCGCTGTCGTTCTACCTCAAGCGCATCTGCCGTCTTGACCTTGATGAAGACGTGATGGACTACATGGACTCCGGCACATACGGAAGCATCCTGCACGAAGTGGCCGAACGGCTCTACAAGGAACTGCGGGGCGACCGCGACGAGGTAAAAATCACGGAAGAAATACTCGACAGTTTCATCCGCGATGAAGTGCGCATGGACGGAATCATCACTGAACTCATCAATGAGAAATACAACCGAATGCCCGAAGGGGACAGGACCCCACTTGTAGGCGAAAGCCTCGTCCTCGGGAAAGTGATGAAACATTTCCTCATCCTCATGTTCCGGCGGGAGAAAGAAATCGCCCCTTTTGACTTCATTGACGGTGAACACAAAGTAGAGGGCACGATGAAGATTTCCGATGACCTGACAGTCAACATCCTCCAATTCATTGACCGCATCGACCGCGTCTATCCCGGAGGCCGCTATGGCGAAGGACTCGGATTGCTCAGAATCGTCGACTACAAAACGGGATCAGACAAGACCGATTTCAGCGATATGGACGACCTCTTCAATCCTGAAACCGACCACCGAAGGAAAGCCATCCTACAGCTGATGTTCTACTGCAACGCATACGCAGGTAAAATCAAGTATGACGGAGCCATCATGCCACAGATATATTCCTTCAAGACCCTTTCAATCACCGGACTGCGTCCGCTTTCATACCAAAAGGAAGACTTCACCGACTATCGTGCAGTCAACCACCTCTTCATGGAGCGCTTCAGAGCTACCATCGGCGAGATATTTGACCCGAACATACCGTTCACCCAAGCTGTCGATGATTCCGCCTGCAAATTCTGCGGGTTTAAACCCATCTGCCGTAAACACTGATGAAACTTTATATCCATATCCCCTTCTGCCACTCCAAATGCGCATACTGCGACTTCTATTCCACCCCGAAGCGGGAGTGGATGGATGCTTTCGTCGATGCGGCCATCAATGAATGGAAAGAACGATCGGAAAACCTTAACGAAGCGATTGACACTCTCTATCTTGGGGGAGGAACGCCATCATCGCTTCCGCTTCCGTTGCTGAAACGTTTGCTTGACACGCTTCCACTTGATGCAGGGGTCTTGCGCGAGGCAACCATCGAAGCCAATCCGGAAGATGTGACCGAGGAATGGGTGCGCTTCATCATGAATGATACGCCTTTTCGGCGGGTCAGCATGGGCATACAATCTTTTTCTGACAGTGAGTTGAAAATCATAGGCCGCCGACATGACTCCGAGCAAGCAATCAAAGCGGTTGAAACCATGCGGTCAGGAGGCATTGACAATATCAGTTGCGACCTCATCTACGGACTGCCCGGACAAGATATGGATTCATGGAAACGTTCACTCTCCACTCTCATATCGCTACGGCCTGAGCATCTGTCGGCCTATCTGCTATCCTACGAACCGGGCACACGCCTCAACGCAATGCTTGAACGTGGTAAAATCACTGAGGCTGATGAGGAGCTGGTCGAGGCAATGTACACACATCTCTGTCAAGCGACCTCAGCCGCGGGATACAGCCACTATGAAATCTCAAACTTCGCACTTCCGGGTCGAGAGGCAATCCATAATTCATCATATTGGGACGGCTCACCGTACATAGGCCTCGGACCGGGTGCCCACTCATGGGACGGTGAGAAAAGATGGTTCAACCCTTCGAACCTGAAAGATTACATCGCGCACAACGGAAGCGGAACGGCAATCGTCGAGGATGAGGACACCGACAACCGCTTCAACGATATGCTGATAACGCGTCTGCGCACAGCCAAAGGTGTAGATGTGGCTGAAATGCAAAAACTGTTCGGCAATGAAATCACCCGGACATTCACCGCCCAGACATTGCCTCTGCTTGAAAAAGGATTGCTCGAATACCGAAATAAAACAGATACATACGCAATTCCGGAACAACATTGGCTGACATCAAATGCCATACTTCTCGAACTGATAAGAGTATAAACAATTTTCACACTATCATACACATCCATCTTACAACATCTCATATCATGATTGCAAAACGTATATTCTCAACAATTGCCCTCACATCCCTATTCACTGTATTGCTCCATGCCACCGAACCGACGCTTATCGGTCGGCGCGGATGCGGATTTGCGGTTGAAAACAGTGCGGAAGCCTACCGTGAAGGCGCACGCAGAGGCTATGAAATGATGGAAGCCCATGTGCGTCTTACAGCAGATTCTGTGTTCGTCACCTCACACGACGGCAAGACCGACCGCCTCGGCGGAAAAATGAAGGTAGCCAACTCGACACTGGCGGATCTACGCAGCGAGGTCTATACTCAGCAACGCGACAGCGCTACCTATACAGGCTCGACAATATGTACCGTCAGTGAATTCCTTGACATCTGCAAGGAGAACGGAGTTGCCCCACTGCTGCATCTCAAAACACTGTCAAAAGACACGAAAGACTGCGCTTTCCTCACTACACTCGCCGAACTCGTAAAGAGCAAGGGACTTGCAGGGAAGTGCATAATCCTCACCTCCGAGCCCGACTATATCGACTATCTAATGACCAAACATCCAGACATGCAACTGCAATTCCAGGCCGATGCAAAATGGCAGGAGCGTTTCGACTGGTCGTGCGCGAAAAAACTTGACGTGCAGATCCGTGCCGACCTCGTCGATGCCGACTGCATCCGCAGATACCATGATGCAGGAGTGAAAGTCAACGTCTGGACAATAAATACCATGGATGACTTTAAGCGGCTGAAGGATATGGGAGTGGACTATATCGTTACGGACTATCTGAAATAAATTTCAAACTTTCACCTCCCGGTATTTGTTTGTGATACTAAAATGACTAACTTTGTAATAAAAATGATATCACAATGGAAGTAGTATTGGAAAAGAAAGCCCATGTATTCAGACTGCCGGTATATTTACTTGACAAACTTAAAGAGCTTGCCAAGGAAGATCGCAGAAGTCTCAATAATTATGTAGAGGGACTTCTTCTTGATGCCGTGTATCATGAACCGAATGAAGAAACAATAGCATCCCTGAATGAAGCAAAAGCAGGAATGCTTGAAGGACCGATCGATACATCAAGCGTAGAGGCCATGATCAAGTCCATTGGTTTATGAAAGAACTCCGCTTTACACGACAATTCAAGAAAGACTTGAAAAAATTCTTGAACAAACCTAAACAGCTACGAGAACTCAAGGATGTCCTTGACATGCTAAAAAATGAGATTCCCTTACCCGAAAAATACAAGCAACACCAACTATCCGGAGAATACAAAGGATGTCTGGAATGTCACATCGAAGGGGATTTCCTATTGATATGGTATGATGAGGAATCAAACACTATCGCACTATTCAGACTTGGTTCCCACTCGGAGCTGTTCAAAAAATAAATATTCCTCCCAATTATGGCACTATTCAGTTTTCTTTCAAAAAAGAGCGAACCTCTTAAATTTCCATATAAGACCGACATACACTGCCACATCCTTCCGGGTGTGGATGACGGATCGCCAGATGTCGACACGTCTGTCGAGCTTGTGAAACGTATGCAAAACTGGGGTATCGAGCGCATCATCGCCACTCCGCACATCACCGAATCCACATTCCCGAACACTCCCGAAGTACTCGATCCGGCACTTCAGGAACTTCAGGACGCTCTGGCAAAAACAAGTCCGGGCATTGACTTGACACGTGCGTCCGAAAACCGTATTGACGATTTTTTCATGTCAGAATTGTCAAAGGGACAGATAACCACCTTCCCTAACAATTACATCCTTGTTGAAAATTCCTTCCTTCAGGAACCATGGCAACTCGACCAGTTCCTGTTTGACCTCAAAATCAAAGGTTATCACCCAATATTGGCACACCCTGAACGCTATTATTACTATTTTGAGGAGCACCCTGAACGCTATGACCAGCTCCATCGTGCCGGCACTCTTTTCCAGATAAATGTGCTTTCTCTTGCAGGAGCCTATTCCAAAAAGGAGAAGCGCACAGCCGAGAAACTCATAGAAAAGGGCTTTGTCGACTTCCTCGGTACCGACCTCCACAACTTCCGCCATGCGGATGTCATCGACAAATATCTGACATCAAAAGACGCTCGCCGCCACTTCGAAGCTCTCGAAGGACGGCTGATGAACGACAAAGTCTTTCTCTGACACTATTCTGTTATTATATCAAGACAAAAGTCCTGACAGATACCGAATCTATCAGGACTTTTCTGTTTCATATAATACGCATGGAATTTATAGAACACGCATAAAGCAGGTGAGAACAGCGTCAACATTGTTTTCAATTGCTCATAAACTTCCGGAGTTCTGGCAGAATGTCAAGGCAAGCCTGTCGTCCCATAGCATAGACCGACTTCATTTTCACAGGGTTCATCTCAACGCGACCGATCGGAAGAGGCTGAGAGGGAGCAATCACAAAAGCATTCCCAAGACGGGCCTGTGAATGCACGAAATCCAACTGTGCATTATACATCTCATGACGGCGGGCCATTGCCTCAGCTATGGCAGGATATTTACGCATGAACAAATCAAACACCCATTTTTTAGCCGGTTTCTTCCGATAGTCAATCGGCTGGGTGAGAACGACAACATTACGGCCAAATCCCTGACGCTGAAAATATTCCAAGGGGATGGAATCGCTGATACCACCGTCGAGAAGCAGATGTCCGTCGGCCACCCGCACCGGACGAGTGACTATCGGCATCGAAGCCGAAGCACGAAGCCATTCGAGAGAATCATAGTCAACCTTATCCATACGGTAGTAGACCGGCTCTCCGCTGTGGACATCCGTGCAGACCAGATGAAACTCCATTGGATTCTTTTCAAACGTAGCACAGTCGAAAATGTCAAGTTCAAGAGGAAGGGTATGATAGGCAAACTCCGCACCGACCAAATCACCGGTCGACAGGAGAGAACGAAGCCCCATGTAGCGCGGATCCTTACAGAAACGAAGATTGTAGCGGAGCACTCGTCCGGGCTGACGGGACTTGAAATTGCAACCGAAACTCGAACCGGCGGAGACACCGACAAGTCCGTCGAAATCTATGCCGTTTTCCATCATAACGTCAATGACACCGGCTGTGAAAAGCCCGCGCATGGCTCCGCCTTCAAGTACAAGTCCTGTCCGCACGTTCATTCTTCAATCTATAATGGGTATGTTTAGTAGAGTGTTTAATAAACAGCGTAAAGATACGGATTTTTGCGGAAGCTCACTGCATTTCCGTGAGATATTTCCAATACCTGACAGGCATATCGGCCCGCTGTTTGCGCGGATTCGTGCGCTCGGCGATGGCGATATGTTTGACATAACTGCGCCACAGTTCCTGATAGAGCGGTTCGTCGGGGTCCATCATCTCCTCAGAAAGCCGCCCGGTGGAAAGATGGTAGCCGTCAGACTTCAGAGTGATGCGCCTGACCTCATCACCATCATGGTGATAACCATAGTCACGCAGCCTGTCATAGATAATGAACGGCTGGTCAGAGAAACGGTCGGCAAAATGCTTTATAGCGAACGGAAGCACATCGAAAATCGGCTCGACCATTGAAAAATATGTCCCGTCGACAGCTTTCTGAAATCTCACGAACTGCAAAAGCCGATGGGCCTCACCGCGCACTCTCCGCGCCTCCTTCACCAAAGCAAGCACAGCAAGGTCGGAAAAATCATTTTCAATCGACGTAGTGCTTACAACCGCACGGCTGATGAAACGCAAGGCCAACAATGGAAAATTCGGATTGTCGGTAAGAAATGCAGCGGTCAGAGCTGTCCTCGCACCCGCAGATACAGATTTGCCAAGTTTAGTCCAGACACGACGGGCTTTCACCTCATCGGTTTCCACTGAATGGAGAACATCGTAGAACAAGGGCAATGCTCCATCAGGCGCAAGAAGCATATCAGGGGGCTCCTTGCGCGCGAATGACTCAAAGACCGCTGTAAGCAATCCGTCGAAACTTCCGTCGAAACGATAAATAATCATGTGAAATCAAATGAAAGTTGAAGAGGATTGTCGCGCTTTGTCCGGCGCTCTGTAAGGATACGTCTGACATATTCCGGCGATGTGTCGGCAATGGAGGCAACCGTAAGTTCGCCACAGGTAATGAAATATTTCGCGCGCTTCATCGCCACTCCGATTTTCGACAGATGGGACGAATTAAGATGGCGGTAGCGACGGGCATTGACTATCAATGTCGCGGATTTCACACCGATACCCGGGACACGGAGAATCATCTCGTAGGGGGCACGGTTAATATCAACCGGGAAAGCCTCGGGATGCCGCAAGGCCCATCCGAGCTTGGGGTCCACCTCAAGGTCGAGATTCGGATTTGATTCATCAGTAATCTCCTCAGCCTTGAATTTATAAAAACGCATAAGCCAATCGGCCTGATAAAGACGGTTTTCACGGACAAGCGGAGGTTGCTTGAGCGCAGGCAGACGATTGTCGTAGGCATTGACGGAGACATAGCCCGAATAATAGACACGACGCATGGTCGGCATCCCGTAAAGAGCCGACGAAGTCAGAAGTATGTCGCGGTCGGTGTCAGGCGACGCACCGACAATCATCTGCGTACTCTGTCCGGCAGGTACAAAACGCGGAACATGGCGCATACGTTTCTTGTCCTCCTCACACTGCAAGACACCCTGTCGGATATACGACATGGGCTCATAGACACTCTTATGGTCCTTCTCAGGCGCAAGAAACTTCAACGACTGCTCACGCGGAATCTCAATGTTGACACTCATGCGGTCGGCATAGTGTCCGGCCTCATCGACCAGCTCTCGCGACGCACCGGGAATACTTTTCAAATGAATGTAGCCATTGAAACGATGCACCTCGCGCAAATCCTTAGCGATGCGGGCAAGACGTTCCATCGTGTAGTCAGGATTCCTTACCACCCCCGAACTCAGGAACAGCCCCTCGATATAGTTCCGTCGGTAAAACTCCATTGTGATGTCGACAACCTCGGAAACCGACAAAGTCGCGCGCGGAATATCATTTGACCGGCGGTTGATGCAATAGGCACAGTCATACATACAATAGTTCGTCAGCATCACCTTCAACAAGGCAATACATCTTCCGTCAGCAGCGAAACTGTGGCAGATACCAACCCCTCCCACCGTATTGCCGACCCCTTTTCCGGCATTACGGCGGACAGTGCCACTTGATGAACAGGATACGTCATACTTGGCAGCCTCAGCCAATATCTTCAATTTTTCGAGCGTTGCTTCCGTCATGATAGTGCAAAGTTACAACACCACGGTGCCGGAATGCCGCACAGGCAAGTTAAAAAGTGTTTCGCAATGATTAAACACCCTTAAAATACATCTGTGCGATTTATACACTTACTTTGTGAACTTCACTGAAAGGCTGACGGTGCGCGGACGCAAAGAGTAGGTGTAGGTATATGTGTCGAGACCGCTGTAGAGTGAATAGTAATATGTACGCGTGTCAAGTATATTGTCTGCACGAAGAGTCAGCTTGACCTTACGAACCTTATAGCTGATGCCAAGGTCAAAAAGCGAGATGTTCTTGCGTGATTTGTCGGACAACTGCTTGCGCACAATCTCCGCTTCACCGAAAAGGTCAACTCCGCTGCCCGGATAGAATGAAAGGCGGAAATCATTGGACATCATGTCGAATGAATCATGCACTCCGAGATAACGGCTGAACGTTTTGGTGAACGAACCTTTCCAATTCAACTCCACCCATCGCCACGGTGCAAGATTGAAACGTGGGGTCAGTGAGAATGACCGGCCAAAATATGGAATTATACGTTCCTGCTGCATCATCTCGCTCCGCGACCAAGTGTAGGAACCCCCGAGAGTGAATTTTCCACCGAAATCAGGCCACTGCTTGGTCACAGAAGCCATCGCCGTCATTGATTGAGAACTGTTGTCGTTGGCAAGTCCGCTGACTGTCACCTGAGAATCGGTCACATATTGCGAACCAAGCACATTGCGATGGATGCGTGAATAGGAAATGTCGGCATTGGCAAACCAGAACTCAAACGGTCTCTTGAAGTCGATGCCAAGCGACGATGTGAAGGCCCGGTTACGTGCGAGTATGCCGGAGGCGGCGCGACGGCTTCGCCATGAGGTCATTATCGGAGCTGTCATCAGGTCAAGCACGTCGCCTATCGAATGTGAATAGCTTCCACGGGCCAATGCACTCACATTGGGAGTGAAATTATATTTGAATCTCACAGACGGACTGACGTATGGTCTGTCATGACTGACACGCTCACCTGTCCCCCGGTTGCTGACGTGGAAAAACAGGGCCTGCAATCCAATATTGCCCGACAACTCAAACCTGCGCCCCGGAGCGGTATATTCAAATCCAGGAGCGACATCAATGTTAAGACGCTTGCCGTGGACATCATTCCGGCTATCCATAGCATCAAGTAGACTTTCAACCTTATCAGACGTAAAATCAACCGACAGCGGAAGGGTCAGTCTCCAGCCACGGAGAAGCCAGACAGTGCTTCCTCCCAACGCACCCCTCAATGTCCGTCCGGAAAGAGTCTGCAGGGCTGATTCCTCCGGGGAATTGGAATCCGTCACCCGAAGGTCGGTCACCGGAGAGATATTGCATGAAACCTCAGCCGAAAGATTCCATATCCGCTCACCGATGCGCTGCCGCCATGAGAAACGGTCATTGAGATTGAACACCCGAAGCCTGCGGTGCTGCCTGAGGTCAAGCTCATCGCTGAGAGTGTTGAAATCGTTGGTCTGAAACTGTCCGGAGGCTGAAAAGCTGTTGGACAGATAGGAGTCGTCGCGATTGCTTGTGTAGGTGAGGTCAAGAGTCGGATTATGGACATGACTGAAAGGAGTGTTGCGCTCACGTATGACTATGGGATTGGCTGTTCCGGAATAGTATTCCGTTGTCTGGGTGTAGGCATACTCCGTCGAGGTGTAGGCATACGAAGCGTTAACTTTCAGCGAACTCTCTTCGCTCAGTTTGTTCATGAAATTAAGACTGACACTGCGGTCCTCCGGCGAGATATAGCGACCCGATTTCAACGGCGGAGTGCTTCCTCCGAGGTTTCCAAGCACAGAGGAAGCCAGTCCCTCCTTTTTGGAAGAATATCTATAGACACTTATATGGCTGCGGAGATCACCCATTGCAAACTCATCAAAATTGCCAGCCTTGACCGACAGCATTGTCTGAAACTTAGGGGTAAACATCATTCCGGTTGCACCCAGACGGTAGAGCCACTTTCCGCCGTAGCCGACGAGCGCATCCGAGGAACCTACAGGCTTAAACTTAACCTTTGATTTCAGTTTGATGTTGAGAGCGACGTCATCGGTCTGCGCGCCCTTGTCGATTTTCGCGTCATGATGATTGTTGAGCACCTGCACGTCGGTCACATAGTCCGCGGGAAGATTCCGTGTGGCCATATTGTAGCGACCGCCAAGCATATCCATTCCCTCGATGTAGAAGTTGCTTATGCCCTTGCCCTGATAACTGATTTTTCCGCTTCCGGCAACCTCTATGCCGGGAAGTTTCTTCAAACCATCCTCCAGAGTGACATCACTTTTGCCAAGATAGGATGCCAGATTATAAACCAAGGTATCGCCAAGGATATTGATACGGGGCACACTCACCTGCACTTCCCGCAATGCGGTTGAGGTAGCCGACAGACTGAAATCAACGACAGCCGAACGGTTGGCTATCCTCCTTTCAACCGTCCCGAAACCTATACATTGGACCTTTATATCAAGCGAGTCGACATCAAGGGCCGGGACCTTGAGACGATAGTCCCCCTCCGACCCCACAGAAGCGTAGGCTTTGAGCTTGCCTCCTGAATATGCCCTGACGACGGCTCCTGCAAGAGCTTCCTTTCCGGCTGCATCACGGACCTTGCCCGTCACGCTGACTTGCCCCCGCACCACAAGGGAGCAGAGGGCAAGCAGCATGAAAATGAATACCCTTGGAATCATTATTACTATTTAATTTATTCTATACTTAATATAAGAATGTCATTGGAGTTCAATGGGAGTGTAACCGTTCGGACGCTTGGGTAGCCGGACACCATTAATCAATACCGCTCCACCTTTGAATACGGTTACATCCTTGATTGACTCCACAGGGATACGTTTCATCGGATCCTCCTCGAAATAATTTTTCGCTTTCACAAACTTGTCGCGTGAGGTTGACTGAAGCTGGCTGTTCTGCACCTTAACGATGTCTCCGCTACCCTTGCGGAGAGCCGTGGCAGTGAATGTGTGAATGCCTTCCGAATCACTGACCTTCATTATCAACCCCGGCAGTCCTGCGAATTTCCACGGACCGAAGCCGGCGGGAATCTCCTCCGTGAACCATGCCGTCCAGTCGCGTCCACCATAGCTGCAGGTAGCCTTCATGCAGGGATAGTCGCAGACGGTCAGGGTGTCTTCTGAAAGTGTCCAGTCAAAGGGAGCGAAATCCTCGGCATACTCAACCGTGTTGGGAGTGATGATGTCGACATAGCGGGTCTTCCCCTCCGGAGAGTTCTGAAATACCTCTCCGGTGAAAAGGTATTCCACCTTTCCGAGAGCATCCTGCAACTTCTTGACATCCTCAAGGTCGGCGCCCGACAGAGATTCAAGCGAATCGACCCTGAAAGCATTCAAATCCGTAAATTTCGCCACTGATGGATTGAACTGGAGAATGGTAGCGTATTCCTCATTGACCTTGTCGCCGTTTTTACGGGTCGCAACCACATCGTAGGCATAGATGCACTCATAGTCAGCCTTGCCAAGACGGTCATAACCTTTCGGCTTCGCAGGTTGGGACTTTGCTTCCGACATCGGCTTACTGCCGGTGCTGACAACTTTAATATCGCCGGACCCTTGCGCAGCGACCGAAAATGGCAACAGAGAGGCTGCACCTGCAAGAATGCAAGCGCGAAAAATAGATTTCAACATGATAAGGATTAGGTATTATCGAATAGCAGAGGTTGCCATGACGGGAAGAATTCACACCCGACTCATAGTCTCAGCATATTCTTTGTTTACATATATATGTATGGACGGGCGTGGGTCACTCTTGCGCACAGAGATTGAGTCAATCCGGTTGGGATCTATCTGCTTGAGAAAAGCCTCACCACCGGAAGTGACATTACGGTCGTTGAGATAAATCGCCATAGACTTGACATCAACATCTTTGGCTTTGGCTGAGTCATCAGTCTTGAGTTGGATTACGCTCTTTACCTTACCGTTGAGAGCGAGAGGAGCCTGCACAGCAGGTTTCTCAACAGGTGCGGCCTTCTGCTCCTCATCCTTGTTTCCTTTAAGCCTGAAAGTGACAGGGAGGGTGTACCAGACAGAAACAGGTTTACCGCCGACCATACCCGGTGTGAATTTCGGCAAAGAGGAAATCACCCTCTTGGCTTCCGCATCAAGAAGCGGGTCGACAGAGCGAATCACCTTGACCTGACCGATGGATCCGTCGCTCTTAACAACGAACTGCACGACCACACGACCCTGAGTCCCTTTCTCGTATGCTTCCTTAGGATAATTGAGGTGCTCACCGACATATTTAAGCAAGGCAGCTTCTCCGCCGGGGAACTGAGGTTTCACTTCCACAACCGAGAACACCTGGTCCCCTGACTGCGCAGTGGCATCGCTGACATCAGACGGAGCGGATTTGGCTGCATTAGAGGTGACTTCAGCAGTCTTGCTGTTGCCGGAAGTCAGACGGAAAGTGATGGGGAGGGTATACCAGACAGCGACAGGCTTTCCGCCGACCGTACCCGGCGTGAATTTCGGAAGGCTCTTTATCACCCTCTCCGCCTCAGCATCACATTCGGGACTTACCGAACGGATGACATTGACATCACCGATGCTGCCGTCCTTCTCGACAACGAACTGGGCTATCACCCTACCCTGAGTCTGCGCCTTGGCAGCAGCCTCCGGGTAACGGATGTGGGTAGCCACATATTTCATAAGCTCAACCTCACCGCCGGGATACTGCGGCATCTTCTCGACCTGCTTGTAGACCTTACCGGCATCAGCAAGAAGTGCATCCGCAGAGCCTGTCACGGGCTTCATTGACTCCAGACTCTCAGCCGCAGGCGATGCGGTTTGCGAATCAGAAGATTTTTCATTACTTTTGTAGCTGACAACCACGATTTCCTCAAGTTGGGGAGATTCGACCGGAACATCGGGAAGAGTTTCGACCGGAGTTTCAATCATGGTTGCATCCGAAGTGTCGGCGAGAACCGACGCGACGGCATCAAGATTAGCTACTGCAAGCGCCACGCCGAGTGCGGGCACGAGGGCCAGACCGCGCAGACGGCGGGAGGCCGGAGATTTTTGATTGTACATCATAGTAATTCGCTTCTTAAGTTTACTGTGATTCAGGCTGTTGGCAAGTGACGGGAATCTCGCGCCGACAGCCTTTTTAATTAATAACATCTGATAGTCACGCGCACAGACGCCTGAGGCAAGCACGGCGCTGTCCGCCTGATATTCGTGGACGGTCTTCAACTCCTCGCGCATGAGCCATGCAGCGGGATTATACCACTGGAATATACCCACAAACTGTGCGACAAGAAGATCAATCCAGTGGCGCAGCCCCAGATGCTGGAGTTCATGGACGAGAATCATGTCGCCATTCTCATTCCAGTCCGTGCGGTTCATCACCACATATCTGCACCAACTGAATGGAGCAATGCCATCATCGTCAGTCACGATCACGACCTTGTTGCCATATCGTCCGACCTCCTCACCGCGTGAGATTATCCTGCGGAGGCGCATTCCGACCCAAAGAGTCTGACCGACGGTGAAGACCACACCTCCAAGGTAGACCCAAAGAAGTATCGTGAGCCATATCGGCTGTCGCGGGACTTCGGCAATCACCACCTCATCCATCCCGGCCATCAGATCGGCCATATCAATCTCGGCCAAAGGCATCGGGACGGGAACCGAAGCCGTCAGGCCGCTGAGCCGGTTGCCGACGGGAAGAGCAAACAAGGCCACAGCATAGATTATCCAGAGCGCAGCACGGTTATATCGGTGTTGGTTCTCCCCTGCCATCATCCACTTATATGTGAGATAGAGCAAGGCAAGGAGAATGGAACTGTAGAGAGAGTATGACAGCACTGAGCCCATGGTGATGAATTTAATTTAATAAGGTGAGGAATGAATGGGATATATCCGTGGGGAAGAGCGGATTATTTCTTGGCGTTCTTGCGCTCGATCAGATCCATAATCTCGCGGAGCTCGTCGTCCGACATCTGCTCCTGCTCAACGAGAGCTGAAACTGCGTTCTTATAGGAATTGTTGAAGTAGTCCTTCACGAGACGGGCCACCGAACGCTTCTGGAAGTCTTCCTTCTTTGCGACGGCATAGTAACGGTAGGTGGGGCCGAACACTTCATGAGCCACATGGCCTTTCTCTTCAAGGATGCGCACGATGGTGGAGAGGGTGTTGAAATGAGGCTTTGGTTCCTCATGGATATTGACCATCTCACGCACGAAGAGCGGACCGCGCTCCCAAAGCATCTGCATGATCACCAATTCTTTTTCTGTAAGCAACTGAGGTTTACGTCCTGGTCTCATAAGCGATAATGTAATTTAAGTTATGATTAATGATGTTGATAGTTGTTAAAAAAAATTTGCGGTGTGAAACGATAATAAATACGTTTCACACCGCAAAGTTAAAACTAATCGCGACGTATTCCAACTATTGCGATAGTTTTTATAGTTAATTCTTGTTAAAAAACTTTACATGCAAATCTGACAGAAACCACCGGATATACCTTGAATGCCTTCATCAGATCCACATAATCTCCGGGCTTACCCTTAATGTCTTTCACCTGTGTGGTGAGGTCAGTTCCATCATGGGTGATGAGTTTCGGCGAACCGCCCCACATCAGCATACCGCAGTCCACATCAATTTTGAAGCGTCCGGCCTTGTCGAGCACGCTTGTGTAACCGAGACCGAGATATGGCTTGAAGGAATTCACAAAAGCGCTCACCTTAACCATACCGTCGGAGTCAGGCTGCATCATGTAAGGCTTACCGTCCTTGAAATCACCGACGTGGATGCCCATGTAGCCCTGCGTCACCAGATCCTCGCGCAATTCGTCAACAAGAAACGGATCCCAATAAAAGTCACCGTAAAACGGCTCATCAATAGCCTCGTCGCTCATCATGTAGTCATAGAAGTTATTATAGATGTTCACCGCGAGAAGCGACGGCATCTCTCCCATCGTATTCACCGCCTTGGCCACTTTCCGTGAGCCGAGATGGAAACCGGCTGTAAACCTCCAGCCCTTGTCAACCCAGGGATAGACATCCACAAGGAACTTGAAGCTGGTCATGGTCGGCTTGCCGTCCATTTCAATCTTATCGTCGACATCCGTGCCGGTCAGTTTTTTCATATACTTCTGCAACTTCTCGAAATTACCCGCATGGACACCTCCATCCGTGTAGCTCTGCAAGCTGAACGACATCGGGAAATTGATGTGGGGCGTGAAATCCAGACCCGTACGGACGCGGAAATGGTCAGTGATATGGGTCGACACATCAAGTCCGATACCGGTAGTACCCACCGACACACCGACACCAAGATGATGGAAGATATTGGAGTCTGCTGTGGTCAGTCTGTAGTATTGCTCTTCCGATGCCTGCGCGCTCACTGAAGTTGCAAAAAATAGGCTGAGAATTGTGGTAGCTGCTATGCGCAACGCCGCATTGATTTTTTTTGACATGCGTGATCTGTAGTTTTATTTTATTCAGTTATTCGTATCTCTGTAAATTTAAATCATATACCCTTGAACCTTACGTTCTGAAATACTGCACAAAGGTAATAAAATATTCCAAATTTCCGAAAATTTAGTGCTTGAAACATTTTTTCTGTTAAAACATGTTGGTTTTCGCATAAAATTATTACCTTTGCCACCTGATAAGTTTATCTATCGTGGAATTCTACACCGACTTTATTTATTTATGACGACAACCGAATTTTCCGTTCTTACTTAACGAATTTACGTTGCTCCACCGAATATTATATGCACCTATATAATAACCGGCAATGTCGGTATGCCCGATTTTACATATAACTGAATAGACAAGAAAGACATACAAATTCTAAAACTTAAAAAACATCAATAAATACATATCTAAAATTTTTAAACAAACTGTAATGAAGAAAAAGTTTATCCCAGGACTGCTTCTCATGGCTGTTACTGCCGGGGGATTCAGCACGTTAACTTCATGTAAGGACACGGATGAGGATCTCCGTACCGAGCTCATGGGCCAGCAGGCCAATCTGCAGGCAGCTCTTGATGCGTTGAAATCTCAGCTCGAGGATTGCAAGAACAATTGCAACACTTCAATCACCGACATCAAGAATCGTCTTCAGGCTCTCGAAGGCAACGAGCACCACACTGAGACAGAAATCAAAGGCTGGATTACTGAGCTCACCAAGGATTATGCTACTCAGAGCGCACTCGAAGATCTCATTAAGCGCGTAGAAGAACTCGAAAAGCAGGAACCCGGGGTTAAGGAACAGTTCACTGCCGAGCAGGTAGCAACACTCATGACCCTCATCACAAATGCTGAAGCCATCAACGGCCTCATCGGTGAAAACGGAACTGTTGCCAATCTTGCTGATGAAATCGAATCCCTTAAGAAAGTGCTCAACGGCGACGGAACCAATCCCGGCCTCATCGCTACAGTAGCCGGTCTCGAGGAATGGTTTAAAGGAATCGGCATTACTCCCGCAGAATTCCAGAACCTCGTTAAGCAGGGTCAGTACATCATCGACAACAAGGTTGCTCTTGACGCACTCGTGAAACTTCAGAACGAAGGCACACTCAACGAGGATGCTCTCAAGGCTCTCAATACATATTACAACGATCTCAGCAAGATCAACGAGATGTATCAGATCCTCTTCCCCAACGGAACTGAGGGCGAATGGTGGAGCTATGCTGAAACCATTCAGAACATCAAGAACAACACCACTGCAATCGCAGGTCTTCAGGAACAGATCGACGAGCTCCTCGGCCGTCTCAACGGCATGGTGACCAGCCTCCTTCTTCAGGCAACCACCAACCCCGTATTCGGTTCGCTCAACACTCCCTTCGGCCTCAACTCAATGGTGCTCATGTCATACTACGGTCACCTCGCAACAGGTCTTCGCCAATTCCCCGCTGCCGGTCGTGGTGCTGAGTGCTACAGCGAAGCCAACGACGATGTTGACTGGAGCAAGATTGTCACTGAATTCTACAACATCGAGAACGAAAACCTCGCCCTTCTCAACGATAAAGGCCAGGCTTCTCTCGGTAACCTCTGGTTCACCGTTAACCCCGGCACCGTCAATACACTTGACCTTGACGGCTTCGCTCTCGTTAACAGCAAGGATGAAGTTTCTAAAGTAAACCTCACCAATATCACCAAGGACGACGACACTGTCATCAAGTTCGGTGTCAACTCTACCCGTGCGGCAGGCAATGGCAACGGTCTCTACCGTGCTGAGGCTTCTGTAGCTCCCGAAGACCTCGACGCTATAAAGATCAACATCGAATCAGGTCTTAAAGATGCCCTCATCGACGCTGTGAAGAACCGCACAGCCGCCGACATGGCCCACATGCTCAAAGCCATCTACAACCAGCTCCAGAATGTATGCGACGCTAACGCTCTCCGCTACACTTACGAAACTGTATCCGGCAAGGGGGACTTCTCTAAGGTTTACTCGACCTACGGTCTTGCTGCAACTGCATTCAAGCCCCTTTCGTTCGCTACCCTCCACGGCGAATCATTCAAGCATATCCCCACTTTCAACCCCATCGAGCTTGACAAGTCACTCGTTGACCTTGAACTCAAGCCCTTCGAAATTGGCGACGTTACTCTTGACATCGAATTCAACATCCAGTCTGTACAGATCGATCAACTCGGTCAGACCATCGTCAAAGTTAAAATCCCCAAGAAGTATGACCTAGATACTGAGAACGGTGAGGCTACACTTCCCGAAGGATGGGAAAACGACCCCACAATGTATGACGTTATCGACGTTGACATCACCGGCGACCTTCAGGATGTTGTTGACAAAGTTCAGGAAGGTATCGACGAATGGATTTACGGCGTTCCCGGCAACGAGAACAAGCCCGGTCTTGAAAAAGAAATCCGCGATGCCATCAGCCAGGCTGTCGATCAGGCATTCAATGGCGAAGATGGTCTCATCAAGGACATCGAGGATCAGGTTAACGGCATGATGGGCGACATCCAGGATAAGCTCGACTCTCTCGTTGACAAGATTAACAGCGACTACCTCAGCAAGGTCAACACCCTCATCAACAAGTACAACTCTGTTGCAAACCGCATCAACAAGGTTCTTGATGATCCCAACCACTACCTCCAGTCTGTAATGTTCTATCGCAAGGGCGACGGTAACCTCGGCTTCCTCAGCACCAACCCCAACCAGCCTTCTCAGTTCAAGGGTAACGGACAGGCTATCGAGCTCTGGGCTACTACCTACAACTTCGAGACCATCTGCCCCGTATTCAAGAAGTGCATCGGTGTCACCAAGGTTACTGACCAGACCGGCGCAGAGCATCCCGAACTCGTTGCAGCAGCCAACAAACCTGCCAACAAGCTTGCCACCGTCCTCAACGGTGACAACAACCGCGTTGCTCTCAACGTTGCAGGTGCTGTCAACGGTGTCTACACCTACGAAATCGCTTATCAGGCTCTTGACTACACCGGTCATACTTCAACTGTTAAGTGCTACGTTCAGGTTGTACGCAAATAATTGAATCGTCAAGGCTCAAAATTTAGAAAACTAAGAACATGAAAATTAATAAGTTATTTCTATCAGCCTCAATCGCCATCTGTGCAGCCTTCGCGGCTAACGCACAGACGGCGCAGGAGGAGACTGAATATGTCTTCCAGCCCCACTGGTATGTCCAGGGTCAGGTTGGTATGCAGGAGACCTTGGGCGAAACAAGCTTCGGCCGTCTGTCATCCTTCAACGCTCAGGTTGGCGTAGGTTACAACTTCAATCCCGTCCTCGGCGGCCGCCTCATCTTCAACGGCTGGACCTCAAAGGGTTCAATCACCGTTGACGGTGCCCGCTCTGACTGGAAGTGGAACTACGTCGCTCCTACCGTTGACCTTATGGTTGACCTCACCAACCTCATCGGTGGCTACAATCCCGAGCGTCTTGTGAGCGCCGGTATCTTCGGCGGTGTTGGTGCAAACTTCGCTTTCAAGAATCAGGAAGCCAACAAGGTCAACAACTCACTCATGGCAAGTGTCTATGAGGAACTCCCCGCAGCTGACCGTCCCAAAGTCCTCCGCAACATCTGGAACGGTGGCAAGGCCCGCTTCGTTGGTCAGTTCGGCGTATTCGCTGACTTCAACATCACCAGCAACCTCAAACTCGGTCTCGAACTTCAGGCCAACGTCCTTCCCGACGGCTACAACTCCAAGAAAGCCAACAATGCTGACTGGTATTTCAACGGCCTCGTTGGTGTGAAGTATGCTTTCGGAACAACATTCACCAAGCAGAAGCGCACACCCAAGTGCTGCACTGCTGCCGGCAACACAGAAATTGTCGAGAAGATTGTTGAAGTTCCTGTTGAGAAGATTGTTGTCAAGGAAGTTGTCAAGGAAGTACCCGCACCTCTTACCCGCGACATTTTCTTCAAGATTTCCACCTACAATATCACTAAGGACGAAATGTTCAAGGTTGCTGAAGTGGCCCGCTACATGAAGAGCCATCCCGACACCAAGGTAACCGTTACAGGTTATGCTGACAAGGGAACAGGAACTCTGAAAATCAACCTCCACCTTTCCGCACAGCGTGCCGAAGTGGTTGCCAATACTCTCATCAACCAGTATGGCATCGCTCCCGATCGTATCCTCGTGAAGAGCATGGGTGAAGTTGAGGATCAGCCCTACGATACCCCCGCTCACAACCGCGTAGCTATCTGTATCGTTGAATAATACATCTCATCAGATACCTTTTTACGGCAGGGCCGTGTCAATGATGACACGGCCCTGCTTTTTAACATTGTTTTCTTCTGATTTAGCATAAATTATCGTAATTTTGTGGCTTAAAATCACTCTTTGACATCATTTATTTTTATTACACACATTCTCCAGTCAGAAATGAAACATCTCATCACTGCATTAATTGCAACTGCCATAGCATTCTCTGCCTCAGCGAAATTGGAAGGTGACGGTTATTATCGCGTCCAAAATGCAAAAACCGAACGCTACATCTACGTTCTTGACGACAAAGGCGAACTTAACTTCCAGGCAACCACAGCCGAACTCGGAGCCATCGAACTTTGGATGGGCTATGACAGAACAGTATCCGATCCTTCTACGATAATCTATGTGAAAGATCTCAACGGTCAAAAGAAGGACTATGACCTACAGACACAGGGAACAGGCGTACACACCATAATCAATTACCCTGTCAGCATCCGCCTTTACAATTCCAACTTAGGCACATATTCAATTTTCGGCCGTAACAGCGGTATTACACGTTATATAGGCGATGCCACCAAATTCGCAAGCGAACAAGGATGGGTCGCTCACATAGGCAACGGTGAATATTACCGTTGGTACTTCCATCCCATGACCACTGATGACAGCAACTACTTCGGCATCACTCCTGAGTTCAAGCAGGGAGCCGACCACTACGCGACACTCTATGCCGATTTCCCCTTCGATTTCCATTCGGAAGGAATGACCGCCTACTATGTAAGCTCAGTTGAAAACGGAACAGCCTATATCAAGGAAATCAACGGCACTGTAGCCAAAGGCACCCCCGTCATCATCAAATGCTCCTCGGCAGTACCGTCGGGCAACAAGCTCAACCTTGGAGGCAAAGGCTCGGCTATTTCAGGGAATATGCTGAAAGGTGTCTACTTCAACAACAATGACCTTGTCCACAAGAACCGCACCCCCTACAACAAGGCCACAATGCGTGTCCTCGGTCGTCTTTCCGATGGCTCAATCGGCTTCGTGACCTCCAACGAGCAGTACCTTGCCCGCAATAAAGCCTATCTTGTAGTCCCTGCTGGTACACCAGCCGAACTTAAAATGGAAATCGCGTCAAGCGCCGCTATAGGGACAGTGACATCGGATGCAGTCAGCATCAGTGTCAACGGACTCGAACTCCGTGTGGATGGAGCTGAGGATGCAGTTGTCTACAACATCACCGGCCAGCTTATCACACGTAGCGCAAACGCAAACAGCCATGCAATCAGCCTGCCCGCCCCCGGCATCTACATTGTCAAAGCAGGCAGCAAAGTTGCAAAAATCATTGCCCGCTGAAACAAGGCTATAAACTTTTAAGCCATATCAGGCAACACAAATAATACATCGTGCCGTCCACAGGATACTCATTTCAAGGACGGCACGATGTCTTTTTTATATCATAATCCCACACCCTAAACCTCAAAGGCTGGCAAGACGTTTAAATACCGTCAACCGATACACCTCAACCATTCTTCCCCATCTTCTAACAGACAATCATAAAATCATGGACAACAATCAGACAATCTATTTTGCCGGAGGTTGCTTCTGGGGCACCGAGCATTTCTTCAAACAAATCGAGGGAGTGACAGCAACCTGTGCAGGCTATGCCAACAGCATCGTTCCCGAACCATCCTACAGAGAAGTATGCACCGGCCGCACAGAGGCAGCCGAATGTGTGCGTGTGGGCTATGATTCCTCTAAAATCGACCTGCAATTCCTCATACAGCTCTACCTGATGACCATCGACCCGACCACTGTCAACCGGCAAGGAAACGATGTCGGGACCCAATACCGCACAGGAATCTACTTCACAAATGCCGAACAGCAGGAGATAGCTCTCGCCGAACTTGCAAAGGAGGCGCAGCTCTACTCCGCGCCCATAGCAGTCGAGGTGCTACCCATCCGGAACTTCTATCCGGCGGAACAATACCATCAGGATTACCTCGACAAGAATCCGGCAGGCTACTGCCACATCAATCCACAGCTTTTTGCGATAGCCCGCAAAGCCCGACAGACAAAGTCAATATCAGTTGATCCGTCACCTTACGCCAAAGCATCCGACAGCGAACTGCACGAACGGCTGAATCCGATCCAGTATGCCGTCACCCGCCGGAACGCAACCGAACCGCCATATCGCAACGAATACTTCGACAATCATCGCAAAGGAATTTATGTCGACATCACCACAGGTGAACCACTCTTCGTGTCAACCGACAAGTTTGACTCCGGATGCGGCTGGCCGAGCTTCTCAAGACCCATTGACAAAAACGTATTGATTGAAAAGAGCGACAATTCACACGGAATGACGCGCACCGAAGTCAGAAGCCGCGTCGGTGACTCTCATCTTGGCCATGTATTTCCCGACGGGCCGAAGGATCGCGGAGGCTTGAGATATTGCATCAACAGCGCTGCACTCCGCTTCATTCCCCTTGATGAAATGGCCGAATCAGGCTACGGAGCTTATATACCGCTCATCGAACAAAGCGGAGAATAGAAATTAGATTGTAGTTGAACATACGAACACCGATAACAAACGGAGCAGCCTGCATCTCGGGAATGGGATGCAGGCTGCTTTTTATAAAGAAACTACTGTTAGATAAATTTCAAAATCGGGCGCAAAGGTATGACAATTTTAATCATTTTGCAAAATTTCGAATGATTATCTTCACAGCGTCCGGTCATTGGACCGTAAATTAGTCATTTTTGCTCAGGCGCCGAGGAACTTATCAACAAGACCCTTGACATGGTCGGCTGTGAAACCGAACTTCTCATCGAGCACCTTGTAGGGAGCGGATGCACCGAAATGGTCGAGACCGAATACCATACCGTCGGCACCTACAATCTCGCGGAGTGTCGAGGGAAGACCGGCAGTGAGACCGAAGGCGGGAACACCGGGAGTCATCACAGACTTGCGGTAGTCGGCATCCTGTAGGAAGAAGAGACCGAGCGAGGGAACTGAAACCACACGGGCCTTCTTGCCTTCGGCAGCGAGCTTCTCGGCAACTTCGCAGAGGAGTGAAACTTCAGAACCGTTGGCAACGAGAATCACGTCGGGGGTCTCAGCCTCTACAACGGTATATCCACCCTTGCGGCAACCTGCATTTGCCTCGGCGAAACGGTCGCCTGACGCAGCGGGAAGGTCGGGGAGGTTCTGGCGCGAAAGCACGAGAGCCGACGGAGTCTTGAAGTTCTCCATAGCCATTGCCCATGCAACGGAAGTCTCGGCTGCGTCGGCAGGACGGAGGACGAGCATCGAGGGTTCGCCGTTGAAGTTGCGGAGTTCTTCCATCAGACGGAGCTGAGCTTCCTGCTCAACGGGCTCGTGGGTAGGACCATCCTCACCAACGCGGAATGCGTCGTGTGTCCAGATATACTTCACAGGGAGCTCCATGAGAGCGGCCATGCGGACAGCGGGCTTCATGTAGTCGCTGAATACGAAGAATGTACCGCAGGCACCGATGACACCACCGTGGAGAACGATACCGTTCATGACCGCAGCCATTGTGAGCTCTGACACACCTGCGTGGAGGAATGCACCCGAGAAGTCACCGTTTGTAAAGGGATGGGTCTTCTTGAGGAAGGCGTCGGTCTTATCGGAGTTTGCAAGGTCGGCAGACGAAACAATCATATTGTTGACCTTCTCAGCGAGCACACCGAGGACGTCGGCTGAAGCCTGACGCGAAGCGATGTTTGCCTTGTGGGGAATGGCTTTCCAGTCAATTTCAGGAAGCTTGTTGTCAAGGAATGTGTGGAGTTCCTTTGCAAGTTCGGGATTTGCAGCCTCCCAGGCAGCCTGCTCGGCACGTTTTGCTTTCACGATTTCGCGGAGTTCCTGACGACGGGCATCGTAGAGAGCCTTGACATCGTCGAAGATAACCCAGGGATTCTCGGGATCGGCACCAAGATTCTTCATTGTGGCTGCATAGTCAGCGCCGGATGCGCTGAGGGGCTGACCGTGGGTCGAGCACTGGCCTTCGAAATTAGAACCGTCGGCCTTGACAACGCCTTTGCCCATCACGGTGTGGCCGATGATGAGGGTCGGTTTCTCCTTCTCACCCTGGGCAGCAACGATAGCGTTGGCAATCTCCACAGGATCGTTACCGTTGATTTCAATCACGTTCCAGTGCCATGCACGATACTTTGCAGCGACATCCTCGCGGTCAACTGCATCGACCATCGTCGAGAGCTGCACACGGTTGCTGTCATAGAACATGATGAGATTGTGGAGACCGAGATAACCGGCAAGACGGCCTGCGCCCTGCGAGATTTCTTCCTGGATACCACCGTCGGAGATGAAAGCGTAGGTCTTGTGGCTCATCCACTCGCCGAAACGTGCAGTCATGAAGCGCTCTGCGATTGCACAGCCCACAGCCATTGTGTGGCCCTGTCCGAGAGGACCTGAAGTATTCTCGACACCACGCTCGGGATGAAGTTCGGGGTGACCGGGAGTCGGAGAACCCCACTGACGGAACTGTTCGAGTTCAGCCATTGTATAGTGACCGAAGAGAGCAAGCACACTGTAGAGCATTGGCGACATGTGGCCGGGATCAAGGAAGAAACGGTCACGGCCAAGCCACTTGCCGTCGTCCGGGTCAGTGATCAGAAATTGAGAGTAAAGTACATTGACAAAGTCTGCGCCACCCATGGCGCCGCCGGGATGTCCGGACTTTGCTTTTTCAACCATAGAAGCGGCGAGAATACGGATATTGTCGGCCGCACGGTTAACTGCTGTCAGATTCATTGATTATAAAGTATTATTAGAATAAATGATTCGGTTAAAAATGGTATCGTTATCTATTAAGGATTAGCAGTACAAATATAAGGATATTTGCTCAGAAATAGTGCAAACGGCTATTAATATGATTTAAATACATATTAATATGAGGCAAATATACAAATTAAAAACGAATTCCTTGTCATGATGACAAGGAATTCGACACACAATAGTAACAAATAATAGATGCACCGCTTTTCACAAAGAGGATTATCACCTATGCTTTAATCCCGCTTTACAGCGGAATCAAAATTTTCAGTCTTTTCCTTTTCATGCCTTCATGCATGATACGGGAAGAACGACAATACGGAGGGGGCTTCGGACGGCGATGTCGAAAGCGCTCATCCTATATGCTCGTTAGTTGAAGCCCCCAAAAAACAGAGGCGTCCATTTTTGCAGCGAGCATTCCGCAATCCACACCGTCGGGCAATATGCACGCATACGATGTGACTGACAGACACCTCATCGGAAAAATATCTTCGGCTTCCACAGCAGCCGGGCTATCGGACCGGTCGCAGCGGACACAATATGCCTGAGCGGTTCCAGCAACCGGTGGCAGATTGAATCATTCTTCTCAATTCATGGGTGAGGATGGACAATATCCGGATAAAGACGACAGGCTGCTGCGGACATGTGTCCGGGCCTTGAGCTTAGCGGAAATCGTCAAAGAAACAGGAATGGAAATATTGAAAGTCCGCATAATCCTCATGATAGCGGAATGACCGTTTCAGTAGATTATTTGTTGAATCCGGCAGGATGAATTGCCTTCAAGTTTTGTAGATTATTTATATTTTTTCGGTTTGTTGTTTTTATGCAGTTTCTATATACCATAATTTATTATTTTACAAGATTGTCAGACTATCTGAAGCCGGCCGATAACCCGGAATTTTATCAGGCTGCAGGTGGCACGACAACGAACGTCTACAGAATTGCGACACAAAAATATATAATGTTGACGAAACATCCACCATTTTTGATTAAAAATTTTCAAAAAAATGTGATTACAGGCTCTCAAATGGCATTTTTCACAAGAAAACTTGGATTTTCATCCTCTTTTTGGTCCGCAAAGTACAATAAGTCGCCCTCTCACAAATTTTGAATGATAATAACAGAAGCCTTTATCGCGAAAATCAAAAAAGAATCATTATCTTTGCTGAACCATAGGTTTTACTTCTTACCTTGTAATCAACAATTCTAAGTAAAAAATTTAAGTTCACTAATCAATTAACAAATCTTTCTACCTAAACAACGTAATGGAAACTACTGCTAAAAACAATGCGCGGATAGTAGCCATAGTGGTGATGTTCTTCATCTACGCTATGATCTCGTTCGTGACAAATCTGGCAGCTCCTATCGGAACAATCTGGGGCTATCAGTTTGAAGGAAACTCAGTGCTCGGCATGATGGGCAACATGATGAACTTCCTCGCCTACCTCTTCATGGGTATTCCCGCCGGCAACATGCTCGTCCGCATCGGCTACAAGAAGACTGCACTGTGGGCTCTCGCAGTTGGAGTCATCGGTCTCTTCGTTCAGTTCCTCTCAAGCTTCGTCGGAACCGACAGCGTCGTGACCACCTTCTCGTCAACAAATGCCGAAGGCGTAGCGACAACCTTCCCCATCACCCTCAACTTCTTCATCTACCTCCTCGGTGCCTTCATCTGCGGTTTCTGCGTATGTATGCTCAACACCGTTGTCAACCCGATGCTCAACCTTCTCGGTGGCGGCGGCAACAAGGGCAACCAGCTCCTGCAGTTCGGCGGCGCACTCAATTCACTCTCCGGCACCCTTACTCCGCTCTTCGTCGGTATGCTCATCGGTGTGCTCAGCAAGCAGACTCAGATTGGAGCCGTCAATCCCCTCCTTTTCATCGGTATCGGCATCTTCGCAGTCGCTTTCGTCATCCTGAGCTTCGTTTCAATCCCCGAACCAAATCTCAGCAACGGTAAAAAAATCAAATATTCCCATTCTCCCTGGAATTTCCGTCACACAGTCCTCGGCGTTGTAGGTATCTTCTTCTATGTAGGTATTGAAATCGGTATCCCCGGCACTCTCAACTTCTACCTCGCTGACCAGAGCGCAAACGGCGCAGGTGTGCAGGGTCAGGCATCAGCCATCGCCGGTGCAATTGTAGCCGTCTACTGGCTTTTCATGCTCATCGGACGTACCCTCTCAGGATTCATCAGCGGTTCCGTTTCATCGCGCGCTCAGCTCATTGCCGTGTCGACCACTGCAATCATCCTTATTGTCCTCGCTATCTTCATCCCGAAGACCACAACCTTCCCTGTTCCCGAATTCCTCTATGAAGGTGGCGCACAAGTGCCCGTCAGCGCCTTCCTCCTTATCCTCTGCGGTCTCTGCACCTCCATCATGTGGGGTGGCATCTTCAACCTTGCAGTCGAAGGTCTCGGCAAATACACCGCGCAGGCTTCAGGTATCTTCATGATGATGGTTGTCGGTGGCGGCGTCATGCCTCTCATCCAGAACGCAATTGCAAAATCAAGCGGCTACATGGCCTCTTACTGGCTCGTTGTGGCAATGCTCGCATATCTTCTCTACTACGGCCTCGTAGGCAGCAAGAACGTCAACACCGACATTCCCGTCGACGAGGAGACTCCCGACGCGCTCAACCTCTGATCAGCATCCCACTAATCAACCAATAATAAAAAGCGTTCCGACTTGACGATTTCAAGCCGGAACGTTTTTTATATACCATAGACTTTGTTGCTGCCTACCTTGTAAATTTCATAATACAATAACTATGAATTTCCTATTCTAACCACAACTAACTTGTAATCTCCCTCCAAGCGGGTGCTGGCATATCAATTCACCACCTCATCCAAAGGGTTGCGGTCTACAGCGGGTTTTGATTTCCTTGCATTAGCCTTAACAGCTTTATTCCGGCTTCTGACACGCTTATTCACCGAATCGGCAACAACAGTATCAGACACGGCCGCAAGCGTGTCAAAGCGCACCGCAACGCCGTCATCCTTAACCTCGGAATTTCCGAAGAAGAATGATTTAATGCAAAGCCAGAGAGGCAGCGCACCCAAAAGCACTATAAGGACAATCAAGCCCCGGCGTTCACCGGATGTGAAACGGCTCATAAAATTCAAGTCTTTATTGTTTATACATACAATCATCACTCCTGCAATAGTCAATCCGGATGGATAGCTCGCCAACACACCCGATTGAGGCGCCTATATATTCTTTCCGACAGGAAACCACCATCAAAAGGGGAGGGAATACAGGATAAGGTCCGAAAAAATCTGATAGAAAAAAACATCGCCGCCACTTGAACAAATGACAGCGATGCTTTTTATGAAATTTATCTTCGGAAGAAGATTATTCAGCTGCAGGTGCTTCTGCTGCGGGTGTCTCGGCCTTGGGAGCTTCTGCTGCGGGAGCTTCTGCTGCATTGGCCTTTCCACCACGGCGAGAACGACGGGTGCGGGTTGACTTCTTGGCACCGTTGTCCTTAAGCATGTTTTCGTTGTAGTCAACGAGTTCGATGAAGCAAGTCTTGGCGTTGTCACCGAGACGGTTGCCTGTCTTAAGGATGCGGGTGTAACCACCGGGGCGGTTAGCAATCTTCTGAGCGATTTCGCGGAAGAGTTCAGTCACGGCCTCCTTGTTCTGGAGATGAGCGAAGACGAGGCGGCGGTTGGGAGTGCTGTCTTCCTTAGCGCGGTTGATAAGGGGCTCAGCATAGACGCGGAGAGCTTTAGCCTTGGCGAGAGTTGTGAAGATGCGCTTGTGCATGATCAGCGAAATCGTCATGTTGGCGAGCAGAGCGTCGCGATGAGCCTTCTTGCGACTGAGGTGAT
>CANCXM010000011.1 GCA_947381945.1 uncultured Muribaculaceae bacterium
TTACATACAAATCTCAAAAAATTAAACTCCTGTCTCAATTTTACAGACAAAATCAAGACAGGGGCATCTAATATAAAATCTAACAACAATTTACGGTAAAATGCGGACCTCTAAGGGGGATTTGATACTACGGGATTTTCTGAGAAGCATCTCGTTCCAGTCGGCAAGTGTCGGGACATTTCCGCGGTTCCATCCGAAGCCCCAGTAATAGTCAAATCCGTCTGTAGGGGAATAATCGAAATGAGCCAACAGATGACGGGCCTTACCTTCCTCCTCCACCGCAATTAACTGCGGTCGAAGCGGGAACACAGCTCCCATGTATACCTCACCGTTATCGGAACCGTTCGTGGGGTCAAGATATGACATGTATCCATCCTTGACCGAACTTTTCACCGGTCCGTCGTCATGAACCACAATACCCATGACCATCGGGACTGATTTGTCAAGACCGCGATAAGTCACCTTAGTGCGGTTGAGGTTACTCCCCTTATCAAGAGTTATGATTCGATTCTCAACCACAGTCTGTCCTTGAAACGTTCCGGGACGGAATGTAAGGGATACTGTAAAACGAACCGGACCTTCGTCAAGAATCTCATAATCCTTATAGCACCAGGGATAGACGATTGTATCACCATCTATAAGAGCGGTAGCACCCGCACCAAGAGTGGGCCCCACGGCATAGCAATCCATACCGTAGCCGTTATCAATATGGTAAGAATGTGCCTCACGCCATCGCTTGGCCTCCTCTGTCCTACCCTCCTTCTTCAACCTCTCCACGGCTTCCGCAGATTCTTTGTCGAAATGCAGATTATAGAGATGTTCGATAACAGGCAATGAGGTTCCACGCTTAAGATAGAGATCATATCCGAAGCCTCGTTCGCCCTTGTCCTGAAGCGCAGGGCCATAAGCACGGAATCCGGCCACATCATTCTCCCAACAGAAGTCGTCGAACCTCTGCGGATACATCTTTCCTGTAGTATATGTCCCGAAGTCAAAAGCCTTGACAGGCTGCACAGCCACATTGACTTTTGACTTAGCACCTACAGACGGCTGAAAGATGAGTTTGCCATTATATGTCACCTGTGAGGGTAACTCTACACCGTTTTCGTCCACAACACGCAGCGATTTTACACCAAAGCGGTCGCAAAGTTCACCATAATCAAGCTCGACAGTCTCCATACGGTCGAAGTCAAGCTTATTACTTATTTCCACCTTGACTGACGGGATTTCAGCATATACTCCGAAAACACAACCGGCAAGCGCGGATAAAAACACGGATAATGATTTCATTTTCATTATAGATTGACTTTGATTGTACTCCCTTCGCTAATCTTTTTTGAAAGGACACATTTATCTCCCTTCATCACCTTAACTTCCAGCTTATCTCCGGAACCACGGTTGACCTTAATGTCAAAGTCGGAATTGAAAGCGCGGACATGGTTGAGGTTAGCATACTCCCATTCCTCCGGCAAGCGCGGAGTCATCTCAAACGACCGCAAGCCGGTGGGGCGAATTCCGAAAAGACCTTCGGTAAAAATACGGCAATAGAGACCGCTTTCAGCCGAAAGATGGCGCTGATCACCTTCAGGCCATGCCTCGATCGCGTATGGGACATGGTCTCCGAGAAGACGGCGGTGGGAATAGTCTTTGAGGAAGCTGAGGCCCTTCTCTACCTCACCGGCTGCAATAGTGCCACGGAGGGCATAGAGTGTGGAGCGATCCCAGAAGGTTTCGGTCCCGGCTTGTGTGAGAAGACCATCGGCAGTCCACAGGCGTGGGGAAAAGAGTGCATCAATGGTTCCTTTCGCACGATCATTTATTCCGACTATGAGTGGCATACAAATCCAGGAACGAAGCACATCATTACCATCATAGTAGCGATAGCTGTCAAAGCCCTCAATCTTATAACCGAAATGGTTTTCAATTGCCTCGCGGAGGGCTTTTGCCTGACGGTCATACTCCTTGAGTTTGGCCGACGGCTTGCCGAGTTCCTTGCCAAGATAGACTGCTGAGTTCAAAGCATCATAATAGAGGGTCGATGTACAAAGGTTGGCATCTCCGGAAGGGAAACGGTTTTCAAGCTCATCGGAATTGGATGCGACAACTCCCTTATCGTTGAGCTTACGGTTACAGTATTCAAGACACCATTCAATAAGTGGCCAAAGCTCTTCAGCCTCTGCCTTATTGCCACGGGCAAGAGCATAGCGGGCAGCCCCGTAGGCAATCATCGCACCGTCGCCACGATCCTTGGCTCCATGCCAGAAGCTGACACCTTCCGAGATAATTGAACTTGGAATTGGGCGGTATTCGTCGTTCATGTAACGTGCGAAATGCCTGAATGAATTCAGAGCCGACTGATTGCCGATTTCATAACCGAGGAAGGGGAAGAAGGGATTGATATATTCAGCCTGATCATTAGCCCACACGGCAGCATAGTATGCCTCTCCACCGGGACCGTGCATCAGACCACCTTTGGTGTTATAGATACTCTCCGCACCACGGGTCTTGGCGAAAGCAAACATGGTGTTGAGAGTAGTGTCAGGAGTCTCAAGCACGAGATTTCCATGCCACTGGTCAATCAAAGCCCGCCGGGCAGCTCTCTCGGTTTCCGGAGAAATCCGCGAGAAGGCGGAATCACCGGCTTTGCGGCCTGAGAATACTGCAAAGAAATCAAGCGACTTGCCGGGTTGAACCTCAAACATACCGTTCTTTGAAAGCGAACCTTCGATGACATAGCTTCCGTAGACACCTTTCTCCTCGGGAGTTGTGTAGCGCACGTTCCAATCCGGCACACGCATCGTCAGCACGCGGTCGGTATTGTTTGTGAATTTATATTCTTCTATGTAGTAAGCTTGATTGGTCGACGGATACATGGTTCTGGTGAGCGATACGGCATCCTTATCCTTTTTGCGACGGTAAACGGTACTGAATGTGCTGTTTACCGTCATAATACCGTCGAAATTGATGTCGCTGACCTTCTCATCTGTCAAAGTAAGATCGTCGATTGTCACCATCCCGGGGATATTGACATCAAAACGTTGTTTGAGATTGTTTTGCGTCTTGTTGGGGTTCATGCGGAGCATGGGGAACACGAGACTGCGATTGACGTGGAAGGAACTGTCGGCATTCACACCGTAGCGAAGCACAACCGAAAGTTTCATGCCGCTGAGTTCGACATGGTCCTGATGTGGCACATCATCCTTGATAGTCCAATTTATGGAGCCATTGTCAATTATGTCCCAGCGATCATCGGCAGCATTTATGCGGGGGCTGAGACTTGTCAGGAATAAAGTTGCTAATATAAGTTTGGTTCTCATATTTTTAAATAGATTTTAATTCCAGGACTGCACTTTCAAACTGTTTGGTCAACGGGTTGGAGAGTCCCTCTTCCATCAATTGGCGGCCGGAAAACGTGAGGTTGTTATCAAATTTTGACTTCTCACCTTCGGGTAGGTTTAGTTCCGTAACAGTATATTTTTTGTCTGTATCCAGACCGGTGAATTTGACGGAGGGCACGTTTCCATCCTCGGTCTGATAGAGGAAAACGACAGCACAGTCCTTATCCGGAGCTACATAACTGAGGGCTGCAAGCGGTGTCTCGTAGGGCGATACAAGACGGTGGAGTTCTCCTTCCATTATGAGATTGCGGATTTTGGTCTTATAAAGTCTGACACCTTCGGCAAGCTGCGCGCGCTCCGCGTCAGTCGCACGGTCAATGGCCAGGTCAATACCGAATGCACCGCTCATGGCCACGTCGATCGCAAGTTTAAGATGACGCTTACCCATGCGTGTCACATGAGCCGACATGGTTTTGGCCGGGAAGAAATGGCTGAAACCCCATTGAATTTTGATGCGGTCGAGAGGATCGGTGTTGTCGCTCGGCCAAAAGGAATGGAAATACTGCATCGAACCGTAGTCGACACGTCCGGAACCACCGGAACAGAGCATGGCCATGACATCAGGATAACCGGATGCGAAACGATCCATGAGACTGTAGAGATTATTATTGTAGTCAATCAACAGGTGGCTCTGTCGGGAAGGTGTCAGATAGGTGGAACCTGGCTGCGTGACATATCGGTTGCAATCCCATTTGACGTATGAAATATCCTTACTTGGCGAAAGAGTCTTGTCGATAATCTCCCATTCATAGAGTTGCACTTCCGGACGCGTAAGGTCAAGAATTTCCTGATGACGTCCTAAAATAGGTTCACGTTTCTGCTGGGTGATGATCCATTCGGGATGCTCATTGTAGAGACGGCTTTTCGGATTGACCATTTCTGGTTCAAGCCAGATACCGAAGCCCACATTGCGCTTGACTGCCTGCTTTGCAAGGTGTGCGAGACCATTGGGGAGTTTCTTTGCCGAGGGTTCCCAATCGCCCAATCCGTGCTTGTCATCGTCACGGGAATACTCATCGTTGCCAAACCAACCGTCATCAAGCAGGAAGAGCTCTGCTCCGATTTTATTGGCATCTTCAAAAAGTGCCACAAGTCGCTTTTCATCGAAATCGCAGTGTGTAGCCTCCCAGTTGTTGAGGATGATGGGGCGATCTTTTTTCGGATCGCGTATGGAATGAGAGTCGGCCCAACGGTGGAAATTGCGGCTGGTTTCACCCTTACCCTTGTCGCTGTAGGTCCAGAGGATGGCAGGAGTGGTGAATGTCTCACCACGTTCGAGATTATAATGCGCACCGACAGGATTGATACCTGTGAGCACTCGAAGATTGTTGTTCCAATCCACCTCAAAAGCCAGTTGGAAACTTCCTGCCCATTTCAGCGATGCAGCAAAAGTTTTGCCCTCGTTTTCCCTTGCACATCCGTCACAAGAAAGCAGAAATGAGGGGATACGGAACTGATTTGCGCGTACACCGAGTTTCGAGTCAAGCACTTTGATGCCTTCCGAAAGCATTTCTTCCTTCATGGTTGCCTCATGCTTGTAGCGACCGCAGAACTGTGTGAGCCAATACTCCTTTGCCTTAATGATTGGAGAAGCGGAAGCGTATTTATACAACACAACCTTCCCTCCTCTTTCATCATGACGGAGAGTGTTCCAGATTTCCATCATTGAGTTTTCCGGATAGCATTTCACATATATGTCGACATAAAATTTGTATGCCGGGTCGCTCATTGAAATCACCGTCTGATTCACACCGTTTCCAACCTGCTCGTTTCTGTGGCTTACATAGTTGAGATCGGTGGACGTGTTGCCATCCGTATGGGTTGCCTGTATGGCAGCTTCTGTTATCACGCCATTGCCATAACATGGGAGAAATTCCATCTCTCTGCTCGGAAGTTTCTCCGGGACCTTAATTTCAGCGTCAGAGTCCCCGAATCCGAGTTGATACAACCTGTCATCCTCCCCGACCATGAGTGTGAGCTTCATGTCGCCGGACGGGATTTCAATGATTTTCTTGGCAATCCCCTGAGCCGAGGAGCCGAAAGCTATCAATGTTAAAAATAATCCTAATAATTTTTTCATATCAGTTTTGAGTCATGAATTTCCAACTAATTTTGCCTATATTGTCCGGCTTACCCTTGACAGCTTCAGAGATGGAGCCCTGCAACTTGCCGTTTTTAGCACGTGATACCTTAATGTCACGCCAAGAGTAGTCGCCATTCTCGTAGCCGAAAGTCTCTCCGTCGTCATCATAGAGGCGGTAAGATCCGTCTGACTTGCCATAGTGGCGGATTTCGAGGTCAAATTTCTCGCCGGCTTTCGGCGCATGAAGACGCGGAGAGGTCATGGGTATAATCGCTCCGTCTTTCACATATACCGGTATCCGGTCAAGACCCGGAGTCACTTCTATCGTCTCTCCGTTGCCTGCATATTCTCCTGTATAGAAATCATACCAGTCACCCGCAGGCAGAATCACCTTCCGCGAGGTCTCACCGACAAACATCGGGGCTACAAGCAGATATTCCCCGGCCATATATTGATCCTTAATCTCTTTCGTGACTGCCTCCAGATAGGGATTGTCGTTAAGACTCGCATCCTTAAGCTCATTGATGGCTGAGGCTGTGAATCCCGGTTCAAGATTCATGGCACGGAAAGGGGGAATACCGTCGAAATGATAGCGGGCAAATTCACTGTACCAATACGGCATCATTTGCATACGCAGCATTGCATATTCCCTTATCCGGTCCGAAACTTCCGGAAATGACCAGGGTTTTGTTCCGCTTGCCCACGCGTTGATCATTGCCATCGGTGAGAATACGACCGACTGGAATCGGCGCAACCATTCTTCGGGAGTTGTGGAGTTTCGGACTTCAGGGGTCCACAACACTCCTGAAAAACCTGAATTGATAAGCGCAGTGATGAAATCCTTGTGGCTATAATAATCATTATAGATGACATACGGGAATGAGCTTCCACCTCCGTTTGAACCACGGACAAGACCGAAGGTCCTCTTGTTCATGTTATGGAAGAGATCGTTCGTGGTACGCTGCACCCACAACCCGTAGGTCTGTCGCATCTGCTCGGCAGCCACACCGGAAGGGAAGGTCGCTACATCGGGCCAAAGATACCTGTCATAGCCATCTATCTCATCAATTTTAAAACCGCTCACTCCTATGTCGAGATGTTCTTTCTGAAGCTTATCCTTCCATATCTTCCGAGCGGAGGCTGTAGCAAAATCCGGAACTATACCGCACCAGACAGTGTGGGAACTGGTATGAGGATAGATTTCATCATAAATTTTTGAATCAGGCGAAATATAAGGATTGGTCCATAGATTGATTCTGACATTCCGCTTGTCCATTTCATTTATGAAACTTACAGGATCGGGATAACGTGTGGAATCCCATTCAAGCGTACAGGGATAGGCACAGCTCTGCCAACCGGGTTCAAGACCTATGAAATCGAGCGGAAAGCCATTTTTCTCAAAGTCATCCGCTTCGGCAATCACCGTTTCTGCATCATAAAGTTTCTGGGTGCGCTGAGTGAAACCCAAACCCCAACGCGGTGGCAATGTTCCGCCTCCACACAAGAGATTGTAACGACGTATGGCATCCATTGCCGTGGGACCGCCTATAACATAAATCTCCGCTCCCTCTGCAGGCACAAGAATCGAGACGGCATCCGAATAGGGATTTGCCGTCCATGTTTTGTCCAGATTACGATCCTTGGCTTCGGGTGCATCCGGACTATCCTTCCGAGCACCTGATCCGGCATAGACGGTGAGATAACGTGCGGAATTGATGAAGACACCATAACCGTTGCTTGAAACGTAGAATGGAACTGGCGCATGAGTGCGGCCGGTGTCTTTGCCACCGTAGTGGTCCACATGGAGATTGAGAATCTTCCCTCGCTGATGGACAGTCTGGAAATTAAGTCCGAAGCCATATAGTTGCTCGTCCCTGTCGAGAGGAATGCGTATATACGTTTTGCCATCGACTATTTCCCACTTGATGCTGTCGGCAAACGCGGGGAGTGTCGTTTCAGGCAGGCGGCTGAAGCCTTCGCTTAAAGGAGCGCATCCGGCAACAGACAGGAGATTGTATTCCTCCGGCGTGCCTGCATTGGTCCGCCATACACCCGGCTCAATCTGCTCCCAGGTGATTCCAGCCAACGCCGAAAGGGCGATAAGTCCGAAAGTAAATATGCTGAATAGTTTTTTCATAAGATATGATTGGTTTACCAAAAATGTGGCTAATAGATTCTAATATCACCGTCCTCGCAGATTATTTCCGGACGGGCATCAGGGTTTTTAAGAAGGAATTTCACATTGCGGAGCGTAAGATTGCGGACATGGCGGGCCCACAGTCCGTAAGCCGGGATTGTCGGACCGAAAGTCTTCACTTCCGGATACCGGTCAATGGCTTCCGGAACTTGCACCTTAGAATCCTTGACGCTACCGTCGCCACGCAGTGTGATTGCAATGTTTTCAAGAGTAAGATTGGTTATGCAGTGTCCCGGAATACCGGTGATGAGGATTCCGGATGGAGGGGTGAGTTGTGCGGTGTCTGCAGCGGCTGCAACTACATTACGGATGGTGACATTCTCGAAGGAACCGACCGGTTGCCGGGTATCCTCATTCTTTCTGAAAACATTGAGTCTTGCTCCGAGGCGCATCAACATTGGAGTGCGGACATTGTCCATGACAATATCTGAAATCTCTATATTTCTGAGATGGGCACCGTCGACACTGAAAAGTTTGATGCCGCCGTTGCGCGTGTCATAGATATAGCAATCTGAAATCTTGATGTCCTCAAAAGCTGCCATTGATTCGGTGCCAATCTTTATGCCTGCCTGATTGCTTTTCAGACGCATGTTGCTGACCTTTATATTGCTGCAGCTCATTTTTGACGAAGTCGTCTTGAAACACAATGCATCATCGCCGCTTTCAATATCACAATTGCTGATGCTGACATCCCTGCAGCCGTCAATGTCTATGCCGTCGTTATGAGCGACTCCCTTGCTGAGGATTTTTACGCCTTCAATCATCAAGTTACGGCATTGGAAGTAGTGTGAAGTCCAAGCTCCCGCATATTTGAGAGTGACATCTTTCACCTTCACGCCATTGCATCTGACAACCCTGAAAAGGAAGGGACGGAGTCCCCAACGGTCCTTTTCAGGACGATTATCTTCTGCGATGTGACGGGCTTTGAGAGCTGAGCCCTGACCGTCGATGACTCCCTTCCCTGTCAAACCGATATTATTCGCATCAACTGCCACCAGGAGTGCCCGACCGACTTCGATACCTAAGCCTTCAGTAAATGGATCAGGGTTGCTGTAGGCTTTGTAATCGGTCACACCGAGTATTGTCGCACCTTCCTCCAGATTGAGAGTGACATTATCCTTCAGCATGATGGTTGCCGAAAGATATGTCCCGGCAGGGACGGTAACGGTTCCTCCACCCGATGCTGTACATGCGTCAATAGCCCTCTGAATGGCTTTGGAGTCAATGGATTTGCCATTGCCTTTGGCTCCGAAGGCCCGCACATTGCAGTCGGCTGCGTTGATGGACAGTGCAAATGCCAGATGCAGGATTAAAAATATGAATTTACGCATGGCTGTCATTTGTTTTCAGTCGCAAGCGACAGATAATTGATATTGTTGCCTCTGCGGCCCTGCATTTCATAGCGGAGCGTATGGCGTCCGGCGGTAAGGTGCAACGGAAAATAGAATTCCTTGGGTGTATTCTCCGATACGGTGCTGAGGAAGCCGAAATTCTCAGTTACGAGTTTGCCGTCGATATAGATAAACGCAGGCACAGGGTCCTTTCCAACATAGTTCGCCACAAGATAGTAGTCACCCGTCTTCGGAACATTGATTTCCCAATCAGCCGTATTGCGCTGTTTGGTGCGTTCACCGGACAGAACGAGCTGCCCCTTTTCATTAAGCAGGAAAGTGCCGTCGAGTTTGGCTTTGGCCGGTTTCATCCGGGTTGTCTCCTTCAGATTGCGGACTTTGAGAGCCTGGCTAATCTCGCGTCCGTTATTGTCTATGGCAGTAAGGACGTAATCAGTAGTCGCGTTGTTGTCAACTGTCATTGACTGACTGTTCTTGACTTTCTTGCCATTGAGATAGACTTCCGCTGCATTTGACACATTCCATCCAAGTGTCACCTTTCCCTTTCCATAGATTGCAGGTGCATCGGCATAGAAATATTCTATCGCACCACGGTTGTCGTCAAGTGGCACCTGATAAAGTTCAATACCGAAACCAGTTCCAAGGTTACGGGTATATTGCTTATCTATCGGATTGTTCCAATGCTCATGTACGCCGAGACTACCCTCCGAGGCTCCAACATATTTTGTTCCCGAAGGAGGATTTGAAATATTGGCGGCTTCATGGAGGAAATTGTCAGCGTAGGCCGTGAGCGGCAGTTCGGAATTTATGAAGTCGAGGACGACCGACTCAATCGCCACTTGATCATTGGACGCAAGGAAACTCGATGTCCAACCGTTATTGAAAGGCGGATTCTTGAACTTCACGGCCTGACCGTTGTGTTTGGGATTGACATACATCGCATCGACGATATAAACGAGGGTGTTGCCTCCGAAATATTTATTGGACATAAGATCGACAATACTGTTGTAGGAGCCGTTCTTGCCATTGCGGTGTGCCGACCAATCACGGATTGAGAAATGGAGAGCCGAACAATTTTTAAGCGAGCCGAACTGATTCTTGCCCGTACAAGTGATGCCCGTCTGACCTGCACTGTCCTTCCAGTCCTTTGTCGGGGTCGAATGGCGCTTCATAAGGGCCATATTTATCATGTAGTCCGCCTCGTAGGCCGCACGCGCAATCGCACCGGCATCCGGATTTGTAATTTCGGCCGAATAAGCAACAGCTCCGGGGACGAAACCGCCCCAATTCTGATAGACTACATCCGGATATAGCGGTTCGACATAATTGTAGACAGCCGATATGCCTCTGCGCTGAGCATCATAGATAGTGATGTCTTTCTGAGCAACCCCCATCACATCGACAAGCTGATGAAGAAGTGCATAGACCGACTGTGGCGTGGCATCAATAATATTGGTGCCACCATTGTCATTGAGATTAATCTTGATGGCTATCTTTTCACCGGGTCTGTAGCCTGTCTTTCCTTTGCCATGCTTCTCGTTGAACACTTCAAACAATTCATTCCACGCATCCTTGATATTGTCCTGATTCGTGAGGTTGATTATCACCCCCTCCATCAGATCGTTTACGCGGGTCTGACTATTGTTGTCCGCATCGGAATACAGACCTGTCCGTCCGTCCCATGCGGCCGCTTTGGAATCGTAAGCCCATGTGACGCGACCGGGATGAATTCCACGGGCAACCCCCATAGGTGTATTAGGTGCATCAATGGGAGTGAAGAGACCCATATCGCTCCCCTTGTCATCCTGCATGGCAACTGTCTGGGCATACATTTGTGATGACGGAAGTACCATGACTGTGGACATGAGTCCGCTGAGCAAGGAGAGGCGGAGACTTTTGAAAAATAGATTTTCCATGTATCGTGATTTAGTTTATTATCTGACGCAAAATTATGGAAATCGGCAACTTGGCATTTTCATTATTATTTCAAAAGCTATAAGAAATATATCCTTATACTAAAAAAGTCCCGGATAGATTCCGGGACCGATTGCTATTATCGTGCAACATGAAAGTCTCTACAAGGTCATGGCTTTTTCACATATATAAGTTCTATACCGGCATCCGTGCCGAGATTTCGGGTGTATTGCTTGTCACGAGGATTATTCCAATGTTCAAGCACACCAAGACTCTTCAATCCTGTTCCATCCCTTTCCGGATCATAGAAGGTTTTTGAAAGAGGCGAATCAGCAAGAGCAGCCTCGACAAGATACATGTCGCAATAGTCCACATCAGGCATTGTCGGGAACTCCGATGTGAGGAAATCAATGCCTACCGCATCTATGGCCACACCATCCTGAGAAGCGAATAGTGAACATGGCCAATCACCCTTGAATGGTGTCATCTGCCATTTTCCGGAGGGTGCCCCGTTGACATCCTTCGATCCGTAAAGGCCATCGATGAGGAAAAGCATTGTCTTTTCTCCGAGATCCTTGTGGCCCATGAAATCCGTGAATGTCATGAAGCGAGGCCGACCACTACGGTCCTGATTGAAATTGTTGTGCTGGTTCTTGCGGAAATTACGATCAATATCGGTGACACCATACCAATTTTTAGCGCAAAGCGTCACTCCCTGACCTCCATGACCTTTCAGCAATGCCATGTTTATGAGATAATCGGCATCAACAGCACATGTCGCAAGACCTTTTGCAAGTTTACCGTTATCCATCGAATAAGGGATAGCGTCTTTCACATAAGTGGCTTTCGTGCGGCCCTCTCCCCCTTCATTGTCCATGTAGACTACGTCGGGAAATTCGGCATGACATTTATTGTAAAGTGCGTTGGTCATGAAACGGCTAGCATCGAACAAGGTGATACACTCCTGAGGAATCCCACCCTCGTTGACCATACTGCGCAAAAGAGCGAGTACGACATGGGGGGAAGCATTGAGCTGCTCGTTATCCTCATAGACAAATGTATTGTTGAGATTGAGTTTCACAGCTATTTTCTCGCCCTTTCTGTAGCCTTTGCCCCCCTTTCCATGCTGCTTGTTGAAGTAGCTGAAAAGTGCGTTCCAAGCTTTCGCTGCGTTCTTTTCTCCGGTAAGGGTTATAATGGCGTTGTGCACCAGCCAGTCTGCCGCTTCCTGATCGTTGCAGTCATCCTCATACCATCTGCCCTCATCCTTATTCCATGTAGCCGCTCCGGGAGCATGGGCCCATGCCACACGTCCGGGATGTATGCCACGGGCTTTACCTATAGGGCTATTACTTCCCCAGGCCATAATGGCTTTCTTCTCATCACATCTCTCTGTCATGACAGCAACCTTTTCATTGATACCGCGCTCGACAGTGAGATTTTCATGATTGAAATTGAGGACATCGTCAAGATATACGGCATGACGGGCATCAGGCTTTTCAGCATTGACATGACAGTTTTTGAATATCACACCATCGACATGCCTGAGCCAATATCCGAACGCCGGTTGAACCTTGAGGTCACTCACGTTGTAACGCCCGACACCTATCTCCGGAGGACAGGCTGTCGCATCCTCTTCCGAGTGTCCGCCTTTGACTGTCAGGTTGACATCGGAAAATGAAATGTCCTTGATGTAACCCGTATGGAGTCCGTCAGGGAGAGTAAATGTCAGACCACCCTCAATATCCTTGCTGTCAGGGAGCTTGAATCCGGCAATTATGGCCGCCGCTTCGTTTTGCGAACCGTCATAACCTTTCCATCGCTCACCACGGAATGAACTTCCACCGTAGACTTCAGATACATCTACACCGCTGACAGTCACATTCTCAATCTTTCCGATATTAGAATTTGTGACAAGAAGTTCCTTTCGCTCACTACCATTCTCACGGAAAGTGAACATTTCGGCATTCGCGCCCAACACTCGCCCTCGATTGGAAATGGAAATAAAGAAGGGAGAACGTGTGCGTTTCATCACCGAACGTGTGAAGATCGGTCCGGTCTTACCACTGTTGAGATGGATGTTTCTAACACAACCACCATCATTTGTGGAAATTGAAAATCCGGCCTTATTGGCGCCAAGGACAAATATATTGTCGACATACACATCAGTAATGTCATCGGCCGTCTCCGAACCGATCTGAAAAAGATTACAGTTGGTATCACCGATTACATTGCGCACAAGATAATTGCAGGCCGGACGGGTGTATCCAAGCGAACAATCAGAACCAAGCTTGACAATATCGTCAGAGCTGACTGTTGAATAGATGTTGTGGACATTGACATCATTGCAACTCATGAAGTCGTAAATATCACGGGCATTGGACCGGCTATCCTTACCGAAATATGTATCATGCATGTTCAGTCCGTCGCTACCGGTTGCGAGCAGTACGAAATGACCGGCTTGATCAATATGCAACATCGTCCCATCGTTATAGTCCCTGCCCTCAGGTGTGATATAATACGGGACATCCTTTTCCTCATCATACCAGAGATCCTGTCCATTGGCAACGCCACCGATTTCAATGTCTTTGCAGAGTTTGAACACAAACATTTTATCGCAACGGCGTCCACGCTCATTGTTCATCACCCTGTCGGAAGTGAAAAGATTTCCATTACCGGTGATCCGGCCGGTTCCGATAATCTTAACATTCTCTATTCTTTCTCCAAAGAACATGCAGTTGCGGAAAAATGTATGGCCGACATCCTGCTTTGTGAGATAGTTCTCGGGGTCGCTATAAGGCTTTATGTCTACAGGGGACAGTCCGTGGCGATAGGCACGGTCGCTGAACCATGTGGTCTCAGGCTCATCCCCACCCGGAATCGCAGCTATGACAGCCTTGTCACCTACATGGAGCCAGACATTGCTTTTGAGATGCACGGTGCGGACATTGTAAGTACCCTCCGGGAAATATATCACACCTCCACCAATCTTATTAGTTTTGGCAATGAGAGCATTGACAGCATCGGTTTCATCAGTGGTGCCGTCACCCTTGACGCCGTAATCCTTGGCATTAAACTCACCGGTATAATACCATACTGTGTTGGATACACCACGCGTGTTTCCTTTCAACATATTGAGACGGAATGCGTAAAGCCTGTCCGAATCAAGTCGTGAGACATTGAGCTGACCGTTGGCATCAGACGACATCATATTGGCAGGCAGTTTTTGCCATGTAGTCCCCTCGTCAGTTGAATAAAGGACTTCAGTATCAGAATAGTCGCCACTCGGAGTCCATCCGAACGAAACCCACGAATAATCCACCACTCCATCGTAACTGCCCTTGCAACGTGGCAAACGACGGAAATCAGTAATCGTATTTACAGCTTTGAGTGTCGCTTGACATTTAGGAGAAACGAGTCTGAGTGGTTCGGATGTCGTATAGTAAGCCTCAAATACATAATCCTTAGCCTCCGGCACCACGCAACCCTTTATCGTCAGGGTTATGTCTGAGCCGTTTTCAGGGCGGAAATCAAGTCCGGAAAGATGAATCCGCGTTCCTTTTGCCCCGAGGTCACTCATGGTGGCCTCCCCTACTTTATCATACGAATAATCGGTGCCATGCCGTCCGACGGACTGTTTTGAAAGGTTACGCAACTGCACTTCTCCACGGCCGATGATATTTACCCATACATTATCGGGTGTAACCTTGATCCCTGCAGGAACGATAATGTCGACCTCCGACATTGGTGTACGTTGCCCCGCATAAAAATCAAGTATGACATTTTGTGAAACACCTTTGGTAATCTTTGAATTGCGCAGGCTCATCTCAGCAGGGAGTGCCTGGCGAGAGATGACCACAGGATACTTCTTACCTGACAGGACCACCCTATCCCCTTGCATGAGTTTACCGTTCAGTTTTGTCGCACCTTTTATGTCAATGATCCTTGGGGCCTTCGCCACTCCGGCCTCGGATAGAGATTTCAGCAGGCCCTCTGCATCTGGAAGAGTGCTTGTCAATCCCATATCCTCGGGTGTATCTACAGTATAAGCGTATGTCGAACCGTCAAATACCCAAAGGGTATCATTGGCGATATGCCAGGGGCTTCCTGCATCCATCATCAATGAAGATGCCATGAACGCAAGCGCTATTGCAGGATATTTCAGAGAATTAAAGTTCATAGGTTTTTCCTTTTTCCGTTGGCAGGTCTATGACGAAGGTTTCTTTAAGTTTGGACGATGTCGAAGATTCTGAACCGGAATGCTTCACAAAGGGCGCCGAAGCCGGTACATACATCATCGGATTGGGGTTTTCACCGGTTGCAGGTGTGCCTTTGAGTTCCTTGAAAGAACGCACACGACAGTTGCCACCGAGGGTGGAAGTGATTTTGGCACCGGTCAGCTGACCATCCTTCCAGTCGATGTCCACAATAAATCCGCCACGGGCTCTGAGACCTTTCACAGAACCGCTTCGCCATGCGTCGGGAAGCGCGGGGAGAAGGAATATCTCTCCTCCATGACTTTGCATCAACATTTCAGTAATGCCGGCAGTGGCACCGAAATTGCCATCAATCTGGAACGGCGGATGAGCATCAAAAAGATTGGCATACGTTCCGCCATGTTTGGTTGAGACCTCAGTCACGTCCACATACTTCAATCCGTTCTTAAGCATCCTATAGGCATGGTTGCCATCCTCCAGACGAGCCCAGAAATTGATTTTCCAAGCCATTGACCATCCTGTGCCGCCATCGCCACGGATTTCCAGAGTACGGAGACAGGCATCGGCAAGTTCGCGGTCTCGACGCGGGAGAATCTGCTTGCCCGGATGCAGTCCGAACAGATGAGAGGCATGACGATGTTCCGGATCCTGCTCTTCAAACTCCTCGTTCCATTCAAGCAACTGACCTTTTGAACCCTGATGATACGGATAGAGTTTGGGAAGGGTTGAAGCGACAGCATCGCAATATTCCGAATAGCCGAGTATGCGGCTTGTCTGAAGGAAGTTCGAGAAAAGGTCGCGAGCGAGAGCAATATCCATCGTCGAGGCTTTCGATAATTCACCTTCCACTTTTTCGCCGGAAGCGTCTATGTAATGAAACCTGTTTTCAGGCGAAGTGGATGGATTCGTCACCATATATCCGGATTCATCGTCCTGAAGCCATTGGAGCAGGAACTCAACCGCACCTTTCATGGTCGGATAGGCCACTTCCTCCAGATACTTCCGGTCACCGGTATAAGCATAATGATCCCACAAATGCTGACAGAACCACACTCCCGCCATCGGCCAGCATGACCACCGTGGAGCGCCTTTTTTGTCAATCTCAAAACCTCCTGTCGGCGCCGTCTGAGCCCATACGTCGGAATTATGATGCACACACCACCCTTTTTCCATTCCGTAGTTCACTTTGGCTGTTTCCGCTCCGTTGGCGGCAAGATCCATTACGAAATCCGAAAGCGGGGCGAAGCACTCCGTGAGATTTGTCATCTCTACAGGCCAATAGTTCATCTCCGTGTTGATATTGACCGTGTAGTTCGACCCCCACGGCGGTTGGATATGCGGATTCCAGATTCCCTGAAGATTCGAAGGCTTACCTCCCTTGCGAGATGAAGCGATGGTCAGATAACGACCATACTGATAATAAAGCTCGACCAGTCCTAAATCAGAATCATTGACGGCGAAATTTTTCAGTCGCTCCGGTGTCGGCATGTCTGATAAATCTGACTTACAACTATCATTTAAAAGTGTGAGTTGCACACGGTCGAAAAGGTTGCGGTAATCTTCCGTATGATTGGCAAGCAACTGTTCGTATGTTTTGCCAAGAGCTGCCGACAAATCCCGATTGACAGCCATAGCAGGGTCGACTCCCTCAGAGCCGGGAAGCTTGTCAACGCCATTGTAGCTCGTCGCTCCCGCGAGAATCAGGGTTGCAGAATTAGCTCCCGAAACTCTGAGGTCAGAACCCTCAGAGACAACGTCACCGCCATCAGTTGCCACAGCTACCTTTACCTCGAAATTCATTCCTTCTTTACCGGTCTCGTCGTAAACAATCTGATTTGGGTCATCGTCACGGTTGGCGACATAGACAGGAGCTTTCCCCTTTAGCGTAAGAGAGCCGTCAGCGTCAGCCTCGACAGTATATCTCAACTGACTTGATAACGAAACATCAAAATTAACGGCAGCGCCCTTGTCGGCTTCTACTCTCACCACCATCACCTGATCCGGGTAAGAGATGAAAGAAGTGCGGGTATAGCTTACCCCATCCACGGTGTAACGGACCGTGGATGTTGCATTGCTGATGTTGAGGTCACGGCAGTAGCAGTCAATCGGCCCTTCATCGTGCATGTTCAGACGCAAATCGGCAAGAGGAAGATAACGCGCGGTATACGGCCCTTGGCAATTGGCTTTCCAAATAGCTGAGGCTTTCTTGTAATCACCGGCATTCACAGCATCCCGGACAGCCTTGAGAGATTTCGCAGCCTTGGGATTGTTCCAATTACCAGGCCCTCCGGACCATAATGTTTCCTCGTTCAGCTGATACAGTTCCTCGTAGGGATTTCCAAATACCATTGCTCCGAGACGACCGTTGCCAAGAGGCAGAGCCTCCTCCCATTTTTCGGCAGGTGATGAATACCAAAGACAATAATCACCGTCGCCACACGAGCCGTCATGCGAAGAGCATGATTGTAGAGAAAATGCAGCAGCTATAGCAATTGTAATAGTATTTCTGATATTCATAGCTTATTCTGTATCAAGTATGCGGAACACTTTTTCCGAATTTGAAATGAGAGTCTGTTTAGGAAGCTTGTTTTTCAGATCGAGACGTATCACAGTGACAGTCTTGTCAGGCATTACCGATGGGAGAGACAACGTCACGCCATTCTTATCTGAATTGACTTTTAATTTTTCGCCATCGGCCAACATGACAGCTTCTTTCACTCTGAAATTACCGTCAAGACGCAATTTGCCATTTTCAGGCCAGTCGAACACACAGAGATAGAGTGATGAATTGCGATCGTTGTCCTTTCTTACCACCTCACCCCAACCGGGTGCGAGGCCGCTGCGTAAAGTCCCGTAAATGGCCTCACCATTCACGCTCAGCCACTTTCCGGTCTCGTTAAGACATTCCACTGCCTGTTCAGGCACATCGCCAAGACCGTCAGGGCCGATATTCAACAGATAATTGCCACCTCGGGCCGCAATCGTTACGAGGTTGCGTATGATTTCCTTGGATGACTTCCATTTTGTTTCCTTCTTTTTATAACCCCATGAATTACCGATATTCATACAGGTTTCCCAATAGATACCTTCGATGTCTTCGGCTTTCGGCACACGCCCCTCCGGTGTCTTGTAGTCTCCGGGGAAATTAGGACGCTTCAGACGGTCGTTGACTATGATTTGCGGATACTTGCTCAAAAGATTCATCATATCACCTGCCTGCTTGTCGGTGATGCGCTGAGGTGTATCGAAGAAAATTGCGCCCAAATCATCTCCATAGCGATCAAGAAGTTCCTTCATTTGTGGGAGAGCGACCGAATAGAAATAATCATTGAAGTCACGCGAATGTTGGATAGCATCCCAGGCACCATCATGCTGCGCGGTATAGTCGTCGATTTCAACAGAATCAGGATTAGCCCATCCCTCACGCATCAGTTTGCGGGCAGCATTTCCTCCGGGGTTGTTCCAGTCCTGCGACTGGGAGTAATATATGCCAAATTTAATCCCATGTCGCTTACAGGCTTGTGCCACCTCATCGACAATATCACGTTTGAAAGGAGTATAGTCGACTATATTGAACCGGCTTGCATCGCTTTTGAACATCGCAAAACCATCATGATGCTTGGTTGTGAACACGATGTATCTCGCGCCTGCATTCTTGGCGAGAAGCACCATGCTGTCTGCATTGAAATGAATGGGATTGAAGGTGCTCGCCATAGCACGATATTCGCGCACAGGAATCTTGCAGCGGTTCATTATCCATTCCGCACCACCCCTATTCTGGGGATAACCGTGGTATTCACCACCATATAATGCGTATGGGCCCCAATGGACAAACATTCCGAATTTGGCATCGTTCCACCATTTCATTTTCTGCTCCTGACTGTTTTCATCTGCGGCAAATGCCGGATTCAGGAAACATATTATAGAAAGCAAGAGTGTGATAAATTTCTTCATAAAATATCCTGTTCAGGTTGTATGTATCTGTATCAATTCTTGTTCATGACCGAAAGGTCAGCATTATGTCGTGCCATGAGCTGAGCCATGTAGAGTGAACGTGGAAACACATTGGTCTCATTATGCCCTTCCCAGACACCATCGGGACGGTCGGGATGCGCACCGGCCACTTTTTTGCCTTTGGTGCCGATACTGTAGTTTTTTCCGGATGTCCACGGACTTTGGACCACAGCAGTAGCCACATGGCAGTTCCAGAGCACCTGATTGACACCTGCCCAACCGTGTCCGCTACCCATTTTGCCGCGATCCTGAACATTGAGCTCACCATCGGTCACGATATTGTCATAAAGAGTAGCAACCGCCCAACGGTGATGCGGGCCAATGTCGGCATAGGTCTGCGAAGCCGTGCAGTTGTAGAACACGTTCGGGCCACACACCTGCGAACCGGTTATATAGTCATGACGACCTTCGGTACACTGACAATTCATGAATAGATTCAACTGTCCGACATTATTGAAGCCATATCGGTTGCCTCCGGTAATAACCGATTTCGGCTCAAGGTTACGGCAGTTGTTGACTGTCACATTCTTGGAATTGCGTTCACAACTCACAGCCGAATATCCGAAATATCTTGCGGTGACATTCTCCACCCAACAATTTTCAGCCTTATCAATACGGATTCCAATCCAACCGTGTTTGTTATCCTCATAATTGTCAAATGCCGATTCAAGGTGAAGATTGCAGATGCCCACTTCGGATATGCGACCGTCGAATGTATATTTAAAGACCTCGCCTCCTCCGTATTTTGCCTCCATCTCCATGACCACAGGATTGTCGATATAGAGTGTATTGCCGTCCACACGGGTTATGGTTCGTTCGAATGCGAGGTTGTATTCGTGAGGTTGCCATTGACGGGTGCCTTTACGTTCGACAATCTGATCCATTTTGATGTCGTGGATCCACTTCTGCGTACCCGGACGGTAGACAACCACCTTATCACCCTTCTTGAATCCGGCTCCGGATGACACGCGGAAAGAATGAGTGCCGACAGGAACAAAATCATCCGTAATTGAAACGCGGGTTCCTGCAACTTCCTTCCGGCCACCTTCACCTGAAACACTGATGAGTGAATATCGTTCAGGAGTAGTAGCAATCAGTCTTGTCTCGTCCGGATTACTGCCTTCGCCCATAATCACCACTCCCGATGCCTTGATTTCAAGAGATTTCGATACGGGATAAGTTCCTCGTTTCAAAAGCAGGACTCCCCGATGGCCATTGGCATCAAGAGGCAGCGACGATACTTTGTCGATAGCTTTCTGGAGATGCAGCCAGTTGTCGCCTTTCACCGCTGAGATTTCCATCGCCACAGGATGCTTCGGGACACTGACATCACCCTGATGGTAACCGACCCGGCTGAAATCAGGAATTATGTTGCCCTTTTCATCCGGAAAATACTCAAGTTCACCATCTGCATTAATCTTTACAAGAGATGATGACCACGGTGCCGGCATCTTGGTCTGTGAATTGCCGGCAAATGGCAGGGACAGCAGCGCAAGTCCGAGGAGAGCAGCTATACTTCTGAAAGAATTTCTGTTGTTCATGCGTTTGAGTTAGAGAGATGTTTTACTACTTTTCCATTATTTCCGCGGCCCAGAGTACTCCGGCCACAGCTTCCTTTGCATTCAGGATCTTGTCGAGAGTCACATAGTTCACAAAATCCTTCTTGATGGTGACACCGTCGCAAGCTCCGATGACGTCAAGCAATCCGTTATCATTGACCCTTACAAACGGTCTGAGACACTCGTAACCACGTCGGGCCACATCCCGATACTCCTTTTCACTGAGAAGACCGAGGTCAATTCCACGTTTGATGGAATAAGTGAACATGCCCGTGCCCGACGGGTCAATAAAGTTCAGAGGATTAGCCGGTTTATCGACGACCATGAACCAACCTCCCGTGTCGGGATCCTGATACTTCTTAAGTCCTGCCGACATCTTTTTGTAGATACCAAGTATAGTCTTGTAATCCTTGTGGTCTTTCGGGAGTACCGACAGAAGCTCGGGAACTACAAGTGAATACCATCCCATGCCTTCACTCCACACCTCCGGTGAAAGGCCCGTGCTCTTGTCAGCCCAATCAGCCTTTTCGGGTTCGGTTGTCCATGCGTGAAGCATCAGCCCGTCCTCTCTCTGCAAATGTCGCGCAGCGGCAATTATGTTGCGGCAAGCGGTATCCAGACAATAATCTTTCTCCCCTACATGCTCTGCATGACGGATAAGAAACATCTGCATCATGAACACACCGTCGACCCACATGTTCGGAGATTTGTTGCCGTGCCAGAACTGACCGTCACTGCTTGGATAGTCAGCGACATGGCTCAGAATCTTGAGGGCAGCCTTCTTGTATTTCTCCTCACCGGTCCGGGCATACAGCGTGCAAAAACTGGCTCCGGTCATAAAGTTGTCAAGATTCGTAAGGCGGTCTCCCTTGTAATTTCCCTCCTCATCCACGAAATTGTCGATATACGCTTTCATGAAGTCGAGATAACGCTTGTCTCCGGTACGGAGATAGAGTCTGTCCATAGCCTCAAACATATATCCCTGGACGTATGTATAATCCTTCCAGTAGGCTGTACGATAGTCAGGATAACGAACCATCACCGATTCAGCCAAAGGTATGGCTATCAATTCCGGGGCCTCACCGGGGGTGTAAGGAAGACGTGCCTCCGGGTCGCCCTGCGATGTGGTACGACGATATTTTGTAATCACCTCCTGTGTCACTTTTCTCGTCACATTATTCTCATCAGTCACAAAACCGGTCGTTTTGACCGATGTCTGCGCTGCTACGGAGCCGAAGCAGGATGATATGAAAAGTGCGCCGAGACCGAATATTATAGTTTTCATCGTTTTGTCAATATTAGATGGGGTTAAGGAATTTACAAGCTAACGGATTGGCCGACTATATTTTTAAAGCCAAAGAATGGGATTTCGGATAGGGAGATTGCGGATCACCTCTTCGTTTTCAGGAAAATGGTTATTGTTTTCCCAAAGATTCTGATAGCCTGCATCGCCAAATTCGAGCCAACCGAAAAGCATGGCCGGATGAGCGACTGGCCATTCATCCCAATACATCACATCCTGCTGATATGGCCATGAATCCTTGTCGACTATATAAGGACTGATAAAGTCCAATCCGAGTTTCATGTTTTTGCCATCGGTTGTTGTATAAGTCCACATATCATCGCTTTCAGTCGACAGTATATGGCACAGCGCGGCCATGGCGTCAAGATTGAAGAGTGAGTAGCCGTATGGCTTCGTGCGGTCAAGCTCAAGCGGAAAACTTCCATCGGAAGCCATTTGTCTGACCAGAAAAAGATTCTTGAAACGGACACGGCAACTGTCCATCATTTCCTCATTTCCGGTATATTTTGCAAACTCAGCGGCCTGCATTGCCCAACAGGTTCCATGATTGTTGGCTGCATTTTTCTCCTTGATTCCGTAGGGATGAGTTGACATCCAGTCAAGATACTCTGCAAACCATTCCTTGGTCTTATCAGCATATTCCGCAGGAAGCACACCGGCCTCCTCAAGTTTTATCAGAGATTGGACCACCTCGATAAGATGAATGGTGTCGATGATACCAATTCCACGTCCGGTGGCGATACCTTTGATAGCTTGAGCATAGAGCAGGTTAGGATTCATTTTTGTACTGTCATCCATAAACCATGAGTCAATGTGTTCAAGCGCAGGAGCGACATATCTTTCATCACCGGTCAGAAGATAAGCTGAGGTGAGATTGGCAACGATACGGCTGAAACGAATCATCGCATGGCGGTGAGCCACGAAATTGTCGGGATTCGTCATTCCGTCTCTCTTAATATACGAACCATCCGGATTGAGGGAATCAGGCCACCAATAGTCACCTTCCGAATAGAAGTCATGAATGCCACCGGAACTTCTTTCGGCTATGAAATCGGTCACCGTGACCGGTTTCTCACTCATGTTGGCTTCTGCCTGCTTCAACACCTCTTCACGAAGCACATCCTTCACATAATCTCCGCGTTTCGTCTTTTCATCCTTACATCCTGCAAGCGCTACGACAAGGAACGGCAGAATCATATAGACAATCTTTTTCATAAACTTACGGATTTTTATAGGTTAATGAATTCAGTCGGCAGCCCTTCCGACTTTACAGCCACCACCGAGTGACCACCGTTGGGCTTGACCTTAATTGAAACAGCACCATTGGCAGCCTGGACTCTTGATGAGGCACCTGCCGTTCCCATATTCTTTATCAGCTCACCGTCACCAGCAATCTCGAAACGCACGAAACGTTTGGAATCCATGCACTGCGTACCGTTCGCGTCCGTAACTTTCACGGAAATAGTCACCGTTCCGTCATCTGACGATTGGGTTGTGAACGCAAGCTTGCTTTCCTCACCCCACTTCCGGGTCATATAGTCCCATTTGAGTGAATCCTCGACAATCGACTTATCAGCGGTAAAAGCTTTGGCCGTAATTTCATTGTCACCTTCATTCAGCACAACGTTCCAACGCAATCCGGCTGCCGGATAGTTCCGGCTGTCGCGGTTTCTGACACCTTGGCTGACTCCGTTGACAAAGAGTTCCACTTTGGGACAATTAGAGAAGACAAGGACTTCCTTTTCGGCACCCTTTTCGCCCCATCTGACCGGCTCTGAATGACCAAAGATGTGAACCATCGGCTTCTTTGTCCAATAGGATTGGAAAATATAATATGCCTCCTTCTTGGTGAAGTCGCGCTCCACCACACCCTTCTGATTGACGTATGGCACAGGGTTGTCAGGACGCACAGGGGTTGAGAAATCCTTGAAAGGCCAGTAGGCTGTACCCGTGAGCCACGGCATCTCCTCCTGTTCCTTGAGGTGCCAGTCAATAAGAGCGGCAAGATATGTTTCCGACCAATCATTTTTAGTGGGTGTGACATCCTCCGTGAAACGTCCCGGATGACTGTCACCGCCCCACTCGACGTGGAGAAAATGTTTCACCTTATCAAATGCCTCCTGCGAATACTTCACATAGTCATGATAGTCACCTTTATACCAACCGGCCCACAGTGTCGGAGAGTAGACATCGACTATGTCCGAACAGAATTCACAGCGTCGGATCGCCGTCTTTCGCACAGGGTCGAGACTGTGGGCAAGATCGTTCAGTTCACTCATGAATGAGCGGATTTCACTTTGCTCAAATGTCGGGAAATCATTGGGCCAGTCATTTTCGTTGCCGAGACCCCAAATGATTACAGCCGGATGGTTGTAGTGCTGCTTCACCATATTGGTGAGCATACGCTTTGCCTGATTGCGGTATTTTTCACCGCCGACACCTCCACGACACCAGGGAATTTCTTCCCAGACAAGGATTCCGAGACTGTCACACATATCAAGCACGATTTCCGATTGCTGATAATGGCCGAGACGGATAAAGTTGACACCCATCTCCTTCATCATGCCCATTTCCTTCTCAATCTGATCCTGCGTCATGGCTGCGGCCACTCCGGCGTGATCCTCATGGCGATGTGTGCCGCGCAGAAGCAATCTGCGACCGTTGAGTTTGAATGGACCTTTTTCAACGAACTCGAAATGGCGGAAGCCAAACTTCTGTGTGGCTGTGGATTCCTGTCCGTCTGTATTCACCACCACCTCACAGGTGTAAAGCTGAGGCTTATCCACATCCCAAAGCTCCGGCTTCTTCAATTCGGTGTCGATGAGCGTTGTCGTTCCGAGAGGAGTGATATTCTTAAGATGATTCTTGGCAACCACATTGCCCTTGGCATCCTTGATATAAACCGTGACATCGGCATTGCGCACATCGGCAAGATTATAGAAAGTACCTTCTGCACACACTCTGCCTGCAGTCAACTTATCCGAAAGGGATGTGTCGATTTTCAGTGAAGCGACAGATACCTTGGGCAGATACACGAGGTTGAGATAGCGATAGATACCACCGTAGATATTGAAATCGGAAATATCCGATGGAATCATCTCGTTGTCGCGGGTATTATCGCAGCGTATCGAAAGGGGCACTTTCCCACCAAAACGCTTCGCCTCCTCGCTTCCGAGGAAGTCGGCAACGGCATCAGTGATGTCAACATTCCAACTGTCATATCCACCGACATGCTCTCCGACCTTCGTGGTATAGACATATACCTCTGTCTTTTGTCCGGCCCCTTCAAATTCCAGCATAACGCGACCGTCGGTATATGGATTTTCAATCGAAAGTTGCGTCTTGTACCATCCCGGACCCTGGTAATAGTTGACATCCGGGTCAACACAGTCCTCGGCGTTGAAACAATGTGGCAGAGTCACACTATGCCAGAAAGGATATTCTTCCGGATTATCTTTCTTGACCGGTCGGACGGCCTCCCATATATTGCCAAGATCCGTGCGGACAAACATCCATCCCTCATTGAGACGGATTTTACTATCCTGCGGCACGGGGATTTTGGCATCGGCTGCAAAAGCCGATGCCATAGCCATTGTAATTGTCAAAAGTAACTTTCTCATTGCGTAGGTGATGACGGTTGCGGTGAATCTTAGAGGGTGTTTAATAATAAATGTTAATCCGTGGGCGGTTTATCTTTGAGTGATTATTCCGTAACGATGAGGGAGTGTGCCCATTGGCACTCGACCAAAGAGTTACGGGATAAGCGCCAAAGAGAAACCGAGGCGACGGTACTATAGTTTCATTATATTTCATAAAATTTATTCTCTCTATTCTAAGGGTGAATTTATCTGTAAAAGTTACCATCGCCTTTCCGTCTTTCGGGCATCTTTCCCGCTTTGTTTCAGTCGTGTACATTAAGTACACTCCTTCAACGCAGCGGAAAAGCTCCTCCGAAATACGGAACCCACGGGTTAACATTTATTTTTAAACACCCTCTTAAAGTATAGCTGTTCCTTCTTTTTCAAGCTTTGCCTTCTTCAGCAGAGCCTCAAGGAAGTAGTAGTCGGCATATACGAGAGGATAGTCCATTTCAAAACCTGCACCGTGGCCTGAACCTGTGCTGTGGAGGAGGAGGAAGCCGTGGTCGCCGTTGAGAGCCGCGCGATAGTTTGACGAGAGGCTTTCAACCATCTTGTCGGCCCACTCCTTGTATTTCGCTCCGTTTTCCTTATCGTAGGTTGAAAGTTCATACAATCCGCAGGCGGCAACTGCTGCAGCCGAAGCATCACGAGGTTCGTCGGGAATATTGGGAGCGTTGTAGTCCCAATAAGGAACCATATCCTCCGGCATATTGGGATGTTCACCTATATAGTTGGCGATAGCCTTGGCCTGTTCAAGGAATTCAGGAAGACCTGTCTCACGATAGCACATCGTGTAGCCGTAGAGGCCCCAAGACTGTCCGCGCGACCATGCCGATTCATCATTGTAGCCCTGATGGGTCTGCTTTATGCGGGGAGTGGCAGTGACGGTATCATAGTCCACCACATGGTAGCTGCTGAAATCATCGCGGAAATGATTCTTCAAAGTTGTGAGAGCGTGGTTTGTGGCAATGTTATAATATGTAGAGTCACCGCTTTCTTTAAAGGCTGCATATAGAAGTTCAAGGTTCATCATGTTGTCGATGATGACAGGATACTGCCACACATCCTTGTGATGATCCCATGAACGGATGGCTCCAATCTTATCGTTGTAGCGTGTGGACAATGTGGAGGCCGCTTCAAGAATTATGTCGCGGTAGGCAGGATTTTTGGTCAGACGGTAGCCGTTGCCAAAACTGCAATACACCTTGAAACCCATATCGTGCGTGCCGCCATTGGTCTTCTCCTTCTCTACAGGAGCGGTGAATTCCTCGGCCTTTTTCCGCCATGCTTCATCGCCGGTATATTCATACATATACCAAAGCTCACCGGGGAAGAATCCGCTGCACCAATCGCGGGATGCTATGAGGCTCAATCCCCCGTCCTTTGTGAACGAACGGGGAGTGAACACCCCTTTTTCAATTTGTTCGGGAGTAAGATTGGCCTTGGCGCTGTCTATTGCGGTAAACGCATGGTTGAGCTGTTTTGAAGCGAAGTCGAAACTGTCAGCAACAACATCGGCAGACTGTTTGGGGGTTGTTGTACATGCCACAATCGAGAGCGACATTGCAAGTGTGATAATAGAATTTTTCATTTGGCTATTGAGATTTAGTGTGTGTCGCATCACCAATGATAGACCGACATGGTATCATCTGTCAACCGACACCTTTTATAATATACTTCAAAAGAATTTTAAGAGTGCCCCGACTCGAGGCTATCCTTGTGAGACACCGCTTGTGGGATGCACTCTTATTCTAATGCAAAATTATATTTTACAGACAAATACGGCTATGACATTTATCTCAAAAGCTATAATTAAAATATCACGCGCCAATATTTCCGACATCAATGCAAGCCTCTTTCCATTCCGGCACCAATGATGAATACGGATGACAGGGTTGTTATGTCGTCTCGCTGAGGAAATGCGTATTTCAGTTTTTTATCACGGTCGACAAGCATCAGATGAGGCTTCTTTTCATTCTTCCCGTGCCCTTGCCAATTGGTGAAGTATATCCCCTTTTCCGGAACATAACACATGCCACCGATAAATTTCATGGGATTGTCATCCGGGAAATCGGCATTGGAAAGTTCCCATACAATCTCTTTTCTCGGATTGAACTCAACGATGCGTGGATTCTTGTCGGCATCCGCCACAGCCACCAATGTGTTCCCGTTCGGTAGACGTATCACTGAATGGGCCCCTCCGCTGACCGGTACTTCCCATATATTCTTTCCTGCCTCATCATATTCCACCACCTTCTTACCACCATAGTGCGCCACGAGATAGTGTCCGTTGTCAAGACAGCGTGCATTGCGGATAAACGACTTTTTCCCGTCAGTTACTCCTTCGGGAAGGATGCAAACTTCCTTGACAACCTTACCGTCAGGTGCAATTTCCAGAAGCCGGCCACTGTTACATTCACCGACAAAGGTATTACCATTGGCAAGACGCTGGCAGGCAAATATGTGGCTCGGACTTGAATAGCTGAAGACAGTGTCATTATCCATAGTCATTTCAAGCACACCATGACCGGTGGTGAAGAGAAGGTTGCCGGACGGAAGCACCCAAAGATCGTTGGAGAGAGGGGCGTCATGCTGCCAAACGATTTCATCTCCTTCGAAAACAAACACTTTGCCTTGAGAATAGTCTGTGCAGGCAAATCTTTCCGGCTTTCCGGCAACATCCACGTATGATTTAAGATCCGGATAGGCATTTTCAACGATGGTAGTAGCCCAAAGAAATGAGGAAATTACTTCCTGACCGTTCATCAATCGGGGCTTTCCGACATAATCCTCATAACTTTTCTGGATTCCAAGGCCATTGTTTGCATCATAGAGGTCAATCAGTCCGTCGGTCATGCTGACAGCAGCTTTCGACAGAAGTCCATAGTAACCTTTGATGACCGTCTCCTTGTAGTCCTTGGCAGGAATAATCCCAAGTTCAATGGCTTTTTGCAAAGCGTAGGTGAACATACCGCTGCCAGATGTCTCATGCCAGTTATCCGGGCAATCACCCTTATCCACTATCTGATACCATAGGCCTGTGGATTTATCCTGACAATCTTTCAATCCTTTCATTAGCTCACGCGTAATCTTTACGAGTTCCCCATATTCCGGATGATTCTTTGGAAATATCTCCAACGTCTCGACAAGGACAAGGGCATACCAACCCAACCCCTCGCTCCACACTTCGGGAGCATGGCCGGTCGCGGGATCAGCCCAGCGGGCATCCTTATCTTCATCCCACCCGTGAAGCAGCAGTCCGCTGTCACCTTTGGCAAGATGTCGGTACATTCCAGTGAGCTGACGTGCCGCCTCATCGAAACAATAATCCGAATCACCTATATACTTGCCATAGTTTGTAAGGAACATCTGCCCCATGAACACACCGTCAACCCAAATCTGTCCGACCGTACGGCGTCCGTGCCAGAATATCCCGTCGGATGTGCGCGGATAATCATCGAAACTTCTGCGGATTGTTTCCGCCGCTTTACGGAAACGATCATCACCTGTAAGCCGATAGGCAGTGACCAATACAGTTCCGGCCATCATATCATCCATGCTGTTGCCACGGAAAAATACCGGATTGCCCTCCCGGTCGACCGCTTGATTAGCCCATGAGAGGATATAGTCATTATACTTCCCGTCTCCTGAAACACGCGAAAGCTTGTCAAGCCCGACAAGGAAGTAACCTTGCGGGTAGCACCACGCCTTGAACGGAATACTTAGAGCGGAGGGATAGCGGGTCATCACTGTGCGGGCAATCTCCTCCGACCATTTTTTAGCAGAGGTAGCATGGACGCCGGAGACGCCTAACAGCATAAGCACTGCGAGTATGATTTTCTTCATGTTGATATAATGATTAAGCGGGTGTTTAATAATAAGTGTCGGAGCGATCCACTGTTTGCTCCGACACCTTACAAACCTATTTTACAAATAACCTTTTAAGATATACTCCATATCGCGTTGCGAGGGGGAGTAAGAGGGCACGCCGACCTTATCAAGCAGCCTGACCACCCTCTCCTTTTCAATCTCGCCCCATGCTTCATCGAAATGATCGGTTCCGTCGAATCCCTTAAACGGAATGACCGAATTGTCCTTGAAATTGTACTTATTATTTATAAAGAAAAATCCTTTCAAATTCTTATCGGGGTCATGAAACATTATGTTGTTTGTCGCGCCCACAATATTGTTGTTGGCAAAACGGACATTTCTTGGCGATTTGTCACCGCGGCCGGAACACAGTATGATTTTGGGGCAATCAACAAAATGGTTATACGAAAAATCCACATTCTCCACGCGATGATAGGAAGTCAGTGGTTCTGCCTTTATGTCGGTCTGAGCTGTCGGACGCTCAAAGACCCCCATGCGCACCAGCAGACTGAAATCATCAAGACGGGCCATAAAGTTATCATACACAGTATGCCCCTGATTAATAATGCGGATGCCGCAGGTTCCTCTTTTATTATTGCCGACAAATGTGTTGTTCTCAATCACATTATAGTGACCGTGACGACACACAAGGCCGCCGCTTGATTCAAAGAAAAGATTGCCACGGAGAACATTGTGACATGATTTCACGGATATGATTTCATTTTCCCCATCACAATGCAGGAACACGTTGTCCTCGACAATTGTACGCGATTCAAGCTGCGAGGACCATGAATGACCGATTCGTATGATTTCAGCTCCGTTACCGTAGTAAGGATTGCGGTTGCCGAATACATTGTGGTCGATAATATGATTGTTTATGTGTAAGTCATCGTTGAATTCAACCTGAAGCACAAGACCGCCGACACGCTTGTTGGCGAGATAGCAATGGTCAAGACGGTTGTTCTCGCCATAAATCTTTATCCAGTACTCTGCCGCGGGCTTCTTTCCATCAATCAGCTTGCCGCTTTCGCTCATCTCGGGATTGTTGCAGTCGTCAATCACACAATTGGTCATACGGCAATTCGAGGCCATTTCCGTCTTCGACTTTCTGAACCCGATCATTTCTCCACCAAGCGCCCAGGCCTTATTGAAGTAGAGTCCGTCAAGCTTGATATATTCGCCGAACAAGCTGAAATGCAAAGGACCTGTGAAAACGACCTTGCCGGGATGCTCGGGCCGGATTGAAATGGTATCATCGGCAGTTCCTCTGGCAACTATATCGACGCGCCCGATTGAATCATATATGCCGTCGCGCAATATCACATTGTCACCCGGTTTCAGGGATTCAGATTTAAGCAGAGCCTTCATCTGTCCGGCCTCGGAAGGAGAAAAATAATAGTCCTTCGCGTGAGCACCGAATGCCATTGTCATGGCAAGCAATATTGCGACTGTGGATAATGATAATTTATTCATGATACTGTTGATTTTTTCGCTGCAAAGTTATGCACTAATATCAAAACCGGCTTTAGATAGCGTTTCAAATATTTTAATTTTCATATCATGATGTTTTTTATTCATCTGACAAGGTATTAGGCTGTTATAATATCTAAAGATAGTAGATATTTTATGTCTGTAATTAGTAATTTTAATAAATTTCATCTATATTTGCACCCGAATAACAACAGTTAGTAACAGTCCATGAGAAACTTTATCACATTCCTCTTTTTCTTCTGTTATATAATCTCACCAATGCAATCGAAAGCTGCGGTGACGGGCAATGAATCCGTTAAATATTCCTCCATCCAGATCGAGGACGGTCTCTCCCAGATTTCGGTTGTCGATATTTTTCAGGATTCAAAAGGTTATTTATGGTTCGCCACACGAAATGGATTGAACAGATATGACGGACGTGATTTCAAGGTATTCCGTCATGAGAAGGGAAACCCAGGCAGTCTGAGTGACAACCACGTCACATCACTGGCCGAGGATAACAACGGCAATCTATGGATTGGCACACGCCACGGACTTTCAAAACTGGACCTTTCATCAGAGAAGGTGACCGCCTACGTCGACTCTCTCGCCTACAAAATGTTTGAGGACGGTATCCGTGCCCTTGCACTCGATGCAAACGGACGTGTGCTCATCGCCACCCCTCACGGTCTCTTCGTGGCGATAGACGACGATAAGTTCGAATCAATCCTTCCGGAAGTGAAAGGGACAATAGTGGAAGGGCTGGCGGTGACAAAAGACGGTCGCATTTTCGTAGGCACAACCACTCTCGGACTTTATATCCTCAATAAGGACCACAAACCGGTCAAGCATTTCAACACCCACAACAGCTCCCTCCCGACCGATGACATCAAGGAGATTTATGAAGATTCCAAAGGCAACATCTGGCTTGCCAACTCTTCCGACGGCATGATACTTTTGGATGTGGCCACAGGTAAGAATAAGGTGTTCAACTACTCAAATTCAGCACTTCCATCCAATAACATACGCTGTTTTGCCGATGATGGAGACCAACTCTACATAGGCACATCGGAAGGTGTCAGCAGGATGTCGCTTAAAGATTCGGACTACAAAATCGAATTCGAGACCAACAGTCTGTCCAATTTCTCGGTATATTCAATCTTGATTGACAATGCTGGCACACGTTGGGTGGGAACATATTCCGGCGGTGTCAACTTCTACAATCCAATCTCGAACCGCTTTGGCTTCCATCATCCTGTCAACCCTACCCAAAACTACATGAGTATTTTTGGCTCAATGGTCTATAATCCGGACAACAAGCTCCTATATATCGCGACCGAGGGACACGGATTGTTGGAATACGACATACACAGTGAAAAATCGCGCTTCCACCTCATTGATAAATCTGACCATCAGCAGAGCAAAAACATCATCAAGTGCCTGACATATATTGACGGGAAAATCTGGTGTGGCACACCATCAGGCGAGATATTCATATTCAATCCGGAAACGGACACTTTCTCCCTGTATTTCAAGACCAATAAATGCACAATCTATTCCATTGAACCTGATTCTGACGGAAGCCAATGGATAGCAACCACTTCCGACACCATAGGAATAGCCCGTCTCAAAGAAGGCAAAATCATTGAAAAAAGTTTCTCTGAAGCTAAAATTGCAATCCCAAGCGGCAGGGTCATAAAGAAAGTGTCCAAGGATGTATGGCTTTTCGGCACAAGCCGCCACGGCCTCATCAAATATGACCGCAATCGCGACGAAGTTTATCAAATCGGCAATGAAAGTGACCTGAAGAATGCCTACATCACATCTATCGCAAAAGATAAAAACGGGAATTCTTATTGGATTGGAACTTTCGGCAATGGATTATTCAACTATGTTCCGGCTACAGATAATATAAATAAGGTGAAATTGTCGGAAGATGATGCACCCGTGGAAGTGTGTCAGGTCGTTCAGGACAACAGCGGGAATTTGTGGATATGCACAACTGAGGGCATCACGAGCCTTAATCCCGCATCGGGCGAACGCATGAACTATACACGCACGTCCGACATCCGTATCCAGGAGTTCACAATCCACAGCGGAATTGCCCTTGAAAGCGGAGAAGTGTTCTTTTCGGGCAGCAATGGATTCATCACCTTCAATCCGGCTGAAATCAAGCGCAATGAGTATCAACCTCCAATCGTATTTACCGGACTGTCCGTCAACAATAAGCCGATTGAGCCTAACGACTCCCACGGAATTATCGACAGCAGCATTGACGACACCGGTTCCATAACACTTGACTATAATCAGAACAATCTCTCAATCTCCTACGCAGCCCTAAACTACATAAATCCCGAGCAGAATCAGTATGCATTCATGCTCGAAGGTGTGGACGACGATTGGGTCTATGTCGGCAACCGAAGGGAAGCACATTATGCAAATCTGGCCCCAGGTGAGTACACATTCAAGGTCAAGGGTGCCAATAATGACGGCGTATGGAGCACCGATGCACGTTCCATAAAAATACGCATCACTCCTCCATTCTGGAAGACATGGTATGCCTATACCTTCTATCTTCTGGCCCTCATCGGCATATCTTTCCTGATAATGTACTACATCTTCAAGAAAAAGACACTTGAACAGTCTCTGGAATACGAGCAAATGAAACAGAAACAGGCCGAAGAGTTCCATGAATCAAAAATACGCATGTTCACCAATTTCTCACACGAACTGCGCACTCCACTCACACTCATCGTCTCCCCTCTGCAAGAATTGCTCAAGCGCACCGACTTCAACAGCACCGTGCGCAACAAGATTTCGCTTATCTACAATAATTCGCAGCGCTTGCAGCTTCTGGTCAACCAGCTCATGGATCTCCACAAGAACCAAGCCGGACAGATGCAGCTCAAGATAGCCAAAGACGACATTGTACCGTTCATGCAGGAAGTGTATTCCGCATTCAACCAAATTGCGGTTGCCAACAGCATCAGCTTCAGCTATGTCTGCAGCGAAACGTCACTGCCCGCATGGTTCGACAAGTCACTCTTTGAAAAAGTCGCCTTCAACCTCCTATCCAATGCGTTCAAATACACCAAACCGGGCGGAGTGATTGAAATGAAAGTCGAGCCGATAGGCAACGACAATCAGCTTATCCCCGGCCAGACCCATAGCCTGCCCGACATGCCCCATGATGTACGTCTTGTCCATATAGCCGTGTCGGATTCAGGCCGTGGCATTCCTGAAGACGAGCTGACAAACATATTCTCTCCATTCTATCAGGTCGATGACAACAAGTCGAAAAACATTATCGGCACAGGTATCGGCCTGAGCCTCACCCGGTCGATAGTCGAGCTGCACCACGGTGTGATTTGGGCTGAAAACAATCCGGAAAAGGGTGCGACTTTCCATGTGATATTCCCTATTGACAACAGTGTGTATACCGACGATGAGATTGACCACGACACGGACGAAAGAGTTGTCATGGATGTGTTCCCACCGACAACACCGACTGCGGAATTCAAGGTTGACAAACGCTATACAGTGCTTCTCGTGGAGGACAACAAAGATGTGCGCGAATATGTGAAGGAATGTCTCGAACCATACTACAATGTAATTGAGGCCGAAGATGGACAGAGAGGATTCGAACTGACTGCCGAACGCTATCCCGACATTGTGGTGAGCGACATCATGATGCCCGTGAAGGATGGTCTCGAACTCTGTGCGATGATTAAGAATGACATGCGTACAGGCCACATTCCCGTCATTCTGATGACGGCGCGCTCGATGGTGATGCAGATAAAGGAAGGATTCGCGTCCGGTGCGGACGACTATATCGTCAAACCGTTCAATATGGACATCCTGCTCTACCGCATCAAAAACATTCTTGCATCAAGAGAGAAACTGCGCAACCTCTACGGCAAGCAATTCTCACCGGAGGCAATGGGCATAGAGATTGTTTCCTTCAATGATAAATTCACACAAAAGTTCTTCAGCATCATAGAGAAAAACATCTCCAACAGTGAGCTGAACATCGAATTCATCTGCAAGGAAATCGGTCTGAGCCGTGCGAACCTCTACCGTAAGCTCAAAGCAATCACCGAGCTGTCGCCAATGGAACTGATCCGCAACAAACGTCTTGAAGTGGCCGCCAAACTCCTGTTGGAATCCGACAGTTCGGTATCTGAAATCTCAACATACGTCGGGTTCAACAGCCATGCGTATTTCACCAACTGTTTCAAGAGCACCTACGGCATGTCGCCATCTGATTTTGTGGCCAAACACAAGGCGTCAAATCAGAATTTCGAGCAGACTTTAACCGTGGAACCCGAACCTGCGGTCTCAATGTAATAGATGCCCGGCTCCTCAGCGAGATATTTATTGCCGTCAAGGTCAAGGAGTTCGCCGGTGACATAGACTGCGGCCCAATATCCGGGTGATACTTCCGGAAGATGTATCACCTGTGCCGCACTGTCGTTGCGCAGCAGTCGGACTTCCTTTCCGGCATTGAAATTCCTCGCTCTGTTTTTATCGCAACCGGGCATGACGATATATGCGTAATTGCCGTTCCGAGGCTTTGAGCCGTGGGATAGAAGCAACTCAACAACATCGCCTTCAACATCCTTCGGGCGATACATCCTCATGTTGTCATGCCATTGGCCTATACGGTGCTCCGATTTTAACGTCAGAGGAGTGTCGCCCATAGAGATATAAGCGGTATTGTCATGGAAAACCGTCTGATGGCCACTGTAGTCCTTAGCTCCGTCAATCCTCACCCATTTGCCATTTTCAAGCAATTCGAGATTCCCTCTTTTGAGTCGCTGGTCTATGGTTGTCGTGACTTCAGCAATACTGTCACTATTAATCCCGGCACCTACACACACCACAAAGTCCGGGGCAAATATCCATGCCTTACGGGCAGTCAGTCCGTCGCGACAGAAATCCATTACCGACATTCCACAGTCGCCAACATCTATACCTCCCACCATACGGCTTGAATTGCGCGACTTCGTAGCCCTTATGCTCGGCAACTCTTCTGATCCTTGATAGGACGTAATACCAGGTATATTTCTCCAGTTCCAAAACGGGAATACGTTGAGATACTCATCACCTCTGACATAGTAGTAAGTTGCACCGTCGCCAAGATAGTAACCTTTGACATTATCCTCATTGACAAGTTCAGAGCCAATTATACGCGATGACGACATCTTCAATGTAGCCATCCAACCAGGTGTGCGATGCACAGTGAAATCAGATGAATAGAAGTGCTTGTGACCAACAAAATCATTGCTTTCCGCAGGGTATCCTGCCAGCCCCATGTCGGAAGCGACGAAAGCGGTTACATATCCTTTATGAATCTGAGCATTATGGAACAGCTGTCGGCCAAGCGAGTTTATGTCCATATATCGTTTCCACACCACCCATCTGTAACCTTCGTTCATCAGCGACTCAAGAATTTCAGTCTGCCGGTCGTCAAAACGATATGATGTCCCGTCAAACAGTCTTTTGAAAAAACTCATTCCTGAGACAAACGACATGCCATAGTTGCCAAACTGCTGCTGAGGGCCATGCTGATGGAAACTCCAGTCAGGCTGTATTCCTTCACCGGCTCCAACCCTGATTTCCGATGCGATGGTGTCGCGGGCAGCCTTGATAAGCTCCGCATCTTCCTGCATGATAGCCCGAATCAACACATTTCCGGCCAGCCACACTTTATTTTGCCCGGTCATCTTGAACCGTGCCGCACTCATTATTTCTATGGCTCCTGCCCTTTCCTCATCGGAAAGTTCATCGTCCAACATGATAAACGCCCCTCCGAGAGTCTTTGGCACCCCGATTTCGTTTTGCCACCAGTTGAGACACTTTGGTTTCTCCTTCAGCCAATAACCAAGCGCCTTATGGATGTCGGCCTTCAACCGGGGTGACTTATATCGTTCCGAATCCTTGGAATAATACAGCTTCGTCAGCTCAAGCACCCGTTCAGCATGGAGTTTCGGTTCCCAGCCCGATCGCTTTTTATCGGCATAATTAATGTCGCTGAAACTTCCATCCGGCTTCATCAATGCAAGGTAGCCATCAATCTTACTAAGATTAAAAGGATATTTCTGATGCAGTTCCATGACTATCTGGTCCGACATTTCAACCTCCGGTTCTATTCTCAGAAAATCATTATAGAGAGAATCATCGGCCGAATATGAAGGGATGAGAATCTCACGGTAGTTACTCTTAAGTTTCTCAATGTCGGAAACGGCCGGGCGACCATACGCATTCGTGACCGACAGCATTAACAACACCGGTATGAGAAATAGTTTTTTCATCATGATAAAAAGATTGATATGACTGTGGGATTGATATATCTATATGTTACTGATGCAAAATTAGATAAAAGCCTCTTCATCAACTCGCAAATTTGCGTCTTTTACTTTATAAATTATCTCAAATTAGATATAAATAAGTCTCTTATTGATTACAGGGGTTGATTCCCGACATTAAGGCTCGTAAATTTGCCGAAAAATTCACAATTCGAAAAATAACCTTACATCATGAAAAGTAAACTGCTTCTCACGACGGCTCTGATACTTCTGGGTGGATCATCCTTCGCCCACACGTTGGACAAGGATACTATCGGTTTGAATAATGTCACCGTCCACGGTCAGGCTAAAGCCACCGTCGAGCTGCTTCCTCTCAGCGTGACGACCATAACAGCCACGGAAATCGAAAACAGCAGGGAAACTTCAATCCTCCCTGTCCTCTCCAACAAAGTCCCCGGATTGTTTGTCAGCGAGCGTGGACTGATGGGCTTCGGTGTTTCAGGTGGTGCGGCCGGCTCAGTCAACATCCGTGGTGTCGGCGGTGGGAACAAAGTTCTGTTCATGATTGACGGACAACCTCAATGGGCATCCATATTCGGACATGCACTTCCCGACACCTACACATCAGGAGATGTGGCCAAAGTCGAAGTCGTCCGAGGGCCGTCCTCGCTTCTCTACGGTTCAAACGCGATGGGCGGTTCGGTCAACATCATCACCCGTCACGCAACGCAGAACGGATTCAAAGGTTCGGCAAATGCTATGTGGGGAAGCTACGCCATGCAGAAATACGGTGTAAATCTCGGATATAAAAATGACAGATTCAATGCCTTTGTCAATGCTACATACGAGAGCACAGACGGTAGCCGCCCCAACAGCCGGACATGGCTTGCAAGCCAGTTCGGATCGCTGCAATACAAAATTTCCGGACATTGGAAAACCGGAGCAAACGTAACCATGACCGAAACATGCCCTCACAATCCGGGATCTGTCCAGGACCCTCTCATTGATATGTGGACACGCATCACGCGCGGGACAGCAGCTGTGTTTGTCAACAATACCTACGCTGCAACCTCCGGTCAGATCCAGCTCTACACCAACTGGGGAAATCATAAGGTAAACGACGGTTATTCCGCCATAGGCACAGCGACAAACGGCGGCAAACCGCGTGACTATATCTTCCATTCCAAGGACTTCAATATGGGTATCAACCTCTATCAGAACATCAGTCCATTTGAGGGCAATGTCACCTCTGCCGGAGTTGACTTTCAACACTGGGGAGGCAACACATGGAACACCATGATTGACGGCTCAGCTGACCAACCCGGCGTAAAAGAACACGTCAACGAGGTGTCAGGTTATCTCATGACGCAACAATCCCTACTGAACAATATCCTCTCGCTCAACGCAGGTCTGCGATTGCAACACTCATCGCAGTTCGGCAATATGCTGGTTCCGCAGGCCGGTTTCATAGTAAGAGCTATTGAGGGCAATACATTCAAATTTTCCTGGGGCAAAGGGTTCCGCAGTCCCAATCTCCGCGAACTCTATATGTATCCCCCTCACAATCCGGATCTCAAACCGGAATACCTATGGAACTACGAAGTTGAAATACGCCAGACATTTTTTGACAACCGTCTGAGCGCAGGACTTGCCCTCTTCTATATCGACGGTAAGGACATGATTCAGACCGTCAAGGAGAAAAATCCTTATACCGGAGGACAGATGCTCAACAAAAACATAGGCGATTTCCGCAATAAGGGATTTGAGATAGATGCCACTTATTCCATCACTCCCGACCTAACCCTCTCAGCCAACTACAGCTACCTCCACACAACCGACAATGTCCTCTACGCTCCTAAAAACAAATTAGTGGTCCAGCTCTCCTACCGTCCGGGCAACTGGCAGTTTGCATTGGACTCCAACAGCGTATGGCATCTGCGCACGGGTGGTCCGGACGCTGAAAGCTATTCTCTGCTTGACGGCCTCGTCGGTTACAATTTCCAATTACAAAAAGGATGCGGACTTAACGTTTTCACAAAAGTAGACAATATAACAGCTACCCGCTACGAAACAATCTATGGCTTCCCAATGCCAAGAGCTACGGCTATGGCAGGCTTCAGCCTGACGTTCTGACATAGGCTTATAATGGCAAAGCATAAATGAAACGCATGAAGATATGTTCCGGACACCGGCATCAATCTTCATGCGTTTCATTTATGCTTTAATTCTGCCACATCAGCAGCAGAAATCAATTATTTTCTTCCGCTTAATCAATCACCGAAAAGAGATTTTCTATCCCGCTTTGCAGCAGGAGCAGCGATGGACTCGGGAACGAATTTCCAATTCGGAATCACTTCGGGGGAGATTGTTCCGCGTTTTTCAATTTCCTTTATCAGATAGAATCTCAAATCCTTGTCGGTTGCGGAAATGATGCGGGATTTCAGTTGGTCATGGGGAATACCTGCACCTTTGGTGAGCAAATCGCCGCCACCATTGCCTCGATACGAATTCACCGCAACCTTGTAGGTCTTTTCCGGATCAAAGGCGGAGCCATCGGCCATTGAAGTAATGGTAATCTTCTCGCCCTGAGGCTTGGTGACATCAACAGTATAGTTGATACCTGCGGCGGAATCAAAATTATATGACGGATTCAGGAGCTTTGCATAGTCACCCTTGGCTGCAGTACGGTTGCCGGAGAAAAGTAGCAGATTGTCATCTGCCGACTTCATCACATCGGTCCAAAGCGAATAACTCATCTCAAGGTAGTCCTTGATTTCACGACCTGTCATGGCGATGGTGTAGAGCATGTTCTCATATTTATAGAGAGTAAACATGTCGCTCATGTGCAAATCGCCTTCCTTGATGACAGCGTCAAACGACAGCGGAGCCGCAAGCGAGATTTCAGCGCCCGAAATGGCAAGTTGCAAGTCATGGAGAAGCTGCATGAAAGCCGACGGACCGAAATATGCATCGCGAACTGAAAATTCTCCGGTTGAGGTGCCGATCTTACGGCTGACAAATTCGAGAATCTCCTTGCGCTCAGGAGCAAATTCCGCCATAAATGCCGAATCCGGCTTCAGACTATTGACCGACGTAAGTTTACCGCTGACCTTTTTACCAATTACCTTGCCGGTATCGTCAAGCGTGAAAGTGACCTCCCCTTCTGCAAGATGATTAGCATTGTTCGCAGGGTTGAGTACTACCGCACCGGAGTTTACCGGATTCTTTCCGGTCGAGTTGAAAAGAGTATGGTCATGACCCATGAAAATAAGATCGAATCCGGGAACCTGTTCCGCGACAAGCACCGACGCATTCTCCCTCCATTCGCCCGTCATCTTTGCGGAATCGTGACCGGAATGGAAGAGACCGACAAGCAGGTCAGGTTTCTCCTTTTCAAGAATTTCAGGTACCCATTTCTTCGCCGACTCAACCATATCCTCAAACTCCAGTCCTTCCCATAGTGTCTCGGGGAGCCAAGCAGGGATAGCAGGGGTAAGAAGCCCAAACACGACGATCTTCACTCCGGCACGGTTGATGACGGCGTAGGGTTGCAGATACGGCTTACCTGTCTTGCGGTCAATCACATTCGCGCCGAGCAAAGGAAGGCTTCCCAGATCGGAACGGTAGCGGTCATAGACGGCATGACCGGTCTCCACATCATGGTTTCCGATGGTCTGCGCATCGTAGCCGATGAAATTAAGCATCCTTGCGGTCGGATGAGCCACATCGGTTTTCAAAAAGTTATAATAATAGGCCGTCGGCTGTCCCTGAAGGATATCGCCATTGTCAAGAAGGATGACCTTGTCGCTTCCGAGAGAATCCCGGAGTTCACGCACACGGGTGGCAACTCTCGCAAGAGAGCCGTCACCCGGCGAAAGAGTTATGAAATTGTAGGGAAAGAAATTCCCATGCACATCCGAAGTCGCCGCTATTTTAAGCGTCAGCTCCTCGGCCGAGCCGTTGGCCGGGACGAGGAGTGATGATGCAATAGTCATTGCCAATAAATATTCTTTCAATTCAGTCTGTATTTTTAATGGTCATTAAAGGCCCTCTAAAATCAAGGGTTAGGACCGGTATATATCGCCCGCACTTTACCTACGGGAAGAGAGCCTTCGACTTTCAGCGGGATTCTCTGTCCGTCGGTCGAAATCCATCCTGAAATGGGCTCCGAACTCTCGACACCTTTTCGGGTAAAGGTGAAATTGATATAGTAGGCGGAAAATGAACGACCGTTGAGTGAAACCGTTTTCTTGCCCTTATAGGTAATCTTAAGTTTCTCTTTTTTCGAACCGGAAAAGATGTTGACAGCTATACTCTGACCATTTTTCATATTGTCGAAATCAAGAGTCCGCAGATAGAAGAAGGAACTTAGCATATCGACCGTCATACCCTGGGCTTCGAGACGGATGGTCGAACTTTTCATCGGTTCGCCTGCTGCCGAACGTTTGTAACGGATAGCATCAGCTGTAAATGTATTTCCATCATGCTGAAAATTGAGCACATCTTTCTTATACTTACCGTTCTCGTGAGCGATGTAGGTATAACTTACCGGGAAAAAACCATCCTTGGTCATGGTCGTGTACAGAGTGTCACGCAGCATATAGATGCTGTTGGCCCACGGAGCGTTTTCGGCATAAACCGAGGCCCGGTAAAGGTCTCCATCATTGCGGAGAGTCATTGTCGCATAGCCGGCAACCTTGTTGATGAAACCCCACTTATACATCACGTCGTAGGTAAGTGTCTCGTCGACAAGCGAAACAGGATTGGCTGCATTAGCAACTGAAGAGCAGAGTAAAAGCCCGAACAGAGCTTTGAAAAATTTAGATTTCATATACGATGTATTGATTGACCGATTCCCGACGGTGTCATTTCTCTATATATGACCATCAAAATCAGTCCGGTATTCAATCAGTTGACAGTTCTCGGAACGGAAGCACCGACCGATAGGACTGTTCGATGCGCTTATTGCGCCAACACTTCCGGCAGACGGCTATGTAACGGTCATCACCACCGATTTCCACCTGTTCACCCTCCTCGACAAAATCACCGTTGCGGTCAATTCGGGCATTTATAATGGTCTTTCGACCACAAGTACAAGTGGATTTTATCTCATCAATGGTGTCGGCGATTTCAAACAGACGGCGGGAACCCTCGAAGAGCTTGCTCTGGAAATCGGTGCGCAATCCGTAACAAATCACATTGCTACCGAAATCATCCACTATTCTTGACAACTGGTCCACCTGCTCGACCGTGAGGAACTGAGCCTCATCGACAAGAAACCAGTCAATCACAGCCATCGACTCTTCAAAAAGCTCCTGGGCCATCTCATATAGGTTGGTATCGTGGTAGATCCACTTACATTCCCGCTGGATGCCGATGCGCGACTTGATAACGTTGGTCAGATCGCGCGTGTCAATGACGGGCTTCAGACATACATATTTCATGGAGCGCTCCTCAAAATTGTATGCTGTCGTGAGGAGCAATGCAGTCTTTGCCGACCCCATTGTGCCATAGCGGAAATATAGCTTACCTTTTCTGTTCATCATTTTCGATTATAAAGATTATACAGCAAAGGTAAGGAATTTTTTCTTATTGCTGCGCTCCTTGACGTGTAAAGACGCAATCCATTTTGCCGATTTCAAATTTCAGCAACGGACCCTTGACCTTGACATCGTCAAGGTGACGGATGGAGGCATAGCGCATGGCGAGCGCTCTCTTCATGCCTGCGCTGACTGACTGTGTGACCGACGGACGGAGCGAGTCAATCCTCACGTTATTTGTCCCTAACATGGCATTTCCCTCAGCTACCACGTCCGAAGGATCCACCTCAACATTCAGGGTATTTATATCAAGCGCCAAGGCAATTTCATCATCGTCAATAACTGTCCATGTACCGCTGATGGAGGATTTCGCTGTTGCTGTCAGGGTAAGAGGCTCGACATAGTCGGCATCTGCAACCACCTGTGTAGATACTGTGAGCATACCCGAAATCACTATCGGACCGCTCTTCTCGCCCATAACCGAACTTGCGGCAGGCGCGGAGAAATCAAGAGTTTCAAGAATTGTAGCGGTCACAGCTGAATTGTCAGTGAAATTCTCGGGAGTACCCGACCATGAGCCTTGAATATTTTTGGCGAGACGACTGCTGCCGTCGCATGACACAAGAGATAGTGCCGCAAAAATGCAGGCGGATGTAATCAAACCTTTCATTTCCGAATTAAATTCAAATTGTTAACTATTTTTAGAATAAACGCCATTACATTAAGATTAGTTTCTTGCCTATCGAAAAAATTATTAATTTTGTAAACCGTAATTGGGGTGGACACACCTCAGCAAGCACATCAAACATCCTCTAAAATCTTTCTACACAAGGTGAGTGTCAACAAAGTCATACTGATAGGAAATGTCGGGACTGACCCCGAAATCCGCTATATCGAAACTCGTCCGATCGCAACATTCCGACTTGCGACCAACGAGCGTGAGCGCACACGTCCGGACGGAACAAAGATTCCCGAACGCACGGAATGGCACACCATTATAATGTGGGATTCAGCGGCTGAATTCGCCGAAAAATACATTCGGACCGGTTCCCGTCTATATGTCGAGGGGAAAATACGCTACCGCATCTGGGAAGACCGCAACGCCATCAAGAGAAACGTCACGGAAATCTATGTTGACAATTTCGAATTACTCGGCCTTAACAAATAAGATGACATGATTGACAGAAGTACTTCTGTCAATCACACTCTCCATGCCTCCCATACCTTAATTATAATTATCCTCCTTTATTTGCATAAGCCGGTCACTTCCATCCATCAACACTCCATTCCCGCGAAGAGTGAAGGATAGTCTGTCGTGCCGGTGGTTTTGCCGGTATTTGCGGCTGTGCGCTTATGGACAGAATTGAGCACGATGTTATGTTGCTGCACCCACCCCTGGGTGCTGTTCCTTATGCGTAGTGTGACAACTCCCTTTGCCTGTTCCGTGCGGTCTTTGACATGACGGAGGACATCGCCGATGGTGGCTGCGCCACACAGACTTGTTGAGAGAAGCGTGACACCGCTGCTGAGAGCGGTGACATAGAGGACGTCGGTGCGATTGATTGCTGTCATACTTGATTCCTTTTAATTAATTTTACCAATCAGGAGATATTCCGTTGATTATGATGCAAATTTACGCCATTACATGTGCCAAATAAATGCACATGTACATAAATACATGTTAAAACAACATCTAATTACCATTTTTTGAGTAAATATTGACAGTCTTCCGGCTGAACCCCACCTTTGTTTGAAATGTTTGAATGACAGCAACTCTACATTTATGAGAAAAATCATTCACGTTTTGACTTTTGCCTCGATGCTTCTTGCAGGCTCAGTCTGCAGCACAACGGCACAAACCTCCGACCGACAAATCCTTAAGAACAGTCTGCCTGAGAGATGGACTTACGCGTCAGATATTGAACAGACACTTCCTGCCGATGACAATTGGTGGAAACGATTCAACGATCCCCTGCTTGATTCCCTCATATCCGTTGCGATGGACAACAATTTCGATGTCCTCACTGCAATGGGCAGAATAAACATGGCCAAAGCGCAGGTGAAAAGTGCCGAGGCGGGCTACTATCCGACTTTCGGATTGTCGGCCGGATACACTAAGGGACGTAACGCCGGAGCAATCAGCGGCAGCAAGGTTCCGTCGACAAATTCGAGCTACTTCAATCTCGGGGCAGACATGCAATGGGAGATTGATGTGTTCGGCAAAATAACCGCAGGAGTGAAAAATAAAAAGGCCCTCTACCATGCAAGCCGCGCCGACTACATGGCAACAATGGTCAGCGTCGCAGCGGACCTCGCCACCTATTATTTCAATCTCCGGGTATTCCAGCGTCAGCTCTATGTCACCAATCAGCATCTGGCATCGCAGCAACGTGTGGTCGACATCGTAAAAGCCCGTTTCGAAGCAGGACTCGTATCCAAACTCGACGTGGCTCAGGCACTGACAGTCTACTACTCGACCGAGGCTACAATCCCCCAACTGGAATCATCGGTCAAGCAGGCCGAGAATGCCATCGCTATATTAATAGGAGTCTATCCGGAGGAAATCAAGTCCAGACTTGAGGCTCCGTGGACCACTCCGGACTATCGCCATCTCGTCCCGGCCGGAGTTCCTGCCAATCTCCTCCGCCGTCGCCCCGACATCCTCGCAGCCGAGTATGAGGTAAGCGCCTACGCAGCCTCGCTTGGTATCGCGAAAAAAGACTTCCTACCCACCCTGTCGCTCAACGGCTCGATCGGAGTTGCCGCCCATGATGCAAAAGATATGTTCAAGAACAACAGCCTTGAATACAGCATCGCCCCCACTCTCACATGGACACTCTTCGACGGTTTCGCGAGGAAACATGCCGTAGCTGAAGCACGCGAACAGATGAAAATAGGAATCGAGAACTATAATCTGACCGTCATGACTGCCGTCCAGGAAGTGGACAACGCAATGATAGCCTATTCATCAGCCCTCCGTGCCATTGACAGTTATACGCGGGTGATCGAACAGTGCGATGAATCATTCCACCTCTCGGTGGACCTTTATAAAGAAGGACTAACATCCTTCACAAACGTTGTTGATGCCCAGATCAACAGTCTCACATACGCAAATTCGCTTATCTCCGCAAGGGGCAACACATTCATAAGCCTTATAAATCTCTACAAGGCATTGGGTGGCGCACCGACAGAATAACCACATACCTTTCCAACGCTAATCATCAGACATTATGAATACGAAATTTACATTGGTCGCACTTGCAGCCTCAATCCTCGTCACATCCTGCGGCGGACACAAGAAGGCCGACAGTCATGAATCGGAAGAAACAGTAAGTGTTGCCTTTCCGGAAGTGGACTCCGTGACTTTAAGCAACACATATCCCGGCGAACTCATAGCGACACTGAAAGTCGATGTCGTGGCGAGGGTGAGCGGACAGCTACTCTCCAAAAACTACACAAGCGGCGATTTCGTCAAGAAAGGCACCGTCCTTTTTAAAATTGAGGATAGCAAATACCGCGATGCTGTCCAACAGGCTGAGGCAGCTCTTGCAACAGCTAAGAGCGAACGCGACTATGCAAGCAGCCACTATGAAGCTGTCAAGAAAGCACTTGAAAGCGATGCCGTCTCAAAAATGGAAGTCAATCAAGCCGAGAGCAGCCTCCGGCAAGCTGAAGCAGCAATCAAAAGTGCACAAGCCGCACTCGAAACCGCCCATACAAATCTAAGCTACTGCACAATCACAGCACCCATCTCCGGCCACGTCACCTCTTCGCCGGTTGATGTCGGCAACTATGTCAGCGGCGAAGGAGCCGCAGTCCCCATGGCGACCATATACGACACCACAACTCTCATTGCCAATTTCGCCGTTGAAAGTAACCAGAACATCGAGCAGGACATGGCCGGAAGCTCCTTCCTATCCCACATACCGCTGAATTTTTCCGATTCGCTCGCGCATACTTATTACGGCGACCTCAGCTATGTCGCTCCTGCCATTGACTCCTCGACCGGAACGCTCGCTTTGCAATGCAAGATTGAGAACAAATACAACGAACTGCGTCCCGGCATGTTTGTGAAAATTGATCTTCCGTATAAAGTAGAACCACACGCCATATTGGTCAAGGATGCCTCGATCAGCACTGACCAGCTCGGAAAATACCTCTATGTGGTCAACGATTCCAATACGGTTGTCTATACACCCATCACCGTCGGCCCGCTGTATCACGATTCACTCCGCGTCGTCAATTCCGGAATCGGACCGAAATCGAGATATGTCACCAAAGCTTTGCTAAAAGTCAGGGAAGGCATGAAAGTCAAACCTGATTTGGTGAAGTAAGTTGAGGTCGGCAACAAAAAAGCGATCTCACACCTCTCCGTTTCTCAATTCCTTCAAGTTTCATCCGGAATTATACAGCCATGTTTTCAAGATTTTTTATTGACCGCCCCATATTCGCCACTGTGCTGGCGATATTGATGGTGATTGTCGGTCTGATGACCGTCAAGAGCCTTCCGATTTCACAATATCCCGACATCACTCCGCCTACGGTCATGGTATCGGCTGCCTACCCGGGCGCTGATGCTGCGACTGTCGCCGAAGTTGTCGGCGAACCGATTGAAGAGCAGATAAACGGTGTGGAGGGCATGATGTACATGAGCTCGAACTCAAGCGACGGCTCCTACAATCTCACCGTGACATTCGAAAACGGCACCAACCTCGACGATGCCGCCGTGAAAGTCCAGAACCGCATCTCACTCGCCGAAGCCACACTGCCTACCGCCGTGAAAGAACAGGGTGTATCAGTGATGTCGGAATCTTCCAACATTATCCTTTTCATCGCTCTTGAAGGGGACGACAGCGGACGCTACGACGCGCTGTATCTCACCAACTATGCTCAGCTCAACATCATCGACGAACTTTCGCGAATCGAAGGTGTCGGAGGTGCCGGCGCATTTGGTGCGGGAAAATACAGTATGCGCGTATGGCTCGATCCTGACAAGATGCGCACCTACGATCTCACACCGTCCGATGTAAGCGCGATGATTCAATCCCAGAATCTCGAAGTATCGGCCGGCAATGTCGGCACGCCACCTGTCAACAACGGCGTCGAGTTTGAATTCACCCTCACTTCCCAAGGACAGCTCAAGACCGCCGAAGAATTCTCCAACATCATCATCCGCAGCGCCGAAAACGGTGGCTTACTTCGACTAAAAGACATCGCAACCGTAGAGCTGGGCAGTCAGGACTATTCAGGTATCTCGCATGTATCCGGCGAACAGGCCGGCCTTATCGGTGTGCAGCAGCTTCCGGGAGCCAACGCGCTCGATGTTGCCAAGAAAGTAAAAGCCAAGATGGAGGAACTTTCCGAGTACTTCCCTTCCGGAGTGAAATACAGAATCATTCTTGACACAACCGACTTCGTGACAGCCTCAATCGACGAAGTGCTCATCACCTTCGTTGAGACAACCCTCATCGTCATGCTCGTAATCCTCATCTTCCTCCAGAGCTGGCGTGCGGTGATAATCCCTATGATTGCAATACCTGTATCACTGATTGCTACATTCGCGGTGATGAAACTGTTGGGTTTCTCTCTCAACACCCTTACCCTTTTCGGCCTCGTCCTTGCGATAGCCATTGTGGTCGACGATGCGATAGTGGTGGTGGAGGACTGTGCCCGACTGGTCCAGGAGGGGAAACTCTCCCCACGGCAAAGTGCCGAAAAAGCTATGGTCGAGCTTGAAGGTCCTGTTGTCGGTGAAGTTCTTGTGCTCCTCTCCGTATTCATCCCGACAGCCTTTATCAGTGGTATCACCGGCGAGCTTTACAAACAGTTCGCACTCACTATCGCCACGTCTGTGGCCTTCTCCGGCTTCAATGCCTTGACCTTCACGCCCGCCATGTGTGCCCTCTTCCTCAGGAAGAAGACCGACCCGAATCCCCATTTCTTCCTCTACAAATGGTTCAACAAGGGTTATGGAGCTGTCCTTAAACACTACACTTCACTCATCGGTAAACTGCTCCGGCGCCCTATTGTCGCGATAGCCGTATATTTCGGCCTTTGCGTCCTTGCCTTCTGGGGCTTCGTCAAGATTCCGACGAGCTATATTCCCGAGGAGGATATGGGCTACTTCATGACCTCTATCCAGTTGCCTACAGGAGCATCCCTCGACCGTACGGACAAAATCGTGACCGAACTCTCCGACAAAATCCGCGACATCGAGGAGGTCAAGGATGTGATTTCGATTTCCGGCCAGTCCATGATGGGCGGAGGCTCGGGCGGCAACATGGGCTCTTTATTCGTCGTGCTTAAACCTTGGGGAGAACGCCGTGGAAAATCCCACGATGTCAATGCGGTCATAGCCAAGATCAATGAAATTGCCGCAGGCTATCAGGAACCGATTGTGTTCTCCATCAATCCTCCTGCCATCCCCGGCCTCGGCATGACATCGGGTATGGAAATGCAGATTCTCGACATCAACAACCTCGGCGCACAGGCACTTCAGGAGACCATTGATGCGATGAAGGTCGCTGCCCAAAAGGACGACCGTCTCGCGCAGTTGACAACCCAGTTCCAGGCAGGAGTGCCGCAATATCAAATCAATATTGACCGCGACAAGGCAAAACTGATGGGTCTCACGATTGACGACATCTATGCGACCCTCTCCCAGTTCATGGGTTCGAACTATGTGAACGATTTCGTTGAATTCGGACGTACATATCAGGTCAACATGAGCGGAAACAGCACATCAAGAAGCTCCGTGGACCAGATTCCGAATCTGACGGTAAGGAATGCCGACGGCAAGATGGTACCCTTCTCCTCTTTCGCCTCCGTAGTACCGACAATCGGACAGTCGACCGTCAGCCGCTACAACATGTACACCTCCGCCTCCATTACAGGCACTCCGCCATCCAACGTATCAAGTTCCGATGCCATCGCTGCGATGGAGGAAATCCTCAAGGAGGTGGTCGGCGACCGCTTCTCCTACGCATGGACAGGCGAGGCATATCAGGAATCCCAATCGGGAACCACCATTTCTTTCGTCCTGATTTTCGCCATCCTGATAACGATCCTCGTCCTTGCTGCCCAATATGAAAGCTGGACAGACCCTATTGCGGTAGTGATAGCCATGCCGACCGCCATCTTCGGAACAGTTCTCGGTTGCCTCTTCCTATCGCAGTCAATTTCAATCTATACCCAAATCGGTATAATCCTGCTGCTCGGCCTCGCCGCTAAGAATGCCATCCTTATCGTCGAGTATGCAAGGGATTTCCACAAGACAGGTCTGAGTGTCAGACAAGCGGCCACCGATGCTGGCAACATCCGCTTCCGACCTATCATGATGACTGCATTTGCATTCGTGTTCGGCGTTCTCCCGATGCTGTTTGCAACCGGTGCAGGTGCCCAGTCGCGAATCGCGCTCGGAACAGCCGTTGTATTCGGCATGGCCACCAATGCCTTGGCCGGAACCCTCTTCGTCCCCGGATTCTGGGAACTCTTGGAGAACTTCCGTGAGAAATACCTGTCGAAGATATTCGCAGCCTCGACGGAGGTCAGTCCGGACGACGGAAAACCGGCAGCTTCATCCACACCTGCCAAACAACAAAGCGACGACAAGGTAAATTTATAGGGGATACAGCCATCCGGAAGGAGTGTCAGAGAAAGCCTAAGGCTCTGACACTCCTTTGTTTTGTCAATGAAAATGACGAACATAAGAGATTAATGTTATAAAGTTTGGGATTTTTTTGTAACTTTGCCGTTGAAAAGATTTAAAGTATGACAATGGCGTCAAAGACCCGCGAAAGACTCCTGGACGTTGCGCGTCAGCTCTTTGCCAGCAATGGTGTGGAGAAGACCACAATGAACGACATTGCCACCGCCTCCGACAAAGGGCGGCGCACTATCTACACCTATTTTAAAAACAAGAAGGAGATTTACGATGCGGTTATTGAACGCGAGAGCGAAGCCATTGTATTGAAACTCAGAGCTGTAGTTACCTCCAACTTAGCCCCTGCCGAGAAGCTCAAACGCTTCCTCGAAGCCCGCTTCGACATAGTTGAAGAGACTATCCACGAATCAACGACAAGCCAGCTCCTGTCATACATCACCCTTGACTACAAGCGGCTCGAACGCATCCGCACTCTTGCCGTCGCGAAGGAGCAGGGATTGATTTCACGCATGATTGACGAAGGCGTGCAGGCAGGGGTATTTGACCCCGTGCAGGCAAAACTTCTGCCGGGAGTCTATCAGATGATTTTCCAGGGGTTTGATTTCTGTCATCTCCGCAACAACTTCTCACAGTTCAACATGACAGCATCCGAGATACGCTCCTCTGTCATCAATTTTCTAATCAATACGATTATTGTAAAACCAACAATATAGTTCAACTAAACGACTTTTCGAAAAATGAAATTACTTGAAGGAAAAGTAGCGCTCATCACCGGAGCCGCTCGTGGAATCGGCAAGAGCATTGCCCTTAAGTTTGCCCAGGAAGGTGCCAACATCGCCTTCACCGACCTTAACCGCGATGAAAACATGGAAGCTACCGAGAAGGAACTCGAAGCCCTCGGTGTCAAAGCTAAAGGATATGCATCAAATGCAGCTGACTTCGCTCAGACTGAGGAAGTCGTAGGTAAAGTAAAAGAAGACTTCGGCCGCATTGACGTTCTCGTCAACAATGCAGGCATCACCAAGGACGGTCTCATGATGCGTATGACCGAGGCTCAGTGGGACGCTGTCATCGCTGTCAACCTCAAGAGCGCGTTCAACTTCATCCACGCTGTCCTCCCCATCATGATGCGTCAGCGCGAAGGCTCTATCATCAATATGGCATCTGTTGTCGGCGTTCACGGCAACGCAGGTCAGGCCAACTACGCTGCATCAAAGGCAGGCCTCATCGCCCTCGCCAAGAGTATCGCTCAGGAAGTCGGCTCACGCGGCATCCGCGCCAACGCAATCGCCCCCGGCTTCATCGAAACTGCAATGACAGCCGCTCTTCCCGAAGACGTGCGTAAGGAATGGGCCCTCAAAATTCCCCTCCGTCGCGCCGGTCAGGTCGAGGACATCGCCAATGTCGCAACCTTCCTCGCCTCCGACATGTCAAGCTATGTGTCCGGCCAGGTTATCCAGGTGGACGGCGGCATGAACATGTAATGAGCCGTTAACGTTTTTGACATAAGGAAAGGGTCTCCGTCACATCCTTGACGCATTCCCCTCTCCTTATGTCATTCCTTATATCAATAGCACTATCGAATGTTGACCTATAATACCCAACTCAAACATCTCATCCTCCCTGAATACGGACGCAACATCCATCAGATGGTTGACCACTGCCTCACCATCGAGGACAGGGACGAACGTACACGCTGCGCCAACTCCATCATTGCGAGCATGGCCAAGCTATTCCCGAAAATCCGTGAGGAAGAGGACTACCAGCGTAAACTTTGGGATCACCTTGCAATCATGAGTGATTTCAAGCTCGACATTGACTGGCCCTTTGAAATCCCCGAAGCCGATCATTTCAATTCACGGCCTGACAAAGTCCCCTACACTGCCGAACACATACGCTATCGCCACTACGGTAAGGATGTTGAGCTTATGATCCAGAAAGCGGTCAGCATGGAAGAAGGTCCGGAACGCGACGAACTCGTGCTTCTCATTGCCAACCACATGAAGAAACTCCTTCTCAGTGTCAATTCCGATGGCGTCGAGGATTCGAAAATTTTCAAGGATCTCGCCGAATACTCCCACGGAGCTCTCCGTCTTGACCCCGAGACTGTCAGACTTCATGAATTCAAGATTGTGGCGCCTCCCTCCACAAAGAAAAAGAAAAAGAGATAAGAGAGGACATATTACTAATTTTTCTAAAGTATACGGGACGTGATAAAGCTGTCGGAACTTGCCGAAGCCGGACATTTCAACAAAGCCCACGGCATAAAGGGTGAAATGTCGGCAACTCTTGATTTTTACCTCGATTTGAACGATGTGAAATGTATCGTTGTCGCAATCGAGGGTATTTTTGTGCCGTTTTTCATCAAGTCATGGCGACCGAAGACAGCCGATACCTGCCTCCTGACCCTCGACGGTATTGACAGCGACGTGCAGGCACAGGAATTCAACAACCGTACCTTCTACATCCTCCGCTCCGACATTCCGGAAGACGAGGAGGATGACTACGATGATGAAGACGGCTTCTATGCTTCTGATCTTATCGGCTACAAGGTTCACGACAACGCCCTTGGAGACATCGGCATGATCTCAGACATTAACGACGCCACCCAAAACGTCCTTTTTCTCATAACCACACCCCGAGGAAATGAAATCTTCATTCCTGTGGCAGATGAATATATCGTGGAGATTGACCACGACAACGAGACTCTCACCACCGATCTCCCCGAAGGACTCGTAGAACTTAACGACTGATAAATTTACTATATATGAAAGAATTTGACGAAAAAGAGGCCATCAAGGCAATGCGCGCCGTCCTCTCCGACGAAAACTCAAAGCTTTATGATGATGACGAGCTGCTCAATGTCATCGACATCATCTGGGACTGGTATGACGACCAAGGTCTCCTCGACATCGACGCTGAAGCCGATGATGAGGAGGTTAATACCGATGCCCTCATAAAGCATGTCGGAAAAATGCTTTCAAAAGACACAGACTCGCCTGTAAAGCGTGAGGATGTGGAGCCGCTCGTCATGGCGGAACTCCGATACGAACAATCACTGGAGGATTTCTGATAGATAACTCCGGTTAACAATATATAATAAACATAACTGACATTTATGAAACGATTCATTTTAGCATCGTTGCTTGCCGTCGCAATGTCGGGACTCTCTCTTGGCCTGACGGCAAAGGAAAACAAGAATGACCCTTATGCCGGTTATGACGAGAGCGCCTATATGGACATGGGCCTGGAAGACAACCTCAAAGTCCCTGCCGTAGGCAAAGCCGAACATGCAGCTATCAAAGCCTACATGAGCCGCATAGGCCACAACCTCGCTCAAAAAAACTACATTGTCGACCTGATGCGCGACGATGAGGTGGTTCTTGTCACGATTCCGACCGACGATCTGTTCGCTCCTAACGACACCCTTCTGAGTGCGACCGCAGCAACGAAACTCAGACCTATTATATCCCATATAACCGACCCGATGATGTTTAAGGTCGTCTATGCCGTGCATACCGACAATACCGGCTCCCCGACCTACAACCTATGGCTTTCCCACGAACGGAACACATCCATCTATGACTGGTTCCTCAACAACGTCAACGAGGACCTCATCATCATCCCCTACGAGCTCGGTGACACCGACCCGCTCGTCCCTAACGACAGCCGCAAAGGCCGTCGGGAGAACCGTCGTCTTGAAATATTTCTGATTCCCGGGCCAAAGTTGATTTCAATGGCTCAAAAAGGGACACTGAAATAACTGTGCGAAAGCATAAATTTTGTAATTTTGCACTCCATACAATCTCAAATTATCACAAAACTTAAGAATATAACCTCTATACAATGGCAAAGGAACTCAAAGATCTCACCAAACGTAGTGAAGATTATTCAAAGTGGTATAACGAACTTGTTGTAAAAGCCGACCTCGCCGAGCAGAGCGCAGTGCGTGGCTGCATGGTCATCAAGCCTTACGGTTATGCCATCTGGGAGAAGATGCAACAGACTCTCGACAAGATGTTTAAAGAAACCGGCGTTCAGAACGCCTACTTCCCTCTTCTCATCCCGAAATCGTTTCTTTGCCGTGAGGCCGAGCATGTCGAAGGCTTTGCAAAGGAATGTGCTGTCGTGACACACTATCGTCTCAAGAACGACCCCAATGGCAATGGTGTCGTTGTCGATCCCGATGCCCGTCTTGAAGAAGAACTCATTGTCCGTCCTACTTCCGAGACAATCATCTGGGGTACATACAAGAACTGGATTCACAGCTACCGCGACCTCCCCGTGCTCTGCAACCAGTGGGCCAACGTGATGCGTTGGGAGATGCGTACTCGCATGTTCCTCCGTACAGCCGAATTCCTCTGGCAGGAAGGCCATTGCGCCCATGCAACCGCCGAGGAGTCAGAAGCCCGCACAGTACAGATGATTAACATCTACGCTGATTTCGCTGAGAAATACATGGCAATGCCCGTGATAAAGGGTGTGAAATCAGCCAACGAACGTTTCGCCGGCGCACTCAACACCTACACTATCGAGGCCATGATGCAGGATGGTAAGGCCCTCCAGTCGGGAACTTCCCACAACCTCGGACAGAACTTCGCGAAGGCTTTCGACGTGACCTTCGTCAACAAGGACAACAAACCTGAATATGTCTGGGCAAATTCATGGGGCGTGTCCACCCGTCTGATGGGTGCGCTTATCATGACCCACTCCGACGACAACGGCCTCGTGCTTCCTCCCCACCTTGCTCCCATCCAAGTAGTCATCGTACCCATCTACAAAAACAGCGAGCAGCTTGCAGAAATTTCCGCCAAGGTTAATCCTATCATCGACCAGCTCCGTGCGCTCGGCATCAGCGTCAAATATGACGACTCCGAAAACAAGCGCCCCGGATTCAAGTTTGCCGACTACGAGCTCAAAGGTATCCCCGTGCGCCTCGCAATCGGCGCGCGCGACATCGAGAACGGCACTGTCGAGGTCATGCGCCGCGACACCCTCGAAAAGCATGTGGCTCCCCTCGAAGGCATCGCAGACTACGTTGCCAAACTCCTTGAAGAAATCCAGGACAACATCTTCCAAAAAGCGCTCAAACACCGCGAATCGATGACACGCACCGTCGAGACCTACGAGGAATTCAAGGAAGAAATCGAGAAAGGCGGCTTCATCCTCGCCCATTGGGACGGCACAACCGAAACAGAGGAAAAGGTCAAGGAAGAGACTAAAGCCACAATCCGCTGCATCCCTCTGGACGGAGACGACACTCCCGGTTTCTGCATGGTCACAGGCAAGCCCTCAGCCCGTCGCGTAATCTTCGCACGCAACTACTAAACCGTACTGCCGCCAACGGCAATGCAGTCCATATATGAACACCTCTATCAATTGATATACAGGACTTAAATGACACGAGAGACAGATGAACGACCGGATTTCTGAGATTCATCTGTCTCTTTCTCATTTCAGGTATCCTCGGCCCTCACATGCTTTAAACTTGACAATATTTTCAGCTCCACCATGCCCGGATTTGAATCTGACGCAAATATGCTACAGAAATTTTAAAATAAATTAGCTGAAAAAAGTTTTTCTTTGTACCTTAGCGAACGATAATACACAATCCGGTAAAAACAGCCCGTCTAAAATTGCAATAGTCATCCCCCACGACAATTCAGAGGGAGTTCTTGAAAGCCTATTCTGATGGCGATAGGCATTACCGGACTTTAATATTCATTGAAGTTAAACAACGTCCGCGATACGCAATTCGCGGCACCTTATTTTGATTGAAATTGGACAATAAAGCTTTTATCTCACGATTGTCAAAGCGCCTCAACCGCGAACCGGCCGAGGTGACGACCCTTGTCGATGGACTGAGCGTGATTTTCCGCGAAGCAGGCTCCGAACTCGACTCCATCGCTGTCCCCGGATTCGGGACATTCAAATCTTCCAAAACCGAAGAAAGAGTTATAATAGATGAAACCACAGGTGAACGTAAGCTCTACCCACCGGTGATTTCAATGGAGTTTCAACCAAGCATTGTCCTCAGGAAAAAGTTAGCACGATGAATCAGAAAATACCCTTCCATGACCTCTCGGCCCGCATCGCGTCCGCAACGGGCATAAGCGAGGAAAGCGCGGAACTTTTTGTTAAAAACTTCTTCGATCTCATCTCCGAAGCCCTCACGGCCGGAGAGAACGTAAGAATAAAAGAGATAGGCTCGTTTACCGTCATCGAGGTTGATGGTGAGAAAACCGTCGAATTTGTCCCCGATAAGGAGATTACGGATGTCATCAACGCTCCCTTCGCAATGTTTGAGGCCGTGACACTCAACGATGACCTTTCGGACGACATGCTCCTTGAAGTCGACCGTGAGCAACAATCAGAGGAGACAGCGCAGCCCGACGAAACTACTGTAACCGAAGAAACTGCTGTTACAACAGGAATCTCACCTTCGCCCGAAGAAACCGCTCCGGAGGCCTCCGAAGCGGTAACTGAAACAGCCGAAGAAACTGCCTCCCCCGCCGAAGAAGAGGCCACCACACTCGTTGAAGAAATCGTTGAAGACAAACCCGTTGAGGCAAGCTATACCCTCAACATACCTGTCAAAGACCCTCAGCCGGCTGAAACTCCACAAACTCCCGTAGAGGAGGATACTCATATTGAGGCAACACCGGTCGCAGAAACACGAATAGAAGAAACCAAGATCGAGGCAACCACCTCTGCGGAAACCGTCGTTCCGGCTGAGAATGCAGTCGAGGAGAAGACTGAGGAAATCATTGTTGAAAGCAAGCCCACACCTGCCCCTGCAATTGAAGAGCCTATCGGGCATCGGGCGAGCAACTTCGGTACCCCTCAAGTCCTCACTCCTCCCGACATCAAACCGCTTCACAAGCCCGAACCTGCGCCCGTTCCCGAGCCTCCGAAAGCGCCGAAAGTTACCACAGCTCCGCAGCCCAAACCTGTCAAAGAATTCGTCGATGACACTGAGGAATACGTCAAAACCAAGGCCCCGGCCAACGGAAACGGCAACTTCTGGACCGGTCTTATCGTCGGTATCATTGTCGGTCTCGCATTAGGCGCATGTGGTGTATATCTTGCCATTGACTATCTCTTCCCGACCATGCACCAGTCATCAGTGTTCAACAAGGAGGAAGAAAGCACCGATGATCTTCTTGAAATTTTGACAACAGACAATCAGAACACACAGGCCACACCCGAGACGGAGACTGCACCTGCTGTCGAACCGTCCGCCCCGGTAGCAGAAACCGCCACTCCGGCCCCGGCCGAGACTGCCGCTCCTGAGGCTGCCACTGCACCAGCAAAAGCCACTGCGGCAGTTGTCACCGACACAATCCGTCGCGGCTACCTTATCACCAATATGGCCAAGAAGCACTATGGCAGCAAGGATTTCTGGGTCTACGTCTACGAGGAAAACAAGGCGAAAATCCGCAACCCCAACAACATGCAGCCCGGCGAAGTCCTCGTGATTCCTCCCGCCGAGAAGTATGGCATTGATGCCTCCAATCAGGAAAGTCTGCGCAAAGCTCGCGCGAAAGCAGCTCAAATCCTCCGCTGATTAGCCCGGTCGGGCATAATTGCACCTTCCCCACATTCCAAACAGTCTATGAGTGAAATATCTCATGCTTAGGACTGTATGGCAAACGCCTCCGTAAAGCCGTCTGTCGCCGTTCTGCGATAGCCTTTGCGGAGGCGTTTGCCGTTCACATTTCTTTGCACGGATTTCTATATTGTTAAACGAAAAATAGCTAAAATTAACACACTTTTTTCACACAATAATTGTTGTTATTTATAATTTTGTATTCCATTTCATCAACTTTGAAGGAATTTTAATTAAAACATTATATACGAAACTTCACTACTGAAACTATGAGCGAGTCAGTAAACATCCGCGAACTCAACGATCTCGTTGCCGGAAAGAAAGACTTTATAAATCTTGTCACGCGAGGGATGGATCAGACCATAGTTGGTCAGAAGCATCTGGTAGATTCACTTCTCATCGCGCTCCTCTCCAACGGGCATGTGCTCCTTGAAGGTGTCCCCGGTCTTGCGAAGACCCTTGCCATCAAGACACTCGCCCAGATCATCGACGCAAAATACAGCCGTATCCAGTTCACCCCCGACCTTCTTCCTGCCGACGTCATAGGTACAATGATCTACAGCGTCCAGAAAGAACAGTTCCAGATCAAGCGTGGCCCGATTTTCGCCAACTTCGTCCTTGCCGACGAAATCAACCGTGCCCCCGCCAAGGTCCAGAGCGCACTGCTTGAGGCCATGCAGGAGCGTCAGGTGACAATCGGCGAAAAGACCTTCAAGCTGGACGAGCCCTTCCTCGTCATGGCGACCCAGAACCCCATCGAGCAGGAAGGCACCTACCCCCTCCCCGAAGCTCAGGTGGACCGTTTCCTCCTCAAAGTCATCATCGGCTACCCCTCCAAGGAAGAGGAGAAGCTCATCATCCGTCAGAACATCTCCGGCGAGAAGATTGAGGTCCGTCCACTTCTCCATCCCTCTGAAATCATCGAGGTGCAGAAGATTGTCGAAAAAATCTATCTCGACGAGAAGATCGAGCGCTACATTGTCGACATCGTGTTTGCAACCCGCAACCCTGCCGACTACAACCTCAAGGACCTCGCAGGAATGATCAGCTTCGGAGCTTCGCCCCGTGCGTCAATCGGTCTCGCAAAGGCTGCGCGCGCCTACGCCTTCCTCCGTGGCCGTGGCTATGTCATCCCCGAGGATGTCCGCGCCGTCTGCCACGATGTGCTCCGTCACCGTATCGGCCTCACCTACGAAGCTGAAGCCAACAACATCACCACCGACCAGGTCATCTCTGAGATTCTTGACAAGGTCGAGGTGCCCTAATCTCGATCCCATAACCACAACCATTCCGCATCCTCCGTATGGAAGCTAACGAACTGATAAAAAAAGTTAGGAAAATTGATATAAAGACCCGTGGTCTCTCCCAAAACATATTTGCGGGAGAGTACCACACGGCTTTCAAAGGTCGAGGCATGACCTTTTCGGAAGTCAGGGAATATCAATATGGTGACGACGTGCGCGACATCGACTGGAATGTCACCGCACGCCACAATCACCCCTATGTGAAAGTCTACGAAGAGGAGCGTGAGCTGACGGTTATGTTGCTCATCGACGTGTCCCGGAGCCGCCTCTTCGGTGCGGTCGGTGAGGAAAAGCGAGAGATGATTGCCGAGATAGCCGCTACACTCGCATATTCGGCGATTACAAACAACGACAAAATCGGTGTCATCTTCTTCTCCGACAAAATCGAGAAGTTCATACCCCCGAAGAAGGGAAAGAAACACATCCTTCTCATTATCCGCGAGCTTCTCGACTTCACCCCTGAAAGTCCCGGCACCGACATCGGCGTGGCTCTCCGCTATTTCACCGATGCGCTGAAAAAGAGATGCACCACCTTCGTCATCTCTGACTTCATCGACAGTCATGACTACACCCGCCAGTTGCAGGTGGCCTGCAACAAGCACGACATCATTGCCATACAAGTCTACGACAAGCGTGACACCACTCTCCCCGATGTTGGTCTGATGCGTGTGATGGACCTTGAGACCGGAGGCACCAGATGGGTCAACACCTCTTCCAAACAGACTCGTCAGGCCTACGGCAAATGGTGGTATGAACGTCAGCAGGCCATGATGGCGACATTGAGCAAATGTCGCGTGGACCACGCCTCGATCGCGACCGACGAGGATTTTGCCCGCTCCCTCATGGCCCTCTTCAAGAACCGTGGTGTCCGCTGATGCCGAACCATCCGCCTCACCATCTCCACAACTCTTCCTCAACCGACTCTCACAAATCAATCCAAGAGTTACATACTTAAAAAACTTATGTTTCGACCGCTACGCATATTATTGATAAGTCTCACAGCCATGTTCGCCGCCTCTGCCGCTGCGCAGAGTCCGACCGTGAAACTCAGCCTTGATTCAGCCTTCCTGCTGATGGGACGCACCACGCCGCTCCATCTTGAGCTTGTCGCTCCTGCCAACCCTGAGGGTCGGCTGCTTATCCCGAAGGACTCGATGTGTGACAAAGTCGAAATTCTCGAACTTCTGAAAGCCGACACCACTCAACTTGGCAACGACCGTATCGAGGTGAAGCAGGACATCGTCCTCCAATCCTTCGACTCAGGTGTCTACCGCATGAACCCCATCATGTATGTAGTCGGCAACGACACTTTCCGCTCCAACCGCCTTGTGCTTAAGGTCTATCCCGCTGATGTCGACTCATTGGAGACAATCCATGACTATGCCGACGTCGCCGACGTTGACCGCAGCTTCATTGACTATCTCCCCGATTTTATTGTTGACTACGGTCTGTGGATTCTCGCCCTCATAATCGTGCTTGGCGGAGGCGCCTACGCCTTCTATCTGCTCAAACGCAAGAAAAATCCGTTTGCAGCTCCCGCTCCCAAGCCTGTGCCACCCTACGAGAAGGCTGTCGACGAGCTCAACCGCCTCCGTTCGGAGAAACTTTGCGAGAGCGGACGCGAGAAGGAATTCTACACCCGCCTTACCGACATTCTGCGTGTCTACCTTCAGGGTCGCTTCGGCATAAACGCCATGGAGATGACCTCAACCCAGATTCGTCAGACCATCAAGGCCAACGAGGAGACAAAACTCTCGAAGGAAAACATGGAGCGCGTGCTCGAAACCGCCGACTTCGTGAAATTCGCGAAAGTACGGCCTCTCCCCGACGACAATGTCCGCGCCTTCACCTCCGCAATGCAGTTTGTCGAGGATACCAAGCCCAAACCCGCTCCCGCCGAGGAAGCCTCCGAAGAAGGAGACAAGAATGCAGCTTCCGGGAAGGAAGAAGGCAAAAAGAACGAAAACAACAACCCAAAACCATAATTAGCGAAAATGTTACTGGCAAACCCCGGATACCTTTGGCTGTTCCTGCTGTTCATACCGCTCATAGCATGGTATATCTATAAGCAGCGCTCGCTCTATGCCTCCATGGAAGTGTCGACCGTCTCGGCCTTCGGGAAGGCACCGCGCTCTCTGCTTGCATCCCTGCGCCACATTCTTTTCATCCTGCAGCTCGGTGCCATCGGCTGCGTCATCATAGTGCTCGCACGTCCGCAGACACGCGACTCGTGGAACACATCGAGCGTCGAGGGTACCGACATCGTTATCGCGATGGACATCTCGACCAGTATGCTGGCGCGCGACTTCAAGCCCGACCGTTTCGAGGCAGCAAAGGATGTGGCTGCAAAATTCGTTGCCGGTCGCGAGGGCGACAACATCGGCGTGGTCATCTTCGCGGCTGAAAGCTTCACAGCCATCCCAATGACCACCGACCGCTCCCTCATCGCCAACTATATCGGCGACATAAAGATGGGTATGCTCCAGGACGGTACGGCCATCGGCGACGGTCTCGCCACATCAATCAACCGCATTAAGGACGGCAAGGCCAAGTCGAAGAGCATCATCCTCCTCACCGACGGCTCCAACAACACCGGCAACGTCGCTCCCATCACCGCCGCCGAGATTGCCAAACAGCTTGGAATCAAGGTCTACACTATAGGCATCGGCACCAACGGCACCGCTCCCTATCCTCAGGAAAACATGTTTGGCCGCATCGAATATGTCAACCTCCCCGTTGTCATTGACGAAGCCACACTCAAGACAATCGCCGAGACAACCGGTGGAAAATACTTCCGTGCCACGGGCAACAATGTCCTCAAGGATGTATTCGCCGAAATCGACCGTCTTGAAAAGACCAAAATGGATTTGAGAAACTTCACAAGCACCGAGGACGACTATCTCCCCTGGGCCATCGCTGCCCTCAGCCTCTTCGGTCTTGCAGTACTCCTCCGATACACCGTTTTCAGGACAATCCCCTAAACAACTCTGTCTATGATCTCGTTTGCATATCCTCATCTGTTATATCTGCTGTTTCTGCTTCCCGCAGTGGCCGCCCTTTTCATCTGGACACGCTACAGCCGCCGGCGCAAGCTCGCGCGCTATGGCCGTCCCGAAGCCATCGAGGCCTTGATGCCGGAAGTGTCGAAATACATGCCTTGGGTCAAGATGGTGCTCTCGCTTCTCGTCATCGCGGCACTCGTCTTCATGATTGCACGTCCGAGGGCCACAGGAGGTCTCGAGCCTGACGCTTCCGAGACGAAGACCTCGCGCGGTATCGAAGTCATGGTCTGCCTTGATGTCTCGAACTCCATGCTTGCATCCTCTACCGACGATGACCGTGGCATAAGCCGTCTCCAGCGTTCGAAGCATATCCTTGAAAAACTCATCGACAAGATGACCAACGACAAAGTCGGTCTCATCGTCTTCGCCGGAGATGCCTACACCCAGCTCCCCATCACCTCCGACTATATCTCGGCAAAAATGTTCCTCAACGGTATCACTACTGATATGGTTCCTACTCAGGGTACCGCCATCGGTGCCGCGCTTGAAATGGCCATGAATTCTTTCACTCCCAACGACGATATGGGAAAAGCCATAATTGTCATTACTGACGGCGAGAACTTCGAGGACAATGCTGTCGAAGCTGCCAAACGCGCTGCGAGCGCCGGAATCCAGGTCGATGTTATCGGTCTCGGAACATCACGCGGTGCGCGCATTCCCGTCGGCAAGGACAAGTACATGATTAATCCGATGACAGGCGAAGAAGTTGTGACTCGCCACGACGAGGAGACAGCCGCACAGATCGCCAAAGCCGGCAACGGCATCTATGTCAACGGCGCTTCCAACTCATCCATTGACGCTGTCGACCAAAAGATGGACGAACTTGAGCAAGGTGATTTCGAACGCAAATCCTTCTCTCCACAGAGCGAACAATTCCCGATTTTCGCCTTCATCTCGCTCATCCTGCTCGTGATTTACTCAGTGACAGTGACACGCAAGATTTCATGGCTCAAAAAATACCGTTTCTTCACTAAAGAAGAGGAAGGAGGCAAGAAATGAAAAAGATTTTACTTTCACTCATGGCTGCACTCGCCGTCACGCCCGTAATGGCCGAGAGCAAGTCGACATCGACACGCCATGAGCGCAACTATATCGTCGAAGGCAACAAGCTCTACAATGAGGAGCGCTATGCGGAGGCCGAGGTTGCCTACCGCAAAGCCCTGCAGGAAAATGCCATGAACGAGATCGCGCAGTTCAACCTCGCGGCCTCACTCCTGCGCCAGGGCTCCGCTTCAGGCGAAACCCAAAAAGAGGCTACCAATATCCTGCAGAACCTCACTCGCGATGCCGAGAATATCGCTATCGCTGAAAAAGCGTTCTATAATCTCGGCAACATAGCCTTCAACGGTCAGGACTACGCGAAGAGCATCGAACTCTACAAGAATGCCCTCCGCCGCAATCCCGACAACGACAAAGCCCGCGAAAACCTTCGTCTGGCTCAGAAACGTCTTGAAGACCAACAGAATCAGGACCAAAACCAAGACCAAAATCAGGACCAGAACAAGGACCAGGACAAGAAAGACCAGAACAAACAGGATCAGAATCAGGACCAGAACCAAAATCAGGATAAGAACAAGGACGACAAGCAGGACCAACAGCAACAGCAGCAGCAACCTGACCAGAAGCAGCAGAATCAGCCTCAGCAACAGCAGGGCGGCATAAGCCAGCAGAATGCCGAGAAGATTCTGAAAGCGATGGAGAACGAGGAGAATGCTACCCGTGCCCGAGTCAACGCTGAAAAGAAAAAGACCGGTGCGCCCTCACGCCGCCCCGTCACCAACCCCTGGTAAAAAATTCAAACAAGATTCAACCTCACAAACTGACATCTGAATGAAACGTTTCATCCTATTTATATTGCTTGCCGTGCTCGTCGGCCCCTTGGCTCTTCGGGCAGAGGTAAGCTTCACAGTCAAGCCGCCGACCCGCGTCTATGAGGGCCAGCGTTTCCCCGTGACCTTCCGTCTCTCGAACGCCGAAGGTTCCGATCTGAAGGTATCGCAAATCAACGGCTGTACCCTCCTCTACGGTCCCTCGGTGTCGACATCGCAGAGCTATCAGGTGGTCAACGGAAAGGCATCATCCTCTTCCGCGACTGAATATACCTACTACTACAAGGCCGACAAGCCGGGCACTTTCACTATCCCGGCTGCCACTGTCGTTGCCGACGGAAAACGCTACTCGACAAAGGCTGTGACATTCACCATCTATGACAATGACGCGGCAAACACACCGGCGTCACAACGCCCCGTGGATGTAAACGATGTCGACACGCAGGCCGCAGGCCGACGCGTCAACAGTGATGATGTCTTCGTGAGAATCATTCTTTCAAAATCGTCAGCCTACGAGCAGGAGGCAATCGGTTGCACGATAAAACTTTACACCAAGTACAGCATCTCCTCCTTCCTCCCCACCCGTCAGCCCGCATTCGACGGTTTCCTGATTCAGGAAGTCGACCTCCAGCCTTCGCTCAATCAGGTAGAAACCTACAACGGTCAGAACTATATGACCGCCATCCTTAAAAAGTGTATCATCTTCCCGCAGAAGAGCGGAAAGCTCACCATCAACTCCGGCAACTACGACATATCAGTCGTTCAGTACGACAACGTAAACATGGGCATGTTCCAGGTGCGTCAGCCCAAGGAGGCCAAAATCAAGGTCAACTCCAACTCCGCTTCAATCAACATCCTTCCTCTCCCCCAGCCTCAGCCGGAAGGTTTCGCCGGAGCTGTCGGAACCTTCAAGGTTGACAGCCGTCTTGTCGGAAACTCTTTCCGCACCAATGACCCCGCCACTCTCATCTACACAATCAGCGGTACCGGCAACATCAAGTATGTCAAGGAGCCTGTCATCGACTTCCCCTCTGAATTCGAGCAGTACACTCCGAAGAGCGACATTCAGGCCACCGTGCAGGGCAATGATGTCACCGGCAGTATGACTGTTGAATACACCTTCGTCCCCCAAAGCGTAGGTGACTTCACCATCGGCAGCGACAAGTTTGTCTACTTCAATCCTCAGACCAAACAGTATGTGACGCTCAACACCCCCACCTATCCCATCAAGGTTGCAAAGGGTGTCTCAGCTCCCGTCACCGCTGACCAGAAGGATGTCGAGAACAAGAATTCCGACATACGTCATATATACCTCGGCGACAAGAATCCCGCCAAGGAACATTCAATGGTCGTCCTCCAGTCGTGGTACTGGTTCCTCTATCTCGGCCTCCTCATCATCGCGATAGCTCTCATCGTCATGAACCGCCGCAATGCCCGTCTGAACGCCGACATCACCGGCCGCAAGACAGCGAAGGCAAGCAAGGTTGCACGCCGCCGCCTCAAAGCAGCCGAAGGCTTCATGAAAGCCGGCGACAGCGACAAGTTCTACGAAGAAATGCTCCGCGCTCTTTGGGGCTACCTCTCCGACAAACTCGCAATGCCCGTCTCCCAGCTCTCGCGCGACAATATCTCGGCTACACTTTCGTCGAAAGGCTACTCCGAGGAGAGCACCGAAGCCATTGTCTCCGTCCTTGACGACTGCGAGATGGCACGCTACACACCCGACAGCTCAAGCCGGATGGACAGCGTGTTTGAACGTGGTGTCAATGCCATTAACCAACTTGAAAGCAACAGAAAATGAAACATATATTCTCACTGCTCATCATAATTGCCTGCTGCTTTTCGGCAAAATCAGAGTCTTCTCTTATCCAGCAGGCGGATTCAGCCTACACAGCCGACAATTTCAAGGAAGCTGCCGACACCTATCTTCATGTCATCGCCACCGAGGGCACATCAGCAACCCTCCAATACAATCTCGGCAACTGCTATTACCGTCTCGGCGAGATGGGCAAGGCGATTCTTGCCTACGAGCGCGCCCTGCGTCTCGATCCCACTTTCGATGATGCGCGCAACAACCTTGACTTCGTGAATTCAAGGATAGCCGACCGTCCCGGTGAGCGCGGCACCTTCCTCGGCAATGCTCTCGATGCCGCCGCCAACTCATCACGCTCCAACGTCTGGGCGTGGCTGGCATTCGCTTGCTTCACCCTCACAATCCTCGGTGCGCTGGCCTACATATTCTCTTCTGCCGTCGCCGTCCGCAAAGTCGGTTTCTTCGGAGGCTTCCTCACTCTCCTCGGATGTTTCTGCTTCGTCTATCTCGCCTTCCGTTCGGCTGCCATCGCCACTGCCGACAATGTCGCCATCATAACCTCGCCTTCAACAATCCTCTCGACAAGCCCCCGTGTCCCGAAGGACCGCACTCAGGAAGCGATGCTTCTTCATGAGGGAACCCGCGTTGAAATCCTTGATTCAGTACGCTCAACCACTGATTCAATCAATTCTCTGTGGTATGACGTGCAGGTTGACAATGCACACCGTGCATGGATCAACGCAGCCGCCGTAGAGAAAATCTGAGAGCGGGGATGGGTTTAATTATTGTCACTCAAAAGGTTATTTTAAGAATGAAAAGTTCAAAATAAAAACGTGTTTTAAAACATAGATTTTTTTTCATCTTTTATTTGCCTGAATAGAAATTAAACCCTAATTTAGTGACGTGGAAATCAAATTTACAAACCCCACACATACAACAAAACTCAGTATTAACCCCCAAACACCTATAAGTATCATGACTAAAACTATCTCGTTCAACGATCTCCGTCGCATCAAAGACAGTCTGCCCGATGGTTCAATCCGCCTGATAGCCGACAAACTTAACGTTACCCCCCAGACAGTCAGAAACTACTTCGGTGGCACAAACTATGAATTCGGTAAGAACTGTGGCGTTCACATTGAACCGGGCCCCAACGGCGGTATTGTAGTCCTCGACGACACTACCATTTATGATATGGCACTCGAAATTCTCCAGGGACAGAACAAGGAAGAGTAATCATCACAAAACAGGAAAATATCAACGAAAGGACAAAAAGACGCTGCTTGACAACGACTTTTTGTCCTTTCGTCCGTTTTAATAATGATATTCGTATTATAATCATCATTAATGACTCCCATGCAGCCTGACAGATTCATAACCATCGCCATTCATACTTACGAAAAGGCACACCAGTTGAAAAACATCCTCGAATGTGAAGGCATCGAGGTCGCGCTCCAGAATGTCAATCTCACTAATCCTGTCGTATCATCCGGCATAAGGGTTAGAATCCACGAATGTGACCTCCCGATGGCACTTAGACTGATTGAGAACATCGAGATTTTCTCGCCCGAAGCGGTCAGGGAATGTCCCGACGGAGGGCCGGAGATACTGGTACCGACCGACTTCTCTACCTCCTCGGTCCAAGCCTGCTTCCTCGCCTTCCACATAGCCTCCATCCACAAGGCCCGCATCAAACTCCTCCACTCATTCTTCGACCCTATCGTTGCCAACAGCGCATCGCTCCAGTTGTCGGACTCCATGACCTTCGACGGCACCGCCGATGTTGTCGAGCAGATTGAGGAGGACAAGACCCTCACGGAAATCAGCAAAAAGCAGATGAAGGAGTTCGAGGCAAAATTGCGTGAGAAAATCAAGGACGGCATCATCCCTCCGGTCATGTTCTCATCAGAAATCACTGAAGGACTTCCCGAAGAGGTCATCAACAGCTACTCATCCTCCCACCATCCCTTCCTCATCGTCATGGGAACCCGTGGCACCGACAAGCAGAACCGCGCGATGCTCGGGAGCGTGACGGCGGAAGTGCTTGACACCTGTCGCTCGACCGTCCTCACCGTCCCTGAATCGCTGCGTTTCAAACGCACCGACGAAATCCGCGAGGTAGTCTATTTCGCTTCCTCAAAGCAGCAGGACATCCTTGCGCTCGATGCCCTTTACCGTCTCTTCCCGGATTGCGCGCTCTCGGTCAACCTCACATCTCTCCCGACCAAAAGGAAACCCGACGGCGACCCCGCTGCAATAGCCAACCTCCTCGACTATTGCCGCAAGAACTATCCGGCCTATACGTTCAAATCAGTTAGCCTCTCCCTTTCCCACGAGATGGAGGAATTCGAGGGCCTCGACAAGGAGCTGCACGTCGACATGATTGCAGTCCCCACCCCGCGCAAAAATATATTCGCACGCCTCTTCAACCCGACCCTCGCGCATAAGCTCCTCTTCCACTCCGACATCCCGATGCTCTCGATTCCCGTATAAAATATACGCCTGTTGAGGCTCTCATTCGGCATTTTTTTTGTAATTTTGCAAAAATTTAATTTAAACCAACCACCCCTCACATTTGTTGAACTTTCAATTACGAGACATTATGAGTGACCAGCGCTATAATCTTCGCGGTGTTTCAGCCTCCAAGGAGGATGTCCATAACGCAATTAAAAATGTTGACAAGGGCATTTTCCCACACGCATTCTGTAAAATCATCCCTGACATCCTCGGTGGAGATCCGGAATGGTGCAACATCATGCATGCCGACGGAGCAGGAACAAAATCCTCGCTTGCCTACGCCTACTGGCGCGAGACCGGCGACCTTTCCGTATGGAAGGGTATCGCGCAGGACGCTCTTGTCATGAACATCGACGACCTCCTCTGTGTCGGTGCTGTCGACAATATTCTCGTTTCATCTACAATTGGCCGAAACAAGAACCTCATCCCCGGCGAAGTTATTTCTGCAATCATCAACGGCACGGAGGAACTCCTCGCCACTCTCCGCGAAATGGGTGTCGGCATCTACTCTACCGGCGGTGAGACCGCCGACGTGGGCGACCTCGTCCGCACAATCATCGTCGACTCTACGGTGACTTGCCGTATGCGTCGCGCCGATGTCATCAACAACGCCAACATCAAGGCCGGCGACGTCATCGTGGGCCTCGCATCCTTCGGTCAGGCAAAATACGAAGACCGCTACAACGGTGGCATGGGCAGCAACGGACTCACCTCCGCCCGCCACGACGTCTTCGCCAAATATCTCGCCGAAAAATATCCCGAGACATTTGATGCTGCAGTTCCCGAAGATCTCGTCTACTCAGGCTCAAAGCACCTCACCGACGAAGTCGAAGGCACAGGCCTGACAGCCGGACAGCTCGTGCTCTCTCCCACCCGCACCTACGCTCCCGTCATCAAGAAACTCCTCAGCGACATGCGCGACGAGATTGACGGTATGGTCCACTGCACAGGAGGTGCCCAGACCAAGGTGCTCCACTTTGTCGAGAACAAACACGTCATCAAAGACAATCTTTTCCCCGTTCCCCCGCTCTTCGAACTCATCCAGAAGGAAAGCGGCACACCGTGGAGCGAGATGTATAAGGTCTTCAACATGGGCCACCGCATGGAGATTTATGTCCGTCCCGAAGCAGCCGCCAAGGTGATGGAAATCGCAGCAGGATTCGGCATCGAGTCACGCATTGTCGGCCGCGTTGAGGACGCACCGTCCAACCGTCTCACCATCAAGTCGGAAGCCGGAGTGTTCGAGTATTGATTCTATGGCCCGGAAGGGCCGGAATCCCGAATCCCTCTGTCTCACCGGCAGGATGTTGACATAACTTGATTCATAACATTAATCAACATATTTACTATGAGAAGAGGGATTCTCACCGCACTCGCCGTCATTGGCCTTGGCGCATTGACATTTTCATGTGGAGGAAACGGCAATAATGCCGGAAACGGATCAGCAAAAGCTGTCAGCCATAAGCTGCCCGACACTCTCCGTGTGGCCACACTTTACAGTCCTGAAGCCTACTTCATCTACCGAGGTCAGGAGATGGGATACGACTATGAGCTTGTCACCGCGCTTGCCGCCGACAAGGACATGACATTGAAGATGGAAATCGCGCCGTCGCTATCCCGCGCCATCGAGATGCTCGATTCCGGATTGGTCGACCTGATTGCCTACGAAGTGCCTGTAACGGCTGAATACAAGGACCGCGTTGTCCCCTGCGGTCCGGAAAACATAACCACACAGGTGCTCGTGCAGCCCAAAAAGGGTGAGGAGGAACTGATAACTGATGTCACCGACCTCGTCGGGAAAGATGTCTACGTCGAGTCCGACTCGAAATACGAAGCCCGTATCCGCAATCTCAATCAGGAGGTCGGAGGTGGAATCAACATCCACACCGTCGACCGCGACACGATGATTACCGAGGACCTCATTGCAATGGTCAGTGAGGGGAAAATCCCCCTTACGGTTGTCGACAGCGATATTGCCCGCATCAACAAGACCTACTACAATGACCTTGACATCACCCTCCCCCTGAGCTTCGAGCAGCGTTCGAGCTGGGCAGTGGCCCCCGATAAAGCATGGCTCGGCGATAGCATCAACGCATGGCTCAACAGCGAGAATCCGCGGCAGGAACAGGCTCAGCTCCTCAAACGCTATTTCGAGCTCAGCAAGAACGACCCGAATGCGAAATACTATGCGCTGAACGGCCCCGGAGTGTCGCCTTTCGACCACCTCTTCAAGCGCTACGCAGCCGACTATGACTGGGATTGGAAACTCCTTGCATCCCAGGCCTACGTCGAAAGCAAATTCGACTCGACAGCCGTATCGTGGGCAGGAGCAAGAGGTCTGATGCAGATAATGCCGAGAACGGCCAAGGGCTACGGAGCTTCCGCAAAAAGCGTCATGAAGAACGACGTGGCGATTGAAACCGCCCTCAAGTTCCTCAACGACCTCGACCGCCAGCTCACAAAACTTGTACCTGACGAGAAAGAGCGCAAGAAATTTGTCATCGCCTCCTATAATTCCGGACTCGGACATGTGAAAGACGCCATCAATCTGGCTAAGAAATACGGATTGAATCCTCAGAAATGGGACAACAATGTCGCAAAGGCCATCCTCTGGAAATCCAATCCGAAATACTACAAGGACCCGGTGGTGAAATTCGGATACTCACGCGGACGCGAGACCTACGACTACGTCAACCGTGTCTATGCCTTCTACAACAAGGCCAAGACAAAGGCTGTGGCATAAGGACCAGACAGTCAACCAACTTCTATAACAACCCTTTTTACTAACTCATCACTTTACATTATTCTAATGAAAAAACGCTTTTTACCCGTTGCAATCGTACTGACACTTTGCGGTTCGATGCTCACCACCTCCTGTATCGGCAGCTTCGCCCTCACCAACAAGCTCCTGAGCTGGAACCAGCAGATTGACAACAAGTTCGTCAACGAACTCGTATTCATCGCCTTCTGGATTGTACCTGTCTATGAAGTGGCTGCCCTCGCCGACGTTCTCGTCATCAACTCAATCGAATTCTGGAGCGGTGACAATCCCGTGGCCTGCGGAACAAAGGTCATTGACGGTAAGGACGGACGCTATATCGTCGAATGTGACGGAAAGGGATACACCATCACATCTGAAAACGACAAATCAGTCGTACGTCTCGACTTCGATAAGGAAGACCAGAGCTGGAGCGTAGCTCTCCCGAACGGTGAAAACTACGAACTTGTGACCTTCATTGACGAAACCCATGTCTCAGTTCCCGGCATGGACGGCTCACGCAACGTGGTTGAGCTTTCTGAAAACGGTCTCATGGCCTACCGTCAGATGATGAACGAAAGCCTCATGGCTGCAAGATAAGCCCGAGAAAATATGAAACATCTGCGATGGATTCCACCCTATCAGCTTACGCTTGCGGTGGGCATCGTCATACTCTATCTTACCCTCCTTCCCAAACCATTTGGGGAGGAGGATATTCCTTTATTTCCGGGAGCCGACAAGATTGCACACTGCTGCATGTTCGGCGGCCTGGCGCTTACATATATATTCGAACGTCACCGCGCAGGGCGCACCATCAATCTCCGTGGCGCGTTCATTGCCGTCGTCTGGGTTTGTGTTTTCGGAATCGCCGTTGAATTCATGCAGAATGCCATGCACATAGGGCGCAGCGGTGACATCGCCGATGCTGTCGCCGACACCATCGGAGCTTTTGCTGCGATCCCGCTCTGCTATGCCCTACATTGGATCAACGTCGTAGTAAAGCACGGCACCGGAAAGTAGCTTTCGGTTGGTCATTTCGATTCTGACATCGTTCAGAAGTTTCTTGACCTTTGTTATCGAAGCGTTGTTTTCGATTTTCAGCATTATCCTTCTTATATACATTGACTGCACACGGGCAACGTATGGCTCGTCAGGCCCACTCACGCGGTTGCCGAGAAGTTCGCGCAGACGCGCGGCATACTCAAACGACATGGCCGACACCGCAGCCTGATCGCGATGTTTCAGATAGATGTAGATGACGCGCACGAAGGGAGGATAGTTGTACTGACGTCGCTCCGCAAGTTCATGCTGATAGAAACCCTTGTAGTCATGCTGAAGGAGGAACGACAGGACGGGATGCGACGGATTGTAGGTCTGAATCGCCACGACTCCGTTGTCGTTACGCCGTCCCGCGCGTCCGGCCACCTGCTCAATCATATTGAAAGCCCGTTCCGCCGAACGGAAATCCGGGAAATTTATCACACTGTCGGCATTGACCACCCCAACGGTGCTTACACGGTCAAAATCAAGCCCTTTCGTCACCATCTGAGTCCCGACAAGAATCTGCGATTTACCCTTTGAGAAACTGTCGATGATATTCTCGTAGCTGTCCTTGCTTCGGGTGGTGTCGAGGTCCATGCGCGCTATCGTCGCATTGCCGAAAAGCGACTCCACTTCCTCCTCGACTCGCTCAGTCCCGTAGCCAAGCACCTCTATGCCCGGCTCCTGACAGGCAGGACACACGTCCGGCACAGCGTATGGTGTCGCGCAATAGTGACAGACGAGTTTGTCGACATGACGGTGGTAGGTCAGCGAGACATCGCAATTGTTACATTTAGGGACATAGCCACACAGTTTACACCTCGCAATCGGCGCATATCCGCGTCGGTTTATGAAAAGTATCGACTGCTCGCCTCGCTTGAGCGATTCATTGACGAGCCGTTCGGTCTCGAAAGCAAACGTTCCGCTCACAAGTCCCTTTTTCCGAGCATCCGACATATCTATAACCCTCATTTCCGGAAGTTTCATCCCCTCGAAGCGCTCGGTCAATTCAACGAGGCCGAAACGGCCTGTTGTTGCCTTGTAGTATGTCTCAATCGAGGGTGTCGCGCTTCCAAGGAGCGTCTTCGCACCATGCATCGACGCGAGCACCATCGCTGCATCGCGCGCATTGTAGCGCGGTGCGGGATCCTGCTGCTTGTAGGCACTCTCATGCTCCTCGTCGACTATCACAAGTCCGAGTGATGCAAATGGCAGGAATACCGACGAGCGCGCTCCGATGACCACACAGGGCTCCGATGAGTCAAGAAGCTTCTTCCAGAGGTCAACACGCTCATTGTCGGAAAATTTCGAATGGTAGATTACCACCTTGTCGCCGAACACCCTCTGCAACCTGCCTGTGAGCTGAGTGGTAAGAGCGATTTCCGGAACAAGATAAAGAGCTTGACGACCGTTGCGGATGACATAGTCAATCAGATGTATGTAAAGCTCGGTCTTGCCGCTCGATGTCACCCCGTGAAGCAAGGTGACGTCATGTTCAAGCCATGATTTATGGACGGCATCGAGCGCCGCACCCTGCGCGTCTGTCAGCACCGGCAGCTTACCGCTCACGAGACCGGAATAACTGAAACGGTTGACCTCTTTGGTGTAGATTTCCACTATCCCCTTCTTTGCCATAGCCGCGACGACGGTGGTCGTGACAGCCGCGCGCTCGATAAGTTCCGTGCGGGTGACCTCGTTGAGTTCCCCACCCTGCCTCATGAAGCCCGACAGTTCTATGAGTGCAAGAAGGGCCTTCTCCTGCTTGCCACCGCTCTTCACACTGTCAAACACCTTGTGGAGCGCATCGGAATCCCCTTTCAGAATCGCAAGGCGGACGTAGGTCTCCTTGCGTGAGCGGTAACGCTCCACCAGATTTTCGGAAATCATCACCGCCTCCTTTGCCAGCAGCGAGTTGGCCACACTGACAATGTTGGCAAAACCCGTTTTCTTGGCAATGACATCGAGCGGCATTTTCTTGTCCGTGCCAAGCAGAAGCTCCATCACGGCCAGTTCCCGCTGATTGAGCCGCTCATCCTCTCTCTCCTCGTAGTCAGGATTGGGCATTATGAAAGTCTCGCTCTCCACCTTCAATCCTGCAGGCATGGCTGCGCGCATCACCTCACCGGGAGTACAGAGATAATAGTCGGCCACCCACTGCCAGAATTTAAGCTGCGGATGTCTGACTACGGGGCGCGAGTCGAGCTGAAACGCAATGTCCTTCACCTCATAATCCTCCGGCCCTATATTGCTGAGACCGGTGACAATACCTGTGTAAAACTTCTTACGGCCAAACGGAACAATGACCCGGTGACCGACACTCAGCGTGTCGGACATCTCGGCGGGTACCCTGTAGGTGAAGCTCCCCATAATGGGAACGGGAACAAGAACATCTGCGAATGTCATGACAAAAAATGTATAAGAACGTGTAAAAATACAATAAATCCGTCGCAATGGCAACGGTTTTGAAAATTATTTGTACCTTTGCCCCTACGGTAGCAGGACGCTTGTGTCGCTTGCCGATGGAGGTTGATCTCCGGAGCGGCAAGAGGAAAGTCCGGGCAACACAGAGCACCATACTTTCTAACAGTGAGCTGTCGGCGACGGCAGAGTAACGTGACAGAAAATAACAGCCCGTCTCCCCTCCGAGGGAGTCAGGCAATGGTGAAAAGGTGGGGTAAGAGCCCACCGGGTACCGTGGCGACACGGTATGCCGCACGTCTTATGGGTTGCAAGGCCATGTATACCGGCGCGTTGCAAGTCAGACCGGTTTCCGGTGACAGCAACAATGGGCTGCTCGTCCATAGCCGGGGGGTAGGCTGCTCGAGTGCCGAAGCAAAGCGAGGCACCGCTTAGATAAATGACACGGGCGCCGCGGCAACCTTCAGGGCAACGATCCTGACAGAAGTCCCGTGGTGACATAACCCGGCTTATAGTCCTGCTACCTTTTTTATTTTTTCAAGCACATACAATCACGTCTCATTCTCACATCCCACACCGCAGCCATGAAACTTCCGCATCTCGCAGCTCTGACTGTCACCCTCTTCCTCACGTCATCATACACCGCGTCCGCTCATGACGGCCACACCCACGCTCCTGTTGTCGACGTTCCCGCCTCAGACATCAACCTCAACACTCCGTGGAATGGCAAACGTGTTGCCTTTCTTGGCGACTCGATGACCGACCCACGAAATAAATCCACTAAAAAGCATTATTGGAAGTATCTTGAAACCCTCATGGGAATCAAGCCCGAAGTCCATGCCCGCAGCGGCTACAAGTGGGACGGTATACGCAAAAAAGCCGAGGAACTTCACGAGGCCGTGGGCGATTCTATTGATGCCATCTTCATCTGGGCCGGGACGAATGACTATAACCATAGTATGCCCATCGGGGAATTCTACGCCGAGGAGCTTGACAGCGTGAACGTCAACGGAATGATTGTGGAACGCAAACACCGAACATTTCTCATGAACGACTCGACATTTACCGGCAATATCAACCGTACGATGTCGTATCTGAAACATACCTATCCCGACAAGCAGATTGTCATCATGACCCCGATTCACCGTGGCTATGCGAAATTCAACGAGGGCAATGTCCAGCCCGATGAGAACTATGCTAACGGTCAGGGTCTCTACGTCGAGAGCTATATCGACGTACTCCGCGAAGCAGCCACACTCTGGGCAGTACCACTCATTGACCTCTATTCAGAAAGCGGCCTCTTCCCGATGGAAGAAAACCATTCGCGCTACTTCCACAGCAAGGAAATGGACCTCCTCCACCCCAACGACCCCGGCCACTACCGCATAGCCCGCACAATCCAAGCCAAACTCAACTCCCTCCCCCCGACATTCTAATCCATCAGGGCGGGCAATCCCCCATCACATTAATTAGTGCACTGCTAAGCCCCGCATATCTCAGTGAAATGTAGATATGTGGGGCTTGGCAGTATATGAAATTCGTAAACATCTGAAAAGGACACAGTTCCTATGTTTGCAATGAAAACGCAAACGTAGGAACTGTACCCTTTTCAGATGTTGACGGATTTAATGCACCGTAATTACGGTTTGTATCAAATCAAATTATAGTTGCAAAATTAAATTATATTTATTAATTTTACCGCGTAAATTTATTTCGTTTACACAACATTCCCGTCACATTATTAATTTCACCATGAAAAGAACTATTATTATTCTGGCCGTGCTGCTTGCAACCGCGCCATCGGTATTCAGCCGCACAGAAAGCGATCAGACCACGGCTATCCTGCAAAAAACCGCTGAGATTCTGAAAGGCATTCACACGGCAAGCTATGACTATTCCAGAGAAATGTATTATGAGCCGACCGATTCTTTCTACTATTCAAAAAAGCATTTCCATTGTCTCGAATGTGAGAATCCGGCCGATACCGCCCGCAACGCCCTGATGGTCGAGTATGATTCCAAGGGAAATTTTTACCGTGCGTATGACGGTGAATACACCTACTATCCGAAACAAAATAAATATATTTCAAAATCCATCCCTACCGGATTTAACGGTATCAAAATCGTAAAACCACCATTCTTCAATTTTGCGACTTCATTGGTCAACTATTTTCTCACGCCTAACCCCAAGCTTCAACTTGAATTGGAAGACGGTGGTGACTACTGGATTATCGACGGTAAAATCCGTGAGTTCCAACTGATAGCATTCTTTGGAAAGCCATACCAGATGCCGTCATTGCCCTATCCGACCTCTCATTTTCGTCTGCGGATTCAGAAATCAAACCATCTTCCCGACCGGATTTCCTACCTGATGGGACATCCGCAACAACGCTGGGTGGATGAGTGTTCCAACGTCAGTCTGAATCCATTCCCGGCAGAATCATTTTCCGTCGCAGACCATATCCCTGACTGGCCGGAACCCGACGGACAATATAAAAGTCTGAAGACACTGTATAAGGAACAATTTGCAAGAATAAGCGGACAGCCTGCTCCCTCCGACACTCTTCTCGTTTCAGACCGCACAACACTCTCACTGTCTCAACATATCGGCCACCCGGTATTCCTGATGTTCACCTCGACAAGTTGCGGTCCATGTATCACCTCTTATCCGGTAATCAATTCTTTTGCGAAAGATTATGCCGACAAGGGACTCCATGTTCTCGGTGTAATGAGGGAGGCTGACAGTCAGATTGAAGCAATCGAAGGATATAAGAAAAAGCACAATCTTGAATTTCCTCTGATGCGCGACAACAATCATTTCCATGAGTATTTCTCATTTGGAATCACGCCTGTTTTTGTCCTCATTGACCGGGACGGTATTGTCCGTAATGCATACGCCGGATTCGATACCATCCAGCCGGAAAAGACGGAGAAAAAACTTCGTGCGATGATTGAGGAGGCACTCTAAAATCTGACCGCGCTAAGCCCCCTTCTCATAAACTGTTCCCCACTCCCGGGGGACAGTTTTTTTGTTCGCTATTGATGGTAGTGGCAATCTCCGTTGAAGAGTTTATGCATTCCTCAACAGGCACTGACTTATTGCCGCCAATCGATTCGCCTTGCGATTGCCCGGCAAATGCCTTGGCTGCAGATTTCAACGCACGGCGTTCGGCTGCGCGTCGCCTACATTCGGCCGAGCGATGAATGGCAACATCAATGTCATGTTTCAGGCAATAGAATATCGCCAGAATCTGCTCCTCGCATCTCCATTGACGTGTCGGGCACGTCCCGTCACGCAGATAAATGTCAACATACTCCATGATTTCCGCAGTCCATTGCGGCATATAGCCCAAGGACTTGTAGATGGCTGCAACCTTAAGTTTCAATTTCTCGTAAAAAGCCCGCGAAACAGGTTTATCCCACTTCGGTTTCGCCTCTTTGCGTGGTTTGGCAGTTTTCGGCAAGGTTTTGCCTGCCGAGATAGCGAATTCCTTTACTGTCATCTCCTTCTTGTTCATGGCATTTTCAATTTTACAGATTATTATAATGCAAAATTAATCCACGATTTCCCCAAAAAAGGTGCGATAATGCAAAAGCATAAGCGACACAAAGAATATAGTAAAGAATCCGAAGACAACTATCAGTCTTGCAGAAAACTATATATCTTTTGTCGCTTATGCTCTTTTGTGATTTTGTATCAAAAAGACGAAAATACAGCGCCTTATTTTCCGATCATTGCCAAAAACTCATTCTCATCAATGACAGGAATTCCGAGCGAACGCGCTTTTTCGAGCTTGGAGGGTCCCATATTGTCACCTGCAAGCACAAAACTTGTCTTCTTGGAAATCGAGCCGGAATTCTTGCCACCGTTTTTCTCAATCATCTCCTTGTATTCCTCTCGCGAATGTTTGGAGAACACACCGCTTATCACGATTGTCTTACCACTCAAAAGGTCAGTGCGGTCCGACTTATCCTCCTCCGGAAGAGCCATCTGCAGCCCTGCCTCGCGCAGACGCTCGACAATAACCTTGTTGGAAGGCACACAGAAATACTCGATTACAGCATCGGCAATACGCGGTCCGATGTCGTCGATAGCCACAAGCTCATCGCGGCTCATCGACATGAGTGTGTCAATATCTCCGGTTCCTCTCGCAAGCTTACGGGCAACCGTCTCACCCACAAATGGAATTGACAATGAATAGATTACTCGGTCAAACGGTACCGACTTCGATGCCTCGACACCTTCGAGAATCCTCTGTGCCGTGCGCGGACCGACGCGTTCGAGCGCTTCAAGGTCGGCAGCCTTAAGAGTATAAAAATCAGCAATGTCACGCACAAGCCCGGCATCGTAGAGCAAGGCGGCATTCTCTTCGCCCACACCGTCGATGTCCATTGCGTGACGGCCAACATAATGCTCCAAACGGCCAATAATCTGCGGACGGCAACCATATTTGTTGGGACACTGCCATGCAGCCTCGCCGGGGATGCGCACCAAAGGTGTCCCGCAATCCGGACAGTGGGTGATGAACTTCACCGGAGCCGCATCGGGTTCGCGGGCTGCCGTATCCACACCTGTAATCTTCGGGATAATCTCACCACCCTTTTCGACATAGAGCATATCCCCCTCGTGAATGCCGAGAGTCTTGACAATATCCTCGTTGTGAAGCGACGCGCGTTTGACAATCGTGCCCGAGAGCAATACCGGTTCGAGATTCGCCACAGGTGTGACAATGCCCATGCGACCCACTTCAAACGACACGAAGCGCAGACGGGTCAATGCCCTTTCGGCTGCAAACTTATAGGCAATCGCCCATCGGGGTGATTTCGACGTATAGCCGAGGTTGAGCTGCTGACGCAGATTGTTGACCTTGAACACAAGACCGTCTGTCGCCACCGGCAACTCCTTGCGCTCGACATCGAGGCGCTTGATGAACTCGTCGACTTCGGAAATGTCGTCCATGAGTGTCATCAGATGGCTCACCTTGAAACCCCACTTGCGCGCCATCAGCATATTGTCATAGTGATTGTCGCAAGGCAGTTCATCGGCAAGCAGATAGTAGAAATAAGCGTCCAGTCCGCGACGCGAGACCTCAGCGGCATTCTGCATTTTCAACGTGCCGGCTGCGGCGTTGCGCGGATTGGCGAAAAGCGGCTCCTCATTGAAGGCGCGCTCCTCGTTCAGACGGTCGAAAGCCTTCCAAGGAAGCACAATCTCACCTCTGATTTCAAACCGCTCCGGGTATCCCTCGCCGTGAAGCACGAGAGGGATACTGCGGATGGTCTTGATGTTTTCCGTCACATCATCGCCCTTCTCACCGTCGCCACGGGTCACTGCGCGCACCAGACGGCCACCCTCATAAATGAGCGAGATGCTTGTGCCGTCGAATTTCATCTCCCCGACAATCGGGATGGACTTCAGTCCGTCGGGATTTCCGAGCGAATCATTGCAACGGCGCACCCACTCGTCGACCTCCTCGACACTGTATGTGTTGCTGAGCGAGAGCATCGGACGTTCGTGTGCCACCTGCTCGAAACCTTTCGTGATGTCGGAACCGACACGATGGGTTGGCGAAAACGGGTCGTCGAGTTCCGGATGTTCCGCCTCCAGTTTTTCAAGTTCCTTCATCAGCATATCATAGTCATAGTCGCTGATGACGGGACGGTTGTCGACATAGTAGGCATGGTTGTGGCTGTTGAGCTCATCACGGAGCTGTTGGATGCGTTGTGCAGGTGAGGACATGGGCAAATTGATGTTACGTTAGTGGATTGGTAATTATTCCGGAAGCATGGTGTATGCCTTCAGGCATACCCTTAGCCGCAATAGAAGTAACGGCTGACGAGCTTCTGGAGTTCTACGGGATCAGTTTTCAGTTGCTGTGCAAGATTCTTGTCGTCGAATGCGCGCAACTGCTTGATGACATCGTCAATCATCGCGGGCGAGAACACATTGCGCGATTCATAGATGGCGCGCTGGCGTTCGAGACAATCGGCCGATTCAACACAGCATGTGGGGAGAGTTTCGAGACCGGCGAGACGCGAGGCGTTCTCCTTGGCGTGGATATTGACATCGACGTAGGTGCGTTTCGCAATATCGAGTGCCTCTTTCTCGTCCATCTCGAAACCGAGACGGGCACCGACACAGAGAGCGGCGAGAAGCTCATAGACATTGGCCGAGCAGTCGGGCGAACGCATCTCGAAGGTCTGCTTTGCGAATGTTTCCATTTCGCAGCGGTCAGCGGGATTGACCTGCACACACATATCCTTGCCGGAGGTCCAGCCGAGCGGAACACGGACAAGGACAGAGCGGTTGCGGTCGCCCCAGCAGATGTTGGTGGGCGCTTCCTGGTGAGGAACGAGGCGCATGTAGCTTGTCGGATTCTTGTTGCCGAAAGCGGTGATGGAGGGAGCGAGAATCATCAGACCGGCAATCACACGACGAGCCTCGTCGCTGAGTTCGCGCTGCGCGTTCTGAGTGACGTTGTGGCCGTCCTTCATCATGCGCATGTGGATATGGAAACCTGAACCGGCTTTTCCGACAGTGATTTTGGGTGCGAAGGTGATGTCAAGACCCTCTTTTGCAGCGAGTTCACGGATGATCCACTTCGCAAGCAAAAGCTGATCGGCAGCGCGGAGGGCGGGATTCGGTAGGAATTCAATCTCGTTCTGCTCATAGATGAGAGAGTTGTGTTTGAAATTGCCCACCTCGGAGTGTCCGTATTTGATCTGACCGCCCGTCGAAGCGATGAGCGACATGGCTTTTGTGCGGAAATCGTTGAACTTGGCAAAAGGAGCCGATTCGTGATAGCCCTTCTGGTCAGTGGCAGGGAAGGTGCCGGGATCGGTACCGATGACATAAAATTCAAGCTCACCCATGCACTCGAACTCCAGTCCGGACACCTCCTTGAACTCCTTGCAGGCACGTTCGAGAATCTGGCGGGGATCAGAGTCGAGGGGCATACCATCTTTGTCGAAGTAGCTGCACAGAAGAGTCAGTGTAGGAATCTCGGCAAAGGGGTCGCGGAATGCGGATGAATAGCGGGGAATGACATAGAGGTCGCTGCGTCCGGCCTCGATGAAAGGGAAGAGGCTCGAACCGTCGACACGTTCTCCTGTCGAGAGAATTGTCTCCAGATATTCGAGCGAATTGATGACGAAATTGAGGGTCTTCAGACGACCGTCGGCGGCAACATACATGAAATTGACCATCTCAATTCCCTCGCGGCTGATATAATCGATGATGTCGGCCCGCGTAAAGTCGGCCGAAGCCTTTCCAAGAGTCCGTTCAAGATGATTCCGGCTCATGATAAATGAATTCTTGCTTTCCATGTGGTAGATTTGTGTTGTGTTCAGATATTAAAGTTAACTAATGCAAAGGTAGAAATTATTTTGCTCCCACACCTTTCAAATCAGTTAAAAATCCATTCAAAATAAAAATTCATCGGTAATTTCCTGCCACAGCATAAAGCTGGATAAGACATACGACTTTCCCAAAACCTTACCTCTAAGCAGAAAAGAATTAAAAAGTTTATAGAATGGGGAACAGATGGATTGGTTACTGATGGATTACTTGGTTATTGATGTTTGGCTATTGATGCTTTACTGATGGGGTGATTGATGACAGATGGGTTGTCACAGATGGATGCTTGGTTACAGATGGGCAATTACTGATGGGATGATTGAAAACAGATGGGTGGTCACAGATGGGTGATTGGCTACTGATGGGCAATTACTGATGGGATGATTGATGACAGATGGGTTGTCACAGATGGATGCTTGGTTACAGATGGGGTGTTTCCTGATGGGTTAGTCATAGATGGGGGTTGCAGATGATTGGTTATAGATGGATTGATTGGTTATAGATAGGGTTATATCGCTAATAAAATCATGGAAAAGCGGATCAGGATTGGATGTCCGCAGGACATCGATTTTTTCGTAACCCCGTACATCGGAGCGAAGCGAAGATGTGCAGGGTACGCCATGTCTTATATAGATTGGTGTCTGTAAGACACCGATTTACCATACTGGATAGCATGGCTCATACGATAATCGATGTCCTCCGGACATCTTTTTAGTGAGAGATGATCTAACCCCGCACATCTTCGCTTCGCTCCGATGTACGGGGTTACGGAAAAATCGGTGTCCTATCAGACACCTGCGGCTGCACCTGTCTGGAGTGAAATCAACGGATGCGGTAGAGGTCGCCGTCGTCGAAACCAGTGGTTATGGCTCTGTCGCCAAAGAAGTTGATGATTATAGGATCGTTAGTGAATATATTCTCCAACGCTGCGAAGACATGATTCAGAGCATCCTGCCAATTCATTGCACTTACACTGTCCGCAGACAATGGGAAGTACTTGTTGACCGGTTGATAATCCTCATCACAAGCCCAATCATCGTCATCCGGGTCATATTCTTTTGAACCAACCATGTAGAGGCAATAGCCTCCACCCTCTTGTTCAAACAAGCCGAAATTTATTCCCTTGATGTCTGCCGGAATCGTCTCGGATTCGACTATTCCACGGAGCCAGCAGCTAATATTTTCTTCAGTGGTAACCATAATTTTAAAATTTTTGAGAGTAACTTATATA
>CANCXM010000012.1 GCA_947381945.1 uncultured Muribaculaceae bacterium
TAACTTTGCAGGATGATTATAGAATTATTTACCGAAAAAGACTATACCGAGATTATTTGTGTCTGGGAAAAATCAGTGCGCGCCAGCCATCATTTCCTTTCTGAAAGCGACATTGACGAGATTCGGTCAAAAATGCCATCGCACTACCTTCCAAACGTCACTCTCTTTGTCGTGAGAGACGAGGATAATGCAATCGCAGGATTTATCGGTCTCAGCGACGATATGATTGAGATGCTTTTCATCGCTCCGGAATATCAAGGCTCCGGAATAGGGACATTGTTCGTCAAATTCGCACTTGGCAAAGGTATTGATAAAGTTGATGTCAACGAACAGAATGTCCGCGCTTTCGAATTTTACCGGAAACACGGATTCAACGTGATTGCCCGCGACGCTCTGGATTCAATGGGTCGTCCGTTTCCGATACTCCATTTGAAACATGATGACCGGAAACCGCTATAGTTGAAACCTGTGTGATTGTCGAATTATGAAATATTGGTAAGACTTACGGTATTTTATATAAGAAGTGGAGTGCTTTTCTGATGTAATTTTGCTCCGGTAAAAGCAAACATTTCAAGCAATGAAAAGGATAATCACATTAACACTTGTCGCATTAAGCGTTTTCGGCCTTTTCGCCGAAGAAAAATCCAAGAATGAATCGACCGTATATTTCACCCGTGAAATCACGCCTGAAGCTCTCGTCAGAATCTATGAGGCGCTGGGTGTTGAGCCAAAAGGTCGTGTGGCTGTGAAAATCAGCACCGGTGAATCATCAAAAAGCAATCATTTTGCGTCCGGCACTCATCAAGAATCTCGTTGAAAAAGTCAATGGCACCCTTGTCGAATGTAACACCGCATACAAAGGAAACCGCTTTTCAAGCGAGGAGCATCTTAAGGCAATCCGTGAACGTGGCTACAATGAAATTGCGGAAGTTGATCTTATGGAAATGCCCGGCATTACGGCTATGGGCGGTTTCAAACTTTCTTTTTAAGGAAATATATATGTAAAATCGGACGAGTTGCAATCACACTTGATTCAAACTCGTCCGATTCGTTTATTTCTGAAAAATTTCCTATAGGGTGTCATTCATTTGTACGGCTCTCTTACTGCTGATAGGTGACATGGATTTCAGCACGTCGGTCCTGTGCAGCGGTGGGATAAGCATGGGTCTGCCCCAAGCCTTTTGTCTTAACATGGTTGGCCGGAACACCGTGGGCAATCAGATAATCTCCCACTCTTTTTGCTCGCCGTTCGCTGAGGCGCTGGTTGTAGGCCGCATTGCCACTTTCATCCGTATAGGCGACAACTGCAACGTATGCTCCTGACTTTGATACCTTGGCGGCAAGATTGTTGAGAACAGCGTCATCGGGAATCTCAGATCCGTCCAATGGGAAAAGGTAGACAACGTCATCGCCGGAAGTCGCTGAGGTATTCTGAGCATTAGCTGCTGTCGATGCTGCTGCGATGTTTCCGTCACCGGCACGTTTCACTTTGATGTATTTCCCGGACTTGAGATTGTTTCCGGGAGTGACAGCCGAAGCCTCCAACTGTCCGATTTGAGTCGGATCATGTTGCGAACGATATGAGAAGAAATATATTGATCCTATCAATACTGCAATCGCAAGGGCTGCCAATCCGGCCCACCCTAATGATCCCATGCCATGTCCCGTACTTACAGGGGGAGTGACGACAGGCTCTGTTCCCTCTGCAATCGGAGCAGCCGCGACCTTCTCTTCTTCATGAGCGGTCAGTTCCAATGGTTCCGGATGTTCCGGCAACCTCTCCTGATAATCTTTGTGAGTTTCCATAATCAATAGCTTTTGTGAGTAATAGCTTTATTCATACTAATAAAACATTTGGGAGAAAGCCTACTCACGGCTAAAACCGGTTAAATTCTCTGAAAATCACAATAAAAAACGATAAAATGTAATAAAAACTCCCCAAAATAAACAAAACACATAGAAGAGCAATAGTGGAAAATCTGCTTTGACAGACAGATTGCTATTGCTCTTCTATATGCTTTAATTGCCTTAAACCGACCATTTAAACAAGAGTGGCCGGAATGTTTTACAAGGCATTAATCTTCGATGGCAAGGAAGACGCCGTCAATGTCGAATACGTATGTGTCAGGACCGGGAATATTAAGGTCTACTTCATATACCTTGCCCCGATTGAGTTCAATAGACTCGACATTACCTGAATAGCCATCTTTTTCGAGACGCTCGTAGGCCTTGCGCGGCATAATATCCTTCACGACTGTGACGGGAAGCAATGAATTGTCGGGAGCATCTATCTCGACGAGTTCACCCTTGGTGTTGAATTCGAGGTCGATTCCGTTCTGCAACTCAACTTCAAATTTGCCTTTGGCATAATATTTTTCACATGTGCGCACTCCCACATTCTTGAAATGTTTTTCGATGAATGCCTGAGCCTTTTTAGGCAACTGTGAATAATCTGCAGACCCCGCCATTACAATACCGGGGTTCCCTCCGTAGTTCATCGGGACCTGTGCCACAGCATCAGCCGCTCCAAACAGGATAGCCAATGAGGCCATGCCCGATATCAGATTTCTGAATTTCATAACTGTAAATTTTTTATTATCTTTGCATTTATCTTAGAAACAACCGCTGAATTTAAAAGTTCGATTGGTTGTCAAGGAGTTAAGTATTATTACCATATCCTGAAATATTGAACAACGCTCATCCGTAAATGTCATATATAAAAATAATAGATTCACGTTTTGAAAACCCTTGTGAGCTACCCTTTGCAAGCGCTATAAAAGCCGGCTTCCCAAGCACTGCGGAGGGATACGAACAGGATTCAATCGACTTCAACCGTGACCTTATCCGTCACCCGGAAGCGACCTTCTATGGACGGGTCTACGGCGATTCAATGATCGAAGCCGGAATCTGCGACGGAGACATCGCTGTCATTGACCGTTCGGTAGAGGCTGAGGACGGCGACATAATCGTCGCTTACGTCAACAATGAGTTCACCATCAAATATCTCGATCTCTCCCACCGTCATAAAGGCTACATTGAATTGCGTCCTGCAAATCCTGCTTTCAATCCCATCCGGATTTCAAGTGCAGATGATTTCAAAGTCTGGGGTGTGGTAGTGTGGACCATCAAGAAGTGGAAGTCATAGGAGATTCTATTCAATACCATGTATTACGCCATCTGTGATTGCGACAACTGTTTTGTCAGTTGCGAACGCGTCTTCCGTCCTGATCTTGAGGGAAAGGCTGTAGTCGTGCTGTCGAACAACGACGGCTGTGTCGTTGCGCGCAGTCGTGAGGCCAAAGCCTTAGGCGTGAAAATGGGAATCCCCTTCTATCAGTTGCGGCAAAGGTTTGACGAACGGCAAGTGATTGCCTTCTCTTCCAACCATGAACTCTATACCGACATGACAGCCCGGGTCATGAGCCTTATCAGAAAGGTATCGCCGTCATTTTTCAGATACTCGATAGATGAGGCATTCTGCGTGTTGCCCGACATGCCATACGACGAAATCAAGGCTTGGGGCGAACGCCTTTCGGCATGGATTGGCCGTGCGACAGGAATGCCGCTCAGTGTCGGTATCGCACGCAATAAGACTATGGCGAAGTTGGCCGTACACTTTGCGAAGAACTATCCCGGTTACCGACATTGCTGTGTGATTGACACGGATGATAAGCGGATGAAGGCACTGGCTCTCACAGATGTCGGAGATGTGTGGGGGATTGGCCGACGGATTGGCGCCCGCCTCTCACGTCAAGGGGTTGTGTCTGCTCTTGATTTCATCTCCCGTCCGGTTGATTGGATCAAAAATCAGCTCAATGTGACGGCTGAGCGGACTTGGCGTGAGCTCCGTGGCGAAGATTGCATCCCTGACGAGGAGATGGCTCCCAAGAAGAGTATCACCCGCAGCCGAAGTTTCGCAACAATGGTGAGCGACCTCCCTACTCTACGCACCCACATAGCCAATTTCGCTGCCAAATGCGCAGAGCGTCTTCGTCGTCAGAACTCTGTCGCTTCGATAGTCGGTGTGTTCATCGTGACAAACCGCAACCGTGAGGACCTCCCGCAATACGGCCAGATGATAGACTATCACCTGGCTAATCCATCCTCTTCGACGATAGATATTGTTGAAGGCGCGACAAAGGCTCTTGACCATATATTCCGCGAAGGCTATGCCTATAAGAAAGCGGGTGTGATATTGATGGGAATATCCGGAGGAGAAGGTTTGCAACATGATCTTTTCGAATATGATCCGGAGAAGGCAGAACGCCGTCGCAGACTTGACGAGACATTGGACAGAATTAACCGCGTCAGGGGAAATGCTGCCGTCACACTCGGTGCGCAGATATATGGAGGGGCCTCTCCCTGTAAATCATCAGCCGACATCATGCGCCACGAGCACCGCTCATTATGCCCTACTACCCGTTGGGGCGACATCATACCCCTGCATTAATTGCCGGAACTCGATTGCAGACAAGTAGAGGATTGCTGCGATTGATAAATATTTTGTACTTTTGCATCATGATTTATCCTGAAAGAATAGAAGAAAAGATAGGTTTCAGCGGTGTGCGTTCGGAGATTGCTGCGCGCTGCCATTGCGAAGGCTCCCGCACACGCTGCGAGGAGATGGCTTTCATGTCTGATTTCAAAGCCATTCGCACAGCCCTGACTGCTGTCAGTGAGATGGTGTCGGCAAACCATAGCGACGAAACCGTCCCTCTCGAAGGTGTCAATGACATCGACCGTAACCTCGCTGTCATAAAGATTCCTGGTACTTTCCTTGAAATCAAGGATCTCATAAAAGTCAGGAGGATGCTCGACTGTTTTTGTGCTGTTGCTCTGTTTTTCCAGCGTCATAAGACAGACGGACGCACCCCCTACCCCGTGCTTTCCGATATTGCCGAAGAGCTTTCATATATTCCACCGTCACTTGGCATGTTGATTGACCACGCCATTGATTCCACATCCGGACTGGTCAAGGACAATGCATCACCGGCATTGGCCGAAATCCGTTCGCGTCTGCGTGGCATGTCGGGCCGTGTCAACTCTATCCTGCGTCGTGTCCTCAGTTCCGCCATTTCGCAAGGGTGGCTTGAACCCGACACCACTCCCGCAGTGCGCGACGGCCGTCTCGTCATTCCCGTTCCACCGATGAACAAGAGGAAGATACAGGGTATCGTCCATGACGAATCTGCATCAGGAAAGACCCTTTTCATCGAGCCTGCTGAGGTGGTCGAGGCCAACAACCTCACGCGTGAACTCCAACTCGAAGAGCATCGCGAAATCATCCGTATCCTCACTTCCATCGCCGACCAACTGCGTCCACATATCCAGGAAATGCTTGCAGGCGCGTCAATCATCTATCACCTTGATTTCATAAACGCCAAAGCCAATTATGCGGATGCCGTAGGGGGAACAATGCCCAATCTCCATGAGAATGAAGAAATGGAATGGTATCACGCCTGCCATCCGGTACTCAAACTCTCTCTCGAACGCCACAACCGCGAAATCGTCCCCATTGACATCCGTCTTGACTCCGGACAGCGCATCCTTGTGATTTCCGGTCCGAATGCCGGCGGTAAATCAGTCTGCCTGAAGACTGTCGGAACACTGCAATATATGCTTCAATGTGGCATCCTCCCATCCGTCTACGACAATTCTCACTTCGGAGTGTTCAAGGACATGTTTGTGGACATAGGTGATGACCAATCGTTTGAGGATGACCTCTCGACCTACAGCAGTCATCTCCGCAGCATGAAGTTCATGCTTCAGCGCGGCCGCAAAGGCTCCCTCTTCCTTATTGATGAGATGGGTTCAGGTACGGAACCGCAGATTGGCGGAGCATTGGCGCGGGCGATTCTTGAACAGATGAATGCCAAAGAGATGTGGGGAATCGTGACCACTCACTATCAGATTCTGAAACAATTCGCGGAAGATACTCCCGGGCTCATCAACGGCTCGATGCTCTATGACCGTCATCTGATGCAACCGATGTTCAAGCTTTCACTCGGAAACCCGGGTTCATCATTTGCGGTTGAGATTGCCCGTAAAATCGGTCTCCCGGCTGAAATCATCTCGGCGGCGGAAGAGATAGTCGGCAAGGAATACATGAATCTTGACAATTATCTTCTCGATATCACCCGCGACAAGCGTTATTGGGAAAACAAGCGTACATCAATCCGTCAGAAAGAGAAAAAACTTGAACAGATGCTTGCGCAGTATTCCGAGGATGCCGAACAGTTGCGGAGCAAACGACGCGACATCATCGAAGAGGCCCGTGCCGAAGCCCGGAAGATTCTTGACTCGTCAAATGCTGTCATCGAGCGCACTATTGCCGACATCAAGCAAGCCAACGCCGAGCGCGAACGCACCCTCGAAGCCCGCCGGAAACTGAAAGAAGAGCGTCTGGCCTTGGAAAAGGATGCAAGAAACCATCGCGACAACAATGCGATTCTCTCGAAAGCACCTAAGAAGAAAAAGAACAAGGCAACTGTCGCTTCCGTCCCTGCCGAGCAGACGAAACCGGTTATTGCTCCCGGTGTCAATGTGAAACTTGACGGAGCCGGGACAGTCGGAACCGTTCTTGAAGTGTCAGGTAAGAATGCCATCGTCGCTTTCGGAAATCTGAAGACCACGGTGAAGACTGACCGTCTGAGTGTCACGAACGCACAACCTAAATCCGGAGCGAAATCCACAGTCTCCATGCAAACCATCGATTCCGGCTATGAACGTCAACTGAATTTCAAGCAGGAGATAGACCTGCGCGGAATGAGAGCCGATGAGGCAATACAGGCTGTCACATATTTTATTGACGACGCCATCCGATTCAGCATAGCCCGTGTGAGAATTCTCCATGGAACCGGTACCGGAGCGTTGCGGCAGGCTGTCCGTCAGCTTCTGTCAACCACACCCGGAATAGAGTCGTTTCATGATGAGGATGTACGGTTCGGAGGAGCCGGAATTACCGTCGTAAACTTGAAATAGACTTTTTAAACTTGAAATAGACCTTTAAAGTGCAACCGTTCCTATATCCGGATTCAACCGAGGATGAGAGCGGTTGCACTTCACGTATAGTGCTATATCGGACATTTTATGTAATTTTTTACAACCTAACTAATCATACTCCCGAATTTTTGACTAAATTTGTGGAATGAATTATCCAAGGCTGCAATGCTGTCCGAGGACCTAACCAGCGGTAAAATGATTACTACTATTGACAACTACGATCTTTCTTCACGCAACACATTCGCAATGAAGGTCAAATGCGGAGCTTTTATGGAATACACGAAAGCTGACGACATCCCTTTTCTGCTTTCGACAATCCGTAAGGATGTCGAAAAATTTCATATCGGAGCCGGCAGCAACCTGCTTTTCACCCGCGATTTTCCGGGGGTGGTGTTGCACAGCGCCATAAAAGGATTCGAAATTATATGTGAGAATCCGCAAGAAGTGATCGTAAGGGTCGGTTCAGGCGAGACTATGGACGATTTCATCCGATGGGCTTGCGACCGTGAGCTTTGGGGCGTTGAAAATCTTTCAGGTATTCCCGGTGAGGTTGGCGCGTCCGCTGTCCAGAATGTCGGAGCATACGGCACGGAAGCTTGCGATGCCATTGTCGCTGTCCATGCTTTTGATGAAGTGGAGCGGGAGTTTGTCACATTCTCGAAAGAGGATTGCAGATATGCTTACCGCGACTCCATCTTCAAGAAATCAGATGCAAAGAAGCGCTATATCATCCATGCCGTTGACTATGCCCTGACCCCTCTTCACTCTCCCAATCTTTCTTATCCAGCACTTAAAAAAGCGTTTGAAGGCAAAGATGTCGACTCATTGCGTCCTAATGACATCCGGGCAGCCGTAGTCGCTACCCGCGACTCGAAACTGCCGAATCCGGCTGTCACTCCGAGTGCCGGAAGTTTCTTTAAAAATCCTGTGATTTCAGAAGAGCACTTTAAAGAAATCTGCGAAAAAGAAGGGTCGGATACCGCCGTACCGCACTACAAGGTTGACTCCGGTTATAAGATTCCGGCCGCATGGCTCATCGACAAATGCGGATGGAAAGGATACAAGGAAGGAAACGTCGCGGTCTGGCATCTGCAACCGCTCGTGATAGTTAATCCTGACCGCCAGGCCCTCCCGGAAGAAGTCATCGGCCTTGAAAAGAAAATAATCCAGTCTGTCAACGAACGTTTTAACATAACTCTCACGCCGGAGGTTGAACACATTTGACCTCAAAAGCATTTAAATTGCATAAACACGTTTCAACTCACCATTTATTCACACTCCCGACATGAGCACTTATATTATTGAAGGCGGCCATAGGCTGAGCGGAAGCATCAGTCCTCAAGGGGCCAAAAACGAAGCGCTTGAAGTAATCTGCGCAACTCTTCTCACTTCCGAGCCGGTCACCATCCACAATGTGCCCAACATTCTGGATGTGGTCAATCTTATAAATCTGCTTAAAGCCATGCGCGTCAAGGTCGATAAGCTCAGCGATGACACTTATCGTTTCCAGGCTGACGATCTTGACGAAGACTATATATCGAGCGCCGATTTCGTGTCGCGTTGCGCCTCACTCAGAGGTTCGGTCCTTGTAGTCGGACCGCTGCTCGCCCGTCTCGGTCAAGCCTATTTTGCCAAACCCGGTGGCGACAAGATCGGGCGTCGTCGTGTGGACACCCACATCACAGGCCTTTCAAAACTGGGCGCGATGATAGCCTACAATGAAGAGCGTCAGGCATATTATCTTGTGACTGTCGACGGTCTGAAGGGTTGCTACATGCTTCTCGACGAAGCCTCGGTGACAGGAACAGCGAATATCATCATGGCTGCGACTCTTGCTGAAGGAACCACCACCATATATAATGCAGCTTGTGAACCATACGTCCAGCAACTTTGCAAGATGCTTGTCGGAATGGGCGCATCAATCGAGGGAATAGGGTCAAACCTTATCCGCATCAACGGAGTGGAAAGGCTCTCCGGTGCCGACCATACAATCTTACCCGATATGATTGAAGTCGGCAGCTTCATCGGAATGGCAGCCATCACCAACAGTGAACTCACCATCAAGGATGTCAGCTATGACAACCTCGGCATCATACCCGATTCTTTCCGCCGTCTCGGCATCAACCTCGAACGTCGAGGCGACGACATTTATATCCCTGCACAAGAGCATTATGAAATTGAGACAAACCTCGACGGCTCAATCCCGACGATTGCCGACGCTCCCTGGCCCGGTCTCACCCCCGACCTTCTTTCGGTTATGCTCGTGACGGCGACCCAATGCAAGGGAAGTGTGCTCATCCATCAGAAGATGTTTGAAAGCCGACTTTTCTTTGTTGACCGCCTTATCGACATGGGTGCCCAGATAATGCTTTGTGATCCACACCGAGCAGTTGTCATCGGCCTTGACCACAAAGTTCCGCTCCGCGCCAACAAGATGCACTCCCCCGACATCCGTGCCGGTATCGCCATGCTGATTGCAGCCATGAGTGCAAAGGGTGTTTCGACCATTGATAACATCGATCAAATTGACCGTGGCTATCAGGACATCGACACCCGACTGAACTCCATCGGAGCATGTATCTACCGTCGTGACTAAGAGGGCCAAAGGGCACACTCACTCATCGTTACGGGATAATCCCTCAAAGATAAACCGCCCACGGATTAACATTTATTATTAAACACCCTCTATAGAATCGGAGTGGCGCGGTTCCGTCAATTCCGCGCCACTCCCTCCCGCTCATCTCTCTTGCAACTTACAGAATGGAAAAAACGTCACTGCCCTCCGACGAGAGGGTGCAAATAGTAAATCTCGTTCGCAAACTTTTGGCTGAAAGTTCGGATGTGGCGAAACCCTCCGATTTTTCAACTGTAAAGCGTGCGGTCATCAAAGCATACGGGGAAGGCCATCCGGTGACTGACCGTCATGGCTTGAACAAAGTTGTCCATACCCTCGAAACAGCTATCGCGCTTTGCGATATGGTCTCGCCTGACCGAAATATGATTATAGCGACACTGCTCTACGGCCTTTGCGTCGATGAAGTTTTGTCGCTCGAACGTGTGCGCTCGGATTGGGATGAAGATATTGAGCGTATGGTCAACGGCCTCATGAAGGTCTCCACCCTTTACGGTAAACAAGGTGTGGTGAAGACTGACAATTTCCGTCGTCTGCTCATGACTTTCGCCGAGGACATCCGTGTCATAATAATAATGATTGTCGAGCGTCTGACCCTTATGCGCGCAATCAATCATCACCCCGACGAAAAGTTTGTTACTGACACTGCTTTCGAGGCTAATTATCTCTATGCACCCCTCGCCCACCGTCTCGGTCTCTACAAGATAAAGAGCGAACTGGAGGACATGTCACTGAAATACACTTCGCGAGAGACATATACCAAGATTGCACGGGAGCTCAACGAGACAAAAGTAGCACGCGATGCCTATATCGCGGATTTCATTGCTCCTCTTAAGGAGAAACTGGATCAGACAGGATTAAAATATGAAATCAAGGGGCGCACGAAGTCCATATATTCCATCTGGAACAAGCTGCGCAAACAACATGTGGAGCTTTCCGGAATCTACGACCTCTTTGCCATTCGTGTAATCCTCGACGTGCCTCTCGAACGAGAGAAAGCCGATTGCTGGAATGTCTATTCAATCGTTGCCGACATGTACACTCCCAATCCCGCACGAATGAAGGATTGGCTGTCCATCCCCAAAAGCAACGGCTACGAATCGCTTCACACAACCGTGAAAGGTCCCGATAATAAATGGGTGGAAGTGCAGATACGCACCAAGCGCATGGACCTTGTGGCGGAGAAAGGTCTTGCCGCCCACTGGAAATATAAAGGTATCAAGAGCGAAGGGGACCTCGACACATGGATGAACAATATCCGCGACATTCTTGAAACAGCCGATGGCCCAATGGAGCTGATGAAGAATTTCAAGATGGATCTCTATGATAAGGAGGTCTTTGTCTTCACTCCCCGTGGCGATCTCTATCGTCTGCCTCTCGGAGCGACTGTCCTTGATTTCGCCTTCAACATCCATTCTAAGCTTGGCTGTACCTGTGTCGGCGGAAAAGTCAACGGCCGCAACCGCAAGCTCAACTACAAGCTTCATTCCGGCGACACGGTCGAAATCACCACAGCTCCGGGCCAGGTCCCCAAGCAGGATTGGCTCTCCTTCGTGGTGACCTCAAAAGCGCGCAACAAAATCCGTCAGACCATCAATGAACGGGCCAACCGTTCGGCTGAACTCGGTAAGGAACTCCTCCACCGCCGTTGCAAGAACCGCAAAGTGGAATTGGAGGAGGCGACCCTTATGCGCACCATTAAAAAGATGGGCTATAAGACCGTTACCGACTTCTACAAGGCTATCGGCGATGAGATTATAGATGTCAATGATGTCATCACGCAATATGAGCTTATCGAGAATGCCGACAAGCGTGCGGAGACCGAGCGCCGAAGCGCCGAAGAGTTCGAGCTGCTCGAAAGCCATGAGCGCACGGGCGGTGCATCTGACGATATTCTGATAATCGGCGACAACATCAAAGGTATCAACTACCGTCTCTCAAAATGCTGCAATCCGATTTTCGGTGACGATGTGTTCGGCTTCGTTTCCGCTGAAGGCGTTATCAAGATTCATCGTCTGGACTGCCCGAACGCCTCGCATATCCGTTACAAATATCCCTATCGTGTCATACGCACCCGCTGGTCAGGAAAAGTCGGCAGTCGCTTCGCTGCTACTCTGAGGATTGTCGGTAACGATGACATTGAAATTGTCACAAATATAACCTCTATTATCAATAAGGAGAAAGATGTCACCCTGCGCAATATATCCATTGATTCGTCAGACGGCATATTCTCCGGATTCATTGTCGTTGGCATAAGCGACACAGCCTCTCTCAACAACCTTATCAAAAAAATCAAAACCGTAAAAGGCGTAAAAGATGTCGAACGTAGTAACTGAACATAAAATCAAACTGTCGGCCCTTACAGGACTGGCACTGCTCGCCGTGTCGTGTAGCGGTAACGGTGACACAGAAAAAGCCAACGCGCTGCTCGATGAAGCGCGTCATGCCTACGAAGCCGGAAACTTCGCAAACTCTCTTTCCCTTACCGACTCTATCAAGAATGCCTATCCCAAGGAAATCGACGTGCGTCGCGAAGCACTTCACCTCGCGACCAAGGCGACCGAGGGATTGACACTTCAGAAACTCGAACAGGCAGATTCGCTTTCAGCCGTCCTTGCCGTGCGCGGCGATTCCCTTCAACGTCTGATTAAATTCGTCAAAAATCCGATTGAAGGTTATTACACTGCTGCGACTGCCGACCCTACGAAATTTTTCAGCACGACAGGGCTGCAGGCTCGTGTAAGCCCCGAAGGTAATTTCTACCTCATGTCATCGCTGAAAGCCAAAAGCGTGAAAAGTACTTCCATTGCTGTCAGCGCCGGAGGCGAAGAGGCCCGCACTTCGACCGTGGCTCACGACGGCGAACGCAACGACCGCTCTATGGGTGTAGAAGTGATTACTTTCATCGGAGCCGAGTGCGACAGTGTCGGCCACTTCATCAGCAATCATCGTTCAGAACCCATCACGCTGACATTCGTGGGAAATTCGACATATTCCATGCCTCTCCCCGAAAAGCAAGCCCAAGAGATTGCGCTACTTTACGACTATGCCACAACTCTGCGTCGCTTCAAGGTTGCAAGCCTTGAGAAAGAACGCTTGAGTCGTGCGGTAGATATTGCACGCAGTCAGGCGGCCCGCACTTTCGTGGAAAAGGATTCGATATAATTCTTTACACAAATTCTACAAAACTCAACACAGACACATGACTGAAGAAAAGAAACCCGGCAAATTTGCCTCATGGATTGACCGCACCAAAACGCGTGCGCTCACCTTATGGAACTATTATTCCGAAGGCGTTTGGGAAGACAATCGTGACACCGCGAAAGTCAATATTGTCAAGACCCTCAATCTGACCGTGCGCTCTTTCATGAGCAGTGATCTTCAGTCTGCCGCCTGTGCCCTGACCTACCGCACTCTCCTTGCAATCGTCCCGGCGTTGGCACTCCTCTTCGCGATCGGACGAGGCTTCGGATTTCAGAACCTCCTGCAGTCGCAGCTCTACCAATATTTTCCTTCGCAACACAAGGCGTTGGAAATGGCGTTCTCCTTCGTGGATTCCTGCCTTGCACAGGCATCCGAAGGAATATTTGTAGGTGTCGGTATTGTTTTCTTGCTTTGGACATTGATTTCGCTCCTCGATTCAGTTGAGACATCATTCAACAATATCTGGGGAGTGACAGTCGACCGTCCGTTCGCCCGCAAAGTGACCGACTACCTCGCCATCTGCATTATTCTCCCCGTCCTGATGATTTGCTCCGGAGGTCTGAGGATTTTCATGTCCACGACAATCCAGAAACTCCTCCCCTTCGACTTCATCGGACCGGTTGTCGGTGATATTCTCGACCTTGTTTCAATCCTTTTCGGCTGCCTTTTCTTCGCCGGAGCATACGCGCTGATTCCGAATACCAAGGTCAAGCTGAAAAATGCTCTCATAACGGGTGGAATCGCCGGCATCGCTTTCCAGATTCTCCAATGGCTCTTTGTTTCCGGACAGATTTATGTGTCGAAATACAATGCCATCTACGGTAGCTTCTCCTTCCTGCCCTTGATGTTGATATGGATGCAGTTCTCATGGCTCATCACCCTTGCCGGAGCATTGATATGCCATTCCTCACAGGATATTTTCCTCTTTTCCTTCGAGCGCCAGACCAACAATATCTCCGGTGCTTACCGCCGCAAGGTCTGTCTTGCTGTGCTTACAGTCATCATCAAACGTTTCAAGGATGAAGAGCCGCCGTTGAACATCGCGATGCTTTCATCGCGCTTTGCCATTCCTCCGAGGCTGACCGGAATAGTGGTCAATTTCCTTCTTGATTGCAAGCTTATCGTCAAGATAATGGGCAAGGACGAAACTGAACCGGATTTTGATGCACCTTTAATTCCCGCGACAAGTCCTGAACATTACAGCCTCGGACATGTGCTGGAAGTGCTTTCCAATCACGGAGAGTCATCTTTCCTCCCGACATTCGATGCCGAATTCAAACCGCTCCTCGATCTCTGCGACAAACTTGACATCGACTTCCGCCGTCAGGCATCATCTGTGCTTTTGGGCGAAATAAATCTCCCTCTCGTAAAAGATTGACGATTCAGGAACGAAAAACAGTTTCCAAATCCGCCAATATGTGTAACTTTGCAACAGATTTCCATACAACGAATCACTAACCGTTTATTTTTATCATGAAAGAAGTCATCTCAACCACCGCCGCTCCCGGCGCAATCGGTCCCTACAGCCAGGCTATCAAGGTCGGCAACATGCTTTATTGCTCAGGTCAGATTCCTGTAGACCCCGCAACAGGTACAGTCCCCGAAGGTATCAAGGCCCAGACTGCACAGTCTCTTGCAAATGTAAAGGCTATCCTTGCTGCTTCAGGTGCAAGCATTGAAAATGTTGTCAAGACTACAGTATTCCTTGCCGACATGAGCCTCTTTGCCGACATGAACGAGGTTTACGCCCAAAACTTCACAGAGCCCTTCCCCGCCCGTTCAGCCGTGGCTGTACGCGAGCTTCCCAAACAGGTGCTCGTAGAGATTGAAGTCATCGCAATTCTCGGCTAAGAGTCCCGGCCCGATTTAGGGTAATACTCAAATTTTTCACCACTCCCATTCCACCACGGAATCGGGAGTGCTTTTTTTTATGTCGACAAGTCGTTGGTTGGACGACCCGCGGAAAAGGAGATGGACATCGCGTTTAGCTTCGACAAAGGGGCCGTCGACAAGCACGTCTACATATTCCAGAAGTTCTTTCATCAAGGGATTCTCCATGACATTCTCATAGCGGAAGCCTGTGTAACACCAGATGCTCTTCCCTATCCTTTTCACCTCCCGTGCGAGAGGAAGAATATCGCCGACACTGTAGAGCGGATCTCCTCCGGTAAATGTCACGTCAAAATCATTTTCAATCACCACATCCATCACCTCTTCGACCGTCATATCTCGGCCGGAACTGAAATCCCACGACTGAGGATTATGGCAACCGGGACACTTATGAGCGCATCCGGCAAAGTATATGGCTGTACGAAGTCCGGGGCCGTCAACCGACGTCCCCGGAACTATATCGAGAATTCTCATATTGCTCAGATATAATGTATTGTGTTTACTTATGCACGATACGGTCCTTAAGTTCGGCAAGCTTGGCATTGTTCCAACGGTCAGTTGTGCCGACAAGATAGCCTGTGATGCGCTGAAGGCAGTCGATATTGTGGCTGTGGCAGTGAGGACACTCTTCAAGGTGTTCCTGCGCATCCTCATATCCGCAGTCCATACAACGGTTGCGGTTGTGGTTCACGGAGCAGTAGCCGATGTTGTGCTTGTCCATGAGGTCGACAATATCGGAGATTGCCTTGGGATTGTGGGTCGCATCACCGTCAATTTCCACATAGAAGATATGTCCGCCACCGGTCAGGGGATGATACGGAGCCTCGACCTTTGCCTTGTGGCAGGGTGAGCAGTGATAGTAGACCGGAACATGGTTGGAGTTGGTGTAGTAAATCTTATCTGTGATACCCGGAATCACACCGAATGTCTTGCGGTCACGCGAAGTGAATTTACCCGACAAACCTTCGGCGGGAGTAGCTAGGATGGAGAAATTATGCTGATACTTCTCGCTGTATTCATTGGCGCGGTCACGCATGTGGCCGACGATTTTCAGTCCGAGAGCCTGGGCCTCCTCACTTTCACCGTGATGCTTGCCGACAAGAGCGATGAGACATTCGGCAAGACCGATGAAGCCTATTCCGAGTGTTCCCTGGTTGATTACACTCTCGATAGTGTCATTGGGGCCAAGCTTCTCAGCGCCTGTCCACAGACGCGACATCAGGAGAGGGAACTGCTTCACCATCGCTGTCTTCTGGAAGTCGAAGCGGTCGCAAAGCTGACGTGCGGTGATGTCGAGTACCTCGTCAAGTTTGGTGAAGAATTTGGCTATACGGGCCTCTTTGTCCTGAATGTTCATGCACTCGATTGCGAGGCGCACGATATTCATTGTCGAGAAACTGATGTTGCCACGGCCGATGGATGTCTTTTCACCGAAACGGTTCTCAAACACTCGTGTGCGGCATCCCATTGTTGCCACCTCATAGTTGTAGCGCAGAGGATCGTTGGCATCCCATTTCTCATGCTGATTGAATGTAGCATCGAGGTTCACGAAGTTGGGGAAGAAGCGGCGCGCAGTCACCTTGCAAGCCAACTGATAGAGGTCATAGTTGCGGTCATCGGGCAGATAGCTTACGCCACGCTTCTTTTTCCAAATCTGGATGGGGAAAATTGCGGTGGCACCGTTGCCCACACCCTCGTAGGTGGAGTTGAGGAGTTCGCGGATGATGCAGCGACCTTCGGCAGAAGTGTCAGTACCGTAGTTGATGGAGCTGAACACAACCTGATTGCCACCACGGGAGTGGATAGTGTTCATGTTGTGGATGAAAGCCTCCATGGCCTGATGCACACGGCTCACCGTCTGGTTGATGGCGTGCTGTTTCCAGCGTTCTTCGCCTTTCAGACCGTCAAGGGGTTTCTTGACATAGTCCTCAATCTCTATATTATAAAGGTGTGAGAAGTCTTCACCGTTCAGATCTTCAAGTTTCTTGACCTCCTCAATGTATGACGAACGCACGAAAGGCGCAAGGTAGAAGTCGAAGGCAGGGATTGCCTGACCGCCGTGCATTTCGTTCTGTGCGGTTTCAAGCGAGATGCAACCGATGATGCTTGCCGTCTCGATGCGTTTTGCAGGACGCGATTCGCCGTGGCCTGCGATAAAACCGTATTTCAAAATTCTATCCAAAGGATGCTGGACGCATGTGAGACTCTTCGTGGGATAATAATCCTTGTCGTGGATGTGGAGATAGCCGTTCTGGACAGCCTCGCGGGCCTCTTCAGAAAGCAGATAGTCATCGACGAATGGCTTTGTGGTCTCGCTGGCAAACTTCATCATCATACCTGCGGGCGAATCGGTGTTCATGTTCGCATTCTCACGGGTGATGTCATTGCTCTTGGCCTCGATGATTTCAAGGAACATGTCGCGGGTTTTCGCACGACGTGCAATCGAGCGCTGGTCGCGGTAAGCGATGTAGCGTTTGGCCACTTCCTTGCGTGGTGAATTCATGAGTTCGAGTTCCACATGATCCTGAATCTCCTCGACACTCATCTGTTCACGTCCGGCCATGCCTATGCGATCGGTAATACGCGCAATGAGGGCTTCATCCTCTCCCATCTCGGTTGTGAGCATGGCTTTGCGGATGGCTGCCTTGATCTTTTCTTCATTGTAGCCGACGATTCTGCCGTCGCGTTTTACCACAGTCAGTATCATTTTTCTTGGGTAGTTTTGAGGGGTTGTATTGAATATGAATTGATTACGATTTTCTTTGCTTTTCGGTGCCTCTTTTCGAGTGCGAAAGCGTCGGCAAAGTTACATAGATTAAAACAATAATCCAACACTTTTGTTGAATTATTTTATCAATACGATTTACCTTTTGGAAAACTTTTGGCAATCCAAAATTCTACAATATGCTATAAATCAGTAATATAACTTTTGGTTTTGGACAACTTTGGAATGTTTATAACTTTTTCAAGCTGCCAAAACCGAGCAACTGAGTAAGTGAATCAACGCAACACTTCGGTCGATTTTCCTTTGCCACCAAGCTAAAATCTTGACTGAAAAGATTTTCCCCTTTCGCTCCATTTATCAGGCATACAGTTTCCCATCCAAGCCTGTTTCCAGGCACAAAATCTTTCATTGGATTGTCACCCACATACATATACCTTTCCCCATCGCCACACAGCTCCATCACCCGTTCAAACGACCGTCCGGAAATCTTATCGCAACCCACCTCCTCTGAAATAAAAATCAGCTCTTCCTCCATAAACCGCTCCAATCCGAGCGCACGGATTTTATTGCGCTGCGTCAGACTCCGGCCGTCGGTGATAATCCCCAACCGATGCCCGCGATTTTTCAGCGAGGCCAGTGTGTAGAGCGATTGCCACGGCAGACGGATGTCGGGGAAATGATTCCTGTAGATTGGCAGCAGTTCCCCGATGGGCAGTCCGGTCGAATCGAAAGCCTCGCGTGGAGAAGGCGCAGCCAACATCGGTCCGAGAAGCTCCCGGCCGTGTTTGCGCGCTATCTCCCGGTAGGCCGACCTGACAAACTCCATTTCAGCATAGAGTGTGTCGTCAAGGTCAAAAATGACTGTCATGTTTTTCCGAAGCGGAAAAAATCAGGCGAAATAATAGTCAACACAAGCGCGGGCTTCCTTGTGAGGCCCTACAATCGAAGCGGCGGCCACATGGGCAGGATGCTTGGCATAGATTTCAACATCCTTCATTTCCGGTACCACTGCGGTCAAGACCACGTCCCAATCCTCAGAGGGATTTTCGTTGAGCCCAACTTCCATTGACTGGAGCACATCAATGACTGCGGGAAGCTCTATCAGGGCGCGTTTGAAACGTTCAGCCACTTCACGGCGCTCCTCCGCGCTTCCCTTTAATTTAAAGCATACGATATGTTTAACCATTGTTCTTGTTGATTTATGATGTTTTGATTGGTTTTCTGACTCCAAAATTAGCATTTTTATTTCTAATCCCACCCCGTTTGCCTTAAAATTCATCACCAATTATAGCTCAGGCTCTATGTCACGCGCAAAGAATTCATACATTCTGATGCAACGCCGGGCATCGAAAAAGCGCTGCCCTCAATCCATCTTTCGTCCAGTCTTGTCGATATAATACCAGCCATCACTCTCCCAATACCAATGTTCCGCGTCATATCGTTTTTTCGTTCCGCTGTCTGCAACTTTAGCTTTGCCATTCTCAAAAGGAAATGCACATTTGAACCGAGGAGTAATGACAGTCTTTCCCTTTTCATCAGCATATCCGATCCTGCCCTGCTCATCAACTATTCTATACACGCCATCTTCCACATAATCATCTCCATTGTCAAACTGGAAAGCGGGATACCGTTTGCTATGCCTTTCATCATAATCAGCCTTATTGAATTTTATGGGAATCGCCATGCGCCAATCGACCGGCGCACAGTCAGATGTGGCAGGCATAAATCGCGGAAACCCGGAAGCCAACCTCATAGCTTCCGTATCAAGAGATGGGTATTTGCCTCTTACTATTTTTACAGAATCTACTTCTCCTGTTTTTCGGACAAGGAATTGCAGGACAACACGCCCCTGTATATTTTTGTTATATGCATCCTGTGGATATTTCATATTATCATAAATATATGATAGCATAGCAGCCTCTCCACCGGGAAACTGCGGAGTGGTCTCATGTTCTGAATACAATTCATCCCGATTGTCGTATATATCCCGATTCACCAATTCGATAATTCCGACCCTATCCGACAACGTAAAACGCAGAATTGAAGAATCGAATACCTCTCGCTGGAATTTGGATATTACAGAGTCGTTGTTCCCCTGCAGACACACATCTATCGTGCCATCAGATTTTGTTCCAAAAGTAAGGTCTCCATCATATTTTTTTGCGACCGCATCCCTTAAGAGTTGTGTCGTCTTAATTTGCTCTTTAATTGAACACACTCCGATACCCAAATCAAATTCATTTCCTCCGAGCTGTTTAGAGAGAGCGTCGCGGATTTCAACAGTATCTCCGACTACATTTATGGTAAGTCTGTTCCTATCATTCACAAAACAACCTGAATACCATTCCGGAAAATTCATTTCATCGGTCATTCCTACACACGTTGAGTCTGCTCCAAACAGATATGACAACCTTTCAAAATAAGTCCATGCTGGCTCTTGCACCGCCCCTTCTTCATCAGAAGCTAAATTTTCTTCCTTGTGCTTTTGCTCCGTATAGCCTGTCCCACCATACGATACAGCATTTTTATATGATTTGGAACAACCACTTAGCAATAATATGGCAAATGCCACTATCATCGTAACTCTTGATATTTCCATATGATTGTTTTTTTATTAAAACGCAGATATGTAGCTGTTTGTTGTATCTGTGATAAAATATAGGAAAGCAATAATAGTCCATTTTGTCAAGATATTCGCCCGACCGTTCCGAACCGACAAGGAATTTGACAAAGGTTGCAAGGAACTCGACCGCCTCACTTCTTCTTTCCCTGCTGTCATGGAGGATCTTGAACAGCTACAACGTAGAGGTATGAGACGGTGATGTTTGCACTTGTTCATACAATGCGGTATATAGCATTTTTTTGAGCATGAGGATAGCAATATTTAGCAAGTTTTGCCGTTATTATTGCAAACAAAATCGACTCACTATGAAGCAAATACTCAACATCCTTATCCTGCTCACTGTTGCTTTATTGACATCTTGCAACAAAGAGGACAGAGAGCCTGAATATACACCACTTACTATTCATCGACAATTCAATACACAAACTATGCCTGTAAAATTGTCGGAACTCAAAGACTTTGCCGAATATAAGGATAAATTATTTATTGTCAATTCAATAGGTGAATTGCCCGAAGACAGTCATTTCAGTACTGAGGATTTTGTGAGAGCTAACATAAACTTCTCTGAGTATTCTCTTGTTATTGTATATCAACTTATCTTAGGTGATATTGTCACATATCAGTACAGTTGGTGTTACGATAATTGGGAAGAACGCTATCAATTCAACACCACTTATGACCGTATTAAGGACTCGGAATATGTGGACGGCGAAATTGAGAATTTCACATACTTGCGTAGTGCAATTCTTGTCCACCGTATTCCTTCAGATGCCAAATGGTCTATTTCAATGGGTGTCTACGAGCATTAACTTTACGTCTTTTCCGCATAGTGGGCTTTACCGTACTTTCACAGTGCGTTAAAGCCCATTGTCTCATTGATGGCTCATTTCTATAATAAATAAGGTCTTTTGTACAACAGGACTGTAACAGCCTCTTTTTATAGATTGAAAATACTTGGAATCCAAATATTCAATGTAGATTAAGCCGACTTTGGGACCGATGTGTCAGAAAAACGCTCAATCTTTGCGACTATAAAAAAACTAAATCCAATAGCTTAATGTGTCGGGGGCAACCGGATACCAACACTGCGAATGTAGTGAGATTTTAATTTGTAAACAAGTTAGTATGTAAAAAATCGCAAAATCGGATGAAACATTCCGAATTTCAGTGCATTATTTTTTGTCGGTTAATCCCTATAATTCAGAAATTTGTTGTACCTTTGTAATACATAAAGTAATAGGAGGAACAATTATGGCAAGACCTATCAAAGAAACCCCTGTATTGAAAGGGAGAGATGCAGTAAGATTTGCCGAAAGGACAGCAAATCCCGCGTCCGTCAGCCAATCCGAAAAAGATGCGGCTCGCAAGGCTTATGAAGCATTTAAGGCTATAAGCACATTCCAAATGTAATATGGATTTTAGCAACTTTACATTTCGGCAGATTGAAGCCGATACGGAAATAAAGTCGTTTGATTGCGGCGATGCCGACTTAAACGACTTTCTTGTTAGTGACGCGAAGAATTATCTTCGCGCTATGATGGCTTTAACTTATCTTCTTGAAGATAATTCGGAATGTAAGACTGTCGCATATTACAGCCTGTTAAATGATAAAATTGTTTTTGATCCCGAAGAAAAACGATTTTGGAATAGGCTTAACCGTAAGATTGTCAATTCCAAGCGCCGCAAGGAATACCCTGCGGTCAAGATAGGTCGCCTCGCTGTTTCAAAAAATTATGCAGGCAATCATATTGGCGAGGCTATTTTGTTGCAGGTAAAACACATGTTTGCAACCATGCGCCGCAGTGCATGTCGGTTTATTACCGTTGATGCCTATGCTGCAGCTATTCCATTTTACGAAAAATGCGGTTTTATGTTCCTTTCGGAGAAAGATAAAAATGCAAAAACACGCGCAATGTATTTTGATTTAATAAATTTCGTGCAATGAAAAAATTAATTGCTTTTATCATCACGATTGCAACGGTAATCACAGCATACTCTCAACAAACATCATCAAATTTATTTTAGGCCGTCCTTATGAGGATTTCTCTACAACAGCATTTTGTTCATACAGTTCATTTCACCCGAGCCAATACATAACCGATAATAATTGGGATATATTGGACTCCGGGTGCTGTGTCCAAGCTTGATTCTCTCAATATTCCGTACAACAAGGGCCAACTTCGACTTTTGGTGGTCGATGATTTGATGTCGATGGAAATGCAACTTGCGTTGAAGAAAATGGATACATTGGCATATTGAACATGTCCGGTGACTCAGACGTGAAATCCCATGAAAACCGGGTCTCGTTCAGGGATAAATACAACTTATAAATGTGACTTATAAATCAATATTATTATGAACAAGTTAAGTATAGTTATCATAGCTTTCATCAGCCTGTTGGCAGCATCATGCTCTGACCATGACGACCCCAAACTGGCTCCTATCGACACGACTAAAGTCAAGATAACAGCCAATGTCTCCGAAACCCCGACCGGCTCATGGATGAATATCACGGAAGAAATGACTATCCGCGTTTCGAATCTCGAGATGTCCGCTCCTAAAGGCGTCGTGCTGAGGAGCGTCTCTCTAATTGCAAGCAATGGTAACATGAGGTACAACATAGATGATAAACCCTACTCCGGTGAACCGCTCGAATTCAAGGTGCCACTTACAAATATAAGAGGACGTCTCAATTTCACCCTCAAAGGCAACCTTATTCAGAAAAACAGTCGTGACGCTGAAATAATCATTGCCGACAACATCCAGAAAATAGTTTTTTCACAGCAACCAAAGTTCGAATGTGAAGGATGGCTGTATGTATCTGTAAAAAGCAAATCCACGACGGGAGAGGAATACAATCAAACATTTGAAGTCCGGTCAAATGAAAATCTTGACATACCTGTACCGGCCGACAAACTCTATTGGACCCCGTCAAGCGGCACTGCTTCTGAGATTGAAATATCATTAGGCAGCGGAGGTACCGCCTGGAGCTCCAACACTACATTTGACTGCAAGATAACGAAATCGGCCATAGGCCATTCTTCGGGTGACGAATCCACATTAAAATTGACCATACCGAATAAGCCCGGCTCCCTCAATGCTCAGAAACTTCAATTATACGTTATCGCCTCATATTTCGGCGCATGGGAAAACGTCACCATAGACCCATATAATCTGACAAACGTTTTCAGTATCATTGAAGCCGAATAAGCATTCGCCAATAAAAGCAACCACGCGATCATAAGCGGCGAGAGAACAATTTCTTAGAAAAGATTCACCATGCCGGAGATGGCAACAGGCAAGCTGCGAAGCAGCGGTACGCTCATAGCCCCTCATCGAGCGGAAACGCAATGAAGCCCGCAGGGCGAAATTGCGTTCCGCGAAGGTGTGGGGTTATCCGTTGATATGCAGCAACGGGCATCGAAGATGTCCGATAATATCACCCCGCATAGCCACCACATCAACCACGGCATTGCCCCGTTTTCATTATTTGGAAATGGGGCAATGTCGCATTTCCAATCGGAGGGCACCATAATTACCCCAACATTACCCTCCTCCCGGCCAAATCCCGACATCCACAAATATTTTAACCGTCAACTGACAATAAATTTTAACAACGCAACGTTAGTCTGATATAAGGTAAGCAAGCTGTATCGCAAAATCATCTCTAACGGTTCGCCTATGACAAAAAATTCTACTCCTGACTCCATTCTCTCACCCTCCGCCGTAGCCTCATCGAAGCAAGGCCCTGCGAAAGCCACTCTTGCCAAAATCCGGCAATTCGCGAGAGCCTACACTTTCGTCCCCGTCAAAATCGGTGCTCTTGGCGGCATCATGGCCAATTAATTCCTGCAAAGCCATCCTCCTTTCCCCGCCTCTTGAATCTTCCCGTTTCTTTCATTTTCCTCACCCAACCCACACATCTGCCTCATGACTGTGTCGCTGATTCTCGCTATTGTCCTTGTGGCTATAGTGATTATTGCTCTTTACGCCCTGCGCAGTGCCTTCTCGCGCACTGAATCCCTCAACAAAGAAAATCTCCGTCTCAGCATGGAAGCTGAAAAAGCCCGTGCTGAAGCTCAAGGTACAATATCCGCACTCAACGCATCCCTCGCAGAAAGCCGACGGAATTGCGAGGAACTCTCTGCCCGTCTGACCGCTACCTCCGACCACCTGTCATCAGTGCGTGAGGAAAACTCGGCACTCTCGACACGCATCGAATTTCTCACCGGTGAAATCAAACGCCATGAAAGCGATCAGGCAAAACAGGAACAATTACGACGCGAACAGGAGGCTCTTCTTGAAAGCCGTTTCAAGAACCTTGCCAACGACATCCTTCGTCAGAATACAGCCGATCTGAAAACCCAAAACGAGGAGCGCCTGCGCGAAATCCTCGCTCCGTTGCGCACCAACATCGATGATTTCCGAAAGACCGTAGCCGATACATATAATAATGAAGCGCGCGAACGCTTCTCCCTCTCCGAACGCATCAAGGAACTCGTTGATCTCAACCAGTCGATCTCCCGTCAGGCCCGCGAACTCTCCGAGGCCCTCCGTGGCGACAGCAAGGTTCAGGGCGACTGGGGCGAAATGGTTCTCGAATCAATTCTTGAGAAATCCGGATTGCAAAAAGGTGTCGAATACATCACTCAGGTAACCACCGACATCGACGGCAATGCTCTGCGCAACGAGGATGGGACTTTGCTGCGTCCCGACGTTGTTGTGAAATACCCCGATGGCCGTTTCGTTGTCATTGACTCCAAAGTTTCGTTGACCGCATTTGTCGACTATGCCAACGCCGATAATGACGAGTTGCGCGACGGTGCCGCAATCCGCCATGTCCGTTCTGTCAAGAAGCACATCGACGAGCTCGCGCGCAAACGCTATCAGGAATATGTCGGTGATGCCAAACTCGATTTCGTCATGATGTTCATCCCGAACGAACCGGCCTACATCGCAGCCATGCGTCTTGACCCGGGACTTTGGCAGGAAGCCTACGACCGTCAGGTGCTCATCGTCTCCCCGACCCACCTCGTTTCAGGTCTTAAACTTATCGCCCAGCTCTGGAGCCGCGACCGCCATACAAAAAATGCCATCACTATCGCTGAAGAAGCCGGAAAGATGTATGATAAATTCGCGGATTTCACAAAGGACATGGAGAGGATTGAAAAAGCACTTGGTACCACCCGCAAAGCCTACGACGACGCCATGACAAAACTCACCGCCGGAACAGGCAATCTCATGACCCGCGCGCTCAATCTTCAGAAACTTGGCGTGAAGGCATCCAAACAACTCGCAGCCTCAATCCTGAAAGAAACGGAAGCCACAGCAAAAGAAGACATGAAGACCGAAGATGACACCCCCAAGCTTCAGGAATAAAATATGATTCTTAGGCGGGAGGTATGCCGCACTTTCAAGGGTCAATACTCCTCCCGTATTAAAATAGTTTCAGATCTGGCTCAAATCAATCCGTTCGCGTGGCCCTTTCAGATATTCGGTCGGGGTCATGCCTGTGACGGATTTGAACTGCCGTGACAGATGGGCTGCACTCGAATAGTCGACCATGTCGGCAATTTCCGATAGCGTATATTCATTGTGCTGCAGGAGCTCCTTCACACGTTCCACTTTTTGTGCGATATGATATTTCTCGAGCGTCCGTCCCTCCTTCTGTGAAAACACACGGCTCACCGTATCGTAGCTGACATTCAGATGTCGGCTCAGACATTCGGAAAGATTATGTTTATGGCCATCTTCGCGGATATGACGGATGACGAGCAATTTAGCCTTTTCAACCAACCTTGATTCCGGATCTGTAAGCAGCTCCAGACCAATGTCTTTGAGCGCACAGCCTATCTTTTCAATTTCTTCGGCTGAAAGTTCTTCAGCAATGGTCGCCTTGCCGAGAGCCACTTCCGGATTTGAATAACCCATCTCCCGGAGAAGCCGTTCGGCAGCTTCCTTGCAGTGGTGACACACCATATTTTTAATAAACAGTTCTGTCATAGTCACACTAAGTGTTATTTGGATTGGTATATTATTTCAAGTGCTTCACGGCTTGTCTTGTCCACCGCGAAATTGCGTGAGGTGCGGAGATTTATCACCCACAGCACCTGACCGTTGCGCGTCAGCAATCTGACTGATCTTTTCTGCTGCAAAGAATATTTTGCATCCGAGAGCAGATCGCTGACGAGTTTGCTCCCCTTCATCCCGAAAGGCTCCAGCCGGTCGCCTTTGCGCCAGGATCTCAGTTCAAACTCAGGCTCTCCGTGAAGCACACGGCTGTCAAGATAAAGCGCATGAGGATTCAACCGGCGCTCCTTGCGCATAAGTTCGAATTCATCAAGGCTTAAGCGTCGTGCTGAAAACGGAGCGGAAAACAGATTGACTTTCTCGCAGAAATCATCATCTCCCGCATCATCCATAGGTATCAGTTTCCCACGGTCGAGAAGATAGGTGATGGCTGGAGTCCTGAATGTTCGGCCCGAGACCGGACAGGCTCCATTGTCGTTGATAGTGGCAAGGATATTGTCGACCTGCGTCATGTTCATGCCGACCTTCGAGAGCAGTTCAAAAAGAACCATCCTTGAATTTTTCTCTGTGGTCACAAGGCGACTGAGATCAATCGACCCGTCAGCATTCATGTACTTGCTGCGGAGCTCATCTGTATAGTCCGTATAGAGGGCATAATTGTCGCGGAGATGCGAGATGCTTGCCGCAATGGTTTCTGTGGCACCCGGAAAAACCTTCTCCAGTTCTGGTATGACAATATTTCGCAGACGGTTGCGCTTGTAGTCGTTGGAGAGATTGCTTGAATCGGTCACGAATTTCACTCCCTGACAGTCGAGATAGTCAATAATCTCAGCTTTCGTGCAGTCAAGAAGTGGGCGGATAGTATTGACATTCCGTGGCATCATGGCCTTCAGTCCTGCGAGACCACTGCCTCGGAGAAGGTTGAGGAAGAATGTCTCCACATTGTCCTCCCTGTGATGTCCCACGGCAAGGACATGTCCTGCCCCTTCACGTAGCAAGCCGTCCCACCAATCGTAGCGCAATCTACGGCAAGCCATCTCGACAGATTCACTCGTCAATTCCCTACTTTGTGCCACATCGAAATCCTGCATGATGAACTCAATGCCGAGTCCGGCGCAGAGGTCACGGCAGAAACGCTCGTCGCGCATACTCTCCTCTCCACGCAAATGGAAATTGCAATGCGCGGCCACGCAATCATAGCCCAGTTCGTGCAACACAAGCAGCAGGGCCACGGAATCAGCTCCGCCGCTGAGACCGACAACAATCCTGTCAGTTTTGCCGACAAGATGATTGCCCTCTATGAAATCTCTTACCTTTTTACCGAAGAGGCTTGTCATGTCACGCGATTAATTAGATTGATGATTAATGCAGGATTACTTCTGTGTGCGCTGATCCGCCAAAAAAAATCTGCAAACGAAGCGGAAAAGCCGTTGACCATGTCCGATTCGTCTGCAAATTTAGAAAAAATAATTAATTTACGCCCCTGCTTATTGTATTATTTACATCTTGACGGCATTATTATAGGCATAATTAACCTTTATTATTTACAAGCGTTGGATTTCGTCAGCTCTCACGGTCTTTCCCTTGTAACTTTTGGGCGTTGTTTTAAACCGGTAGCGAACCGAGAGCGAAATATACGATGAAGCACCCTTGACATCCTTTGCAAAGCGTACATTGTCCGTATCGGTAATGTATCTTTGTCGCCAACTGTTTAAAATATCGTTTGCAGCCAACGTAAACGTCCAATTGTCGATACTCTTACTTAATGTAAGAGCTGCTTGCCATGTTGGGCGACAATACTGCACCTCTACATTTCCCGGTCCGAAAAGATTGAACGAAAGGTTGGCCTGAATCTTATATGGAAGGTCAAAACGGTTTCTGAGTGACAAGCGGTAGAGAGGAGTGGTATAGCTTCTTAACGGCTCACCGTATTTCAAATCCTGTAGATATAGAATCCCTTGAAGTGTCGGATGCCAGAATTTGACATCAAGACTCTGCACGGCCACAAACTGCAGATAGTTGTAAGCAGGAAGATTGGCAAACGTGCACACATTGCTTGCAATGGCGGCATCATGGTGATATATCAACCCGATTTTGTGCAATGCCCTCGATGCGCTCGCCTGAAAGATGAACTTCCTGTAGGATATGTTCAGACCGAGGTCATGAATGAGCACCTCGCGCAGTTCCGGATTGCCGGCTTCCCAAAGCGTGGGAGTGACGTAGCTGTAGTTTCTGTCAAGAGTAGAGTATGAAGGACGGTAGATATTCTGACGGTAATACAACGATGTCGTCACTGCATCTGTGAAAGTTACACCGATATTGGGCAGCAGATTCCGATAGTTTCGCGACAGTTCTGGATTATGGACATGATTGCGGTCATAATTTATGTCGACCATCTCATATCTCACGCCGCCATAAATCTTCCATTTCGAGGTGAAGCTGTAGTCAACCGACGCGAAGACTGAAAATAGATTTTGTCTGACATCATCAGTCGCGGGAAGCAACACACCGTCGTCGTCACGGTTGGTCTCACTCATGAACCGCTGTTTGCTGACAGTGTTGGTGAAGTCTGCACCGGCACTCACCTCTAAACCTGAAATAGTTTTCGTCAATTCAACTTTACCTGCAGCGAGACGGCTGTACGTCCGGTTGCGATTTGCAACCATCCGATCCGGTTCCATTTCATCAGTAACTGATGCAGAAACAGAACTGCCGTTGACATAGTCGCCGTCAATCCGTAGATGCAGCTTGTAGGGCAATTCGAAATCACCGTAAAGGTTGATGTAGTGGCGATAGTCTCTTGACGACAATTGGGTCTCGGAACTGATATTTTCAGGAATTAGCATGTCGGTCCGGGTAGCGGCATCGCTGAAAAAGCGTCCTGAAGGTTGACGGCTGAATGTATATTTCAACCCGAAGGAATTGTTTCCATGTTCATAGCTCATTCCACCGTCAAGGACAAAGGATCGGGTCCTGTTTTTGACATGGGCGTATGTCTCCGAAAAGTATTCAATATCCCCTGCCGACAGTTGCTCATTGTAAAACCGCTTCTGCTTGAATCTGCTTTCGTCAGCTTTCACATCTGCAAAAACCGTTATGCCCGATTCCGATGTCCATCCACCGTTCACCGCTAAATTTTCCGATATGGCTTCCGAAGCCGACACATTTGCCTGAACTCCTCCGAACATGCCTGCCAATCTGTCCTTTGTACGGATAAGGATTACAGCCGTCACCTCCGAGCCATATCTGGCAGGAGGATTGGTGATGATTTCCACGGACGACAGTTCTTGGGACGTGAGCATGGAAAGCTCGTCACGGTTCTGCATACGGCGGCCATTTATGTAAATGATTGGATTCCCCTTCCCTATGACTGATATTTCTCCGGAAGCATCGTCTATGAGAGGCATTTGCCTTATAGCATCGACAGCACTGCCTATCTCGGAAAGAGGATTTCCCGCCATCGTGATTTTTATCCCGCGTGGAGTCGATTTCACATATTTGCGCTGCGCGTTGACAATGACTTCGCCCAAGGACTGCACTTCCGGAATGGAATCAGCCACCACGTCGGCCGAAACAGCCACGGGCAAGCATAGTTGAAAAAACAAGAATAATGATAAGACTGCTGAATGTTTCATTTTTGCTCGATTTTATTATTGACTGAGCAAAATTAGTGGTAACACATTGCAGCATAGTGGACAAAGGCGTGACAACTTCACCGTGTCACGCCTTTGTCACAAATATCCTGCCATGTTTCAGGTATGGAATATCCCTTCAAACATTCCTTGTGGCATTTTCTGCTTTATTCTGCTCTTGCGTCGCCGGAGAGCTTCATCACTCGCACCCATGGCCGCTGACAGACATTCCTTATTGAACCCGACAAATGCAAAGGCACAGTAGAGCGCGTCATCAGAAGTCAGAGACGGATACATTGATTTGAGTAATGCGCAGGTGTCGGCGAACTGTCCTATCACGGCATCAGTAACGGTTTTCAGTTCCCGGCGGTCAATGTCGTCGGCATTACGTTCGAGATTCAGTTTCTGCAGCAATCTGTATTCCGGCTGTGTCATCAGGAATTCACGGTTGAGGCGAAGTTTTTCCATAACCGAATCCTCCCTTTCATCATTTCCAACCTTCATGTCATCATCACTATCTTCATTTTTCGAAAGCTCGGCAATCCGGAGATTCAATTGTGATATTTTTCTTACCAATGCAAGCTGACATTCCTTGTGTCGACGGCTGCGCTGAATGAACGCGATGACAGCCAACAGGAATACGACTAAGCCGACACCTGTCACCATAATCAACATACGCAGTTCCTTCTCCTTCAGCAGACGCACTGAGAATTCATGACCTACCCGGTCAAGCGACTCGGAGGACGTGAGCACCTGTATGGAATCCTGATAGACTGACAGACTGTCACTATAAGCCAAGGCATCTTCATATCTGCCTGCATTTCTGGCACAAAGGCAAAGCAATGTATATCGGCTGACTTTTCCGTCAAGCGAAAGACTGGTCGTACTCAACTCATTCAGACACTCTATGGCATCATCATAACGCCCTTCCTCATTCATGAGCTGCGCACCTATCATTTTGAAATCAATGTTTATGTCGTCGTTCTTTCCGGCCACCGACGATACACTGTCAAGAATCAGTCCGGCAGTTTCATAGTCCCCTCTCAGAATTGCGATTTTCCCTAAAAAGAGACGTGAGCGGTTTTCAAGTAACTCATTTCCTGAAAGACGGCTCAAATCCCTGCATTCCGACAGGATTTCATAGACCGAGTCCACATTGTTGACCGTCAGTGCATAATTCCAGAGACTTATTTCCAGTCCGCTTGTTTCATCCGGATTGCGAAACCCTTCAAGAGCCTTCTTCATATACTCTTTAGCAACACCTCTTTTATATGCGCTATAATATATCAGGCCGAAAGTGTTTTGAATGCGGGCCACAAGATCTGTTGGCGAATCCTCGTCAAGCATATTGCGGGTCTCGAATGCCAATTCGAGCGCCTCTTCATAGTCCTTGGACTCGACAAGGCTGTTGATTCGTGTTATATTCGTCTCGACAATTTCCTCGGTCGACTTCCGGCATCCGATAAGCATAAAGCCGATTGCCAGAAACGGCACAATCATCCGTATGTCCCGGACGATTTTTCTCCTTATATTATACATTTATGATATATTGGTCTATAATCCATTATTTATCGGTCAAATCAATATCTGATTCAACCATGCAAAGATAATGTTTTTCACCAAATATACCCATTAACTCTTCCCGACAGACCATATAAAAAATTGCGCGATGAGACTTCTTCAAAAGGTCTCACCGCGCAATTTGAAATGTTCCGATGACATCTGTATCAGAATTTATCAGCGAGAGCTGCTGCCATAGCGCAGCCGTCGGTCTTATTTATATCACCTTCCTCAAATACACCCGGGACAAGCACTTCACCGGCAATATCCCATTTCAGCAGGGCCGCAGTCCGCTCCATCGGGATTTTCACTCCATCCATGACGGTAGTATCATCCTCTTCGCAACAGCATATCAGCCCCATCTTTTTACCTGCAATATCTTTACCCCCGACAACGAAGGAGAACAGGCGGTCAATAACTCCCTTTATCTGGGCAGGAATTGAATACCAGTACACCGGCATAGCAAATACCACTGCGTCAGCATCAAGAATATCAGGAGCTATCCGATTGAAATCATCATCGAATGAGCAGGCCTTCCCGGTTTTGAAACAAGTCATGCAGGCATGACATCCGCCAATCTTCATCATGGCAGCATCGTAACGCACAACTTCGTGTCCTTTGGCCTTTGCAGCTTCAATAAATGCATCTGTCATTGCAAAGGTATTGCCATTCTTGCGGGGGCTGCCGGTAATTACGGTAATCTTCATTGCTTTATGCTGATTTAAGATGTAAAAGATGACAAGGTGAACTACTTGATTGTGTTTGAATTCTGATTATAGGCTTTGGCCACACACTTCCACTCTCCGTTGAGTTTCAACAGAAGAAGGAAGTCGGTGAAATCTATTCTGCCTCCCCACCCCTCTTCAAGCACACGGACCACGGCAACAGTCTCATCAACGGCAAGCACGTCGATACGGGCCTTGAAATTGTCACCGGCACCAACGCTGTCGACATTACGGTAGAATTGTTCAATCGAGCCATGCTCAAGCACTCCGTCAAGCATACCGAACAGGACTGCATCTTCCGTGAAAAGAGTCTTTGCATACTCGCTGTTGCCCTCGGCTACACTCTTCACAAACTTAGCGGCAGCTTCTGCCACTGCTTCATATTCCTTGATTTCGTTTCTCATATCTTTAATTTTTTTAATTGTTTTGTGAGTGCAAAATTAGCATGGTATTTCATTTATGTCAAGTACCGAAAAATTATTCATATACAGAAAAATTTTTCGGTATTCTGATTTTCAGTTATATTGCCTACCTTTGCAGTATCATTGAAACACAAAACAGTCGTATATATATGGCCTACGAAAAAAAGATACCCATTGACCTTGATTGCCCTCTGCGGTTGACAATGAGTCTTATCGAGTCGAAATGGAAATCGTGTATATTGGACGAGCTGCGTGCAGGCAAACCGATGCGTCCGAGCGAAATCCACAAATGTCTGCCCGAAGCCGCACCGCGCGTTCTCGACATCCAGCTCAAAGAGCTGGTTGAGGATGGATTGGTTGCCAAAACAATCTATCCGGAACTGCCTCCGCGTTCTGAATACAACATTACAGAGCTTGGTAAGACACTCCTCCCCATCATCGACGCGATGCTGCAATGGGGCGAGGAACACTTCGACATTTTCGAGAAGAAATACGGAAATAAATAAAAGTAGTCATAAATTTCCGAAAGACCGTGACCATCCCAGACATGAAAAAATCCATCAGATTGAAGGCATGAATGTCGGATTTTGCTTACTTTTGCAAAACTTAGTCAATTAGTAAGAGCAATGGCAAAATTCAAGTTAAAGGAAATTGCGAGACCCGCCGGATGGATTGCTTTGGGTGTCATTGTCATTTTTCTTCTCGGAGGAAGCAGAGCATTGTATGACGACACTTTGATTGACTGGTGGAAACCGGTCAGCGCTTGTGCACTTCTTGCCGTAATTTCATCATTGGCGATGTCACACCACTGGAAGAAATTCACATGTTCCGACTTCGCACCCATCAACTTCACCCTCCATGCGGTTGTCAGTTTCACCGTACTTATTTTTGCGTTCTTCAGTGTCAATTATTTCTTTGCCGACGACAAAGACCTGCACACGGAGAACGTGACCGTTGAGCACCGCTATCGCGAGACCCGGTACCACACAAAGCGAGTCGGGCGGCGCACCGTCGGACGTGGAACTCCATATTATGTCTATTCGATTGAAGTGCGCTTCTCCAACGGCAGACTGAAAACACTTCCTGTCTCAAAGAAACGCCACGACCGCCTCCGCACCAACACCACCATCCCCCTCGAAGTAGAAACCGGCTATTTGGGAATCCCGGTTATAAAAACGAAATATCAATGAAGATTAGTTTAATTAAATTCGTATCTCGATAAAAATCATTATATTTGCAACTAAACTGTATTTAAAATATGGGCGCTATATATATTCTTGAAGGACTCTTGATTTATATTTATGGCTTTGACCATAATCCCCCTCATGTTCATGTAAGAAAAGGAGATGAGAACTTCACTATTACATTAGCAGATAGGATTGTTGAAGGAAGAGCAAAATCTAAATCTATAATGCTGGTGAATAATTTTTTAGACCAACATTATAACGAAGTTATGGATCTTTGGAATAAAGCCCAAAAAGGAGAAGAAATTACAAAAATTAATAGATAATTATGTATATACAAGTTACTGACGTAGAATATATGGGAGACTACATCCTCCGCTGCACCTTTAATAACGGAGATGTGAAGGATGTTGACATGACACCGGTATTGGATGCTCCTGCTTTTAAGGCCCTGAAAGACAAAAACGAATTCCGTCAATTCGGATTGGACGAGACAATTTTCTGGGCAAATGGAGCAGATATCGCACCGGAATGGCTATTTTCCCACGGACAAAAAGCTTAACCATGCAAATTGAGACTCAACGATTGATTTTGCGTCCGTGGCGCGAAGAGGATGCTGAGACTCTTTATAAATACGCCAGTGACCCGAGAGTAGGCACTCCTGCCGGATGGCCTCCTCACAAGTCCGTTGAAGAGAGTCGCGAGATTATCAGGACTGTGTTTTCCGCTCCCGAGGTCTATGCGGTTGTGCTGAAAAAGACGCAAGAACCGGTCGGCTGTTGTGGAATCATTCCCGGCGGTGTCCATTCGTCCCGTATTCAAGCCGACGAAGGGGAACTCGGCTATTGGATTGCCGTACCGTATTGGGGACAGGGACTGATACCCGAGGCTGTCAATGCTCTCATTAATCATGGATTCAAAGATTTGGAATTGCGCACATTATGGATCGGGCATTACGATGATAATGCCAAATCACACCGTGTGGCTGAAAAATGCGGATTCGCATACAGCCATACAGAATCCGATTCCGAAAGCGGCAAAAAAGAACACTTCATGATATTGCGCAACAATGAGGAACGATAACGATTTCCGCCTCATGGCTGCCCCCTTGCAGGGCTTTACCGAATCTCCATTCCGCCATTTCCATGCTGAAATTTATGGAGCCGGTGCAATGAATGTCACTTACTTCTCCCCTTTTCTGCGACTTGAAAAAGGAGATGTGAGACCTCGCGATATGCGTGAGATAAGCACTCCGCTTAACGGCAACCATCAGCTTATCCCTCAAATCATTTTCAAAAACCCGGAAGAATTCACCCTGCTTGTAGATAAAATCAAATCTGCCGGTCATACTTCCATTGACCTGAACATGGGTTGCCCCTTTGTCCCGCAAGTGCGCAAAGGCCGTGGAGCCGGTATGCTGTCACATCCGGACGTAATCGAGGAAATCGGAAATCTCATGGCTGAAATGCCGGATATTACCTTCTCACTCAAGATGCGTCTCGGAACAGACTCACCAAGAGAATGGCAGCCGCTTGTCGACATCATCAACCGTATGCCCCTCGAACACGTCACAATCCACCCGCGGACGGCTTCGCAGCAATACAGTGGCGAACTCCACACGGATGAATTTGGAAATTTTTCAAAAGCTCTCATCCATCCCGTTATTTTTAATGGAGATATATGCACTCCTGCAATGATTGATAGCCTGAGAGAACGCTATCCGGAGATAAAAGGAATCATGGCAGGGCGCGGACTCCTCATGCGCCCCTCACTGTTCAACGAATGGACTGAAAACAGGGAATGGTCCCGGGAAGAGCGCATCGAAAAACTTCTTCAGCTCCACAATGCCATCTTCAATCACTACCGTTCGACCCTCACAGGGGGAGATGCGCAAGTCCTGTCTAAAATCAAACCTATGTGGGAATACTTCGGAGCCGACTTTGACCGCAAACCGGTCAAAAAAATCCTCAAAGCGAATTCCCTCACAAACTATACCACCGCGATTTCTTCGCTGACAAGATGATGACAATCCGGTGACAAAATGCCATTACCAAGAAAATTCGGCCTCACAAACAACTAATTTAAGCGATTAAGTGGCAGGAAAGGTCTAAATAATTGCTTGAAGGAAGCAATTAATAAGTAAATTTTGAGTAATTTTGCACAAATTTACTACTTAGCGATGAAAAACCTCATATTACGAAGCATAACAGGAATCATCTATGTTGGTCTGATTTGCGCCTCTGTCCTTTTGGGCGGTTGGCCTTTCATTGTATTTTTCGGCATCATTGCAATCCTTGCTCTTGAAGAATTCTATCATCTCACCAACGCATCGACCGGTGGAGAGAACATCACCACGCTCATCATCGATGTTGCAGGTGGCCTGATTCTGTGTGTCGGACTCGGAAGTGTCAACACAGGCGTATTGTCGCCATTCACGATGGCCGTACTCGGCGGAACATTCTTCACAGTCTATCTCCTCTACCTGATTGTGCGACTTGTTCTTCAGCTCTACAATCAGGAAGCTTCTCCGCTGACAAATCTCGCGTACTCCTACATGGGTCAGATGTATATCGCACTCCCTATCGGTCTGATGTCGATGTACTACACCCTCCCCAACGGTATGCACCTCCTGCTTGCCATGTTTATCATGATATGGCTCAACGACACGGGTGCATTCTGCGTAGGCTCGATGATAGGTAAACACAAACTATTCCCCCGAATCTCTCCCAACAAATCATGGGAAGGCTTCTTCGGTGGAGTTGTGTTCGCAATCGCATCGGCCTTCGTGTTCAAATACGGTTTCCCCCAATATTTCGACAATATCTCGATAGGTGGACTTTGTGGCCTCGGTGTCGTAGTCTCAGCCTTTGCCACATGGGGCGACCTTGTTGAATCGCTCATCAAACGCACGCTCGGGGTAAAGGATTCCGGCACCCTTCTGCCCGGTCACGGGGGTATCCTCGACCGTATTGACTCCCTGCTCCTTGTGGTTCCCGCCTCGCTCCTCTATCTCACCGCCCTTCGCCTTTATTTCTAATTTGTTTCCATCATACTTACATTTTTAAGCTTTTACACTAAATGAAAAAAATCTTATGCTTCGCCTTTGCCGGAGCCGGTCTGCTTGCAGCCTGTAGCCCGGGTAAAGACACTATGGCAACCGCCGACACGAACGACGACGTAATCCTCCACGCCTGGTCATGGTCATTCGACACCATCGCTGCCAACATGAAGGATATCGCCGATGCCGGATATGCCTACGTCCAGACCTCTCCTGCCAACACCTGCTTTGTAGGTGAGAACGGTGGCATGGCCCTTTTCTCCCAACCCGGTGACTCCGTAGCCGGAAAATGGTACTATTACTATCAGCCTACAGATTGGAAAATCGGCAACTATCTCCTCGGAAACCGCGACCAGTTCAAGGCAATGATGGACAGCGCTGCAAAATACAATGTGAAAGTGATTGTCGATGTGCTTCCAAACCACACCGCGATAGACCATACAGCCGTCCTCCCCTCGCTTGACGAAGCAGTCGGTGGCCATGACAAACTCTATCATGCCAACGGTTTCACTCCCATCAAGGATTACAATGACCGTTACGAATGTACAACCGGCGAAATGGGTGGTCTGCCTGACGTCAACACTGAGAATCCTGATTTCCAGCACTACTACATGACCTACGTCAACGACCTTCTCAGCCTTGGCGTGAAGGGTTTCCGCTATGACACGGCCAAGCATATCGGCCTCCCCTCCGATCCCCTCGACAGCCTTGCAACCCGCAACAATTTCTGGGATGTGGCAACCGGACGTGAGGAAGTGAAGGGTCTCAAACTTGCCGTTCCCGCAGACTCACTCTTCATATATGGCGAGGTGCTTCAGGACAAGAATGTCAAGGAAACCGAATATGCGGAATACATGGATCTCACCGCAAGTGCCTACGGTCATGCACTCCGTACCGTACTCGACAAGGCTGATTTCTCTGCAGATTCGCTTCTAAACTGGCACCATCCTGTCGATGGCAAGCACCTTGTCACCTGGGTAGAGTCGCACGACACATACGCAAACGAACATGAATCAGCCGGTCTGACCGATGAACAGATCCGCATGGGTTGGGTGTTCCTCGCAGCACGTCAGAACGGTACTCCCCTCTTCTTCAGCCGTCCCGCCGGAAGCACCCGCGACAACTATTGGGGCAACAACCGCGTAGGAGCACGTGGCAACGATGAGTTCAAGCACCCGGAAGTAGTGGCAGTCAATAAATTCCGTCGCGACATGAAAGGTCAGCCCGAAACCATCTCCACCGCCAACAACGGCACAGTTATCGAGGTTGCCCGTGGCAATGCGGGAGCAGCGCTGATCAACATCTCCTCCGCAGCGCAGACAGTCGAGGGACTTGATACCACTCTCGCTGACGGCGATTATCAAGACGCTGTCAACGGCACTTCATTCTCTGTCAAGGATGGCAAACTCAGCGGAACGCTCTCACCCTACACCTCATATCTTCTCTACAGCAAATAATCCGGTCAAAACCGGCAATAATTACAACGCACAAGGCGCTGATGCATAAAGCATTGGCGCCTTGTGAACTTTTAGCGGCATAAAATTGTTTGCAAAATAGTAAAAAATTATAAAATAAATCGTAAATTTGTAGGGAAACGCTAAGACACATAATTAATTGTAAAAGCTACAAATCACCCTACGCATATAACTTTTGACTAATCCAATAACTTTTGTGTAATTTAAATTCTCAACAACAATGAACACTGACACTATCGGCTTGAACGCAGGAAGCGTATGGGCCGCCCTTAACGAAGCGGAAGCACTTGGTACCAAGCAGCTCAAAAAGAATGCCAAGATAAAGACCGAAAAGGAACTCTACGCCGCACTCGGATGGCTTGCCCGTGAAGGGAAAATCAAGTTCGAAGAGAGCGAGGATGGCAAGGAGCTTATCGTTTCCCTCGTGCAGAACATGTAAAAAGCATTTAGTCCCGCTGTCATGAACGGTAATATATTGCTCATGATGCGGAGGCTTCCCATTTTCCTCCTGCCGGAAACACTCTTTTCGGCAGGAGATTTTGATTGACAATCATTTTCACAACATCATATTCAACAACTTCATGAATCCACTTTTTTCCATTATTACTGTAACTTACAACGCCGCCTCCACTCTGCCGGCCACGTTGCGCAGTGTGGGCGAGCAGACATGCAAACTGTTTGAATATCTTGTCATAGACGGTGCTTCCCGCGACAACACCGTCGAGCTTGCGCGCAATTCGGGAATAGAGCAGATCTCAATCATCTCGGAGCCTGACAAGGGCTTGTATGACGCGATGAACAAGGGACTTGGCATAGCTAAAGGCGATTATGTGATATTCCTTAATGCCGGTGACTCTTTCCATAATGCGAAGACTCTCCAACTGATTGCTGACGCTATCATGGATAATGACTACCCGGGTATTGTATATGGGCAGACACAGATAGTCGATTCAGCCCGCAAGCGCATCGGTGACCGTCATCTGACGGCTCCCTCCATCCTTACACTCGACAGCTTCAAGGATGGAATGGTGGTCTGCCACCAGGCATTTGTCGTACTTAGAAAATTGGTTGATAATTTTGACACACGCTACAGATTCTCAGCCGATTACGAGTGGTGTATCAGGTGCCTCCAGCGTTCACACCGCAACTGCTATATTGACCGCATAATCATAGACTACCTGTCGGAAGGGGTCACCACAGCCAACCATCGTGCCTCACTCTGGGAACGCTTTAAAATCATGTCGCACTATTTCGGCTTCTTCCCGACCCTCTTCCGCCACATCGGATTCTTCATTAGAGACAGAAAAAGGAAAAGACAGGAAAAAAATAAGGTGTGATTTGCATTATCGCACCTTTTCCGTTCTTTTATGGCATAACTTTGCTGCATGAAACACTACTCCCCACAAAACCAATCTTTTCATCCGGCAAACTCCAACCTAAATCCACCACTCTCATGAAATCCTCTCTCCATCTCCGCCTCTCAGAATTCACCTCGTCATCACCGGCAATTCCGGTCTTTCTGCTGCTCCCCGAACCTACTTCACACGGTCCGGGTTCTTTGCCACAAAATCTTTCCACGACTTCGGGCCTCCCGACGGTATCGGGCGCGATGACTCGTAGTGATGGCAAAGTGCGGCCGCGAGTGCGTCGGTCGCGTCCAGCTCTATGTCCAGTTTATCAGGCGATATATTCAGGATTCTTCTGAGCATTTCGCGCACTTGCTCCTTGCTTGCAGCTCCGCTGCCGGTAATTGCCATTTTTATCTTTCGCGGCTCATATTCCGTAATCGGAATGTCGCGCGACAGGGCAGCAGCCATAGCCACACCCTGCGCACGTCCGAGTTTCAGCATCGACTGCACATTCTTCCCGAAAAACGGAGCCTCTATCGCCATCTCGTCAGGCAGGAATTGCTCTACAAGTCCAAGTACACGCTCATGGATGCGCAGCAACCTAAGGTAGTGACTGTCGAACTTATTGAGCTTCACAACACCCAAAGCAATCAGTTCGGGCTTCTTTCCCTTGATGCCGAGAATACCATAGCCCATCACGTTTGTGCCGGGGTCAATTCCGATAATTATTTTGTCGTGACTGTCAGCCATCGTTCTCATTCCAAAGGAAGTTCTTCCATGTAAGTCGTGAAAAATACAACCCCCTCGCCGAAACGGCGCTGAAGCTCACCGCGCAGTGCGGCCCCCTCCCCGTCATGCCACTTCACTGCATTCTCGGCCGTCTCAGCCTCGAAACTTACGGCATAGCTCACACAATCCTCCTGCACCTCGATGAGCAGAGCTGCGAAACGCGGTGACGACAAAAGACCGGAAGCCACGGCCGAGGGGATATAATCGCGACGCACCCAAGCCTTGAAGTGATTATCGAGACTTGTATGGACATGAAAACTTGTGTTAAGTATAAGCATTGTTCTATTAGTTTTTCAATGAAGTTTATAACTGAATCATGCCACACTCTCTTCCTCCGGGATGAGAACCTTTGGACTCACACGGGTATTGGCAAGGAATCCAAAACCGACGGTGGTGATGGCAGCAAGTGTGAAGGCCAGAATCTTGTTTTCAATTCCGAAGAACTGCGGTGATACGAAGACAAAACAAGTGACCACGAATGTCATGGCAATCGCCGGGATAAGCGCAACCCAGTAGTTTGATTTCCGGCGCGCAAGCCAGACATAGATTGTCCAAAGAACCACAGCAGCCAGAGTCTGATTGGCCCAGGCGAAATAACGCCATATAATGTCGAAATTGACCAGTGTGATGGAATATCCGACAACGAAAAGCGGAATGCAGACTGCGAAACGCTTCACAATCGGACGCTGGTCGATATTGAAAATGTCGGCAACAATCAATCTCGCGCCACGGAAAGCCGTGTCGCCGGATGTGATGGGTGCCACAACCACTCCGAGCAGGGCGAGTATGGCACCGACCTTACCGAGAGTCGTATTGGAAATCACATCAACAGCCCAGGCGGCATTGCCACCGTTTGCAGCAAGCTGTTCGCCAAGTTCTGTCGGCCCGTGGAAGAAGGCCATAGCGATAGCAGCCCAGATAAGGGCTATGATGCTTTCGGAAATCATGGAACCGTAGAAGACCGAACGGCATTTCTTCTCACTCTCAATGCAACGGGCCATCAATGGTGACTGAGTGGCATGGAAACCTGAAATTGCACCGCAGGCAATAGTAATGAAGAGCGTCGGGACAATTGGAAGTGCCTCCGGATTGAGCTGGAAATTATGAAGGGTTGTCAGTTCAGGTATCTCATATTGGCCTGTAAGGAGTACGATGAGAAGGCCGGCAGCCATTGCAACCAATGCCACTCCGAACACGGGATAGACCTTACCTATGACCTTGTCGACAGGGAGCATGGTGGCAAGAACATAGTATGCAAGGATTATCCATACCCACACATTCTGACTGATGCCGGGAACCATGCTTGTGAGCAAGGAGGCAGGACTGAGGATAAAGACAGCACCGACAAGAACCATGAGTACAATCGAGAATACCCTGACGACGGCACGGGCCGGAATTCCAAGATAAATGCCGATTATCTCAGGCAGGCTGCGGCCATCGTGGCGCATAATCATCATACCAGACATGAAATCGTGCATTGCTCCGAAAAATATACCACCGAGAGTAATCCACAGAAAGGCTACAGGGCCGAAACATGCACCGAGTATGGCTCCGAAAATCGGTCCGGTACCGGCAATGTTGAGCAATTGGATAAGGAACACACGCCAACGGGGCAGGCGGATATAATCAACACCGTCCTCCAGACGGTCTACAGGTGTTTTGCGTTCGGGGTCAACGTCGGCCAGACGTTCGAGATAACGGCCGTAAGTGAAGTATGCCGTGACCAGAAGAGCCAGACAAATCAGAAATGTTATCATAATTTTTTAGAGGGTAGTTAGAGGGTGTTTAAAAACAAATGTTAAAACCAGAGTCCAATCTCATGAGATAGATTCCGGCATGAAAAGAGGGAGCATAGCTGTAGCTATGTGACCGATTTTCAGGACGGAAGACATCCATGAGATTGGATGCCGCCGGAGTAATATTTTTTCATTTATCCATGTGCCATTTTTATGAATTTTAATTGTTTTGCTGCATGGATGTCTTTTTGGCTAAATTATTCCTAACCCTCGGTCACATAGCTACAGCTATGCTCCCTCTGGTTATGAATAATTTATCTCAAAAATACATCCACTCTGGTTTAACATTTGTTATTAAACACCCTCTTAATCTACAATATCAAAATACCAGGGATGACGAATCATCTTCACAATTCCTTCGGTTCCTTCCATCCCGACAATGCGCGAGGCTCCACGATAACAACGCTTGGAATAATCGGGGTCATCGGCAGTCATGCGGTTCTTCTTGACAAGCCCTGAAGAATGGATATACTGACCGTCGCGGTCATATATTGCCACATGCGAGATGCGGCCATCAGGAGTGTTTGAGAAAAACAGGAGGTCGCCACGCTTAAGACCGGCTAGATCCGACGGCTCTATGCGTCGGCCTATCTCTATCTGCTGACGGGCATCGCGCAATGTGAGCACACCTTGGTCAAAATATGCAACACGCACCAAGCCGGAGCAGTCGACACTCTTGGTCGAACACGCGCCCCAAAGATAAGGAGCGCCGAGGAGCCAATGGGCAGTACTCATGGCCCTGTCCATGTCAAAGGGACGGTCGGCCCACTTCTCGGCCGATAGGAAAGCATCAGCTCTCGCATAACCCTTACGTCCGTCCGGAAGAATGACAGAGGTGAGGGTGTCGTTGATGAAACTTCCTTCAACGATTGAGGAAAGCACAAGTTCACTAACCACATCCGCGTGGCCACGTCCGTCGGGCGTGGCATATACCTTTACTTCCGGAAGCGATATGGATACAAGCCGTGAGGCTTTGCGCCATGCTGACATCTCGGCATCACTCTTTTCCGCGACACTCGAAACATTCATATAGCCCTCATAGCCTTCGGGACTTTTGATGTGAAGCCACTCTCCATCGGAATCAAGAAGTTGGAGCGGAGTGCCCATGATGGCCTGAGAGGTCATCTCGGTCGAATGGCCTTTGCCGTCACGGATACATGCCACCGGAATCCGTACCTGTACCCACGGACTGCCATCGGTCGCATACAGTCCGGAGGCGCAAAGTATAGCAAGAGCCAGGACAATAAATTTTATCGATAAGTTTGGAATCATTTGCACTGATAAATTTTCACAATATGTGATTAATCATACAAAATTACAAAAATACCGTCAGAATAACAGCCGTCCGGGTAATAAAATATCACAAGACGACTGTTAAAACTAAGTTTTTGTCACATTTCGGCTCACTTCATCCCATCAAAGAGGGTGAGCGCATTGCGGGTTGTAATCTCAGCCAAATCAGCGGGAGATACCGACAGAATCTCTGCCACGCGGGCAGCGGTGTGCACTATGTATGCACTCTCATTGCGTTTTCCCCTATAAGGAACAGGGGCAAGATACGGAGCATCCGTTTCAAGCACAATCCTGTCGGCTCCGATTTCAGGGAGGACTTCAAACAGACGTGAATTCTTGAATGTCACGATTCCATTGATGCCAAAATAGAAATCTCCGACCTCCCTTATCGCTTTCACATCATCGACGCTGCCTCCGAAGCTATGGAAAACAGCCTTCGGCTTGACAGGTTTGGATTTAAGCACGTCAAGAACTTCAGCAAGTCCCTCGCGGCAATGGATGATGAGTGGCAGATTCTTTTCCACTGCCCAATCGGCTTGAATGGAGAAGGCCTCAATCTGTTCCGAACGGAAAGTCTTGTCCCAATAGAGGTCTATGCCGACCTCTCCTACCGCAATATAATCGTCGGGATGCGCGTCAAACTCCGCCTTGACGGTCGCAAGGTCGTCGCGCCACGTCTCTCCTACTTCCGTGGGATGAAGTCCCATTGCCATATAGGTCTCATCGGGAAACGAACCGTGGAGTTCACGCATCCGACTGATGGTTGAGAGGTCAACGTTCGGGAAAATCATCTTCCCGACTTCTGCGTCAAGCGCACGGCGGACTGTCTCAATCTTTTCGGGTGCGAACTCGTCGAGATAGAGATGTGTATGGGTGTCGATCAGCATGACTGATTATTTATTGCGGGTTGCCGATTTGAGGGCAAGGTCAATGAAGAAACTGCGGGCCTCGGGCATGATGTTGAGCTGGTCGAGACAGCTTATGGCGGTGTCGATATATGCACGGATGAGTTCATGGATGCGGTCGGGCAGCCCGAGTCGGTCATAGACTTCACGGACTTTCCTGATTTTCTCCTCGGGATTCTCATTATTGCCGATGAGAGCCTTGACTGTGCCGGTCTCGTCCTCGTTCATCGCCATGATGAAAAGCCAGGTTTTCTTGTCGTTGAGAATGTCACCGCCGATAGCCTTGCCGAAGGTTTCGGGATTGCCGTAGGTGTCGAGATAGTCATCCTGCAACTGGAATGCGAGGCCGAGGTTGACACCATAGTTGAAGAACTGCAACTGTGAATCGAAATCTGCACCTGCCATGAGAGCACCCATTCCGCAGGCACATCCGAGAAGTACTGAGGTCTTGAGACGGATCATCTCCATGTATTCCTCTACAGTCACATCGAGTCGCTGCTCGAAATCCATGTCATACTGCTGACCCTCATAGATGTTCATCGCTGTACCGTTGAAGAGTTCAAGCGCGGAGGGAAGATATTCTCCGGCCTTGATGGCAAGAAGCATTGTAGAGGTGGTCAGCATGGCATCGCCGGAAAGTATGGCAGTCTCCATATTCCAACGCTTGTGGACAGTCGGACGGCCACGACGCACGTCGGCATTGTCCATGACATCGTCGTGCAGAAGGGTGAAATTATGGAACATCTCAATGGCAATTGCCTGATGTATAGCCGTCATCGGTTCGCGTCCCATCGCCTTGCAGGCAGCAAGGGTGAGCACCGGACGGAGACGTTTGCCTCCGCAATCGAGCGTGTAGCGGATAGGGTCATAAAGTCCGGCCGGCTGCGCGGGCAATTTCAGATTGGCAACCGCCTGATTGACCATTTCAAGATATTCGTTGAATTCTTTCATCGGTATTTCGCTGTAAGATTAAAATTTCTTTTTCAATTACGATATATAACAATAACGTATATACCTGCAAGGGGATATGTATCGGTATTTGAACTTACAGCGGTCGGCGAAGTTACGCAGACCGCTGCAAGTATGATTTTCTGTTGTCGGTTATAGACTCCGGACCGTTTGCCGGGCTTATTTACGGCGACGTTTCTTTTTGCCGTGATTTCCGGAAAGAGCCTCGTTGACCGTGACATTCTTTCCGAGGTCATCCTCACCTGCACGGCGCAAGGTCTGTCCCTTATCGTCGAGAAGCACGAAGTCAAGCTGCTTTTTCTCCAGATCGGCACGGGCAACCTTGATGTCGACATTGTCGCCGAGACGGTAACGGTGGTTATGACGACGACCCACGAGACAATGGTTCTTCTCGTCGAAGTCATAGTAGTCATCCGCAAGGTCACGCATGGGGACAAGTCCTTCGCAAAGGTTGTCGTTAAGCTCGACATAAAGGCCCCATTCTGTCACGCCGGAGATGATACCACTGTAGGTCTGACCGATATGCTCCTGCATGTATTCAACCTGCTTGTACTTGATTGACGAACGTTCGGCAGTTGCAGCGAGCTGCTCCATTTCACTGGAGTGCTTGCACTGGTCCTCAAGCTTCTGGAGGTTGACACTTCTGCCTCCTGCAAGATAACGTTCGAGCAGACGGTGGACCATCATGTCGGGATAACGGCGGATAGGCGATGTGAAGTGTGTATAGTACTCGAAACCGAGGCCATAGTGACCGATGTTGTCAGTCGTATAGATAGCCTTCGCCATCGAACGGATAGCGAGGGTTGAAAGATAGTTTTCCTCACCTCTGCCCTTCACTTCAGCAAGCATCTTGTTGATTGAACGGTTGATTTCGCGCGGAGTGCCCGAATCCTTTATCTTATAGCCGAACGCGCGGGCGATTTTGGCAAGATCGGCAAGACGTGTGGCATCCGGTGCATCGTGGACTCGATAGACAAATGCTTTGGGTTTCTTCTTATCCTTCGGTTTGCCGACAAAGGTTGCCACGGTACGGTTGGCAAGCAGCATAAACTCTTCGATAAGCTTGTTGGCATCCTTTGCGACCTTGAAGAACACGCCAAGGGGCTTTCCGTCATCATTGATGTGGAACTTGACTTCCGGTCGGTCGAATTCAACCGAGCCGTTCTCGTAACGCTGACGGCGGAGTATCTTTGCGAGGTCGTTCAATTTCTGAATAGCCTCCACACAGTCGCCGAGACCGGTCTCGATGACCTCCTGTGCCTCCTCGTAGGCAAAACGGCGGTTCGATTTGATGACAGTTCGCGCAATCTTCGAGCTGATGACTTTGGCCTCGTCGTCCATGTGGAAGATGACGGAGAAAGCGAGCTTCTCTTCGTCGGGACGCAAGGAGCAGATGCCGTTGCAAAGATGCTCCGGAAGCATCGGGACAACGCGGTCCACAAGGTATACAGAAGTGGCTCTCTTCTGAGCCTCGCGGTCTATTATGGTGTCGGGTTGGACATAATGGGTGACATCCGCGATATGGACACCGATTTCATAATGACCATTTGGGAGCGCACGGAACGAGAGCGCATCGTCGAAGTCCTTCGCATCGACTGGGTCGATTGTGAAAGTCAGCACGTCGCGCATGTCAAGACGTTGCGCGATGACTTCTTCAGTGATTCCGGCATCGATTTTGTCGGCTGCTTTCTCGACTGCCGCAGGATATTTGTACGGCAGACCGAATTCAGCAAGAATAGCATGAATCTCGGCATTGTTTTCACCGCTGCGACCAAGGATGTCGATTACCTCGCCGCTCGGATTCTTGCAATCCTCCTTCCACTCGACGATTTTCACCACAGCCTTGTCTCCGGTCTGACCACCTTTGAGCTTGGCCTTGGGGATGAAAATATCGGTTGAAAGATATTTGGAATCAGTCAGAAGATAACCGAAATGACGGTCGACCTTCAAGGTGCCTATGAATTTCTGGTCCTTCTTCTCAATTATCTCTACAACCTCGGCTTCAGGCTCCGCGCCACGACGATGGGCAGCGATGTTGACACGGACTTTATCACCGTTGAGGGCACGCATCGAATTGCGTTCGGCCACGAAAAGGGTCTCGCCGTCCGCATCAGTGATTACGGAATTCTTACCGTTGCTTCGGCGGACGAAAACACCTGTCGCCTCATTGCCTCGCTGCGGGGATTTGTACTTGCCGGGCGCGACTTCGATAATCTCACCGTTGAAGGACATTTCCACAAGTTGCAGGGCAATGTTGCGCTGCTGGGTTGCAGTGGTCGCACCGATCGCGTGTGCCACCTGTTTATAATTATATGTGTTGTTTTTCTGCTGCGCGACGAATTCCTCCACCTTCTTCGCGAGGGTGGCAGCGCTTCGTGAGCCGGCAACTGCTTTCTTTGATTGAGCCATAGTATGAACGAGGTATGTAGGGATATTGATGATTATTTTATGAAATAACGCTTTTATTCTTAAAAACGTTTAAGCGTCGATGTTGGCGTAGTTGGCGTTGGCTTCAATAAAATCACGACGGGGAGCGACATCCTCACCCATCAGCATTGAGAAGATACGGTCGGCTTCGACGGCATCGCTGATGGTCACCTGTTTGAGAAGACGCTGCTCGGGATCCATAGTGGTGTCGCGGAGCTCTTCCGCGCTCATCTCACCAAGACCTTTGTAGCGCTGCACCTTGGTCTTCTCGCCGTTGATTGCGATGAACTGCTGCACCTGGGCATCTGTCCAGCAATATTCCTCCTTCTTGCCACGGATCGAGCACTTGTAGAGCGGCGGAGTGGCGAGGTAGAGATAGCCCTGTTCGATGATGGGACGCATACGACGGAAGAAGAATGTCATGAGAAGTGTCGCGATATGGCTACCGTCGACATCGGCATCGGTCATGATGATAATCTTGTGGTAGGCAAGACGCGAAAGGTTGATTGCCATCGGGTCTTCCTCGGTGCCGATTGTCACGCGCATGGCACGGTAGAGGCTGGTGATTTCCTGATTGTCGAGAATCTTGTGGTCCATAGCTTTCTCGACATTGAGGATTTTACCACGGAGAGGGAGGATGGCCTGGAATGTACGGTTACGGCCCTGCTTGGCTGTACCGCCTGCGGAGTCACCCTCGACGAGGAAGAGCTCGCAGTCCTCGGCGTGGCGCGACGAGCAGTCGGCAAGTTTTCCGGGAAGACCGCCACCTGCGAGAGGCGACTTGCGCTGGATTTTCTGACGGGCATTCATAGCCGCGTGGCGGGCCTGGGCAGCAAGTACAATCTTGTCGACGATGGTGCGGGCCTGACGGGGATGCTCTTCGAGATAGTAGCGTAGAGCTTCGCTGACGGCTGCCGAAACAGCACCCTGCACCTCGCCATTGCCAAGTTTTGTCTTAGTCTGGCCTTCGAACTGAGGTTCGAGAACCTTGACGGAGATGACGGCAGTGAGACCCTCGCGGAAGTCGTCGCCCGAAACCTCCACCTTGCATTTTTCGAGGAGCTTATTGTCCTCGGCATACTTTTTAAGGGTGGTGGTCAAGCCGCGACGGAAACCTGTGAGGTGTGTACCGCCTTCGATGGTGTGGATATTGTTGACGAACGAATAGACGTTCTCGTTGTATGTATTGTTATATGTCAGCGCGACTTCAACGGGAATGCCCTGACGCTCGGTGTTGAGATGGATGACATCGTTGATGAGCGATTCCTTGTTTGAATCGAGATACTGCACGAACTCGCGGAGACCGTCGCGCGAATAGAAAGTCTCGGTCTTGGGGTTGCCCTCCGCATCAAGCTTGCGCATATCTGTGAGGATAAGCGTTATGCCGGCATTGAGGAAAGCAAGGTCACGAAGACGGTTGGCAAGAGTGTCGTAATCGTATTCGGTCACGGTAAAGATGGACGCATCGGGAAGGAAGGTGACAGTCGTTCCGGTGTTCTCGCTCTCCCCTATCACCTTAAGTTCGGTTGTGGGCTTGCCGCAGGAATATTCCTGCATGAACACCTTTCCCTCACGGCGCACTTCAGCGCGGAGATATGTCGAAAGAGCATTGACGCACGATACACCCACACCGTGGAGACCGCCTGACACCTTATAGGAACCCTTGTCGAACTTACCGCCTGCATGGAGAACCGTAAGCACGACTTCAAGCGCGCTCTTGTGTTCCTTCTCGTGCATGTCGACGGGGATACCGCGTCCATTGTCGACCACTGTGATGGAATTGTCCTTGTTGATGGTTACTTCAATGTGAGAGGCATACCCGGCAAGCGCTTCGTCGATTGAGTTGTCCACGACCTCATAGACGAGATGATGAAGTCCTTTGACACCGGTGTCACCGATATACATTGACGGACGTTTTCTTACTGCTTCAAGGCCTTCGAGCACCTGGATATTACTGGCGCTATACGCAGCTTCGCGTTCTTTGTCTTCTGACATAGTCTGGTTAAAATAGTTTTCTCGAAATAGTTAACGGATTGTATTCATCGCTTCTGCCGCGCCGGAGGAGAGAACGCAGCCGGGCGACGACTCGTTTGAGCAAACAAAATTACAAAAAAAATCGCACTCCGACAAATGGAATAGGCAAATAAAACCCCTCTGCCGAGATGCGAACCGTTTTCAATAGGGGGCTATCAATCGTTAGTCATCACCAAGGAGAGGCGATGTTCAAGTTCCGTGGAGCTCAATCGGGTCGTAAGCGCCCCACGGTGAGCCACAGAGATATTACCCGTTTCTTCCGACACCACAATTGCAAAAGCATCAGTAGCCTGCGAGATGCCGAGAGCAGACCTATGACGCAAGCCGAGTGCGCGGGGCACATTGCGGTCATGGCTGACGGGGAGAATGCAACCCGCGCTGCGGATGCGGTCATGATCGATAATCATGGCGCCGTCGTGGAGCGGGGAATTCTTGAAAAATATGTTTTCAATCAGGCGTGAATTGATGTCCGCATCAATAATGTCGCCACTTTTCTCGTATGATTCAAGTGGAATCTCCTGACGTATCACTATGAGGGCGCCGGTCTTTGTCTTTGACATGTTCATACAGGCATAGACAATCGGCAACACATATTTGCGTGTATCAGCCGAGGGGTCGCGCTTGTCATGCCGGAATAGATTCTTGAGGAAGCGCCAACGCTTATGGTCGCCAAGCTCGACAAGGAAACGTTTTATCTGATCCTGGAAAAGGATTACAAGCACCAGTAGTCCTATGCCCATGAACTGGTCGAGGATTGAACCGAGAAGTTTCAGCTCAAGAATCTGCGATGTCAGGACCCAGACGACTATAAAAGCCAACACACCGAAGAAAATGTTCAGCGTGCCGCTTTCCTTCATTATTTTATATAAGTAAAAGAGGAGCAGCGCCACAATGGCGATGTCGAGCGCGTCTTTTATGCCGAAATGATCCATGAGAGGGATAGTTAGAGGGTGTTTAATCAGTTGTCAGTTCAAATAATTTCACTGTCTGGACAGCTTCAAGCACGTCATGGACGCGAAGGAAAGCAGCTCCCTTCATCAAGGCGATGGTGTCAAGCGCCACAGTTCCGGCCAAAGCTTCGCCAGAAGGAATTCCAAGCGTGCGGGTTATCATCGACTTTCTTGAAACGCCCACGAGAAGAGGACATCCGAGCGCATCAAAGGCTTCCAGATTGCGCATCATTTCAAAATTCTGCTCAGTCGTTTTTCCGAATCCAAATCCCGGGTCAACAATCACATCGGCAACACCGAGAAGATGCAGTGTGCGCAGTTTTCGCGAAAGGTCAGCCACAACATCGGCAGTCACATCATCATAGTCCGTCAAGCTTTGCATAGTCGACGGCGTTCCGCGCATGTGCATCAGTATATAAGGGACACCCAATTCTGCAACTGTCTCAAACATTTTGCCATCAAGATTCCCTCCGGATATGTCATTGACCATATCTGCTCCGAAATCCTCGATTGCGACACGAGCTACATCGGCCCTGAAGGTATCAATCGAAACGGGTATTGACCGGTCAATCGCACGGAGTATTCTCATTCCCGTTTTCAGGCGCTCAATCTCCATCTCCGTCGAGACATCGTCAGCACCCGGACGGGAAGAATATGCTCCCATGTCAATGAAATCGGCACCGGCTGCAATATGCTTCTCTATCCTGCGCGCAATATCATTTTCGCTCATCGTGCGCGAACCCTCGAAGAAAGAGTCAGGGGTCACATTGACTATACCCATCACCTGAGGACGGGTGTACTCACGGAGCTCACCTTTTATATTTAAAAAGAATGACCGGAACATTGCTTTAATGAATAAGAATTAATGCGCGAAATTAGCAAAAATCCTTATCATATCCAAACCCCTTAAACGACAATACGACCTCTCCTCCCGGAGAAGTCGTATTGTTGTCTTAGCAATAAGACTCTACAAACCTAACATAAAAACACATTTACTATTATGCAATTCTTCTCATATAACTAATGAATTTACGCTAAGATACTAACAATCTATACTAACCCTAAAACTAAAAATATGCAAATTCGTTAATCGTAGTCTATTGTTAAGTTCTCGGCCTTACGGATGGCTTTCGAACCTCTTTGCATTGCAAAATTATAGCTATTCTACGGTTTGTGCAAGAGCAGAAACAGCGAATTGAGGAAATATAAATATAGCTATATAATTAACTATTTGATATTACATCATTTATATATCGCTAAAATAAGCAAAAATATAGAATGAATTTAGGAATTTCAGATTGGAAACATATCGTTCCATACCCGTTTTGTTATCAAATCCATCCCCTACGATACTGATTTTATACGCATGACAGCTTCTTCAAATGTATCGCGGTTGACAGCTCGATTCTTCAACTTGTTGCGGTATGTATAGATTGTGTAGACCGAATAGTTCAGCATCTGCGCTATGCGTGTGCTCTCCTCAATGCCAAGTCGCATGAACGCGATGATGCGGAGATCGGTGTTGAGCTTCTCGCCTTCACGCAAGACTATCTGTTCCTCCGGGCGGAGAAGCTTGTTGACCTCCGTCACAAATGTCGGATAGATATGGAGGAAGGCATCATCAAACACATCATAGAACTCCTTGGATTGCTCTTCAATGAACTTTCCCTGCTTAGTCAGTTTTAACAGGTCGTCGACTTTTCCGGTGGTAATCTTGCGATTGACCATCTTGTTGAACTGATTCAGCTTGTCCATGTAGATTGAACACAGATTAAGGAACTGCGAGATATAGACATCCTTTGTGCTGTTGGCCTCCTCAAGCTTTACAGCCATGCGGTTCATCAACCTGTTCTTACGGTGGAGCACATAGAGTGTAATCGCCAGTCCGACCAACAACACAGCCATTATGGCCATGACTATATAGATCCTTACATCCGATTTTCTGAGTTCGGCCTTATGGGCACTCTCGATTATAGGGAATATATTCGACGATTGGAGTATCCGGAGAGGAGCATTGCACTCCACCGCTTCGGACAGTGCTGTCGAAAGATAATCATAGGCATGACGGACATCACCGTTGAGATACATCATGCGGCCAAGTTCCTGCAACGACGACACCTCAAGAGTGGCACCTTTGGTATCAGCTATAGCCGAACGTGCAAGATAATAGATATAGGCATTATGTTCGCCACTCGCCTTTGAAATATCAGCCAGAAAATGACAGGCGCGGGCATATAGATTGTCCTCCTCGGGAATACGGTCAAGAAGCAGCAGCAACACAGCTTTCGCCTTGGAATATTGTTGATGAGAGAGAAAATACTCACCTTGGTTGAGCATGAAGCGTGGCGTACCGTCTTCAAGGAGAGTGAGCAATTTAGCCTGAGCCTCCTGCGACTTCTTCATGTATGGCCCATGAATATCCGGATAATTCACATAGTACGAGGCTATGTAGAAATACATCTGCCTTGCAGCATCATAATATTCCTCCAGCAATCCTTCCGGAATGGTCTCCGGGTCAATCGACTCAAAACGTTTGGATGCCTCCGTTATGAACGCAAGCAACGGGAGATAGGTGGAGGTCCTCAGGTTGAACCGTATACTGACGGAGTCAAGCCCAAGTTTTTCAGCAAGTTCGTAGCCTTTTGCATAGAAAGTCAGTGCGGAATCGGTATTCAGGACATTATAACTGTCGCCAAGCTGCAAAAGGCAGCCAAGGCGTTCTTCATCCGATATGCTTTTCGATGACACGATGTTTTTCAGCGAATCAATCGACGCATGACGCTTGTTTATATATTTATTTCTGCCGGCTAATTCCGCGTCAAGCCGTTTCAGTATTGATTTCACTTCCTCAGAGCCGATTTCCGTCTTCGAAAAAACCGCTGACGGACATGCAAGCATCATGATTAAGGAAACAAGCAGTAAAATATGTCTACGCATTTTACATTGCATCTGATTTAAGGTGGTTAAGGAGATGGAGAAGTGGAAGTGCCTTAAAGCACTTCCACATTAAGTTTGCCGTATGCACGGTCAGCCTTGGCTCGTGCTTCCTCGACGGTATCAGCCGTAGCGAGTATCACAGCCATTCGACGGTGGCCCTTCACCTCAGGCTTTCCGAAGATGCGCATCTGCACACCGGGTTCCTCAAGAACCTTCTCGATATTGTCCATAACCACCTCACGGCTATCGCCTTCAACAACGACCGCTCTTGATGCCGAAGGACCATAGAAACGGATTTCGGGGACAGGCAGTCCGGAAAGAGCGCGGGCATGAAGAGCGAATTCGCTCAGTTCCTGAGAAATCATGGTCACCATACCGGTGTCGTGCGGACGGGGAGAAACCTCGCTGAAAATCACCTCGTCGCCCTTCACGAAAAGTTCCACGCCGAAGATGCCGTAGCCACCGAGGGCATCGGTCACTTTGCGGGCAATCTCCTGAGCCTTGGCTTTCGCTTCAGGAGTCATAGCCTGAGGCTGCCATGAATAACGGTAGTCACCATCAATCTGGATATGGCCGATAGGCTCACAGAAAGAAGTGCCGGCTACCGAGCGGACAGTCAGAAGAGTAATCTCATAGTCAAAATTAACGAAACCTTCGACAATCACACGTCCGGCACCTGCACGGCCACCTTCCTGTGCGATTTTCCATGATTTCTCAATGTCATCAACGCTTTTCACGACACTCTGTCCGTGGCCGCTCGACGACATGATAGGCTTGACAACGCAGGGAATACCGACTGCTTCAACTGCAGCCTTGAACTCCTCGAAGTCAGAAGCGAAACGATAAGGTGAAGTGGTCACGCCCAACTCCTCGGCAGCAAGACGGCGGATGCCCTCACGGTTCATGGTGAGCCAGGCAGCCTTTGCGGTAGGAGTGACATTCTGACCCTTTTCCTCAAGTTCCACAAGAACGGGAGTGGCGATTGCCTCCACCTCAGGGATGATATTGTCAGGCTTCTCTTCCTCAATCGCTTTTTTGAGCGCCTCCGGGTCAAGCATGTTGAACACCCTGCAACTGTCGGCCACATGCATGGCCGGAGCGTTGGCATATTTGTCGCAAGCCACGACCTCAATGCCCATGCGCTGCAGTTCGATCGCGACCTCTTTACCTAATTCTCCACTGCCGAGAAGCATCGCCTTGCGGCCGCTTCCGGTCCATTTACTTCCTATTTTTGCCATCAGTAATTAATGAAAATGATTGGTTTTGACAATTCAGCGGCTTAAATCGGGGAACATAAGCACACTCACTGAAGCGCAAAATTAAGAATTTTTTTCCAAGTAACCGCAAGGGGACATGAAAATGACCTAAAATCGTCACAATTCACAACCGACTGTAAAGATTTAGAAGTCGCATTGGTTGAATAATTCAATATAAATAGTTAATTTTGCCCACGAATTTTCAAAAAACCACATTAATTAAGGTAAAAATGAGAAAGAATATCGTAGCAGGCAACTGGAAGATGAACACCACCCTGCCCGAAGGCATCAAGCTTGCCGAGGAAGTGAACGCCGCTCTTGAAGGTGCAACCCCCAAATGCGACGTAGTTATCTGTGTTCCTTTCACACACCTCGCTTCAATCAACAACGTAATCAACAAAAACAAACTCGGTCTCGGTGCAGAAAACTGCGCAGACCACCGTTCAGGCGCTTACACCGGTGAAGTTTCAGCTCCCATGGTAGCATCAACCGGTGCAACATACGTCATCCTCGGTCACTCCGAGCGTCGTCAGTATTACAACGAGACTTCAGAAACCCTCCGCGAGAAAGTACGCCTTGCCCTTGACAACGGTCTTACTCCCATTTTCTGCATCGGCGAAGTTCTCGAACAGCGCGAGGACGGCAGCTACTTCGACGTGGTGAAAGCCCAGCTCGAAGAAGGCCTCTTCAACCTCAGCGCAGAGGAATTCGGCAAAATCGTCATCGCCTACGAACCCGTATGGGCAATCGGCACAGGCAAGACTGCAACCGATGACCAGGCTCAGGAAATCCACGCCTTCATCCGCAAGACAATCGCTGACAAGTATGGCGCAGAAGTTGCGGACAACACCTCAATCCTCTACGGTGGCAGCTGCAAGCCCTCAAACGCCGCACAGCTCTTCGCCAAGCCCGACGTTGACGGTGGTCTCATCGGTGGCGCCGCTCTCGAGGCCGCATCTTTCATGGGCATCGTGAACGCATTCTAATCCGCGAGACAGACAAAAAAATACCGATCCCCGCGCGGTCTTCGCCAAAGCCGTCAAGCCAATGCGCCATCCGCGCGGGGATTTCCCAATCAATCCGCCACTCTCCCCTACCGGAGATCAATCCTCTCCAGAACTACAGACAACAAATCCAACCCTTTCACTCACACACCAGACTTTTTTCATGAAATCATTCGTCTTACCACTGATGCTGCTTTCTCTTTCACCTTTGGCAAAGGCCGAAACTGAAATAGTCACCATCGTGGACCATATCACCGGCGGCAACTCCAACGTCGTAAACCAGCCTGAAAAGATGCTCAAACGACTCATGCCAGTAGCCGCTCCGGCAGAAGAGGAAAAGGAGAAAGAAAAAGAAGAGGTGGCCCGCCCGGTCAACGGCCGCATGGCAGGCTATCGCGTCCAGGTGTTCAGTGACAACAACGCGCGCACCGCCAAAAACGAAGCGCGCTCAAAGCAGCGTGTCATATCCTCACGCTTCCCGAACTACCAGACCTACGTCATGTACACTTCGCCCTACTGGCGCCTCAAAGTCGGAGACTTCAAGACGCAAAGGGAAGCCAACGCAGCCGCAGAGGAATTGCGTAAGGCATTCCCATCCTACAGCAAAGAAATCCGCGTTGTGCGCGACCGTGTGAACGTTCATGAATAAACTAACAGCCGTCGAGATAACCGACGCAAGAGGTCAATCTAAAAAATATCAAAGTGAGAGAACTTAGCGAAGACACCATCAGGGAAATAGCAGGCCACTACGAGGCCATCATCCGCCTTCTTGGAGAAGACGTGACGCGCGAAGGACTTGTCAAGACACCCATGCGCGCGGCAAAAGCCATGGCCTACGTCACAAGAGGCTATCGTCAGGATGCCGACGAACTGATCAACGGTGCTATATTTTCACACGAAGGCTCACGCATGGTCATAGTAAAGGACATTGAATTTTACTCTCTGTGCGAGCATCATATACTTCCATTTTTCGGGAAAGTATCCATCGGATATATACCCGACGGCAAAACCATAGGTCTAAGCAAGCTTGCAAGGCTTGTTGATTTCTATGCGCGCCGATTGCAGGTCCAGGAACGCATGACCGCACAGATTTGCAAAATCGTCATGGAAAAACTTGGCGCTAAGGGTGTAATTGTAGCATGTACGGGCGAACATCTCTGCATGAAAATGCGCGGTGTTGAAAAGCAAGCCTCAGCCACTACGACTATTGAAACCGCGGGAGTGTTTGACGACTCCCCTGCCCTCAGAGAAGAATTCTTCAACACACTGGCCCACTGAGAATTCTGAAGGCAATAAAAAACGACACAAAAAAACGGAAAGGCTTCGCGACAGTTGCATCACTGCGGAAATGCCTTTCCGTCTTTTTTAATATCGTTTTTGTTTTTATTCCGGGGGGCTTACGTATAGTCCGGGCCGCCGTCCTACAGCTTGCCCATATCAGACTTTATATCCTCCAATTTCACAAGATTCGACACGATTGCATAGATTGTAAGACCGGCAGGCGTGTGGATATGCAGTTTTGAGGCGATATTGCGTCGATGGGTCATCACTGTGTTCACCGACACATTCATTTCGGATGCTATCTCCTTATTGGAAAAGCCCTTGACTATGCCGACAATAACCTCCTTCTCACGGGGACTGAGGTCTTTTCCTTTGTCATCATCCTCATCGTTACGGATATTGCGTCTGACAGTCTCAACAATTGTATCGACAGAATCATAGACCGAGATGGTATCGTCAAACCATCGCAGCAGCTCCTTCGGCATCTGCTGCGACAAAACAGCTATTATCTTTACCGGTGGAGACGATGGGCTTTTGAAAGCATCCCATCTCACAGGAGAGACAGGATCGACAATCAGCAACGATGGACGTATACGTGCCAAATCCTCAAGGTATGACTCGTTGCGCAATTCAGCCACCGAACACGGCAAATCAGGAATCGAACGAAGAATCGACGTAATGCCGGCTGAAGTCAGAGCCGATGGCATCATTATCGCGATGGAAACGTGGCGCATCACAAACAAATCATTTAATTCCGATTTTGATTTTCTATCCGCGAAATCAACGGCACGAGGATGTCGTTTTCAATCCTTGCATGAGACTTCAGATCCTCTTCACAATTATAGATGTCGGCAAGGGCGTCATACATTCTGAATGGCATGGAAGTGGAGTAGTAGCGCAGAATTATGTTTTTCAATTCCGAGAGTTTCTCCTCGATTTCGTCGTCGTGATGGCGGCGGAAGATGTCAATCCTGTAGTCCGACGTATTGCCATCGGAAAGGCTGCGGACGTATGGAAACACCACATTCTCCTCGTAGTTGAAATGGTTTTTCACGAGGGTTGTGTAGTCATCAAAAAACTTGACGATTATAGGGTTGATATCCTCATGTCCCGCATCGAGCGCCGCTATGAGATTGGCACGGATGTGCGGGAGTTTATAGGAAAGATAATAATCATGGGAATTGTGCAGGAAATAGACTATATCGGCAGGGCTGACACCCGGGAGCGCAGTTGAATCTATTCCATTGCCAAGAAGGAAGTTGATAATGAGGATAAAAGCATCGGTATGAATGCCGGATTCCTCACATAGCTCCCCGATGGTTTTCTGACCGAATCCGAGCGGGAGGGAAAAACGGCTAAGGACAGTGAGGACGTTGTAGTCATAGTCTATCAGATCGACCACACTGTCCCTTGCTGTGAAAAGTCGGTTCAGTCTCACTTCTGCTCGCTTTCAGGGGCTGTTTCGGGTTCTTCCGCAGGAGCGTCATCCTTGTCGGCAAACTCTGTGATGCCGCCTTCAATAAGCTGATTGTACCATGTGAGGAGCTTCTTGATATCGGAAGTATAGACGCGCTCACGGTCAAAATCGGGGAGGATTTCAGCGAAATACTCGCGGACAGCCTCATCGTTGCCAATAGCCTTGATGTCGACAGGAGCACCGTTGGCTTTCTTCTTCACGCTTTCAAGCACGGTTGTGAGGGGGATATCATCCTCTACGGTGTAGATTGAAATGTCGCCGAGGGAAATCACCTTGTCATGAGCGTAGGCGGGTGTACGTTTTCCTGTGGTGATTGACTCTACGATGAGCATGTTTTTACCACGGTTGACAAGACGGAAAAGGCCTGGACGGCCGGATATTGAAAGAATGGTTTTGAGCATGGTGTCGATAAGTAAATTTAAGTTTCTTATTTTTTTGCAGCGACAAAGATACGAATTTTATAGGTCCCGCACAAAGTATTTGTGCATTTTGATGAATATCTTTCGCGCGTATGCTCCCCCGCTCATCTCTCATGTGGGGTATACCACACTCACTCTTCGCGAGCGACCATACACATCAAAATCTCATCCCTGAAAAATGCACAAATACTTTGTGCGGGACCTATAAGAGCCTGTTCAAAATTTTATTTCAAGCGCCATGCCTAAATTGCATAAATTTTCGTTTGAGACCATCAATTGGTTTTATTGCCGGACTGCGCCGCTGCAGCAGGACCGCTTGGCTGCGACGGTTTTCCTGCAGCCGTAGCCGATGATGTGTCACCGTCGGACGATGAAACCTGTCCGGCATAGCTGTCGGTCAGAAAGACGGTGAATATCGGGAAGAAAATCAATCCCATAGCTGAAAGCATCACACCAAGCACCCGACCTGTGACAGTGACGGCATGGATAGAGCATCCGGCAGTGGTAAGGCTCATGATTGACCATAGAAGCGACGACCAGTAGTCGGGGACAAGTGGATTGGCTGCGTGTTCCGACACAAAAAATGTCAGGGAGCAGAAATAGACAGCGACAATAAGGACTGTCATATAGGTCATCAACATATTCTTTGCCCAACGCGTCGATGCAGTGAAACCGGTGACAATTGTGAACACGTAAGCGGTGCGTATCATCGGGACAAAACGGAGTATGTATTGCACATGCTCGTCAATCTTTATGTCGAAATGATGTATGATGTTGAGATACGGAATCAATATGAGCAGAAAAAGGATATGATTCAAGAAATAATGCCACCGTCTCGGCGCGAAACTCATCTCGATAAAAACATCAGCGATGAAAAACAGACAACACCAGAACTGCACACGGAGATAGGTCTCGTCGGCCAGAAACGAGACATTGCGGAGGGTGTCGAGAGTTATCAAGGTAATGAGAAGTATAGAAAGTATAATCACGCCGAAGTGCATGACCCTCATTATCCTCAGACGATCTTTGCTTAGTGGAATTTGCTTGTACATTGAGAAGAAAACAAATAGTTGACGTTGGGTTGACACAGGCTTTGCAGCATGTATCTGTTTAACACTTTTACGTCAAAGATTGTTGCGGTTTGAATTTTAATGATAAGTTGAAACTGGCTTTCCCGAATCTGCCGGGAAGAGAAACGATGTTTGCATAACAGTCAACAGAATCCGCCGGAAGAGCCTTGCGGATCTGCACAGTAATCAGGGATTATGCCACAGAAACGCCCTCGACCTTGCGGAAACGCGAGAGCTGCCAACCGACCATTATGGTGGTGACAAATGTGGCAATCAGGTCAGAAGTCGGAAAAGCGGCCCATATTCCGTCAAGACCGAACTTCGGAGGGAGCAATAACAATAGGGGTATGAGGAAGAGCACCTGACGGGTCAGCGACAGGAAAATGGAAGCAGTGGCCTTTCCGATTGACTGGAAAAGGGTGGTCGAGACAATCTGGAAACCAACCACAGTAAATGCAAGCATGGAAATATGGAGGCATCTTGATGTCTCGGCAATAAGCCCCGTATCGGTGGTGAACGCACGGCCGATAAGATGAGGAATTGTCAAGCCGATTATTTGGCCGGTAGCCACAATGACTGTCGACACTCCCACAGCAAGCCAGTAGGTGCGTCGGAGGCGGTGGATAGTACCCGCCCCGTAATTGTAACCGATTATAGGTTGCATACCTTGGCAGATGCCGACAACCACCATAGTCATCAGGGAAGTATAGGAGGTGAATATGCCTGCGGCGGCTACGGCAGTATCGCCACCGTGGACATACAATGTCTTGTTGATGATGACATTTATGAAACAGGACGCCGCATTGACAAGCGAAGGCGCGGCTCCAATTGAAAGCATCGGGAAAACCACACGCCAACTCAACCGATACATCTCTTTATCGGTAAGGAAGCGGAGAGTGCTTTTCGGCTTGAAAAAATGCCACATCACAAACAGGGCTGAGACCATCATCGAAATATCCGTGGCTATCGCCGCGCCTTTTATGCCCCACTCGAAATAATAGATGAAAATCGGGTCAAGGACAATATTAACGGCAGCTCCTATGAACATTGTCACCATCGCACGGATAGGATAGCCGGAAGCGCGCATGAAGTTGTTGAAGGTGAAGGCAAAGTTCGTCATGAACATTCCGGGAAGGATGTAGAGCATCAGCTCACGGGCGTATGGCAAGGTCACTTCACTCGCCCCAAACGCAACAAGGATGTCGTCGATGAATACTGCGAAACATGTGAGGTAACAGCATATAATTATCGAGAGCAGCACAAGTGCATTGCCAAGGACACTTTGCGCACCTTTGAAATCCTTCGCTCCAAGCAATATGGATATTCTTGCGGAGCCACCCGCACCTATCAGCACGCCAAGAGCTGCCGACAGATTCATCACCGGAAAAGTTATGGCAAGACCGGCTATAGCCTCAGGTCCGACCCATTGACCGATGAATATTCTGTCAACGATATTGTAAAGAGACATGACGAGCATACCCACAACGGCAGGAAGACTGTATTTCCACAGCAGACGGCCTACAGGTGCATCGCTCAGCTCTTTAAGGTTTCTTGACTCTTTGTTCGGGGATTCCATCATCGCAAAATTACTAAATTTTGTCATGGCCACCTTATTTTTAGCAAATTTTAGCGTTTGTTTGAGAGATAAATATTAATTTTGTAGATTAAGAAGCAAGTAAACAGATGACTATACATAATGGTTAAATTTATTTTTCTCTTAATCACCTCAATGTCTGGTCTTTTTGCACAAGCAGGGGTAAAGGACCTCGACATGTTCGGCCTCAAAGGGCCCGTCGATTCAATCTGTATATTAATGAATGACGCGGGACTTGAATGGCAGAACGAGTTCACATTTGATGAACATGGAATGCTTGTTGAACTTGACGGCATGGAGGTTGAATGCACACGCGATGAACTTGGACGAATGAAAACCATCATTGTCGAAGATGTTGTTGAGGACAATGAGGATGCGTTCACGACCATAGAAATGCATCTTTTTTATGACAATGCCGGACGCGTCATCAAAGTGACCTCCATGTCGGCCGACGAGACCTGGACGCAGAATTACCGTTATCACCACAACGGTAATCTGAAAGAACGGGACTATGACAGCGTGGACAATGACGAGATGCTCACATACGTTTATCTCAAGTTCGACAATTACGGCAACTGGACCAAACGTCAGGAAAAACTTGCGTCAATGGACCAGACCATAACGCAGACACGAAACATCACTTATCGAAAATAATATAACTGACAAATCGCATACATAGCCATGTCAATGTTCAAGATTGTAGAGAAAGAACACTTCTCGGAAAATGTGGTAAAACTTGTAGTGGAAGCGCCCATGATAGCACAGTCGCGCCGTCCCGGACACTTCGTCATCGTGCGCACCGGCGAAGGAGGCGAACGCATCCCACTCACAATAGCCGACGCAGACCTTAAGCGCGGTACAATAACACTCGTCATACAGGCCATAGGGGAAAGTACCCGCAAAATCTGCGCCCTTGAAACGGGCGACTGCCTGACTGACATAGTAGGTCCGCTCGGACAGGCCACGCACATCGAAAAGGTCGGGACCGTCGTCTGCTGCGGTGGCGGCGTTGGTGTCGCCCCTCTCCTACCAATCATCAAAGCCATGAAAGAGGCCGGAAACCGCGTCGTGTCAATCCTCGCGGCCCGCACATCCGAACTCATCATACTCGAAAAAGAGGTGGCAGAGTTCAGCGACGAGGTGATCTTCATGACCGACGACGGCTCTAAGGGCCAGAAAGGTCTCGTGACTGCCGGAGTCGAAGCCGTAATCGAGCGCGAGAAGGTTGATCTTGTCGTAGCCATCGGTCCTGCGGTAATGATGAAATTCGTCGCACTCACCACGAAAAAACATGATGTCCCCACTATGGTCTCACTCAACACCATCATGGTCGACGGAACCGGAATGTGTGGAGCCTGCCGTGTGACAGTCGACGGAAAGACCAAATTTGTATGCATTGACGGTCCTGAGTTTGATGCCCACAAAGTGGATTTCGACGAAATGATAATGCGTCTGAAAGCCTACAATTAAAAGAAAACATTCAAAACTACAGCATATAATTTCAGAGATGAATACCGATAATAACCGCGATGCAAAATGGCGCGAGGAACTGCGCTCGGCTCTCAGTGCAAAGGAGCGCACATCCATTCCCCGTGCGGTAATCCCTCAGCTTGACCCAAAATTCCGTGTTCATTCCAACCACGAGGTGAATCAGGGTCTCTCTCAGGCACAGGCCGTGCTTGAGGCAACCCGCTGTCTTGACTGTCCCGACCCGCAGTGTATCCAAGGGTGCCCCGTATCAATTGCCATCCCAACATTCATCAAGAATATCGAGCGTGGCGAAATCCTTACGGCTGCCAAGGTGCTTAAACAGACAAGCGCTCTCCCGGCCGTCTGCGGACGTGTTTGCCCGCAGGAAAAGCAATGTGAATCGCGCTGCATCTACAACAAGATGAAAAAGCAGCCGGTGGCCATCGGCTATCTCGAACGCTTCGCCGCAGACTTCGAGCGCGAGAATATCAAGGCCAACAACATCGAGCTTCGTCCGAGCGCAGTCGAAAAGAACGGCATGAACATCGCCGTTGTCGGATCCGGACCTGCCGGACTGTCGTTTGCCGGAGACATGATTAAGAAAGGATATAATGTGACTGTCTACGAGGCGTTGCATGAAATCGGAGGTGTGTTGAAATACGGCATACCTGAATTCCGTCTCCCCAATGTTGTTGTCGAAGCTGAAATCGACGGTCTGCGCGCCGAAGGTGTCAACTTCGTCAAGGACTGCGTCATCGGCAAGACAATATCCTACGACCAACTGCATCAACTTGGCTATGACGGTATTTTCGTAGCCTCCGGAGCAGGTCTTCCCCGCTTCATGGGCATTCCCGGTGAGAATTTCATCGGCATCATGTCGGCCAACGAATACCTGACACGAATTAATCTCATGGGAGCAGGCCGTCCCGGCGAGGACACCCCCGTGCTTAAGGGGAATCGTGTTGCCGTTATCGGTGGAGGCAACACAGCAATGGACTCTGTGCGCACAGCCCTGCGTCAAGGTTCAAAGACAGCCATGATTGTCTACCGTCGCAGTCTTGAGGAAATGCCGGCGCGAGTTGAGGAAGTTCACCACGCGCAGGAAGAAGGTGTCGAATTCATGACACTTTGCAATCCTATCGAATATCTCGCCGATGAGAAAGGCAGAGTGAGGGCGATGAAAGTACAGCGCATGGAACTTGGTGAGCCTGACGCCTCAGGACGCCGCTCGCCCGTGCCCATCGAAGGAGCGATTGAGGAAATCGAGGTCGATCTGGTTATTGTCAGTGTCGGTGTCTCCCCCAACCCGCTTATCCCCAATGCAATCCCCGAACTTGAGATTTCACGCCGAGGAACCATAGTTGTCAACGAGGAAAGTATGCGTTCCTCCATCTACGACATCTATGCCGGCGGAGATATTGTCCGTGGCGGTGCCACAGTGATTCTCGCCATGGGCGACGGACGCCGTGCAGCCGCAGCCATGGACAAGGAACTTATGAAACAAGAGAAGTAATACCCTATTTTCAAGAATGAACGTAACCCTTCGACATATCCTATTCTCCGGCCTTGCCACAGTAGCTATGGCCGGAGCTGCCATAACTCCGGAGGAAGTGACAAAAGCTGTCAGTCTTGCACGTGAATCACCAAAAAACCGCGTGTTAAGCCGTAAAGCCGGTATCGCACTTCAGGAAGCAGGCAGATACAAGGATGCCATCACATACTATCTGAAAAGCGACAACTCCGGCAATCTCGGAGCTGCCGAATGTTATTTCTATCTCTACGACTATGACAAAGCCGAGGAATATCTTGACAAATACCTCGAAAAGCGAAGCAAGGGCGAAGAGGAAAAGGACAAGGATTTCTCATACGGCGACGGTAGCGAAACCATCGACTGGACCGACAATCTGCGCAGCCGCATAGAACTCGGACGCTCAATGCTTGACCGCGTCGAGAAGATTGAGATTATCGACAGCATAAACGTGCCGTCTGACGAATTCTTCAGATTCATCAAGCTTGCCAAAAGTGCCGGAAGTCTTGGCGACGAGTCCGTGATTGACGATGTGGTGACAGACGCAGCCATGCAACAATTAGGAGTGACAAGCCTTTGGGCACCTGTCTACGCGAGCGAATCAGGTGACGACGTGATTTGGTACGGTTCGACTGAGAACGGTGACTCAAAAATGTTCGAGTCAATCAGACTGACTGACGGAAGCTGGGACAAACCGAACGAATTGTTTGACTATGCATCCATTTTCGGAAACGCAAACGGCTCGTGGGTCTCGTATCCCTTCCTTATGTCGGACGGTGTTACCCTCTATTTCGCTGCTGACGGAGAAAACTCGCTCGGTGAACTTGACATATTCATCTCCCGACGCGACTCCGACGGCTTCCTGCAACCGTCCAATGTCGGTATGCCCTATAACTCCCCATACAATGATTATCTCTATGCAATCGACGAGGAGAACGGCGTTGGGTGGTGGGCCTCCGACAGGAATCAGTTGAAGGATTCTGTGACAATATATACTTTTCTCCCGCAGGAATTGCGAGTCAACTATCCTGTAGAGACTCCTAATCTCACAGACTATGCCTGCGTTAAATCCATAGCCATGACTCAAAACGAATCAACAGACTATCAGAAAATCCTGAAACGGATCGCGGCAGCCGGTTCATCGAAAGGAAAAAAGTCAAAGATGAATTTTGAGTTCGCATTGCCCGGAGGTAAAATAATCACGTCCATGTCACAGCTCTCAAATCCCCAATCGGAGAACGCACTGAACGAGTATCTCTCCGAGAAGGAAAACTACGATAAACTTCGCGAGGAACTTGCCTCACTCCGGAAGGCATACGCCAACCGCGACAAGTCTGTCACCGACAGAATCCTTTCAGCCGAGCAGGAGCTTGAGGACAAGAAACTCGAGTTGCGCAGACTGAAGAACCGTGTCGTCAGACTTGAATCACGACAATAATCCTTAACCTTTAATTATAACCAGATTTTATGGAAGTAACCCTGATTCTGATACTGATTGCAATTGTAATCGTTATCTGCATTTTCTTCTACTACGTCCCGTTCTTCCTTTGGATTTCGGCACGGGTGAGCGGTGTGAGAATCTCACTGATGCAACTTTTTCTCATGCGCATCCGTAAGGTTCCCGCTTCTGTCATTGTCCGCGCGCTCATCGAGGCTCACAAGGCCGGACTGAACGACGTGACAAGAGATGACCTTGAAGCCCACTATCTTGCCGGCGGTAACGTGGAGAAAGTTGTCCATGCCCTCGTCTCGGCATCAAAGGCCAATATCGACCTCGGGTTCAAAATGGCTACTGCCATTGACCTTGCCGGTCGCGACGTATTTCAGGCAGTGCAGATGTCTGTAAACCCCAAGGTCATCGAAACCCCACATGTCACAGCCGTGGCCAAGGATGGCATCCAGCTTATCGCAATTGCCCGCGTGACCGTGCGCGCCAACATCCGTCAGCTCGTCGGCGGAGCCGGAGAGGACACTGTCCTCGCGCGTGTCGGTGAAGGCATCGTCTCGTCCATCGGTTCATCGGAAAGCCACAAGCAGGTGCTTGAAAATCCTGACAACATATCCAAACTCGTGCTTCGCAAAGGTCTTGACTCCGGAACAGCCTTCGAGATTCTTTCAATCGACATCGCCGACATTGACATAGGCAAGAACATCGGTGCAGCCCTTCAGATTGACCAGGCTCAGGCCGACAAAAGCATCGCGCAGGCCAAAGCCGAAGAGCGCAGGGCTATGGCTATCGCCCTTGAGCAGGAAATGCGTGCAAAGGCGCAGGAAGCACGTGCGAAAGTAATCGAAGCCGAAGCGGAACTGCCACGTGCTATGGCTCAGGCTTTCCTCACCGGCAACCTCGGTGTCATGGACTATTACCGCATGAAAAATATCGAATCTGATACAAACATGCGGCAGAACATCGCCAACCCTCCCACATCAACCAAATAAGGACTGAACAGTGAACATCAGAGAAATAGTAAACTCCACCAGAGACTACAACTTACATTCTCATACACAATTCTGTGACGGGCGCGCCGAAATGGCGCGCTTTGTCGAAGCAGCAATCGAAGCCGGGATACGTCATCTCGGCTTCACTCCCCACTCTCCCATCCCCATCGCTTCACCTTGCAACATGAAATCGGAAGCCGTCGGTGAATATATCAACGAGTTTTCCCGACTCAAAGAGAAACATGCGGGCACAATCAATCTCTATCTGTCAATGGAAATCGACTATCTCGGGAAGCTGTGGGGCGCGAGTCATGAATATTTCAAATCCATCCCCCTCGACTACCGTCTCAGCTCCATACATTTCATCCCGACTCAGGATGGAGAACTGATAGATGTCGACGGAAGTCCTGACGGCTTCATCAAGAAGATGCACAAATATTTTCATGACGACATCCATTATGTGGTCGACACCTTCTATCAACACACACTCGACATGATTGAGGCAGGCGGATTTGACATGATTGGACATTTTGACAAAATCGGGTTCAACGCATCGCGCTATCAGCCCGGAATAGAGGAAGAAGCTTGGTACAAAAAACATCTCGACAACGTCATTGACGCACTCATAGCAAGCGGAACGGTTGTTGAGGTCAACACCAAGGCTTGGGAACCGCCGGTAGGAAGCAGCCAAAAGGAGGCACAGAAATATGTGCCACGGCTCTTCCCTTCCGCACCAACAATCCGTCGCCTCCGGGATGCGGGATTGACGCTTGCGGTAAACAGCGATGTCCACTATCCGGAGCGCATCAGTTTCGGTCGAAAAGCTGCATTTAAAATCATCGATGAAGTATAACGGTTGTAAGAAAACAGCATCTCAACACATCAACATTGAAAAAATGAAAACCGGAGTCCAAGCTCATGCACAAGGACTCCGGTTATTATTTTATCGTTTAAGGTTTAATAATGAGATAGAGTTTGGAATCACCTCACTCGCGAAGAATTGCTTTCGAGACGGATTGCTATCGGTGTCATATAATTAGTTCCGCTATGCTCCTTGCCTTTGAGATGACATCCCATCTGACCTTTAGCAATGGATATTGAGCCAACATGAATGGTCTTGAATCCGGATTGCTCCGGACAAGCGGTGTAAGGAACTTCAAATTTCTTGTCAGCAATCTCGACAAGAACCGTTCCGTTGTCATCCTTTCCAACCGTATTGTAGTCGAGATAGACATCACAGGTGATATTCTCAGACGAACGCAAGCTCCATGACATACTCTGGGAATTATCATGCCAGTTCTTAACATGATTACGATTCACCTTCCCATCACCGAACGATAGACCTATGCCGTGGAGGGTGGCATCAAACGTATAGAGGACATTAGGCAGAGTTGAACTGAGCAGACGGACCGGATTGGCAGGGAGACGCTTGTCAAGCTCTATCGCTACAACCGTGTTGACCGGATCAGTTTTCGACGCATCGACCTGAAGCTCATAATCGTCCTTGCCAATCCTGCGGAATGACACTTTGCCACCATTATCGGCAACCATGCTGGCCTTACGGATATTGCCGGTCAGACCACCTATTATGATTTTTCCGTCCTGTGGCACAGTAAATATGTGGGCATAGAGAGTATCACCTTTCCAAGTCGTCACGCCCCAGGGCTGCTGAGGCAAATCGGTGCGCGTCGTACCATAGATGCTTTCACCATTCTTTTCCAGCCATCGGCCGACCCCTTTGAAGATTTCCACATCACGCACATCCCATTTTCCATTGCCCATCGGACCTACGTTCATGAGTATGTTGCCACCTTTTGATGCAGCAGAAGCCACGAGCCGGATAAAATGTGATGCAGGTTTGCGCACAGTGTCCACCTTGCTGTAGCCATACGAATCATTTGTGGTCGGGATTGACTCCCACGGGCCTTTGGACGGGAAGAAGTAAGCCGCACGATCACCGGTATTGGCATAATCACCGAGGTTTCCGTTTGCAAAACGAGCCAGACGTCCGTTTACAACTATCTTGTGACCTGAATCGACCTCACGAATCGCTTCAAGTATGCGGATATTGAGATAGAGCGGCAATTTCGACGGAGTATCGAACCATAAAATATCAGGGTCATATTTCTTTATCAGCTCCTGAATCTGCGGAATAGACTTTTCGGCCACATACTTCTCTGCTTTCGGGAGAAAACTTTTGTATTCTGTCATCCACCAGTTGGCTGTCCCGAGAAGCTTGTCACCACCGGGATTCTCATAATCCCAGTCATTGCCGGGAGCATCAGGATGCTCCCAGTCGAAAGCATGTGAATAGTAGAACCCGAATTTTATCCCATGACGTTTTGCCGCATCCCGTAATTCCGAGAGCGGATCTTTGCCCCATTTGGTCAGACGTATGTCGTAGGGATAGGCATCGGAAGGATACATAGCGAAGCCGTCGTGATGCTTGGCGGTGATGATGAAATATTTCATGCCTGCATCCTCTGCTGTCTGCATCCACTCCTCAGCATCGAACTCTGTCGGATTGAATGGAGCGACCACCTCCTTTTTATATTGTTCGAAGGGTATCTGCTCCTTGCGCATGAGATGTTCGGAATAACCTCCGACCCTTTTCCCATGCCAATGACCACCCGGCTCGGAGTAGACACCCCAGTGGATGAAGCAACCGAACTTCGCATCGTTGTACCAGTCCATGCGCTCGTCATACTCCTTCAAGGCATCTTTCCACCAACCGTTGGCTGCATTTTCGAGCGCTTCCCTATCTTGTGGCAGTTGAGTGGATGAAGGAATTTCAAATCCCTGTTCATCTCCCGAGGAAACACTCTGCCCACTCACCGGAATCACAGTTCCCGAAATAATGGTGGCAGCCAAAATAAACGGGCGGAATATATTGCATCGTTTCATGAGACTTTTAGATAGAGGGTGGAGTTACTTATTTTTGAGTGTCGTGATAATAATTGCTCCGTTGGCGCCTCTCACACCATAGGCGTTTCCATCCTTTGAGACCTCAAGGCGCTCAATGTCCGCGATATTGATTGTGCCGTCGACATCGCTGCTATGTTCGAAAATCACTCCGTCAATCACAAATATAGGCTCGGTGTTCTGTTCGAGGGAGCTGCCTCCACGAATGGAAATGTATTGACCACCCTCGGCAAAGTTTACTGTAACACCCGGAATACGTCCCCGCAGCAAATCATAAATCGATTCGGCATTAAGTTCCTGAATCTGCGCCCGGGTCAGTATGTTTGAATTGTGACCAATGCGTTTCACCGGGGTATAGCCATATCTGGTTTCATTTGTGCCGTCATGTACAAAAAACTCCTTATTACCAAGTTTGATTGTGATATTACTCAACGAACCAACAGGAAAGACAGCTTCATGCTTCTTATTGGCTGCGATGACAAGAGTGTCCGTCGGATTGACATTTAAAATGAATTGGCCATCCGAACCTGTCACAACACTTTCTGCCGTGTTTTTACGCCAGACTTTCACCTTCTTCACCGGTTTTTCTTTCTGATTGAATACTGCCCCGATTAACTCTTCGGCATTAAGCGGGATTACGACAGCGGAGAGGAGCAGAGACAGGAATATCTTTCGCATAATTATATCTTAGTAAAATTGCCGGCATGATGGACCGCCATCATGCCGGCAATGGATTAATAAAAAGTAACGATTTAATAAAATTGACGGTTAAAAGAGCATTTCAGTATTTGATGCGTATGCATCGTCAATATACATCACGGGAACATTCTTGGCCTGGTTGCCATTAAGGTAATAGAATTCCCAGTTGTTGATGTAGAGATTGCCTTCGCAATTGTTGGCTGTGCGGACATCGGCAACAAGTCTGCTGGTTAGCGCGAGATTGCCTGCAACATAGGCTGTCAACTGATTGTCTGAATCAACACCCATGCTTACCGTCTGATACAACTTATTTTTGAAAGTATTGAAAGTGTCCAGCTTATGATACTCATAGTATGTGGTCTTCTTATTGTTTGCATCCGTATACTGAACAGCGACGATAACATTATAGTCCTCAGTGCCTTCGACGGTCTGGGTCTGATTCATCGCATCCGACTCTGCCACGAGAGGCAAACCGTCGGTAACAGCGCCGGGATACCAGAGAAGACGGATCTGACTGATGTATCTGCCATTATTTTCAGCCGCATTACGCATGTTCCAGCGATACTCAAGCATACCGCGGCCCGATGAACCGCCAGCAGTTATCATCTGAGTGTTGGGCATATTCTTCTCAAATCCAAGTTTCATACGGGTGCTGAAAGGTGTATGCAGCTCGGTATCGTCGAAAGCACGACGCACATAGCGCTGATACTGGTCAGCCTGATTGACCTGTATCTGAAGATACTGGTTGCCGTCACTATCCTTCTTAAGCGAATTTTTAGAGGTGCCTTGGAGGGTAAATGAGTGAAGGGTCTTCTCAAACTTCTCGAAGTAGTAACTCGAAACGTACATCTTACGGGTACGGGTCTGTGTCACATCGCCGACTTTTGCGGTACAAGTGATTGTATATACTCCGGGGACATTCGGTGCTTTCCAAGTCTCCTCGTTCAAGCCCTGGGGCTGGGTGAAGCTTCCTCCTTCGCAAGTCCAACTGTAGGTGGTGTGCCACAGGTCAGAAGAGTTGACACACATCCACACCTTGACCTTCTGGTTGCAATAGAATTCGTTACCGTCAGCGCTCAGAGAGTCGATTTCCAGATAATCGTCATCACCACAGGATGTAACGGTTATCAGAGCTATAAGCATGAGTATGTTACGAAAGTATTTCATGTTGTACGAATGATTTAGCGGTTATCACTTTAAATTGAGTTGTTCTTTGGTAGGACGGTCAAGCCAGCTTTCAATAACATGGACGTATGAGCCGTCGGAAGAGTATAGATTGCCGGTGCGCGGCTTGATTGAAGCCTTGTAGTGACCGTCGAAGTTATTGAAAGTCGTGTTGGGATTGCGGTCCTTGTAGATATACATATTGACCATTGCCGTGTCGGCTGAGGCGTATGTCTCATACCAAGTCGGTGAAGCCGGCAGATTGGTGTGGGTGTACTGACCTTTCACGATATGGTAAAGGAGGAATTCCTTAACCTGTTCCTTGGGATACGCTCTCATCGAAGAAGGAGCGTAAGTGGTGGGCTCTCCCGTGGTCTCGTCCACTCCTCCGTCGGGAATCTGATGTGTCTGGAAGTAGCTGAGGTCGGTCGATGTTTCCGAATTAAAAGCCGTGTTGGTCGGGAGGATATAGGTGCAGTCGCCCATTTGGTAGTAATCCTCCATTTCGGCATATTCGATAGCATCGGCAAGAACCGAGAACAGATCTGAGCGCGATACGATAAAATCGTAGGTCGACATGCCTAACTTGTTGCTGGGAATACCGGCTTCATAGTCGTATTCGTATGGGTCCTGGTAATCAAGTCCGAACATCTCGCATGAGGTCATCGCACAGCCTAATGCGATCGCAGCAACGGAAACCTGAATATATTTTGTGAATTTCATGTTTTGCTTCTGTTTTAATGATTTCATTATATTATCGTTCGGTATAAGGCTCGTTCTGGTCACCCTTCAGAGCTGTATTCGATTCAAATTCGCGGTAGTAGATGGGCCAATATTTAGTGCCTTCATTGCCGAATCCGGTTACAGCCACTCCGGCTTCCTCCTGACGGACACGGTAGACAGGATCCATAACTTCAACGAGCTTGCCGGTGCGCATGAGATCAAACCATCTCTGACCCTCACCGAAGAATTCAAGCTGACGTTCATCAAGGATGAGATTCTCAACTGCATCCTTGTCCGAGGCATCAACATCAAGATTGGCATCTTTGACATATCCTACACGAGAGCGGATGCTGTTGACGATTGCAAGAGCTTCGTCGCCACGACCGACTTTATTGAGAGCCTCAGCGCGGAGAAGCATGATGTTGGCGAGACGCATGAACACCAGTTTGTGTTCAGCCTCTGTCGTAGTAAGAACCTTCCATTGTGATTTATAGATACCGAGAGCGGCGTCAATCGCCTTTTCGGGATCCTCGGGGGAGTATTTGATACAGTTTGTGATACCACGGTCTGCAGCGGCAGTCGTCATGTTGTCATACATTGTATAGGTAATCGGCAGACGACCGGCGTTGTAATAGAGACGCACTGTATCAACCGTATTCCAGAAACGGCCGTCGGTACCCCATTCGGGATTGTCGTCCTGACAGCGAAGACGATCGACAAACTTGTCATACAGACTCTGTGAAAGCATCCAGCCATTGTTTGTATTGCTTGCGCCAAGCAGACCGGGCCAACCGTTGTTAGCTCCATTGGAGGCATAATCCCAGTGCATCGCGAAAATCACTTCTGAAGATGCAGCCGGATTCTCGAAAATGCTCTTCCACTCCTTCTCACTCTTTGCAAGAGAGAAATCAGAGTTGTTGACAAACCATTCCGAATCCGTGATGGCATCCTCGTAGCGTCCATACCACATATCAGCCTCGACTTTGAGCGAACGGACTCCGGCCATAGTCATGTAGAACTTACCGGAACTGTTGGCAAGCGAAAAGTAGGAAATCGCGGCTTCAATATCGGCATATATCTGGTCACGGACTTCATCGAGCGATGCGCGGGGACAAGAAACCGTGGCAAGGTCACCGGTAAACTCAGTATCGACAAGAGGCATACGGCCCCATGCGCGGGTTCCCCAGAAATACATATAGGCTCGCATTGCGTAGGCCTGTCCCATGTAGGGAGCAAGCTGAGCCTCGGTCACACCTGGGATTGTCGGGTACATCTTGATTGCCGTGTTCGCGCGTGTTATCACCTGATAGAAATTCTGCCAGTTCGCACCGTTGTCGGTAGGAAGGATTGAATTCATGTAGTAGTTGGTGTTGGCATAGTTCTGCACCTTCTCGCAATTGTCAGAACGAACGTCGCCAAACAAAACCTGACGCTGGTTGAGTGCGGTCTGGAATGAGGTATAGATACCGGCGTTCCAATTGCTCATTTCCTCCGTGTTCTGGAAGAAGTTGCCGGGTGCGAGATCCGACACGGGCTCTTTATCGAGGAAGTCGCCACAGCTTGTGAGTGACATGGCCAGTAAGAGCGGTAAAGCTATATATTTTTTCATGATGTTGATTCTGATTGATTAGAAGTTGACATTGATACCGCAACCGAGCTCGCGGTTATGGGGATAAATCGAGCTATCCTTACCGGGGGCAAGCACGCTGCCACCGATTTCGGGGTCAAAGCCTGTGTAGTTGGTCCATGTCATCAGGTTGTTTCCGTAGAAGTAGGCCTGAATGTTGCTGAACGGGGTCTTCTTGATCCACTTCTTTTCAAGTGTGTAAGTGAAGCGAAGGCTCTGGAGACGGAGGAATGTACCGTTTTCAAGGAACTGGCTGTTGAGTGCCATTGACTGGTTGTTGGTCTTTCGGCTCTTGGTGTCAAGTGCATACCAAGTTGTGATTTCACCGGGATATTTCCAACCCTGAAGGATGTATTCGGGTGATTGACGGTGAGTGTTGCCACCCCATGAGGTATAGTAGCGTTTGTTGTCGTTATAGATCTTGCCACCCCAGCTCAGATAGAAGCTGAAAGAGAGGGAGAAGTTCTTGTAGGATACGGAGTTGTACCATGAAGAGAACCATTTGGGATTGGCTTTGCCGAGAATCATCTGGTCATTGGTATTGATTTCGTCATCGTAAACGCCATTTGCGTCGGGCATGTTCTGCCAGATGACGTCGCCACCGCCAGCAACCACGCCATTAGCTTTGAGACGCTTGACTTCACCTTCATAGACAGTTCCATCAGGGTTGCGATACTCGATGAGGGTCGGCTGACCGTTGAGACCAATAATCACGTTGTCATATTCATCGCGCTCGAAGACGGGAGTCAGACGTGTATGGCAGTCCTCGGCGTAGGCATTGCTGGCATCATACTGATAAACTCCAAGATTCTTGTAGCCATACCAGAGACCTGCGGGTTTGCCCTCGGCAACATACCAAGTACTGTTGTGTACATAGTCCTCACGCGCAAGCGATGTGATGGTATTGTTGTTTTTCCACCATGTGAGAGTTGTGGTCCAGTTGAAATTGCGGTTGGCAACCGGGATTGCAGTAACGGAGAGCTCAACGCCCTTGTTCTCGATACCTGCGAGATTGACACGGATATTATTGTAGCCGGTCGTGTAAGGGAGGTTCTGGTCAGCGAGAAGATCAGTGGTCTTCTTTATATAGTAGTCACCGGCGAATGTCAAGCGGCCATTGAAGAAAGCAAGGTCAAGACCGAGGTTGGTCGAGGTGGTCTCTTCCCATTTCAGATTGGGGTTACCATACTTGGTGCTCGGGACAATCGCACCCACGCCATTGTAGGAACCGTTGTCGGTATAAACAGTCTTTGATTCATAACGTCCGATTTTATCATTACCGGTCTTACCCCAGCTTACACGGAGCTTGGCATCGGTGAGTGCGGGAGTTGCCCAACGCATGAAACTTTCGTCAGAGAAACGCCAGCCGGCCGATACGGAGGGGAAGGTACCCCAACGGTTGTTGGAACCGAAGCGTGATGAACCGTCGCGACGGACAACTGCAGTGAGAGTGTAACGGTTTTTGAAGCTATAGACCGCGCGACCGAAGAATGAGGCAAGTGATTCTTCCCAACCGTTGGTGTAGACATTGTTGAGATTATAGACAGTGGCCATGTTCATCCAGTGGAGTGTCTCTGAGAGGTATTCACTACCCGCGATATTGCTTGTGTATGCGTTTGATGTCTCAAAGCTTGTACCAAGCACTGCTGTGAGTGAATGGTCCTCACCGAAATTCTTATTGAATGTCGCAAATGCCTCTCCCGAGTATTTCCATGTATTCACTGTCTGGTCCGAACCTGAGTTCTTGCTGTTGCCGTCAAGATTCTTTGAAACGAACTGTACGTTGCGCGATGTATTGAAGTTGGCCGAGATATTTCCTTCGAGTCGCAGATATGGAGCGATTGTCCATGCCACGCTCTGATAGAAGACACCGTTGTAACGGGTGGTCTCATTCTTACGCTGCTCAAGTTCTGCAATAGGATTGCGTCGGCCACCTGATGAAGAGTAAGGAATCAGCTCACCGTCGGGATACCAAATAATGAGGTTGGCATCGCGTCGCATGGCATCCTGAAGGACAGCGCCACGGATATTGTTGCGCTTGTTGTAGGAAAGTCTCACGCGGGTCGAGAGGCGGACATTCTTCCAGGGATTATAGTCAAAGTTGGCATTAGCTGTGTAGACATCATTGAACGATGTCAGCATCACGCCTTCCTGACCCACATAGTTGAGAGATACACGATAAGTGTAGTTGCTGTTGCCACCACTAATCTGTGCATTCATCTCGTCACGGTTAGCCGTGCGGAAAAGGAGGTCCTGATAATAATAATTGGTAGTGTAGAGAAGACCGACAGAGTCAGTGCGGTTGTTGAACTTCTCGAGAGTATTGGCCGGAGTGAACTTGGTCGCATCAAGACTCAGACGGCTTTCAAATGCGTTAAGCTGCGGAAGCTTGTTGGCCACGCTCGACCATGAGTGCTGATAGCGGACACTGACGTTGGTCTTGCCTGCCTCACCAAACTTGGTGGTGATGAAGATGACACCATTGGCAGCACGCGCACCATAGATTGAAGCCGATGCGGCATCCTTCATAACGTCAATCTGCTTGATGTCGCTCGGAGAGATGTTGTCAATATCATCGACAACCACTCCATCCACAACGAAGAGAGGGGACACTGCTCCATCGGAGAATGTCGAGGCACCACGCATGGTGACAAAACTTGACTGACCGGGAGCACCGGAAGTAGAGGTGATCTGCATACCGGGAACTGAACCCTGAAGAGCATCAAGTACGCTCGTGGCATTCTTCTGTTCAAGTCGGGTCTGGTCAATTGAGGTCATGGCACCGGTGACATGCTTTTTGTTCATCGTACCGTAACCGACAACCACCACTTCATCGAGGACCTCGGAGTTCTCGACCATTGTGATTTCAAGATCGGAACCGGTGGCCTTTACTTCGGCAGGCTTGAATCCGATTGAGGAAATCTGGAGGATACTGCCGGATTTACAATTGAGAGTAAAGTTACCGTCAATGTCTGTGGCGACTCCATCCTTGGTCCCTTTTACCATAATTGTAGCACCGATGATCGGCTCGCCGGCCTGATCAATAACTACACCCTTTTGCGTTATCATCTGTCCCCATGCGGAGGATGAAATCGCAATGAAAAAGGCAACAACATACAGCTTCAACCATTGCTGCCATGTCTTGTGCATTGATTTTTTCATTAAACTAAGTGATATTAAATTTAGGAATTAATGTTGTTTGCTATATTTTTACCGTGTATGTGGCGGCAACACCAAATTTCACTGTTGACAACCGCATTAGTGATGTGACAAAATTAGAGATTCGCTATTAAAATAATTTATAATACTGTATCAATTTGTAATAGAAAACTCTCAATCATTCAAAAATATCGTTTACGACATACATATCGCGGGAACCCTCATGCAACGACTCCTTTCCATCAATCACAGGAGTAGTGAAAAGGAGCAATTTGAGCTCCGGACGTGCATCCGAGACGACATAGCAGCGCGAAAGACTTTTCGGAGTTTCAATCTCGGACTCACGCTTGACAGTGAGTCCGCCGTCTGATGTGACAAACGTTGTCACGCCCTTCCCCATGGTGGAGTAGATACGGAAAGTCTCCGGACCGAGTTTTTCGATTCCGCGCGGTTCACCCACCGCACCGAATGAGGTATGATGCCATTCATTCCCTGTCCATGTTGCCAGACGGCCTCCATGCTCGGAGGGATAATTATAATGAATGAGCGGAGCGCCATTGTCGCGGAAATGTACCGAAACCTGCAGTCCGGCCTGATGGCCGCGCTCCGGAATCGTAGTTTCAAGGGCGAGACAATATTTGTCGGCCTCTACATTGTCGATAGTGGTACCGAGGTCACGACCTTCCACATTATACACATGGTCATCTGATAAATCCAGATAGGCATAATAGACATTGCGCCCGTAAGTGGCATGGGCATGTTTACCGGCCTTTTCACCACAGATGGTCCATGCGATATGGATACGTCCGGCGTGCTTCCCGTCGCCGGGCTGATATGACACCTGACCGTTGTAGACTTCCATCATGCTGTCAGTGACGCGGGGATACGGGTCGATGAGCATCTGTCGTGTCCACGTCTTGCCATTGTCGGTTGATTTGACAAACTGATAAGGACGGTCATCCGCATAACCATTGTTCTTGCGGGTGTCGCGGTAGAAGACATAAAACACACCGTCATCAGTCAACACAGGGGCCGGATAGGATGCCCGCTCAGCCTGAGGAATGTAGGTGTCGGTCCATTTGCCTTCGATACTGTTCGGTTCAGGCGACACGGCCATTTTCAATGTGGAGTTGTGGCAACCATAGAACATGTAGATGTGATCATCCTTTCCTCGAAGTATGGCAGGATAGTTATGCTTGTCGGCAAAGGGCGATTCGGCTACAATCTTCGTATCGCCCCACTTTCCGGAAGCATGGTCGAATGCTTTGACGGCAGGATGGCTATGCGCGCTCATCCAGCAAACAAAAGTTTTATCGGCCTTGTCATCATAATATCCAACAGGGATGGGACGACGGTCTGAGCGGATATTGGTACGCTCCTCAACCAACGTGACTTTGGGAGCGATGGCAGGAGCTGTCAGCACTCCCAGACAAAACATCGCTGAAAATCCAATTATTCTATTCATGATATTTACAGATAAATGTGTTATTGCATAGTGGCCAATTCTGCCGCACACCACAGGAGAGGAGCATGTGCATGGAGATCACCGGTGATGCGTTTGCGGTTAACATAATGGTTACGGTCGTTCTTTATGTTGGTACCTTCACATACGTCAAGAACCTCATCGTCTGCATTAATGCGGCTCACGAGACCGAGCCACCCCTTGCGGGCAACCGGAGCATACTCCTTGGCTTTCAGCCAACCGTTCTTCACGCCTACAATCATGGCGTAGGTAAACATTGCTGTTCCGGATGTCTCACTCCATGTATCCTCTCCATCAATAAGCTGATGCCAGAGTCCTTCCTTACCCTGATATTGTTTCAGGGTCTGCATCATGGTAAGATAGGCCTTCATTATAGTCTTATAGTTCGGGTTGCTCTTCGGCAGTGACGAAAGAAGTTCGGCCATGCCTGCAGCCATCCAGCCATTGCCTCTCGCCCAGAAAAACGGAGCATCGGGAGAATGATAAAAAAGGCCGTTGGGTCGTTGGATTTCACTAAGATACATCACCATCTCATCAGCGGCACGGTTAATGTATTTAGCATCACCGGTAGCTTTGTAGGCTTGCGATTGGATGGTGGTAATCATGAACATATCGTCAATCCATACTCGTGTCTGCCATGAAAAACCCTTATCTGCAAAAGCTTTCTGTTCGGGTTTGGCATCTGAAGGAAGTTCCCATTGAGAATCTGCATAACGCATTCCGAGTTCATAGCAACGTTTGTCGCCACGCTGCATATAAATCTCAAGAGGGACCGAACCCACCACATTGTAGTCGACATGGCTCATTTTCGGAAGAAGATGCTTCTCTTCATTGAACAGAGGTTCAAAACGTTTCACCAAACCGTCAGTCAAAGTCGCATTATCAGTAACTTTGGCATACCACATCGCACCCAACCATGCCAAGGCATCGGGATATGTGATGTAGTTCGGTGCTTTTTCCGCACGGGGATTACCAAAACGGGTATGCGGGGTTACAAGAAATTTCTTTGTGATTTTATCGCCGACGGTTATAGGATTTGCCTCCGATGGAAAATCGGACAGATATTTATCCTTGGCAAATATGGCAGAACCGCCAAGGAAGAATAGAAGTAATGCTATTACTATATTTTTGATTTTCATACCTTGAATTTATTAGACTGTATCAGATTAATCATGAATCTGCGGATCAGGGTTTGTATCCGCCTCATAGACACGGAAGTCCGCAAGATCTATGCTTTCGTCCTTGATTCCGTTGACCGGACGATCGGAAGCATCAGCCATTTTCTTACCGAAGCTGCGGTAGATACCGAACTTATTGCGGATGTTCTTGGCTCCGCTGCGCCAAAGGTCAATATCGTCGAATGATTTGTCAACCAAAACCTTTCCATCGCTCACGCGCTCCATCCTGATGCTGAACTTTCCGTTGTGGGTGTAGAGCATTTCAGTCGTCACCTCAATCCATTGGTCTTCGAAATCCGAGAAGGGAAGATTATCAATGATTGTGCCTTTGGTCGTCGCGCTGACATCTCCGGTATGTATCACCTGCAGACGCTTGTTGGAACCGTCGGCATTACAGCGGGGAGTGATGGTGATGAGTGGGGCACCGTTATTGCCTTCCTGCGCTTTGAGCTGATGAATGTGGCAGAAAGATGTGGAGGGACGGAATCCCGCCGGAAGTTTAAATTTCCATTTCAGACGCTGGCGTTCACCCCAGTTGCCATTAAGGTGGAACCACTTGTCGGATGTCTGCGATTTCATCTCGTTGCGCTGACGGTCAACAATGGACCCGCGGTCACCGTCAAGCACATCGGCATTCGCGTGGTTGAAGAAGCGGAACACATACTGACCGATAGCCTCATCATAGACAACAGCAGCATGGACGCCATCGTGGTGGTCCTTCTCCGATGAATTCGGATGCTCGGAATAGTCCCAGCCAAAACCACGCATGTACTGATGTATTGCCTTATAGTCCTGTCCAACGAGTTTGGCGTCAGCCTGCATGGACCCCTTAAATTCATACGGATCTTTGTCATCAGGCGTATCAGTGCCCGGGCCGTCAGGTTCTCCGGGTATTTCCGTATCCGGTTTATCCGGCTCATTTTTATCACCGTCACCGGTCGAACAGTTTGCCATCGAGCAGCAGAAGGAAACAGCAATCGACGCTGTTACAAGAAATTTTTTATTCATGTTGAATTATTATGATATATGATTGAATTTTTCCAATACTATTTATTCCCTTTATTTCCGGCTATATTAAATTTCACCACATAGCCTCCTCCGGCACGCAGACGCGCGGTCAAATAGTCGTTTTTACGGCAGAACAATTTCTCTTTTTTCATTGATGCACCATCTCCCGGACGGTCACGGTACACCTGAGCCTCATACCATTCATCATCTCTCAGGAATGAAAGAGACACAGGCATGGTGCGGGCGTCCTCTCCATTTAGAATTGCAAGATACCAGTCATCGCCACTACGACGGGCGTAGGCAGCCACCTCGCCGATTTCACTTCCAGGAAGCACTATGGTTTCATCCCAAACAGCCGGGATGGATTTGAATAAATCAGCAGCCGGATTATCGATGATTGACTGTGGATGCGCTCCGAAAAAAATTACCGAAGAATTAAACACAATTGCTGTGGCGACCTGATGACACCACGACGTGTCAAGCCGACGTTCTCCAAAAATGACAGGAGTATAATCACCATGTCCGGCAATATATCGTGTAAAAGGCAACGTTACGTTATGTTTGGCCCAACTGAACTGATGCTTTCCGTATTCGAGTCCCTGAACACCTTCACGGCTCATTTCATTTGGCCATGTCCTCACTTCGCCGGTCGGTTTGTTACTTCCATGTATGTTAAGCATGAGCTTGTGTTCGGCAGCCTCACGCAGACAGGCTTGATACATATCTACAAACTCCTTGGATTCATGGGAAAATGCATCGAGTTTAATACCGGCAATGCCAAGTCGGCTACAGCGGTCGAAAAGTTCCTTACGTTTAGCCGGGTCGCGCAGATCCCTGCCATGGCGCCATAGCCATATTCTCACTCCATACCCCGCCGAGTAGTCGACAAGCTCCTTGATCTGTTCATCAGTCCAGCGATACCAGAAAGCATCTACTGTGTTGTATTCATAACCTAATTCACCGGCCAACCGTGAAAACTCTTTCATTCCTTCAACTGTCCGTTCGCCACCATCGAGCCAGCACCACACCGAACGTCCGGGCTTAATCCACTCGGTGTTCACACCGAGTGGAAAGAGTCTCTTATCCGGCGCGGGCGAAAGATTTGAAATGAGATCCGTGTTGACAAGAGCGTTAAGATCGGAGGCGATAACAACACAACGCCACGGAGTTTTAATCTCACCGGCAATGGAAGCAGCGACTGACAGACGCTTTGCCTCATCAAGAGAATAGTCATGAGCAAAGGGATAGGAAACAGGTTGGGCATGACCGAGACGTGTCACCAATCCTCGCCTCCCATTGCTCTGCAATGACATTCCGGGATAATCACGAAGCCCGGACTCGGAAATACATAAATATCCATTTCCATCGGGAAGTCTTACAGTCACAGGAGGCGCTACCCACTCCCCTTCCTTGATTTCACTGATGTCGCATTTCCGATGCTCACCTTCATAATGGTTATACATATCATGATACCATACATGGCTACCGGCAGGAATATTGAATGCTGTCGCTTCATCAGGCACGCGCGTCCGGCTCCTGTCACCGGCAGATATGATGCGGAATGCCACACCGTCATTATATGCACGGGCATCTACTTCTACATCCGTAGAAAGTTTCATCCGGACACCATTCGCATTATTCACCGCACTTGTGTGAAGTCCACGTGTCGGATAAGTCTCATTTATGCTGTAGGTGGCAGATGATATTACTGAACAATCATCCGTAACATTCCTGCCGTCAAGTATAAAGTTGACTATAGCTTGTTTTCCGGCCTTGAATGCTTCAAAACAAAGATGTCCGTCGTCATCACTCCAGCAATATTCAATCATGCCGTCAGGACTCTTGACAGACAGAGAGCCTGATAGCGCGGAGAACACTGTGGGAAGCAGAGCAAAAAATGTGAGGATTTGTTTTCTTAATGTATTGTCCATTGATCGGAGTTATTGTATTTTCATTCACAAAAGTATCCGATAACAGAGCAAATGCATTACATACAAATCTCAAAAAATTAAACTCCTGTCTCAATTTTACAGACAAAATCA
>CANCXM010000013.1 GCA_947381945.1 uncultured Muribaculaceae bacterium
ATAAATGTTACGGAGCCCAATCATGGATTTACGCTCCTGTTTTTATGTTTCGGTTTTATCTTGTTTCCGGGTGGAATAGGGTCTATTCCTTTTTCGGATGCCCCAGTCTCCGGGGAGGGGGTCTTGTCTGCCGTATCTTCATTGTCTCGTTTTTGTTTTGGGCGATTTTCAGAATTAAAACATCGACACTGTACCGTTTTCTCTGACAGTCTACTGACAGAGTTATGACAGCTTTCTGACTTTTTACATGATGACTGTAATGTTACCTTGTTTATCGTTTGTTATCCTGCGCATAGTCAAGGTATCCGACCGCGTTCCCGGCGGTGAGACGCAGCTCCGCCCATTTCCTCAGTTCAGATATGCGGAAGTGGAGACGGTGCCCGAATTTGTGGAATGGGATGTTGCCGGCAGACGTTTCCTTGTATAGCTGGCCCTTGGCAATACGGTATCCGTTGGAATTTAGAAACTCCAACGCACCGTCTATATCCACCGATTCCTGTTCCCTCTTGGGTTGTGATGCTGCGAGTATTTTATCAAGGCTCTCGCTGACCGCGTTGTTGATTAGCTCCCTCAAATTCTCAAAGGGGATAATGACTATGTTGTTATCCATCTAATAAAAAACCGCAAAGTATGGGGTTTACATACCCATGCAATATGTAAAATCGCCGTAACACGGCTAAATGTTCATTTTTTCTCCGTTAATATTCAACCCGCGACCCGCGGAGGCTTTGCGGCAGTCGGATGTATAACAACATCTAAACGTCTTTTGATTTTCACAAATAACGGATTGTCAGTATATTGTCATAACAATGTCACCAACGTGTCAGGGTCTTTCATGAAGTGCAAGAAATTACATTTATACCATAACGTATTGATGCCTGAAAAGCCTGTATCCGACACTATCCCCGGAAGCGTGTCCTGCCATATACTATACTGATCCGAAACTTCGGTTTGGGTGCTAAAAAAGCCGACACATTGCTGTGTCGGCTTTACTGATTCCGAATCAGTCACTGTGCTATATCAAGTTCCGGAAGGCTGTTAATGGCCTTGTGTTTCAGCTCGTCAACGACATGGAGGTATTTCTCCGTCATCTCGATGCTGGCGTGTCCCATAAGTGCTTGGACCGTCTTTATATTGGCTCCGCCGTTAAGCACGTTCACAGCGAAACTGTGGCGGGCACAGTGCCATGTTATATGTTTGGGGATGCCGGCCTTTGCGACCCATTTGCCGATATGATAGTTGCAGGACCACGAACTCGGAAGGGTGAATATCGTCTGTGACAGGGTTTCTCCGGTCGGGGGTTGGCCGATGAGTTTCAGTATCATCGGACTCAGCGGGGTCACTACACCGCTGTTCTTGCTGCGTCCTGCAATCTTGCTCTGCTCAAATTTCAACACCCCTGTGGCGAAATCCACATTGGAGTATTTCAGTTTTCGCACGTCGCACCAGCGTATGCCTGTATAAAGGCTGAACAGGAACGCCCGCCTTATGTCCGGCTCTCCACCCTCGTAAGGGGTTATGGCGAGAGTTTTCACCTCGTCAAGAGTAAGTATGGACTTCCTCAGCGCGAGGCGGTCCATACGCATGACTATCCCCTTGGCAGGATTTTTCTTCATCAGGCCTTCCTCCACGGCGCAGGCTATCACTTTTTTGAACAGTCCGAGGCAGTGCGACGCTCCGTAACCGACCGACACTTTCTTCAAGTGGTCAGCATATCCCGACACCATTTCCGGGGTAAGGAGGTCCATCCTTAGAAACTCGGTGTAGCGTCGGTATTTCTGAATACCGGAAAGGAAGTCTATGAAACGTCGGTAGGCTGTGCCGAGGCCGACCCTTGTCGGTGTGGCATAGATTTCGTCATCACGGTGTTTGCGGAAGTAGCGTAGGAAGTCCGTCTCCTTCTCTTTCTTCAGGCGATACCCTTCGCGGTCTTCGAGAAATTCCTGCTCACGCTCAAAACGTATCTTCTCGGCGAGCGCGAGAGTGTTCTTGTTCTGAGTCCGCTCTGCCTGTGTCCGGGGATGCAGTATGATGTACAGGTTCAGGTTCTCCCGTTTGCGGTTATGCTTGATTTTGTATTTCGGCTTCCCCGCCATTGCCCCATCGGTATATATGACGTGGTTGCCCTCGTCATCGAATACGGGGGTCTCAGTGCGTCCGAGATAGTATTCCAGCGCGAGGCTGGCGCGTCCGTCTTTCAGGACCGTCTGGACGAGTTTTGGATTTTGTTTGTTCTTGTTTTCAACTTTTGCCATAGGCTGCTATTCTGAGTTTTGCGCAAAGATAGCGCGGTTTGGTCATCGTTGAAAATCGCCCTCAACACATATTAACAACTGAATCGTACAAAATGTGTACTGATTGAGAAAAAAGAAGCAAATCTCGGAATGTCATCACAAATCCTAAAATCCTAATTCCCTTGAAATCAGACTATGAAAATTAGGTAGAAATTCCCAATTTTCTATCCCAAGTTTACTGAATTTTACTTTTGTTCCTTTTTGAGCTTCTGTTCTTTTGTATCTGAAAATCAATCCTCCGGAAGTTCGCGAAGGGGGACACCGAATCTGATGGTCTCGTTGACAAACCGGATGAAATCAGCCTCGAATTGAGCTATGTGCAATTCGGTTGACAGTTCGGGAGTGAGCTGCAGGAGCTTGGAGTGACACTGCTCTGCAAGTTGCCATTCCGGGGTCTTGAAGAACTTTGCAAGCTGAGTCTTGTTGCCCTCTTTGAGTAAGGTCTGGGCCTGACGGAACTGCTCGTCGTAGTAGTTCATGAGCTTGACAGCTTCCTTTTTGGTAATTTCCGTCGGCTCCTCCCTGAGTATGCCTTCGACACGTTTCATACAGGAGGTCGACAGAAGCGATGTCACGATAAGAAGTAGAAACAATAGCTTTTTCATGGAGTGTAAATTGTTATTGGTGGGGGTACAAAGAACAGAAGCGCAAAAGATACAGAAGTTTAATTCAACAGATTTGTCAATACAACATAATCCAAAACTTCTGTTTCTTTTGCGCTTCTGTTCCTTTTGTATCTGAAATTGATACTTATAAAGTCTTATCAGAGACCTTTGCCGTGGCAGTTTTTGTATTTCTTGCCTGAACCGCAGGGGCAGGGATCATTGCGGTTGATGCGGGGACCGGCCTTGACGGGCTGAGTCGGCTGCGTCTGGCTTGCATTTCGTCCTGCCTCGCGCTGCGCGTTCTCTCCGGGGAGATTTTCGCGCGAAGTGCGGTATTTAGAATAGTCATTGGGACGTTCGGGCATTGCACGTTCCACTTTTGGCTGGGGCTTCGGAGCCTCAGGTGCAGGAGCGGGTGCGGGCTGCTCGGCAGGAGCCTCGTTTTCGCTGTCTTCGGCTGCCTGCGGTTCAGCTTCGGGCTGAGCGGGACGTGAAGGCTGCGGGGGTGCCTGCTGAACGTAAATCTGACCGCGCATGAGGGTCGACATGGTCTTCACATTAAGATTGTTGAGCATGGCCTCGAAGAGGTGGAACGACTCGACTTTGTAGATGACGAGCGGGTCTTTCTGCTCGTAGGATGCGTTCTGGACGCTCTGACGCAACTGGTCAAGCTCGCGGAGGTGTTCTTTCCAGAGTTCGTCGATGGTCACGAGAAGCACAGCCTTGTGCCATTCCTTCACGATTGACTTGCAACCGGTGCGGTAAGCTTCGTCAAGGTCAACGACGAGGTTGAAGAAGCGTTTGCCGTCGGTCATGGGGACTGCGATGCGACCCTTGAAGCCACGGTTCTCAACGCAGTCTATAATCACGGGCTGAGCGACTTCGAGGATGCGCTGCCCCTTGCGGTCGAATGCCTCCTGGGCTGCGGTGTGAATCTTCTCGATGGCATCCTCCTTGGACATGTTGCGGTACTCCTCCTCGGTGAAGGGAGCCTCGATGGTGAGGACACGGTAGAGTTCGAGCGAGAGGTCCTGATAGTCGGCAGGGCCGTAGTTGTTGACGAGATTCTCGATGACGTCCCATATCATGTTGGCGATGTCGATACCTACGCGCTCGCCAAGGAGGGCGTGGTGACGGCGGTTGTAGATGTAGGTACGCTGCTTGTTCATCACGTCGTCATATTCGAGGAGGCGTTTGCGGATACCGAAGTTGTTTTCCTCGACGCGCTTCTGTGCATTGCCGATAGCGTTGGTCACCATGCCGCTCTCGATGCGCTCGCCCTCTTCGAGACCGAGGGTGTCGAGCATCTTCATGACGCGGTCGGTGGCGAAGAGACGCATGAGCTGATCCTCGAAGGATACATAGAAGACTGATGAACCCGGGTCGCCCTGACGGCCGGCACGACCGCGGAGCTGGCGGTCCACACGGCGTGACTCATGGCGCTCGGTACCGATGATGGCAAGACCTCCGGCCTCCTTGACCTCGGGTGTAAGCTTGATGTCGGTACCACGACCTGCCATATTTGTAGCGATGGTCACCATACCCTTGCGTCCTGCGTGAGCCACAATCTCGGCCTCCTTCTGGTGGAGTTTGGCGTTGAGGACATTGTGGGGGATGTGGCGCATGGTGAGCATACGGCTGAGAAGCTCGGATATTTCAACCGAAGTCGTACCGACGAGCACCGGACGGCCTTTCGACACGAGGTCCTGAATCTCTTCGATGACAGCGGCATATTTCTCTTTCTTGGTCTTGTAGACGCGGTCGTTCATGTCGACGCGGGCAATGGGCTTGTTGGTCGGGATGGTGACAACGTCGAGCTTATAGATGTCCCAGAACTCACCGGCTTCTGTCTCGGCTGTACCGGTCATACCGGCGAGCTTGTGATACATACGGAAATAGTTCTGGAGAGTGATGGTTGCGAATGTCTGGGTTGCAGCCTCGACCTTCACATGCTCCTTGGCTTCGATTGCCTGATGGAGACCGTCGCTGTAGCGGCGACCCTCCATGATACGGCCTGTCTGCTCGTCGACAATCTTAATCTTGCCTTCGTCGATGACATATTCGACATCCTTTTCAAAGAGTGTGTAGGCTTTGAGAAGCTGAGTGACGGTGTGGACACGCTCTGCCTTGACCGCATAGTCCTGCATAAGCTCATCCTTGCGCTGCTGACGCTCGGCGAGGTCGGCGATATGCTCGGTTTCAGAGAGCTGTGAGGCGATGTCGGGGAGCACGAAGAACTGGGGGTCGTCAGTCTTTCCTGTAAGCTCGTCGATACCCTTGTCGGTGAGCTCGACGCTGCGGTTCTTCTCGTCGATGACGAAGTAGAGGGGGTCGGTCACCTTGGGCATCTCGCGCTTGTTGTCCTGCAGATAGTAGGCCTCGGTTTCGAGCATGAGGTTCTTCATACCTTCCTGCGAGAGGAATTTGATAAGCGCACCGTTCTTGGGGAGACCCTTGAAGGCACGGTAGAGAAGAAGTGCGCCTTCCTTGCGGACTTCCTTGTCGTCGGAAGCGATTTTGGTCTTGGCCTCGGCGAGAATCTTGGTGACGAGACGGCGCTGTGCCTCGACGACTTTCTCGACGTTGGCACGGTAGACGTCAAAGAGCTGGTCGTCGCCCTTGGGAACGGGACCGGAGATGATGAGAGGAGTACGGGCATCGTCGATGAGCACCGAGTCAACCTCGTCGACAATCGCATAGTAGTGCTTGCGCTGCACCATGTCGGCAGGAGCCATAGCCATGTTGTCGCGGAGGTAGTCGAAGCCGAATTCGTTGTTCGTACCGAAAGTGATGTCGCAGTTGTAGGCGGCGCGACGGGCGGCGGTGTTGGGCTGATGCTTGTCGATACAGTCGACGGTCGAGCCGTGGAACATGTAGAGCGGGCCCATCCACTCGGAGTCACGCTTGGAGAGGTAGTCGTTGACGGTCACGACGTGGACGCCGCGGCCGGAGAGTGAACGGAGGAAGACAGGGAGTGTACCCACGAGGGTCTTACCTTCACCTGTTGCCATCTCGGCAATCTTGCCTTGGTGGAGCACGATACCACCGATGAGCTGAACGCGGTAGTGGACCATATCCCAGGTGACTTCATTGCCTCCGGCAAGCCAGTGGTTTTTCCAGATGGCGTTCTCGCCGTCGATGGTCACGAAGTCCTTGCCCTGTGCGGCAAGTTCGCGGTCAAGTTCGGTAGCCTTCACGACGAGGGTCTCGTTGGCTGCGAAACGGGCTGCAGTCTCGCGCAGGACAGCGAACACTTCGGGAAGATGGTAGTTGAGTTTGTCCTCGATGGTGTCGAGGATGGTTTTTTCGTTCTGGTCAATCTTGTCCCAGACGGGCTGACGTTCGTCAAAGGGGAGCTCCTCCACTTCGACACGCAGACGTGCGTTCTCCTCTTCCTGAGGAGCGGTTGCCTGCTTGATGTCCGCGCGGACATTTGCGATGCGCTCGCGGAGCTGATCTATGGTGAGTTGCTGAACCTCAGGCTGAAGAGCCTCGATTTTCTTCACGATGGGTTCGATTTCCTTAAGGTCTCGGGTCGACTTGTTACCGAAAATCTTGGTGAGGAATGATTGAAATGACATATTGTGGTTGTAAGTTGTAACTGATTTATAATTGGATTCTGTTTTGTGCGGCGGACGGCATCGTGGCTTATTTTCCGTAAGTAAAGTTGTTGAAGCTCTGAATGCGTCGCTGCGTTTTTTCGCTAACGTGAATGGAAGCGTAACGGGGAGAGGGATGCAGCGTTGGGCGAACGTATGCGCAGAATCCTTGAGACTGTCGGGGCTATCACACGCGCATCGACCGGCCCTTCAATCTTGGTGGGGGCGACATTCGGCGCGAGTATGTAGACCGGCGACGTATTAGCTACATTTCTGATTACGGGGAGATGTGAATCCTCACCTTCGACGGAAGAATCGGAAATCACCCAGCCGGGATTGACCGTCACGAGGATGTCGCCGGCATGTTTTATGGAAGTGTTGCGCTGGAGCGCAATGGCATCCTCGCCCGCACGGCGTTCGAAGATGTCGTCAATTGTATAGGCTGCTGTCACACCGCTCATGCGCGCAAGGAATTCGGCGCTTTCGCGTCGGATCTGACGCTCGTCAAGGTTGAGTTCCTTGATCTGCTTGCGGTTGAGGAAGAAGTAACCGTCATAGTAGCCGGTGACGTATTCACCGTTGCCGTGGAGTGCGATGAGATAGATGTTGAGGAGCGAAATAGCACGTTTCGGTGAGAATTGTCCGGCAGGGATGTTCCACTTCTCCTCGTCGCGTTTGCCTCCTGCGGGAGCAGGCGTTCCCGCGATGAATATCACGGAGTTTGCCATGCCGGGGTGCTTCTCGACCGCGCGGACAATGTTCGCGATGTCGGAGTCAAGGCGCAGATAGGCATCCATTGTCTCCACTCGGGTGTCGGCCTCACGCGAATAGGGGTAGGGACTGACGTTGAACCCGAGGTTGAGCATGTCTGTCACGCCTCTCGCACCGAGTTTGAGCGAGGATATGTAGTCCACGCCAATCTCGGCCACCTCGCGGTTGCCGGGGGCTGAGGCTTTGAACGCCCTGTAGCGGTTGGCATCGCGGGCAGGGAAGGTATAGCGGAAGGGGAAAAGTTTCTTGTATTCGGGGAGGTCGGGATACTGCTCCAACGGCATCGAGGGGGTCCACGTCATGGTGTCGATGCGCGATGTGAGAGTTATGCCGTAGTTGCGTTTGGCTATGGCTGCGGGAACGTCGCGGTAGTAGGTCGACGTGCTCCACTTTCCGTTGAATTCGTTGAGCCAGAAGCCGCTGTTGCCTGCATGTCCGGCAAGCACGATTGCCACCTGCGCATCGGGAGCCACTGAATGGACCAGTCCTATGCCGCCGTCGGCGATGCGGACCTCGTCGCTGAGTGTCGAAACCTTCAATGCAGCGGGCGAGAAGGTCTCGTCGGTGAAGTTACCGATGTTGGCCGGGTCAAGAAGAATAGGATAGTCCGACTTGGTTTCGGTGTCCCATACCCGTGAGGCCGGGATGCCGTTGACCGAGGGGGATGCTCCCGTCATGAGGATGGCGGTGGCCGCAGTAGCGTCGACATTGGTCCCGTAGCTCACATCCTCGATGGTGACACCGTCGGTGATGAAGCGGTTGAAACCATCCTTGCCGAAATTATTGCGGAGGAGGTTGATATAGTCCGCGTCAAGTCCCTCCACGAATATGCCGACCACGAGAGCCGGACGGGTGAGGACATACTGATGGTCGCCACCCTTGCTTTTCGTATCTGGAGCGAGGGCGGGACGCGCGGCAAAAACAGGCGTGAACGCGCCGATACCCATCGTCACAAGCGATACGACGAGTACACTTGCCAGACGGGTGCTTAACGGATTTGGTTTGCGTGATGACATCGGGCGTTTCTTTGGGTTAGTATACATGACAATGCCCGCACTCCATCTGCCGCTATGAGCGGAATGAAGGCAGGATTAGGCGACTGCACTCCGCAAGCGAGGAGAATGAGGAGGGCAATCAGGAATGCAAAGTTAAGAATTTGATAGGAAAACAACAACTTTTCCAATCTTTTTACCCATACGGCCACAACCGGGATGAAACAGAGGGGGTTGAGCCATAACAGGAGCCAGTTTGGCGAGGTGGCTTCGTGGACGGAAATGACTACGAGAAATACGATGACGCAGCCTGCCAGACCGAAGAGGAGATAGAGTATGGTGTCGAAAATTTTTGCAGTGATTCCCGCTGCGCCACGACGGTATTGAGCGAAGGATGCGGCGAGAGCGAGGGCAAGCACAACGCAGTTCCAGAACATGGGAGTGAGATACCAGGGAGTGGGGGGGAGGACGGGAGAGAGGCCTTCACTTCCTGTCAGCACCCGGGTTGCGCCTACGAGCGGACTTCCGTCAGGGCGGACGGTTGACGTGAGCATCGCTTCAAGAGCTTCGGGGGAGAATGACGCTTCGCGGGCAGTGATGGGACGGTCGATGCCGCTTCCGAGTGCGAGGTCGATGCCGAACTGATACCAGGGATAGTTGACATGATAGTGACGCATCGCGTTGCGGAATGTCGAGGCTGCCTTTGCCGGAAGGTTGGAGGGGCCAAGTGTGACAGTGTCACCAACTGCCTGCTCGACAATGGCAAGCGGGCGGGTGGCGCAGTTGTCAAGGACATAATTGTAGCGGTAGACGCGGTTGGCCGGCAGCAGATTGCGGTCGGTGAGCGCGATGATTCGGGCCTTCTCTTCGGAGGTCAGATTGAGTTCCTGCTCCACTACCATGCGCCCCTCGCGGTCATACATTGCGAGGAAACGGTCGGTAGGTGCGGCTCCGGCCATGTAGTCGGTCTCACCTTTGACGAAACGGTAGACGAAATTCGGGGCAGCGAAGTCGAAGAGTCCCCAGTTCACCACATAGTCGCCTCTTTCGGGTGTCTGTATCCGCAGCGCCGTATGTCCTTCGAGCTGATAAATGTCGGCTCCGGCACGGGCTGTCAGTATCGACACCTTCACATCGTCCATGCTGTCAGCCGCATTCAAGGCCGGAAGACCGAGAATGGCGCAGAAAATGGCGAATAACAGGCGGATTGACATGATTGAGTTAATGACTGATGAATTTATGTGATGATTATAATTTGCGAAATTTAAGGCGCTGAGATGTCTCAGCCGAGGAGTTTTGCAATCTCGTCGAGATTGACTATCGTGAAGACGGTTTTTCCGTCAGGGGTCCGTGCGGGGGTCGGAAGCCGGAAGAGGTCGCTTATGAGCTTGTCCATCTCGGCTGAGGTGAGAGCCTGGCCGCGCTTGATGGCGCTGCTGCGGGCCATGGAGAGAGCGATGCGCTCATGGAGGGAGGCTGAAAGTTCCTCGCCTGTCTCGGTGATACACTCTATCATGCCGAGGAGGGTGTCGCGCGGATTCACACCGTTGAGGAGCGAGGGGATGCCTGTGATGCTCCAGGAATTGTCGCCAAGGGGAGAAATGGCGAATCCAAGCTCTTCGAGCGATGGAGCGATGTCGGTGAGGACAGCGTTCTGAGCCGGTGAAAGCTCTATTATCTCCGGAAACATTGCGTTCTGACACACCATTGCCTGCTCGCGCACCTTGGCCAGATAGCTGTCATAGAGGATGCGTTTGTGGGCACGATGCTGGTCGATTATCATCAGACCCTCGCGTGAGGGGGTGAGGATGTAGGAGTTTTTCAACTGCAGCGTTGCGCTGACAGGAGCTTCTCCGTCAAGTTCGAGTTCGCTTTCCGAAAGGTTGACCTTGCTTTCGACCATGGACGCATATCCGTCGTCGCGTTTCTTGACGAAATCGTCGTAAAGCTTTTCCCAATCCTGAAAACGCTCGGAGGGGTGGGAAAAGTTCATTGAGGATTCGGATTTTTCTCTTACGGGCGATGAAAAACCACCCGAAAGTGAGGATGTGCGTGTGCCGTGTGAGGGCTGGGCGAAGGGGTTGTAGCCTTCGTCGAGCTCCACCTCATGGTCGGCATCGCTGTCTGGCGAGAATACCGGAATTTCAGGGGCTTCGTCAACGTCGAAGTCGATGGCCGGGGCTGCATTGAAGCGTCCGAGCGACTCGCGGACAGCGGCCGTCAGAATCTGCCAGATGGCCTGTTCGTTCTCGAATTTTATCTCGCTCTTTGTGGGGTGTATGTTCACGTCGATGGTTTCAGGGTCGACGGTGAGATTCACAAAATAGTTGGGCTGAACGTCGGCCGGAATCAGTCGCTCGTAGCACTGCATGATGGCCTTGTGGAAGTAGGGGTGGCGCATGTTGCGGCCGTTGACCATCAGATATTGCAGTTGGTTGCGCTTACGGGCATTTTCCGGAAGACCGATGAAGCCGTTTATCCTGACAATGGATGTGTCAGTGTCGAGCGGCACAATCTGCTTGTCGAGTGAACGCCCGAAGAGGTCGGCGATGCGCTGTTTGAGCGATGCGCGGCGGAGCGAGTGGAGAGTCACGTCATTGCTTATGAGCGTGAAGTCCACGCCTATGTTCACGAGTGCCAGGCGCTCGAACTCACGCATTATGTTGCTCATCTCGACCGAATCTTTCTTCAGGAACTTGCGGCGTGCAGGCACGTTGAAGAAAAGATTCTTGACCATCAGGTTGCTTCCTTGCGCACAGGCTTCGGGCTGCTGGCTCTCGACTTTCGAGCCGTTGATGATGAGGCGCGTGCCGATACTCTCACCTTTGAGCATGGTGCGGAGGTCGACCTGCGCGATGGCCGCGATTGATGCGAGGGCTTCCCCACGGAAACCCATTGTCGACAAGGCAAAGAGGTCGTCGGCTTTGCGGATTTTCGATGTCGCGTGGCGTTCGAAAGCCAGACGGGCATCGGTGTCGCTCATTCCGCATCCATTGTCGATGACCTGGATTAGAGTGCGTCCGGCATCCTTGAGGATGATTGTGACCGATGTCGCGCCTGCGTCAATCGAATTCTCGACAAGTTCCTTGATGACTGAGGCCGGGCGCTGGATGACTTCACCGGCCGCAATCTGGTTGGCTACGGAATCGGGGAGAAGACGGATGATGTCGCTCATGATTCCACCTCCTTTCCTTTTCTGGAGTTAGATTTGGCGTTTGGCGCGGTATCAGGGTTTCGTTTGTCGCCCACGGGGGTGATTTTGCGTTCGATGGTGGCGCTTCCCTTAGAAGTGTCTCCTTCCGGAGTCTCCTCACCGCCTCTTTCACCATTCTTTTCGGGAGTTTCGGGGGCGATTTCGGGGACTTCAAGTCCGGCAGGGGTATGAGTAAGGCTGTCGGTTGCTATGCCGAGACTGTCGCTGAGGGTGCGCAGTGAATCTGTCACTTCCCGCTGCAGTGAATCCGGTAAAAGGTTCTCTTTCAGTACGGTTTCTAATGAATCCGTCATCTCACGGTCATCAGCATCCGTAGTCATGGGTGCGAGTGCAGCTTTTGCAGGATTGGGATTTATCGGTTCCTGAGGTTTTGGTTTTCCAAGCATGGTGCCACGGACAGTATACGCGTTCGGGCTGACTTTGCCGAAGAACTGCATGGATCTCAAATCCTCCATCTCAGTCGGGTAGTCGAAGATTTCGTCTGGCGACATAGGGCGTAGTGGACCGAACCAGCGGAACTGCGGGAGGTAGTATGCCGAACGTTTGGCAAGATACAGCGGCGTTGCCTTACCTGTGGTCTCGGGCCACATGATAAGATGCTCTATGTCATTGCCGTTGAAGTAGGCATCCATGTAGCTGCTTTCGGTGAAGACGAACTTATTATAGGTGGAGTCATTCTCCATCGGGAACATTATCTGCTGCACGTTGCCCTCGACGTAGAGACGGCGGATGGTCGAGTCGTTGAACCATGCGGTCATGTCGGCACCGGCAAGCTGGCTGTAGCAGTCCTCGCCGACATGCTGTGCCACCATGCCCGATTCGGGCAAGCGCGCCCAATCGGTGGTGGAGTCGTTCATGTGGACATATATGACGTTGCCCGCAATCTGATTGTCACCGTTCCAAAGGATGGGGTGGTAATACATATATATAATGGAGTCACGCTCCACCATGCTGAGTGAATCGCAAAGTCCCTGGATGTCGCGGCGGAAGAAACGGACGCGGTGATAGACGTTAGTCACCTTCGACGAATCCGGTAGCATGTAGGCCTGGATGGTGTCGCCGTGAAGGTAGAGAGTGTCGCTTTTCGAATATTCCATGCCGACGGCGTTGCCAGTCACGAAGGCTGAGTCGGTCAGCTCGTTGTAGAAGCCGTAGTCACCGCGCAGTTCCGACTGACGGGCGGAGTCGGTGAGAACCATGTTGCCGAATGCTTCGCCGTAGCCCTTCTCACGGTCGTAGAAAAGGGTGTCGCCTGTCAGGTAGTTACCCCTGCGGGTGTGGACACGCGAACGGTCGTAAAGGTCAGCAAGCCCTTGGTTTGTGTCGTAGAATCCCGACGATGAGTTAATCTCTCCGTCCTTGTTGACAATCAAGGTCGGACACATCAGTTGGGCGATGTTTGTGGCGGTGTTGTAAGTGAGAGAGTCGGTATACATTCTCAGCGTGTCGTTGGGGCGTGGGCCTTCAAGGTCGACGTTGAGATAGAAGAAAGCGTCCTTTGTGGCGGGATAATAGAAGCCCTGGAGGGAGCGGAGGGTGTTCTGCTTGTCGGTCAGTGTGCCGCCGGTCTCGTAGTAACCGACATCAGCTCCCATGTCGTAGAAGAACACGTCGGTGGTCAGCGATACGTCGCGGTTGATGAGGCGCACTGTCTTGCCCGGATAGGCGCGGAGCTCGGCAAGCTCCTGGGTGCCGTCATAGTATAGTTCGTCACCGTAGACAAAGAGAGTATCACCCTGTTCCATGTGGACATTGCGGAACGCGTCGAGCGAGGAGGTCGCTTCATTGAAACGCGCACTGTCGCAATACATGAACATGTCGCCCTTGCGGAACAGCACATTCCCGACAAGGACCTGCACATCCGAATCCCTCGCCTGGTCAAACATCAGACGGTCGGCCCTCTCGAGGAACACCTTGCCCGGCTCGTGGCGGTCAGCCGTCGGGATGGTCGGGCGGATGACTGATTTGCGTGGCGCGGGAGCGCTCTTTGGAGCCTTGACGGCGGTCTTGTCTTTAGGGGATTGCGCAAGCATGGCCGGAAGCGTTATCAACGCCACGGCCAAGAGTGCAAGGATTGGGGATTTCTTCATAAGGTCTACTTAATCCAGCCTTTGTTCTGGAACTCGCAGTTTCGCCAGCCGTCCTCGATGCGGATATATGTGTCCTTTATCTTCTTGGCAAGCCAGGTGTCGAGAATCTCCTGGCGGCGCGAGTTTTCATACATGTTCTTGATGAGTTGGAAGTCGTCGGAAATGTTGGCCTTGTGACCGGGGATGCGTTCGGTGAGCTTCACCATCGCAACCACCTCATGGTTGGTTTTGGGGTCGGTCATGATGAAAGGCTCCGAGATGTCGCCGGGTTCCATACCGTCGACACGTTTGGCCACTTCTTGAGGAAGTTCAGCCATCTGGAAGCGGGTCGAGCCGGTGTTGTCGTTGACCATGCGGCCCTTGTTGTTGCGGGTGTTCTTGTCCTGCGAGAGGAAGGTGACGGCCTCCTCAAACGTGAATTTGCCGTCCGAGATGTCGTGGCGGAGTGAATCCATGCGGTTGATGGCTTCGGTCAAGTCCTTTTCGGCGACTTTCGGCTTGAGAAGGATGTGGCGCACATTGATGCGGTCGCCTCGCTTCTCGATGAGCTGGATGATATGGAAACCATATTCGGTCTCGACGATTTTCGACACCTTCTTGGGGTCGTTGAGGTTGAAGGCTACGGCTGAGAATTCAGGCACGAACTCACCGCGTCCGCTGAAACCGAGCTCACCGCCACGCTGGGCGCTGCCGGGGTCCTCGGAGTAGAGGATGGCGAGGGTCGAGAAGAGGCTCTCACCCTTGTTGACCTGCTCGGTGAAGTTGCGCAGACGGGCCTTGACATCCTCGATTGCCTCACGCGGGACAGCGGGAGCCACGGTAAGAATCTGAGTCTCGACCTGAAGGGGTACCCAGGGTACACTGTCGGTCGGGATTTTCTCGAAGAAACGGCGCACGTCGGCGGGCGTTGACTTGATATTTTTGGTCAGGTTGCGCTGCACCTCCTGAACTCGTGCGCGATTGCGCACCATCTCGCGGAGTGATTCGCGCATGGAGGGAAGCGATTTGTTGAAATATTGCTCCACCTTCTCCTTTGAACCGAGGTTGAGGATATAGTTGTTGAGTGTGGCTTCCACCTGGCTGAACACCATAGCGTCGGGGATTTCGACAGTGTCCATGTCGGCCTGATGGAGATAGAGTTTCTCGATTGCAAGCTGTTCGGGAATAACGCAGTACGGGTCACCGGCGATGGGGACGCGCTCATAGAGCATATTCTGATAAGCTTCCTCGATTTCAGACTTCCATATAGGTTGGTCGCCGACCACCCAGGCCACCTCTTCGGCAACATTATCGGTTCCGGCTGACACATAGACAGCTCCTGAGAGAAGGAGCACGCCAAGCAATATGATTGATTTGATTTTCACGCGCTTAACTAATGATAAATGTGAGAATTGCGAATATCAGCCCCAAAGTTACTAAAAATTCTCCCAACCCCGCTAAAATCAATGCGATTTAAAGAAAATTTCACACTCCATCCACGCTTTATGGGTGCGGGAGTGAGTTGAAATCCTTATTTTAACCACTTTTATAGCCGTGGATTTCAATTTCCTTTCCAAAAACTCGTCGGAATTGAAAGAATTTTGCTACTTTCGCTTGTTAATTATGTAAGATTCTCCGCTAAAGGTGTTTCTTGGTTGCCTTCGGAGCAACCGTAAACTACATTTTCATCAGTTTTCAACTATTTTTTCAACCGTTTTTGAAGCTCCACGATGGAACATATCAAGGTAAAAATCATCAACGACTCTTCCAATCCTCTTCCCGCCTACGAGACCCATTCAGCCGCAGGGATGGATGTGCGTGCCAAACTTGACTCACCCGTAACACTCGGACCGCTCGAACGCGCCCTTATCCCCACCGGTCTGCGCATCCAGCTTCCGCAGGGCTACGAATGTCAGGTGCGTCCGCGTTCCGGACTTGCGCTCAAACATGGTATCTCGCTGGTCAACACTCCCGGAACTGTCGATGCCGACTATCGCGGAGAAATCGGAATTATTGTCATCAATCTCTCAAACGAACCCTACACAATCACCAACGGTGAACGCATTGCCCAGCTTGTCATAAAGGAGTATGTCCATGTGACCTGGGAAGAGGTGAAGCGCATCGACGAAACCGAGCGCGGCGACGGGGCTTTCGGCCACACGGGTGTCAATTGAGAGCCTTCACACACATAGCCAAATGAAACAACTTCCCATCCTCATCCTGACCATCCTCACCCTCGGTGCGCTCTCGGTGATGGCCAAGAGCCGTCCGCAGACCACCACGCAGGAGGATGTCAGAAAAGCCGACTATATCTATCTCGAAGCCTTGCGCGCGAAATCGCAGGGCCGCAATGACGCGGCCTATTCACTGCTGCAGAGGGCACGCGAGCTGAATGCCGACGACAAGGACATCGGTGTTGAGTTATCGCTCTATCTGCTGCGCCTCTCGCAGACCGATTCGACTTTGCTCGACGATGCGATGGCTATGTTGCGCGACTACAACGAGGTGAATCCATCGGACCTCTACAACGGTAGCCGTTACGCGCTGCTCAACGAGCAATTGCTCAACCGCGATGAGGCTGTCAGGACATGGGGACGTCTGCACACCTATTATCCCGACCATCTTGAAATCACCTACCGCTATGCCAATGCGCTCGGTATGGGTGGAAGTGAGGAGGACCGCGACCGTGCGATTGCCGTCTATGACTCTGTCGAGATTGCCGAAGGGAAGAGCATTCCACTGACTACAAAAAAAATACAGCTCTACTTCACCCGTCAGGACACGACTTCGATACTTGCGGAAGCTGACCGTTTGCGCGAATCATCACCTAAGAATGTGGAATTCCAGGTGTTCTCGGGCGATATTTACTCGATGTTCGGTCGCACAGACGAGGCAAAGGCATTTTATGATGCCGCCTGCGAGACTGACCCGTCGAGCGGTCTGGCCTACTATTCACGCGCGCAGTTCTACAATTCACTCGGCGACAGCGCCGCCTTCAACCGTGAGGTGTTTCAGGCACTTCAGCAAAAGAGCCTCGACGTTGAAACGAAGCTCGCAATCCTCCGCAGCTATATCCAGGAGATGTACAACGACTCCACGCAGCTTCCGCGCGTGGGTCAGCTTTTCGATGTGCTCATCGACCAGCACCCCCACGAGCATGACATCCATGCGCTCTATGCCCGTTATCTTATCGTCACCAAGGACTACGCGAAGGCTGCCGAGCAGACCGAACGTTCGCTCGACCTTGATCCTGCCGATCAGGAGGGATGGGAGATGCTGACCTCGCTCTATCTTCAGGAAGAGCAGCTTGAAAAAGCCAAGGCCGCCATCAAGCGCTCGTTCCGCTACTATCCGGAGGACGGACGGCAATACCTTGTGCTCGGTTCAATCTATGACCAGATGGGCGAACGCGAGAAGGCTCCGCAGGAGTATGCCCGCGCTCTCGAACTCATTGATTCGACCGACATCAAGACAATCTCACGCATCTACGGTGCGATGGGCGACAACCTCTATGCCCGCGAGCTTGCCGACAGTGCCTTCACTCTTTATCAGAAAGCGATTCTCTATGACCCGGAGAACTATATGGCCCTCAACAACTGCGCATATTATCTCGCCTGTGAGGGACGCGATCTCGACACAGCCCTCTCTATGATAGAGACCGCGACGGCTGCAGAGCCTGAGAATGCCACTTCGCTCGACACATACGCATGGGTACTTTTCAAGCGCAAGGACTATGCAAAGGCGCGCGAGGTCATCGACCGCACACTGGAGCTGACCGACGAGCGTTCGGAAGAGATTCTCGAACATGCCGGCGACATCTACTTCATGGACGGAGAGCCTGACGAGGCCGTCGAGTTGTGGAAGGAAGCCCTCGAACTCGCACCGGACAATAAACTCCTTGAAAAGAAAGTCAAACACAAGACATATTTCTTCAAATGACAAATATCCTTAAAAAGCAATTAACCCTCCGCAATATATATGCAATTCTCCTCATCACCGTGCTCTCGTTTATGACGGTGGCCTGCCACTCTTCACGTTCGGGAGTCGTCAGCGGTGGTGACTATCAGGGCTCTTCCGCTGAGGCTCTCAGTAAGCAGACCTTGAAAGAACTCTTCACCAACCTTGAAGCCGGCTACGGCGAATGGGAGAGCGTCAAGATGCCCGTGACTCTCAATCTCATCAGTCCGAAGAGCATGAGCATAGGTGGGACACTCACGATGGAGCGCGACAAGTCAATCCATCTTTCCTTCCGTTTCATCGGTATGGAGGTGGCCTCCATGATGGTGACGGAGGACAGTATCTATGCTCTCTACAAGCTTGAGAAACTCTATTTCGCCGAGAGCATCAGCGATCTCCTCGGTGGTTTTCCCGCGACAGTCGGCAATGTCCAGGACCTGCTGCTCGGCCGTCCGTTCATGCTTGGCGAAAACAGGATTTCCCTTTCGCAATGCACACTCAGCGGCAACGGTGTCACATGGACTATAGCCCCTGACCGCAATCCAATGGGCATGAGCTATGACTTCACTGTCGATACCCCCACCGGCAATGTCGAATTGCTGACGGTCAATCTCCCTTCGCGCGCCCCTATCATCGCCGACTATTCCGACTTCGCCTCCTCTGCTACAGGACCGATGGCCGGGCTGACTTCCATATCGGCAAAGAAGGGCAACACCCGCATCGCTGCCGAAATCTCGCTCAATGCCCGCAAGGCTGAGTGGGGCAAGGGTCTTGGCAAGACATGGTCGGCACCGCGAGGCTACAAGCGTGTACTTGCCGCCGACATACTGAAAAAACTCAACAAAAAGTAAGCTGATTTCATTTCCGCAGCTCATTCAATCATTCACCACTACCCAAAAACATTCATTACTTTTATGCCGCAGTGCTTTGTGAAATGGAGCCGATGTGTGGCCGTCATTCTGACGGTCATCCTTCTTGCCGCCTCTCCTGTCGATGCACAGGTACGCAAGAAGAGGACTCGTACTCCCCAACGCACCACACAGCGCGCCGGAACCCGCTCGACGCGGACTGCCAAGCGCACGATGGAAAGCGTCAAGAAGGATAAAAATACGACCGAACGGAAAATCTCTGAAACGGCCACAAAACTACAGACGAACAAAAAGGAGCTGAACCGTCAGCTCAACAAACTCAATTCCCTCAATGCCGATATAGCCACGAGCCGTTCGGAAGCCGAGGGACTGCGCCGCCACATCGATTCGATCGGTTCGGCCATCAATGCTACCGCCGACTCCATAAAGGTGCTTGAAACTGAACTGGAGGATATGCGCAAGGCCTACATCAAGGCCATGCGCGGATTGCAGCCCCACGGGACAGCCGCAAGCGATCTGTCGTTTATCTTTTCAGCTGAAAGTTTCTCGGAAGCCTACAGCCGCATCCGCTATCTTCGCCGCTTCTCGTCGTGGCGTGAGCGAAAGGTGGAGCGCATCGAAAACACCATTGACCGCATAGCTGAGCGCCGTTCCCATCTCACGGCCCTGCGCCACAGTCAGGATCAGGCCTACCGCAAGGCAGAGGCCAACCGCCGCACACTTGCCAAGCAGCAGGAGGAATCGGAGCAGATGGTCACACAGTTGCGCAAGGAGGATTCAGCCCTGCGGCAGTCGCTAAACGAACAGAAAAAGAAAGCAGCCGCCCTTGACCGCGAGCTCGACAGACTCATCGCTGCAGAGCAGGCGAGGATAGCCCGCGAGGAAGCTGCCCGCAAGAAGGCCGCTGCCGAAAAAGCTGCGAAGGAGAAAGCAGCCAAAGAGAAAGCGGCTAAAGAAAAGACATCTCCGGCCACGGCGTCCAAGGAGACCGGGAAGGAAGCTGTTGACGACAAGCCTTCGGCCAAGGAGGTAGCCTCGTCCACAGCCAAGACAAAGACAGCGGCATCGACGAGCGCTTCGGCTCTTACCGGCTCGTTTGCGGCCAACAAGGGTAAACTTCTCTTCCCCGTCGCGGGAAAATATAAAATCGTGCGCCGTTTCGGCCGTCAGCCCCACCCGACACTCCGCCATGTCGAGACCGAAAACTCCGGTATCGACATCGAAGTCTCCTCAGGCAGCTCGGCCCGTGCCGTTTTTGCAGGAACCGTATCTGCGATTTTCAAGCAGGATGGTTTCAACTCCATCGTCATGATCCGTCACGGTAACTACATCACCATATATGCCGGATTGGCAGGCGTGAATGTCCGTCAGGGTGATGTTGTCAAGGCCGGACAGAACCTTGGGAAAATCTATTCGGATCCTGACGATGGCAACCGTACCATACTCCACTTTGAAATCCGTAACGAACGCCAGAAGCTTAATCCCACCCAATGGGTACGCTAAAGAAACCTTAAGGCGATAAAAACGGTTATATTATAAGTGGAACAAATTGATATATATTATTTTTTATGAAAACATTTGAAGAACTCGGCGTTAACGAGCCTCTGCGAAAGGCAGTCGAAGAACTTGGTTTTGAATCCCCGATGCCAGTGCAGGAACGCGTTATTCCACGCTTACTCGGCGACGCTCACGATATTATCGCCCTTGCCCAGACCGGTACGGGAAAGACGGCGGCTTTCGGCCTTCCCGTATTGCAGCGAATCAATCCCGACATCAACAAACCTCAGGCGCTCATACTTTCACCGACGCGTGAACTCTGTCTGCAAATCGGCAGCGACCTTGCGGATTTCTCGAAATACATTCCTGCGGTTAAGGTGCTTCCCGTCTACGGCGGTTCGAGCATCGAGAGTCAGATCCGCACCCTTAAGAAAGGTGTGCAGATAATCGTGGCGACCCCCGGCCGACTAATAGACCTTATCAAGCGCGGTGTCGTCAAACTCGACGATGTGCATACAGTGGTGCTCGACGAAGCCGACGAGATGCTCAACATGGGCTTCCTCGATTCGCTTGAGGAAATCCTGTCCTACGTCCCCGAACAGCGCAAGATGCTCCTTTTCTCGGCAACGATGCCTGCCGACATCATGAAGATTGCCAAGCGCTACATGAAGGACTATGAAGAGATTGTGGTCGGTACCCGCAACGAAGGTGCTCAGAATGTCCGCCACATATATTATATGGTGAACGCACGCGACAAATATCTCGCATTGAAGCGTGTGGTTGACAATTCGCCAAGCATCTATGCGATAGTGTTCTGCCGCACCCGACGCGACACTCAGGAGGTGGCCGACAGTCTTATCCGTGACGGCTACAATGCCGAGGCACTCCACGGCGACCTTTCACAGCAGCAGCGCGACATCGTGATGAAGAAATTCCGCGACCGCGTGGTGACCATACTTGTCGCTACCGACGTTGCAGCCCGTGGACTTGATGTCGATGACCTCACCCATGTCATCAACTACGGTCTGCCCGACGATACCGCGGTCTATACCCACCGTTCGGGCCGTACCGGTCGTGCCGGTAAGTCAGGAGTATCCATCGCCATTATCCACTCCCGCGAGAAAGGCAAGCTCCGCGAGATTGAGCGCATAATAGGCAAGACTTTCGAGCGCAAGGATGTCCCGACTCCGGAACATATCATCGAAAAGCAGCTCTACAATCTGGCCGACCGTCTCGAACGTGTCAAGGTCAACGAGGAAGAAATCGCCCGCTATCTGCCAGGCATCTCCCGTAAGCTCGAATGGCTGTCGGAGGAGGATTTGCTCAAACGCGTTATCTCACTCGAATTCAACCGTCTGCTCGACTACTACAAGGATGCTCCCAACATCGACTTCATTGATGCCAAGCCTACCAAGGCCGAGCGCAAGGGCCGTAAGGGTGAGCAGCATGAGCGTCCGAAGAACGACAAGGAGAAGGACCGCCGTACGGCTGAGCGCGGTTTTGAGCGCGTCTATATCAACGTAGGCAAGCGCGACGGCTTCTTTGCCGGTAATCTCATCGACATGCTCAACAAACTCATCCCCGGCAAGCGCGTGGATGTGGGCCGTATCGACCTCCTGCCCGGCTATTCGCTCTTTGATGTGAAGAAGTCGGATGCCCGCAAGGTTGTCGGTGCGCTCACCGGTTCGGAATTCTACGGCAAGCGCATCCACAGCGAAATCGCCGATGCCGACCGTGACTATTCGAAGATTGCCGAAAAGCGTAAGAACAATAAGAAGAAGTAGGGGAGAGAGGGGGCAAGCGTCAGGATTGACCGGCATTGGATTTTTCCAGGCTGATTTTTTGATACAGGCTCCCTAAACCTTTCTCCGGAATCGGAGTCCAACTATTGACTCTCCCCTCTGCTAACACCATTTATAAATGAAAAAGCAACTTTTGTCACTAACCCTTGTGCTTGGCGCGATCGGTGCCTTCGCACAGACCACTGCCGCCGACCTCTTCACGTCGGCTCCGCAAAGTGTGTTTCCTCTCCTTGACCGCACCACACGCCTCGACATGGTGGACTACTACAGGAACGGCATGGCCAATCCGTCGGCCAATCAGCTCGACGGTCGCTCGTCGATTACCGAAATGACCCCCGAATCCATCACTGTCAAGATGACCGATTCGTCGGCCATGCAGCTTGTCGACCTCAAGGGGACGAAAGGCAACATCATTGCGGTGATAAGCACTGTGGCCACTCCCGGCCTTGACTCAAATATCAAGTTTTTTGATGCCAACTGGAATCCTATCCCTACGGAATCATATTTCACGAAGCCTGGTTGGAAGGAATGGCTCACCGACAGCGGACGGAAAAATGAGGCCGACGTGACCCTGCAGGTGCCCTTCATGCTTGCATCCTATCGCATCGACCCCGCAACCTCCACTCTGACCCTCACCAACAACCTCTCCCGCTTCCTCGACAAAGAAATCTACGACGACATCTCCTCCTATCTCAACCCAACCCTCACCTACACCTGGACAGGTAAAGAATTCAAGGCAAAGTAAAGGGAGAAGGATTGAATAGAATCAAGATTTAGGGAGGATTTCAAATAGGCCCAATAAGTCAAATAGGTCAAATAAGCCTAATAGGCCTAATAGGTCCAGCCTAATAGAAGAAATCTCAAACAGGATTGAAAGCTGCTTTATCATGAGCGACCTTCAATCCTGTTTGAGATTTTAATCATAAATCCTATGCCCTATTGGGCCTATTGGACTTATTTGGCCTATTATTAGACTTATTTGACCTATTAGGCTTATTAGCCTTAAGCTCTATTATCCTTCTGCCCCCGCAATCTATCCTCCATTTCTTTTTCGGTATTCCAGTCTTGCGTGGGTCATTTGTTCACGGATGCCTCCATCTTGAAGGAATTGCTGCTGCACCTTCTCGATGAGTTTCCTTAGCATTACATCTTCTTGATGGATAAGGGTAATCGCTATGTTGGCAATAGTTTCAGGACTCCTTACCTGAATAGCCTCACGATAGAAAGACGACTCATTGCGGGCATAGCAGATTTGGCGTGTCCGTATACTGCGCATGTCCGATGATGGCCATTGCAACAGTCCTCTAACGCGGAGGAAATCCTCATAATCAACCAATAGCTCTTGAAAGCTGGCTCGTGCAACATTGAGCAGTTTTATCTCGCTCTCACGCGAGGATGTCGATGCCGCGCTTCCTTCAGCAATATTCTGCTTACCCGAACGGGCAGCCTGTACCATCTGATCGACCGTACGGTCTCCTTTTGACAAGAACTTATTTGCAAAGAAGAAAGTAATGTCATAAATGCACTCCGCTTTCCGATAAGCAATCAGATTGCGGTAATTGCCACGCTGAGGGAGAAATGGTTGAGGCATGAGATGATAATGGTATTAGGTTTGTGAAATTTGTGAATTAAAATTTAATAGGGGTGACCTAATAAGACTGATTTGATAGGTCTAATAGGCCTAATAGTCTGATAAGTCAAATAAGTCTAATAGGCCAAATAGGCCTAATAAGTTCAATACGATTCTCAGTTTTGCTGGTCTATTGAACTTATTAGACCTATTAGTCTTATTGGCCTTATTGGCCCTATTAGCCTTATTAGTCTTATTAGCCCTATTTGGCTTATTCGACTATCAGATTAATTAGTCCAAGTGAGGTTCCAGATGGCGGTGCGGTCTTTGTTGCTTGATGAATTGGAGGGCCCTTCATTGATGATTTCAATTACGAAATCACCGCTGATGTTGAATGCATGGGAATACTCATACTTTACCAATTTTGACAGTCCTGTCTTTTCAAGCACATCTGTTGCGACTACCGTTCCATTCTGCTTAATATTGATAGTCAATTTACACTGATTATCCGAGTAGGGCAGGCAGTAGTCAAATGATAATGTGCCGAGACCTCCGGTAAGAGTGGGAGATGTCAGGCTTCCATGGGCAGAAGACTTGCCGTTGAGACAGACGGCATAGTTTGAAGCATCACCAAATACTGTGAATACCGGATTGCCGTCAGCCGCTCCTCCTTGGAGGAGAAGTGCGGAAGTGGCTTGCCATCCGTTGGCAGATGTGAGTGCTCCGTAGGGGCTCGATGCAGCCACTCCTCCGTTCATGGTGTTGAAATCAGCACTGTTACCACCGACCGGAGTGTCGGGAGTATCCGGACCGGGTGTGGTCCCGCCTTCACCTGAAAGTTCGAAATCGGTTGGTGCTTTTATACCCGGAAGTTTAAAGTAGGCTGTGAGCTGACCTTCAATCTTAAGGAGTTTGCCAAGGTTGTCGGGATTGTCAACAAGGTTGATTTTTGTACGGGCATCAGTTCCATATACAAGCTGCACAGGCATACACTTTTTATAATCCTTTTCTGATGCTGAGGCAGCAATAAGAATATTTGATGCGTTGGATGCGGGTACTTCGAAATGGCTTCCGGCTGATATGTCGGCGCCTTCAACCCAACCGACGATATAACCCTGAACCCATGATGTAGAGCCGGGGTTGTTCAGAGAGATAGCGGATGTCACACTGTAGGGGGCATTCTTTGTTCCATCGCCATCCGAGGGACCGGGAACATCGGGTGTGGTTCCACCTTCACCTGAAAGTTCGAAATCGGTCGGCGCTTTGATGCCGGGAAGTTTGAAGTAGGCTGTGAGCTGACCTTCAATCTTGAGGCGTTTGCCAAGATTGCCGGCATTGTCGACAAGGTTGATTTTAGTGCGTGCATCAGTTCCATAGACAAGCTGGATAGGCATACACTTGCTATAGTCGGTCTCATTGGATGAGGCTGCTATAAGTACATTTGCCGCGTTGGTTGCAGGAACTGAGAAATGGCTTCCGGTCGAAATGTCAGCGCCTTCAACCCAACCGACGATATAGCCTTCGACCCATGCTGTTGAGCCGGGGTTGTTCAACGCAATAGCCTGTGTGACTGTGTAGGGGCTTTCTTTTGTGCCGTCGCCTTGGCCGGGGGTGGGTTCGTCGCCGCCGGGAACTTCAACGCCGTCGATGCGGAAAGAGCTTGCAGCGCCGTTGTTGCCGGTGATGGCGGGCATTTCGAGTGATGTGCCGAAGTTGCCGAGGAGCCATATCTGCTTCTTGTAGTTGCTGGGGTTGTCGACAAGGTTGCCATACTGGCGGAGCTTGCTGCCCTGCGGGAGAGTGATGACCATACACTTGGTCCAGTCCTTGCAGTCCGCTTCCTGAGCGAAGACGAGGGTATTGTCAAGGTCGGGTTCGGAGCTGAACTGAATGTCATCGTTCGAGCTGACGGCCTGCACGCCGGGAGCAACTGCGCCTACGATATAGCCGGTGGTCCACACGTTGGATGCTGTGCCGCCACCGCTGATGATTGAGATTGCCTGGTCGACGGTATAGGGGTTTTCTTCAGCACCCGGACCGATGGTCGGGTTGCCGAAATTCATGCAACCTCTGCGGTCGAGCAGGAGCAACTGCCAGCCACCGCTTGAGTGATAGCTGAGAAGGCCGACCACGTCACCATGACCTTCCGGAAGCACATCGGCATAGAAGTTCGAATAGCCGCTGGTGCGGACAACGATGGTTCCGCCGTCCGAGAGAGTGAGTGTACGGTTGACAGTCTCTTTGCTTGCAGCAAAAGTCTCCTTGCCTCCGTCGGCGAAGTAGCAATTGTTGAATCTCACAAGTTGGCTCTGCCATTTGCGGAGTACATCCGGACCTCCCGACAGTTCGGTGAGGGAATTGACTGTTATGGTGTCGACCTCAGCAAGATTGGGAATTCCGTTGAGCTGTGTGTGTTCGACGAAAAGTTCGTAGGGCATGAATGTGGTCTGCTGTCCGTATGAGGGTGAATCCTCCGGAGAACCAAGCTGCTGCAGACCGGCATACTTGCCGATTGTCATGCCGGTGAGGTCAATGACGAGTTCCTGACCACGACGATACTGGTTGTTCATCGAGTTGGCATTGATACTCATTGCGAGAGCGCCTGTCTCGTCCTGGATGACGAGCGATTTGTAGATATTGCCTGAGGCATCCGATGAAATCACGCGGCCCTTCACGAGAAGCCGTTTTCCATCCTCGGCTTCTCCGATGGTCTTGTAGTAATTGTCGGCATCCTCCCAATACTGGGTCTTGATTTCGTTGATGGTCTTGACCTCATAGTTTTCAGTGTCGCCGAGCCATGTCGAATCGGGGTCCGCCATCGCAGGGGCGTCGAAATCGTCCTGACAGGCTGTCAGAGTCAGGGCACCGGCAAACAGGAGGCTTATATATGTCTTGAAATTTCTCATAATTCTTGATTTTTAATCCGATTATTCACTAATCTTAAGATTCTTGACTTCCCAGGTGTCGGCACCTTCGGCTGACGAACCGTATTTCACACCGACCCGGATTTTCTTCCCGGCGTAGGCCGAAAGGTCGATGCTGCCTGACGATGCGAAGCTCCAGCTTCCGGCCTCGGGCCATGAGGGAATCGCAAGCTCGGTCCACGATGATGCGCCTTCCTCACGGACCACTGCGCAACAGAGGGTGCGGAGTGTGGTCTGGAATTTGGCAGCGTGGTCGAAGCTCATCTTCGCGCTCTTTTTGGAAGTGAGGTCTATGACGGGTGAATAGGCGTAGGCAGTTGAGGCGTATGCCTTGCCGCCGACGTAGGCGCTTGCGTTCAAGTAATGCTTGCCGCTGTATTCCTTCCATGACCAGATGGCTTCCACTCCTTCAACACTGTTTCCCTCGTAGGTCCAGTCAACCGAAGCTGCATCTTCAGCGAGGGCTGAGTAGATAATTTCTCCGGTCGATGGGGTGTCGGGATTCTCCGGGGTTTCGGGAGTGCTGACAAACTCGAAACCGTCGATGCAGCCGCTCTGCGGATCCATGAAAGTGAGCTGCCATTTGTTGTTGTAGAAACCGAGAATCGCAACAGCGGTTCCGGTGCCTTTCGGAAGCACTTCCGACGAGAAGGTGCATTTGTTGCTTGTGCGCACCTCGATTGAATTGCCGGCAGCATCCTTGAGATAGCGTGTGGATGTTCCGGTCTCGCCCGGTTTGTCGGTCCAGAGAAGTGTTCCTCCTCCTTCGAAGCTGACATTCTCTATCTTGACGAGTTGGCATTGCCATGCGATGAGTTTTGCCTTGTCGTTGGTCCAGCCTGCGAGGTCGGTGAGGGTCACGGCGTAGGGCTCGGCATCCGTAAGCGAGGGGAGACCGTTGCGCTGGGCGCGCACCTTGAATTCCTCGGGTTCCATTCCTCCGACACCGTTGTTGTAGAGTACACCGAGCTGCATCTGCTTGCCGTAGCTGCCGACGAGGAGGCCGGTGACATTGATGCGCACTTCCTGTCCCATCGGATAGCTTTCGTAGAGGTCATAGCCGTGGACACGGATGTCGAGCGCGCCGGTTTCATCGCGGAAATAGATGTGCTGGTAGACGTTGCCATCCTCGTCCGATGAAATGACGCGGCCACCGAGGATGATGCTGTCGCCCTCCTCGTTGACAGGAATGGTCTTGTAAGACGAATTGGACTGGGTGACTTCCCAGAACATTTCCTTGAATTCTGAGATTGCGGTGTTCACCTCGTAGGTGGCTTCGGGGACAATCACCGGCGGGCGGTCAAAGTCGTTGTCGCAGCTGACCATCGCGGCTGAGATTGCTGCAAGCGCGAGGCATGATGCATATTTATATAGTTTCATTGCGATTCTGATATATTATATATGTGTATTCGGGTTATTTTTGGTCAGAGTATCAGAAGCGGATGCCCACGTTGAGGTAAACCTTGATGCCCTGCGCATAGAAATACTTGTTGGGATACTTGGTGGAATCGTAGTTCGAGTAGTCGAAACGTCCCTGCTGGTAGCCGTAGGTCTGGATTTTCTTGTTGTTGAGGATGTTGTCGACGTTGAGGTTGATGTTCATCGAAATCTTGCGGTTGAGATAGATGAGCTTGCCGATGGAGGCGTTCAGCACGAATGCATCGTTGAGCTTGTCCTGGGTTGCGAGTTCATCCATCTTGGCTTCGAGTTCGTCCATCGAAGGATATTTCTCCCAGAGGTTGGGAAGAGCCTCGTGGTGGATCGGTGAGAGGTTGACGTAGGTGTCGCCCATCCATGATGCGTTCACGTTGAAGAACCATGATTTGGGAGCAGCCCAGTCGATGCCGACGTTGACAGCCGTCTGCGGAGTGCCGCCGACATAGAAGTTCTTCAGATATACAACCTGTGTGGTGTCGGGACGCATACCGTTTTCGTAGGAGCGGGTGCCCTTCGGACGGTTCTTGTACTGATACTGTGCGAAGGTGGCGGCTGCGCTTACGGTGACGGAGGGTGTCACCTTGAAGGCTGCACCGATTTCGATACCTTTGTAGCGGGTGTGGACACCTTTGAGCACATAGTTCATGAATGTCGAATACTGGTCGTCGTAGTAGGATGTACGTTCTGTCTGGTCATACATCTCTGTCCAGAAACCGGTGATGGCACCACGGAAACGGCGGTAGTTCCATGCGTATGAAAGGTCGGCCGAAAGGATGCGTTCGGGTTTGAGGTCGGAAATAGCGGTGTCCTTGATACGGGGTGAGATGTAGGAATATTCGAAGAGGGGAGCGACAGTCTCATAGCCTGCATGGGCAGTGATAAAGTTGCGTCCGTCAATCTTATAGGTGGCACCGGCCTTGAGCGCGCCTGTGTCGAATCGGTGGGTGGCACCTTTGCCATAAGAGTTCTTGGGCGCGCGGCCATTCATCATCTTGCCGTCGCGGTAGAACTGTGTATAGCCTATCTTCAGACCGTAGTTGATGTCCCAATGTGGAAGGGCGATGACGTTCTGGAGCCATGCGTTGCCGTGGATGGCGTTGATGTAGTAGTCATAGCCAAAGGTGTCGTCCTTGCCCACCTTGCGGTTGGGGTCGAGGAGGTTGTTCTGCATCATCGAGGGGTCACCGGGGAAGTCGCGTTCGCTGTACTGGTCTACGTCAAGCCAGTATTCGCCGCCGAGGAGGTCGCGGATGGTCTTGAAGTAGTGTGCGCGGGTGTAGTTGAACGATACGCCGGCCTGAAGGGTCATGTAGTCGTTGAGGCGGTGGTTGAGGACCGAGTTGAGCATGAAGTTTATCTGGTTGCTGTGGCGGTTCTCAAGTATGTAGCTCGATGAGTGGTTGTCGGGGTTGCCTCCGCGGCCATAAAGATTGTTGTAGTAGTTGGCCTGATAGAGATTATCCCACTTTATCTGGCGGAAATTCTCGTCGTGCTTCCAGAGGTCTGTGTAGAGCTCGGCGGCTTCGGTGTTGCCGGAAGCTTTGAAGTAGCTCGGGAGGTAGCGGTAGTAGTCCGGACGGGGGTCAGCTGCGTTGTACCAGTTGAGGGCCGATGTCGAATAGTGGACAGCGCGGAATGCCGCACCTGTGTTGAGGGTTGTTCCTTTCTTGGGATTCCAGAGCCAGTTGAGGACCGCTGTGGGGTCAAAGGTCTCGACGATTTTCGAAGAACGCTTCTTGCCGTCCTGCCAGCCCCAGTTGGGGTTGTAGAGATTGTTGTCGGCGAGAGAGTAGGCTTCCTCGTATGTGGCCGAGTTGGTTGCACGCTGGGTCGGTGCACCCCAGACAGTGAGGTTGAGTGAGTGGTGCTCGTTGAACACCTTTTCAAGCGATGCGAAGAGGCCGAATGAGTTGTAGAAGGTGCCTTCAATCACACCTTCGTCGGCATAGCGTCCGATGGCAGACACGGTGAAGGCCCAGCCGTTTTTCTGAAGGCCGGTTGAGTACAGGGCCATTGCGCGGAGCATATAGTTGGAGTTGGTATAGGCGACCGAACCGTTGAAGCCGGGTGCGTAGTGGGCTGCACGGGTGTTGATGTCGGTCGCACCGCCGATGTTTCCGAAGCCGAAGTTGGCTGCTCCGAGTCCGAGCGATGAGGTCTTGTCGCGGAAGGCGCGGCTCATGCCACCGAGGGTCGAGTAGTTGAAGCGTCCGCGGGCAAGGTCATTGAAGTTGATGCCGTTGATGTATGTCTCGCTATATTTCGAGTCATAGCCGCGCACACGGAAGCGCATGGGCTGGAAATTATAGCTTGCAGAATTGTAGTAGACATCGTCACTTGCGCCTGTGAGGGCTGCGATTGACTGGGCGTTGCCTTCCTCATCTTCAAGGAGGGCCTGGTCGAAGAACATGTCGTTCTGCTCTTCATAATAGGTGTTGTTGAGGTTTGAAGAGAGCATCTTGATGTCGCCAAGATCTTTTACGGTGCCGTTGACTATGTCGACATCGAGCGAGAGGTCATTGTAGCCGTATGCGACAATGACGAGCACATCGGCTCCCGGACGGGCGTTGGAGATTGAGAAATCGCCGGCAGGACCGGTTGTGACATAGATACCTTGGTTGTCGAGGATGACACTCGCACCCGCCACGGGTGATCCGGTGTTGGAGTCGACCACAGTACCGGCTACGCCTGTCGATTGTGCAAATGATGGCAACACGGCCGCCATGAGCAGTAGCAGAAACAGTTTTAGTCTCATAGATTCTGTTATGAAAAAAAGTATTTGATTGTAGGATTTGTATCTTGATGAAAGATGAATGGAATGGCCGCTCAGTCAATGAACCCTCTCAGCCGGAGATAGGTTTTGATGAGTTCGACGTTAGCTTCCATAGGGAGCAGGGATGAGTCGATGGTAAGGTCATAGCTTTTTGCATCGCCCCATGTCTTGTCGGTGAAGAAATTGTAGTAGTCAGCGCGCCATTTGTTGGTTTTCCGGGCCATCGCCTCGGCTTTGACGGGGTCTATGGCATCGTTGCGTCCGGTGATGCGTTTCACACATTCTTCCATCGGTGCATGGACGAAGATGTTGACACATCTCGGATGATGGCGCAGGATGTAGTCGGAGCTTCGGCCGACGACCACAAAGGATTTCTCTCTGGCGGTGTGCTGGAGGAATTCGCTGATGCTCTTGTAGAGACCGTCGTCGCTGATGGAGGATGCACCGGTGTAGTAACACATCGGTGTCACACCCATCGAGAAGCTGAACAGACCTTGGAGGAAGGTCGGGAAGCGTTCATCCTTTTTCTCAAAGAAATCAGGATTCACGCCGGCGTGTTTTGCCGATTCGACGAGGAGTTCCTTGTCATAATATGCGATTCCGAGAGTTTCGGCGAGAGCCTTGGCGAGCACACGTCCGCCACTGCCGAACTGACGGCCTACGGTAATGACGAAAGGTGGGCGCTCCCCGGGAGCGGGGAGGGTAGGGGTGTCTTCTGTTTTCATCGTCGGAGGCTTACTTTCTTACCTTGTGAAGAAATACGATTGTCGGGAAGTGGTCGGAATAGCCGTTGAGCCATGCTCCACCGGAATATGTGCGCTTCGGGTAGCCCTGACGCTGTCCTTCGGTGTCGAAGAGGAAGTCAAAGTTGTTGACCTTGCAGGAGCTGTATTGCAGCGGACCGTGGTTGTGTTTCAGAAGGGTTCCCGATACGATAATCTGGTCGAAGAGGTTCCATTGGCTCTTATAGGCGAGTGTACCGATACCCTTGTCGAGCACACGCCACCAGGGGTTGAAGAAGCCGTGGGGTTCGACCTTGTCCTGATCGCGTTTAGCACCGAGGGCAACGGCACAGGATTTGTCCTGCGGGTCGTCGTTGAGGTCACCCATGACAATGACGCCCTGGTTGGGACGGATGGCCCAGAGGGAGTCGGCTATATGTTTCGAGAGCTCGCCTGCGGCTTCGCGGAGGTAGCTCGAACGCTCCTGTCCGCCCAGACGTGAGGGCCAGTGGTTGACAATCACGCTGAGGGTGTCGCCTCCGAGGATACCGGTGACACACATCTGGTCGCGGGTGCGGAAATCAGGGTTTCCGGGAATCACGAGGGTGTGGTTGGTGACATCGAGTACCTTGAAGAGTCGGGGATTGTAGAGGAGACCGACATCCACGCCTCGGCGGTCGGGGGAATCGTGGTGGACAACCTGCAGACGCCACTGGCGGATGTCCTTGGCGCGCACGAGGTCGTCGAGCACACCCTTGTTCTCGATTTCGGAGACTCCGATGATGGCAGGACCCATCGGGGTGTTTTTGGTGACCATTTTTGAGATACAGTAAGCGAGATTGTTGATTTTACTCCAGTATTTCTCACTGTTCCATTGACGGGCACCACCCGGCGAGAACTCCAGGTCATACTTGCCGTTGTTGTTGATGGTGTCAAAGAGGTTTTCAAGGTTGTAGAAAGCCACTCCGAACACAAGAGGCTGGCGGGGATCGGACTGGGCCGACACACCAAGCGCTGTCAGCAGCGCCAATAGCGGTAAAAGGAGTATCCTCTTCATGCGAAAAATTTGATGTTGAAAAATGAGAAGTTATTATAGACAAAACAGGTGTGTCGGACCGTCAGTGACGGAATGGCACACTTTCACGCTGTAAATGTAGTGAAAATTTTGATTACGTCACTATTTTTAACCGTTAAACTTTCAGCCTTTTACATGTTAAAAGTGAGGAACATCAACCAAAAGGGGGTGTTGAGGTAAAATTTTGATGGTTTTGAGCCGTATATGATGGATTTTTGTTAACTTTGCACCTATATTATTATAAAATTGTCATCTGCGCATGATTTGCTGTCAATCCGCAGTCCGACATTGGAAAAAAGAAACATCCTCTAAGATATGGCAAAAGTTACAAAAGAAATGGCGCTGGACTATCACCGCTATCCGCGCCCCGGAAAAATTGAAGTAATTCCCACCAAACCCTATGCCACTCAGGCCGACCTCGCTCTCGCATATTCTCCCGGCGTGGCATATCCCTGTCTTGAAATCAAGGACAATCCCGACGATGTCTATAAATACACCGACAAGGGCAACCTCGTGGCTGTAATCTCCAACGGTACAGCCGTCCTCGGTCTCGGCAACATCGGGGCTCTCGCCGGCAAGCCCGTGATGGAAGGCAAGGGTCTGCTTTTCAAGATTTTCGCAGGTCTTGACTGCTTCGACATCGAAGTCGACGAGACCGACCCCGATAAGTTCATCGAAATTGTCAAGGCTCTCGGCCCGACATTCGGTGGCATCAACCTTGAGGACATCAAGGCTCCTGAATGTTTCAAAATCGAGGAGCGTCTGAAGGCTGAAATGAATATTCCCGTGATGCACGATGACCAGCACGGAACAGCCATCATCTCTGCAGCCGCGATGCTCAATGCGGTTGAAATCCAGGGTAAGAAAATCGAGGATGTGCGCCTCGTCGTCAACGGTGCCGGTGCTGCAGCCGTTTCATGTACGAAGCTCTATTGTGCCCTCGGTGTGAAGAAGGAGAACGTCGTGATGTGTGACAGCAAGGGAGTTATCTCGACAAGCCGTACAGACCTCAATCCCCAGAAGGCTCAGTTCGCCACCTCGCGCCCTATCACGACACTTGCTGAAGCCATGAAGGATGCCGACGTGTTCCTCGGTCTTTCGGTCAAGGATGTGGTGACTCCCGAGATGGTCAAGAGCATGGCTCCGAAACCCATCGTCTTCGCCCTCGCCAACCCTGACCCCGAAATCGCATACGAGAAGGCTATTGCCGCCCGCCCCGACATCATCATGGGTACAGGCCGTTCGGACTATCCCAACCAGATTAACAATGTGCTCGGTTTCCCCTACATCTTCCGTGGCGCGCTCGACTGCGGTGCATCGGAAATCAACGAGACAATGAAGATATATGCTGTCCGCGCCATCGCTGAGCTTGCCAAGAAGCCGGTTCCTCCGGTTGTAAGCGCCGCCTACAACCGCTCGGACATCAAGTTTGGACGTGACTACATCATCCCCACACCCTTCGACCCCCGTCTGCTCACCTCGGTGTCGCCTGCAGTGGCCAAGGGTGCGATGGACAGCGGAGTGGCCCGCCGTCCCATCACCGACTGGGATGCCTACGACGAGAAACTCCGTCAGCTCAAGGGCAATGACCGCAAGTTCACCCGCCGCATCAATGAAGCAGCCCGTACCAACCCGAAGCGCGTCGTGTTCGGCGAAGCCAACACCGACAATATGCTCCGTGCGGCAGCTATCGCAGCGGCCGACGGTCTCTGCGTTCCTGTTCTGCTCGGCAACGAGGAGATGATCGAGAAGCGCGCCCAGCGCCTCGGCCTCAACATCGAGGGTATCGAGATTGTCAACCTCCGTCACGACCGCGAGGCACCCCGCCGCGAACGCTATGCAGCCATGCTCTCCACCAAGCGTCAGCGTCAGGGTGAGAACTTCGAGAGCGCGCTCGACAAGATGTTTGACCGCAACTACTTCGGCATGATGATGGTAGAGACAGGCGATGCCGATGCTTTCATCGCCGGAACCCGTGCAGCCAACAATACTGCCGCCGATATTGCCCGCGAGGTCATCGGTATGCGCAAGGGCTTCAATCATTTCGCAGCAATGCATGTCCTTGAGACCACAAAGGGAACCTACTTCCTCGCCGACACAATGGTCAACGGTGACATGGACGAGGACGCGCTCCTCGACATCGCCCGCCTTGCCAACGATTCGGTCAAGTTCTTTGCCCATGAGCCGGTCATGGCCCTCGTGTCGTACTCGAACTTCGGCTCGAACAAGGAGGAAGAGCCTTCGATTGTCCACAATGTTGTCAGCCGTCTCCACAAGGATTATCCCGAAATGGTTGTGGATGGCGAAATGCAGGTCAACTATGCCCTCAACAAGCCCGTCCGCGACAAGGTCTATCCCTTCACCCGCCTTTACGGCAAAGAGGTCAACACCCTCGTGTTCCCCAACCTCAGCGCCGCAAACGCCGCCTATCGCATCATGCTCGAAATGGGTGTCGGTGAGTCGATCGGCCCGATCCAGATGGGTCTGAAGAAGCCTATCCACTTCATCAATGTTGATGCCGAAGTCCGCGACATCATCAACCTCATCGCCGTTGCCGGCCTCGATGCCGCCACAATGGACCACAAGTAAGTCGTCCCATTAACGTTATAAAATCAAAACCGGCCGGAAAATCAGGAACGCCCTGATTTTCCGGCCGGTTTTGATTTGTGTTTTTACAAGTCTTATGTCTTTTATACTTAAAATCCTTGGAAATCGCGTAGATTGATGATATGGGTCAGTTTATGGAATGATGTTTGAGGACGGTTTCAGAGAGGAACGTCGGTGGATTCGTTGTAGGGGGAGATGCTGCAGTCATCACTGTTATAGAAATAATCGTCGTCATCATGATGATGCTTCTTGTATTTCTTGTGCTTTTTATGTTTTTTGTGCTTCTTATGTTCCTTATGGTGATGGTCCTGCTCATAGTAATAGTGACTGTCGCCGAAGGGGAGGTCACCTTCAACGCCCCAATGGCTGCGCATGGAACCACAGCCGCTGACCAGCAGCGGTAATACGAATGCCATGATGAGGCTCAGGAGAGGGAATTTGGATTTTCTTATTCTCATAATCGTCAGGTTGAAAAGTGAGTGCCAAGGTTGAAGTCTTGTTAATAAAACATTCCCTATTGTGAAAATGTTTATAAATTGGAAAATCACGAGGATAAATCTCAGCGATTTTGTTTAATTTTGCAACAGTTGCGGACTCTTTGAGGCCCCAAACTCAAAACAGACAGCCTTAAACAGCCAACTCCCGACCTCAGACTTCCACGCTGTAACCCACAACTGACAACTCAAAACTTAAAAACTCAAAACTTAAAAACTCAAAACTCACAACTCCCAATATGAAAAAGCTCATCATAATGATGCTCCTCGCCATCGCCGGTTTCGGCTCGATGGCCGCTAAAGGCAAGGCACAGATAACCTTCGATTCAACATCCCACGATTTCGGCACCATCAAGGCCGATGGCGGTATGGTGACCGCAGTCTATGATTTCACCAATACCGGCGACGAGCCGCTGACAATCATCACCGTCACCAACGGCGGTTGCGGATGCACAAAGCCGGATTTCCCGAAAGCTCCGATTGCTCCCGGAAAGAAGGGTGAGATTAAGATTACATTCCAGCCCAAAGGCCGCTCGGGAGAGTTCAACCGTTCGGTGAAGGTGAAGACCAATGCAGGAGCAGGCCGCAAGACCCTTACATTCAATGGTGTCATAGTTCCCTGACCCTCGTCCGCGACTCAAAAGCTCACTTTCAACCATCTGCATCATGAGAATTTCAAAATTTCTGACATTGGCGGCTCTTCTCGGCTCCGCCCTCACGGTCTATGCCAAGGGGCAGGGCGTTTGGCTTGAGCAGAAACATGATTTCGGGGCTTTCGACGAGAGTCTCGGGACTGTCTATTGTGATTTCCGCCTTGTCAATGTTGGCGATGAGCCGATAGCCATCATCGGTGCGCGCGCCAACTGCGGATGCACCCGTCCGGAATACTCCAAAGCACCGATTGCTCCGGGTGATACTGCCGTCATCCGTGTCGGCTTTGACCCGTCGGGCCGTCCCGGCAGATTCGGAAAATATGTCAATGTTGATCTTGATTGCGCTCCCAAACGTTCGCAACTGACCATACAGGGCACCGTAATCGGAACGTCCAATACCCTAAAATCGCGTTTTCCGGTGTCGCTCGGCCCGATGAAACTGCGTTCGAAGATAATCGCCTACGGCGAGGTGCTTAAAGGCCACACGGCCGGACAGTTCCTTGAAGGCTACAATGCATCGGCCGATACTCTACGGCCGGTGGTTGGCAATCTGCCTCCTTATATAAAGGTGCTTGTTGAGCCGACTGTCGTGCCACCCGGCGACCGCTTCGTCATCTCGACCATCCTCAATGCCGATAAAATTGACGATTGGGGAGTGGTGACCGACTCAATGACTGTCGCGCCATCTGCAGCATCGCCCGAAAAGGTGACGGTGGAGACAGTGGCTATCATCGGTGAGGATTTCTCGGCGCTCACACAAAAGCAACGGGAAGAGGCGCCACGCCTCGATGCGGATGTCACTGCCCTTGACCTCAAACAGATACAGCGCGGTTCTGCGCCGATTACCCGCTCGTTTACCATCGCCAACAAGGGCAAGAGTCCTCTCATCATCCGCCGTATCAGTTGTCCGGACAAGGCCGTTAGTGTCAAGCTCAAGACCATGGAAATCAAGCCGGGCAAGAGCGCGAAGGCCGAAGTGACGGTGAATCCGGCCCTTCTTGGCGACAGCAAGCTCCTCAACGCACGAATCAATATCGTGGCCAATGACCCTGACCACCCCTCGACAATGGTGCGCGTGGTGGCGGAGGTCAAGTGACCGCAGTCATCATATCCATCCCATCAACCCAAACAGCCTTAACCCCATGGAACATATTGAAAACGATGAACAGTTCGGCGGTCTGACCGTCAATAAAGGTGTCAACCAGCCTCCGGTTGTCAACCCATATCTCCGTCCGCGCCGTCGGCGCGTGCTTCCCAACGCGGGAGAACTTGTAGAGGGAATTCTGAAAGGCGACATCACCACTCTCGCCCGTGCCGTCACTCTTGTAGAGAGCCTTTCTCCCGAGCATCAGGCCATCGCGCAGGAGGTGATTGAAAAGTGCCTTCCATATTCAGGAAAATCACGAAGGATAGGCATAACCGGTGTCCCCGGAGCGGGTAAGAGCACGTCGATTGACGTGTTCGGTCTTCATGTGCTCCGCAATGGCGGCAAACTCGCCGTGCTTGCAATCGACCCTTCGAGCGAACGCACCAAGGGGAGTATCCTCGGCGACAAGACCCGAATGGAGAAGCTCTCAGTCCACCCCGACGCTTTCATCCGCCCCAGTCCATCGGCAGGTTCACTTGGTGGTGTGGCCCGCAAGACCCGCGAGACAATAGTCCTCTGTGAAGCAGCCGGATTCAACAATATTTTCGTCGAGACCGTGGGAGTCGGGCAGAGCGAGACCGCAGTCCACTCGATGGTCGACTTCTTCCTGCTCATCCAACTTGCCGGTACAGGTGATGAACTCCAGGGCATCAAGCGCGGAATCATGGAAATGGCCGACGGCATTGTCATCAACAAGGCCGACGGCGACAATATTCAGCGCGCGCAGTTGGCCCAGGCCCAATTCCGAAGTGCGCTCCACCTCTTCCCGCCGACAGCTTCGGGCTGGAGTCCGGAAGTGCTGACCTACTCAGGCTACTTCGAGCTTGGCATTCCGGAAGTGTGGGACATGATTGACCGCTATTTCGCCTTTGTGGACGCAAATGGCTATTTCGAACGCAAACGCAGCGAACAGGCCCGCTACTGGATGTATGAGACAATTGACGAACAGCTTCGCGCCCATTTCTACAACAATCCTGAAATCGAGCGGATGCTCGCCGAGCGTGAGGTGAGGGTGCTGAACAATCAGCAGTCGTCGTTCACAGCCGCCCGCGACATCCTCGACCACTACTTCGCCTCGAAATTCTGAGATTCATTCAGAGGATTCCGGATATAGATCCGGATTGATGGAAAGGCACAAAAAGCCAGAAGGTCAGAATATACAAAAGTTTATAATCGTCAGTATTTGCGATTATTATAGGTAAAAACACTTTTGTTTCTTCTGACCTTCTGGCTTTTTGTGCCTTTCCATTGACCTAATCCGCTATTCATACACTTTTTTACCGGATTTGTCCGAACATACTTGGGCCGGGAGGTGTTAATTACTCAAAAGCAAAACAACACCATCAACACCTCTCAATTTCAACTCTCATGAAGTCAAAACTTATAGCTGCGGCTATGTCACTCGTAGCTTTAGCAGGTTTTCAGAATACAGCCGAAGCATGTTCGCGTATACTTTACGTCGGAAATGACAGCCTGCGCATCGTCGGGCGCTCACTTGATTGGAAAACACCCATCCCAACAAATCTTTATGTCTATCCCCGCGGAATGCATAAGGTAGGCAACACCCTTCCCGGCTCCGTTGAATGGACATCGAAATATGGTGCCATTTACGCTGTCGGCTATGACGGCGGCGTCACGGAAGGCATGAATGAAAAGGGTCTTGTTGTCAACGGACTCTTTTGCAAAGGGACAGTATATGTCAACGATTCAACCATGCAGCGTCCACCAATGTCGCTTGCAGTATTTCCCGCATGGCTCCTTGACCTCTGTGCTACCACTCCTGAGGCAGTAGCACTCCTGAGGGAGCATAACTTCAACATTTCCGGTGCGACATTTGATGGCGGTACCGTATCGACCCTTCACTGGGGTATCACTGACAGTCAGGGTCGGTCAGCAATGGTGGAGTTTGACCACGGCAATATCAAGATTTATGAAGGACAGGATATTCCCGTGCTTACCAACGACCCGACTTTCCCGCAGATGAATGCCATCAACGACTATTGGGTGAAAAAGGGTGGTACACACACACTGCCCGGCACTGTTTCCAGTCCTGACCGTTTTGTGCGTGGCTACTTCTTTGACCATAATGTCGAGAAGACCGGTGATGCCGATCTCGGATTGTCAATTATCCGTTCGATACTCTTCAATGTGTCGGTACCTTATACCTACACCGTCGAGGGAGAGGGTAACGTAAGTTCCACCCAGTGGCGCTCGTTTGCCAACATCCGCGATCTCCGCTACTATTTCGATGTGGTGACCAATCCCGGCATCTACTATGTCGACCTCAACAAATGTGATTTCCGTCCCGGAGCACCGGTCATGAAACTCGACACATCCAAAAGTTCGGACTATGTCGGTGATGTGACTTCGAAACTCTTCAAGACGAAGCCGTTTGATCCGATGTATTGATTCCATTGACACACTATAGTATTTACAATCAACAATACACACCAATTCAGGAATTTCCCGAATACCCTTTCCTGAAACAAACTTTATCTTAGACTATAAACACACACACTTTCCGCCTTCACATCCCAACGGTTGACCAAGTGAAGGCGGTTTTTTATTGCTGTTTTCTGTAAAATCTGAAGTCCGGTTTCGTGTCAATGTTTTGTAATTGGAAGAAATTTTTAGTACTTTTGCAGAAATTAATCTCCGGCCTATGCGTCAATTCGTTGTCATAGCGTTGTTTGTCCTTTCAGCACTGCTCCTGTCAGGAGCGGCTCCGCGCTGGGAGGCTGTCGATGCGCCCGGACGCATATTCACCGAGCAACGCAGTGATTCCGACCGGACCGAGGTGGCTGTGAGGGAAGGAGCGATTTATGTCAGCTCCCAGCATCAGGTCAGCATAAAGGTGTTCACGATACTCGGTCAGCTTATCTCGCAGGAGACCCTTCCTGCAGGTACCCACCGCCTTCAGATGAGTGCAAAAGGAATCTACATACTGAAAATAGGGACTACTACGCGACGCATAACAATTTGATGCCCCCGTTATTGTAAATGAAAGTACGTCTGATCATCAATCCCATCTCCGGCACCCGCAACAAAGCCGGACTTGACCGCATGGTCGCTGACGCACTCAGCCCTCTTGGCTGGGAGCTTGAAGTTGTATATACAAAAGGTCACGGCGATGCCACGAGGCTTGCCCTCTCAGCCATAGAAAAAGGTTGCGACGTGGTTCTCGCTGCCGGTGGCGACGGCACAATCAATGAGACCGCTGCCGCACTGTGTGGCACAGGAGTGGTGCTTGGCATACTCCCGTGTGGTTCCGGCAATGGGCTTGCCCGCCATCTCGGCATTCCTATCGACATCCGCGAGGGACTGAAAGTGATTCTTGAAAATCACCCCGAGGATATAGACTACGGTACGGTTAACGACAGTAAATTTTTCTGTACCTTCGGCGTCGGCTTCGATGCAGCAGTGAGTGCTGCTTTCGCGCGAAAGAAAACCAGAGGTAAATTAACTTATATCCAAAGCACGTTCGAGACATACGCCAACTACGAACCGGAATACTACACCATCAGTGCCAACGGCAAGAAGTTGACCGAGAAGGCTTTTCTTGTTGCCGTGTGCAATGCCTCTCAGTATGGCAACAATGCTTATATAGCTCCGAGTGCGGCTATCAATGATGGTCTGCTTGACGTGACCATCATTCATGCGGGTAATACACTGTCTACAGCTCTGGTGGGAGTCGATATGCTGACCGGCCTGATTGAGCGAAATATGCTCATCCATACATTCCGCACGGATAATATCATCATTGAGCGTGAGCGCCGTGGCCCGTCGCATCTCGATGGCGAACCGCTCGAAATGACCGACCATCTCGACATTCGCTGTCATCACAACGGTCTCAGGGTATTTACACCGAAGACAGTGCGCCCCTTCAAACCCATCCTCACCCCGGTCACGGCCATGTTCAACGATTTCAAACTCGCCGTCTCAAACCTTTTCCAGAAAGCATAGTTACCGTCAAGAACCACTATTGACGCAGTATCGGCTACAGTACATGGATGGATTCTCCGGATGGTTGATTAGCGGTCCCAATCCACTATAGATGATAGATGCTCGTCAGCTATGGTGTGCAAATAGCTTCTCCGGATGGTTGATGTCCTGTCGGACACCCCCTGATTGGGAGCCTTGAGGTCCCTCGACCCCGAGGGCAGCGACAGTGTCGGGGATTACGAAAAAAGTGGTGTCCGACAGGGCACCACTAATTGGATATAATCTTTAGTACGTTATCTTTAGTACTTTATCCTTGATACTTAATCCTTAATACTTTATCCTTAATCCTTTATACTTATTACTTAACCGAAGGTTACAGTTGTCCGAGTTCGACCATTGTGGCGACGCGTTCGACTATCGCATCCTTGCGGTCGGTGTCCGGTTTGTAGCCGGTCTTGAGGTTCACACCGAAGATGCGGCCGAAGGTCTGCCAGAAGCTTGCGCGGAATGAGCCGAGGAAGGCTTTGAGGATATTGTAGCTCGATTGGTTGGTCTCGCGGTTGATGAGCTTGATAAGCATCTGAGCTTGCGATTTGGTGAATTTCTTAAGCACAGGCTTGTATTGTTCAAACACAGCTCCTTCCATCTTTTTCAGGTGTTCCTCGCGTTCCTGCTGGGTGGGGAATGTTTCGATATATTCGTAGGTCTCAATCAGAGTCTCGCAGATGAGCTTTGCGTATGGGAGGGTCTTCTTCACATCGCGCACCGTCTTCCAGTAGAATTCCTCCTCTTTCTTATTCTTGAACTTCAGGGGAGGATAAACGGTCACGTCGGCGAGCACAAGCATGAGAGTGTTGTCGCCGTTCTCATCGTCAAAGAAATAGTAGCCCTGAAGCGGTTTGACGCGTCCGGAGCCTACTTTTATGTTAGAGGTATCATCATCGTTGTTATCGGCAGACATGACGGGACTGCTATATGCGCTGAGCGCACACAGAGCCGTCATGATTAGCGATAGGAGAAATCTATTGAATTGTGTCATACATTATTATAACACACGAAACGATGTTTTTATTGTATCGGACTGCCTGTCATGTCAGTCTTTGGCCGGACCGTGGGGCACCGGAGGATAGTCGACCGTATAGTGCAGACCGCGCGATTCCTTGCGCTCCTTGGCCTGGCGCATGATAAGGTAGCCAACGTTGATGATGTTGCGCAACTCGCATATCTCACGCGACGCTTTCGACTGCTTGAAGAGTTTTTCGGTCTCCTCATAGAGGATGTCGAGGCGGTTCCATGCGCGGTCGAGGCGAAGGTTGGAGCGCACGATGCCGACGTAGGTACCCATGATCTGGTTGACCTCTTTGATGCTCTGGGTGATGAGTACCATTTCCTCTGTGTGGCGCGTCCCTTCGTCGTTCCATTCGGGCACGTCGGTGCGGAAATCATAGTGTGAGGCATTGGCTGTGGCGTGGCGTGCGGCAGCGTCCGCATAGACAACAGCTTCGATGAGCGAGTTTGATGCAAGACGGTTGCCTCCGTGGAGACCTGTGCATGAACATTCACCGACAGCATATAGACGCTTGATGGACGATTCGGCATTGCCATCGACCTTGATGCCTCCACAGAGGTAGTGGGCGGCGGGAGCGACGGGAATGTAATCTTTGGTGATGTCGATTCCGAGCGACAGGCACTTGGCGTAGATGTTGGGGAAGTGCTTCTTTGTCTCTTCGGGGTCCTTGTGGGTCACGTCGAGATAGACGTGGTCATCGCCGGTGAGTTTCATTTCCGAGTCGATGGCGCGCGCCACGATGTCGCGGGGTGCAAGTGAGAGACGCGGGTCATACTTGTGCATGAATTCCTCGCCTTTGAGGTTGCGGAGCACTGCGCCGTAGCCTCTCATTGCCTCTGTGATGAGGAAGTTAGGGCGGTCGCCGGGATGGTAGAGGGCAGTGGGATGGAACTGGATGAATTCCATGTCCTTGACGGTTCCCTTAGCGCGGTAGACCATAGCAATACCGTCGCCGGTGGCCACGAGGGGATTGGTAGTGGTCTGGTAGACGGCGCCGACACCGCCGGTGGCTATGAGTGTGATGCGTGAGAGGAAGGTGTCAACTTCGCCGGTATCGGTGTCAAGAACGTAGGCACCGTAGCAGGTGATGTCCTGGGTGCGGCGGGTGACAATCTTACCCAGATGGTGCTGGGTTATGATTTCGATAGCGAAGTGATGCTCGAAAATATCAATGTTCTCGTTGGCTTTCACGGCCTCAATGAGCGACTCCTGGATTTCAAAGCCGGTGTTGTCGGCATGGTGCAGGATGCGGAATTCCGAATGTCCGCCCTCACGATGGAGGTCGAACGATCCGTCGGCCTTCTTGTCGAACTCGACACCCCAGTTGATCAGTTCCCGGATCTGTTCGGGAGCTTCGGTAACCACCTTGCGGACCGCTTCGGGGTCGCTGAGCCAGTCGCCGGCAATCATGGTGTCGTTGATGTGTTTCTCGAAGTCGTCGACTTCAAGGTTTGTGACAGAGGCCACGCCGCCCTGGGCAAGAGCTGTGTTAGCTTCGTCAAGTGTGGTCTTGCAAATGAGCGCCACGCGCCCCTTTGAAGCAACTTTCAGGGCAAAGCTCATGCCGGCTATGCCAGAGCCGATTACAAGATAGTCATACTTTCGTGTCATGGCAGTTGAAATGTGAGAAGCTGGAGTTTAATGGGGTTGGAGAGAGGTGGTCGTAGGTGATTTAAGTGTCATTTTATGGCTGCAAGTCCACCTTGTGCGGTTTCCTTGTAGATTGACGGGAGGTCGTGGCCTGTCTGTTTCATCACTTCAACAATTCGGTCGAAAGTGACTGAGTGACGGCCATCGGAGAACGATGCGTAGAGGTTGCTGTCGAGCGCGCGGGCGGCTGCGTAGGCGTTACGCTCGATGCATGGAATCTGCACGAGTCCGCAGACGGGGTCGCAGGTAAGTCCGAGGTGGTGTTCGAGGCCCATCTCGGCTGAGTATTCAATCTGGGCAGGCGTTCCTCCGAAGAGCTGGCTTGCAGCAGCGGCTGCCATCGCACATGCTACACCGACTTCGCCCTGACAGCCGACTTCGGCTCCGGAAACCGATGCATTGTGCTTGACCACACTGCCGAAAAGTCCGGCCGTGGCGAGTGCACGCAGGATGCGCTTGTCGCTGAATCCCTTGGAGGTCGAGAGATGGTAGAGGACGGCGGGGAGGACTCCGCATGAGCCACATGTGGGGGCGGTGACGATTTTTCCGCCCGATGCGTTCTCCTCACTGACAGCGAGAGCGTAGGCATAGACGAGTCCGCGGCTGCGGAGGCTGTCGTTGTGCCCGGCGGCATGGAGATAGTAGCTGATGGCCTTTCTCCGGACTCCAAGACCTCCGGGAAGGACTCCTTCGGCTTCGATGCCGCGCTCGACGGCCTCTTTCATCACTCGCCACACTTCGGCGAGATAGTCCCACACATCGCTGTCCTCGCAGTCATTGACATATTCCCAAAAGCTTTTGCCTGTCTGTTTGGTCCAATCGAGTATGTCGGCGATTTTCTCCATCGCGTAGACATCTTTCACCACCGGACGTTCTTCCCCTTCATGGACAATGTCGCCTCCGCCTATCGAATAGACTGTCGAGGCTTCAAGCTCCTTCCCCTCGGCGTCAAACGCGCGGAATGTCATGCCGTTGGGGTGGAAGGGTAGGAATATGTCGGGTTGCCAGATGATTTCAGTCGGGGCTATAGGAGTCAGTTCGCCAAGAATAGCCACATCAGTCATGTGACCCTTTCCGGTGCCCGCGAGAGCACCGTAAAGGGTCACAGTAAATGATGCGGCGTCCCGGTGGCGGGAGCCAAACTCCTGGGCGGCTTTCAGAGGTCCCATTGTGTGGGAACTCGACGGGCCGTGGCCTATTTTATAGAGTTGTTTGATTGATTCCATCAGTTGATAAGAGCGTGGCCGGTCATCTCCTTGGGCTGGGGAAGTCCCATGATTTTGAGCATGGTAGGCGCAACATCGGCAAGCTTACCGTCCTCGACTTTAGCATCGGTGCGCTCGGTGACGTAGATGCAGGGGACGGGGTTGAGCGAGTGGGCTGTGTTGGGTGTTCCGTCGGCGTTGATTGCGTTGTCGGCATTGCCGTGGTCAGCGATGATGATGACTTCGTAGCCGGCTTCTTTGGCAGCCTCAACTGTGTCTTTCACACATTCGTCAACAGCTTTGACAGCCTTGCAGATGGCTTCGTAGACTCCGGTGTGGCCCACCATGTCGCCGTTTGCGTAGTTGACAACGATGAAGTCATATTTTTCTTCCTTGATGGCTTCGACGAGTTTGTCTTTCACCTCGTAGGCGCTCATTTCAGGCTTGAGGTCGTAGGTTGCGACCTTGGGTGAAGCGACGAGGATACGCTCCTCACCTTCGTAGGGCTCTTCGCGTCCACCGTTGAAGAAGAATGTCACATGTGCATACTTCTCGGTCTCGGCTATGTGGAGTTGCTTCTTGTCGAGGCTTGAAAGGTATTCGCCGAGTGTGTTCTCGACGTTTTCCTTCGGGAAGAGGATGTGGACGCCGGTGAACGATGCGTCGTAGGGGGTCATGCAGTAGTACTGGAGACCGGGGATAACCTTCATGTCAGCCTCGGGAATATCGTGCTGTGTGAGGGCTACGGTGAGCTCCTTGGCGCGGTCGTTGCGGTAGTTGAAGAAGATGACGGCGTCGCCTTCTTTGATGGTTCCGTCGACGGTCGAGTTGTTGATGGGCTTGATGAATTCGTCGGTCACATCCTCGTTGTAGCTTTCCTGTACGGCAGCAACCATGTCGGTGGCTTGTTTGCCTTCACCTTTGACAAGAAGATCGTAGGCGACCTTCACACGCTCCCAGCGTTTGTCGCGGTCCATAGCGTAGTAACGGCCGATGATTGATGCGATTTTGCCTGCCGACTTTGCGCAGTGGTTTTCGAGAGCCTCGATGAAGCCTTTTCCGCTGCGGGGGTCTGTATCACGGCCATCCATGAAGCAGTGGATATAGACCTTCTCAAGACCGTAGTGCTTTGCTATGTCGCAGAGTGCATAGAGGTGGTCAAGCGATGAGTGTACGCCACCGTCGCTTGTAAGGCCCATGAAGTGGATGGCCTTGCCGTTGTCGCGGGCGTAAGTGAATGCGTTGACGATTTCAGGGTTTTCGAGGATTGAACCGTCCTGACAGGCCTTGTTGATTTTCACGAGGTCCTGATAGAGCACGCGGCCTGCGCCGATATTGAGGTGACCTACTTCAGAGTTGCCCATCTGGCCGTCGGGGAGACCGACATTCTCGCCTGATGCCTGAAGCTGGCTGTGGGGATAGGTTTTTACGAGATAGTCCCAGTAGGGGGTGGGGGTTGAGGAAATAGCGTCGCTCTTTGAGTGATTGCCGATTCCCCATCCGTCGAGAATCATTAACAATGCTTTCTTTGCCATGATGTTATAGAAATTGTATGATTAATTTTCCAAAATTTCGCAGTGCGGTTTTCAAGAGTGCAAAGATACGCAAAAACTATGATTCCCAAGCACATTTGGGCGTAAAAATCCTGTTAAAGTGCCACCTGTACGCCTCCGAGATTGAGAGTGGCAGTGATGCCCATTGCGCTGAATGCGCGCGCCATGGTGGAGATGGTTATGTTGTGGCCGTTTTCGATTTTCGATATGCGGGCTTTCTTCACGCCCATCATTTCACCCAACTGTTCCTGGGTCAGAGAGCGTTCCAGACGAGCCTTGCGGATTGCCTCTCCGATGTGATAGGCGCGAATCTCTTCCTGAACTTCGGCTTCATAAGCATCCCTGTAGGGAGTTCCGATTTTACCGAGATTTCTGTCTTTCAGTTCTTCGAGAGTGTAATATTTCATTGCCATAGATTACCTATTTTTGTCTTTTAGATAGTTGATGCGTATTGCTTCTGCTTTTTTAATTTCTTTGGAGGGCGTTTTCTGAGATTTCTTTATTATTCCGTGTGTAGCAATCACGAATGTTTCTTCCTCTCTGTCCAAAAAGGCAAAAAGACGATAGCATAAACTTTGATAGATGATACGGAATTCCCAGATGTTGGTTCCATCTAATTTCTTAAATAGAGTGACATCCTTTATGCCACCGGCGACTTTGTCGATGGTATAAAAGATTTTTCGTTGTGCTGCCACAGGGAGCGAGTTGATGAAATCCCCTGCTTCCTGCAAGGCGATGAATCTGAAAATAGGTTTGTCCATTATCCGGGAGTCTTGTTCCTGCAAAGATAAGGATAAGTTTCCTTATTTGCAAACAATTAATCGGCAGGATATGTTTGCTTAGTGGATGTCTGTAGGATGAACACGGATGTTTATTCAGTTGTGGATAGCAATGCTTCTCTCAAAGTTTGGTGAGGGTTTTGGTGAGGGTGACTGTCTCGGGGATTTCGCGGGTGTAATGGGTGACGAAGATGAGTGTGGAGCGGTTGCGGGTGATAAGGAGGTCAATGAGGCGGCGCACTCTTTCTTTTCGTTCGGCATCGAGGCCATGGAGGGGTTCGTCAAGAATCATTAATGGTGCCTGTTTGATGAAGGTGCGGGCGAGGAGGACGAGTCGCTGCTCTCCGGATGAGAGTTCTGAGAATTTCCGGTCGGCGAGATGGCTGATGTCGAGCAGACGGAGCCAGGTGCGGGCTTCGTCGAGTTCGTCGGGTGTGGCCTTCCGGAATTGGGAGAGTGAGTTGCGCTTACCGCCGACGACTATCTCCTCGACCGGGAGTGATGAGCTGAAGTAGAGCTGCATTTCGGGGCACACATAGCCGATGCGGTCTTTGATTTCCCAGATGCTTTCGCCTGAACCTCGACGGCGGTCGAAGAGGGTGATGCGATTGGCGTAGGCCTGTGGATTGTCGGCACAGACAAGACTGAGGAGGAGCGATTTGCCGGAGCCGTTGGGACCGGTCAAGGCCCAGCGTTCACCGGAACGGACGGTCCAGTCGAGACCTTCGAGGATTGAGCGGTTTCCGTAGCGGACATGACCATCCTCGATTGCGAATGCAACATCGAAGTCAGTGCAGGAAGAAGATGGGGCCGGGAGGTCGGCTTCGGAGATGTCGGGTGATGAGGTCACAGCGTTTTCCCGCAGATTGGCGATTTCCTCCGGATTTATGATGGGCCGGGAGAGGGTATGGTTGTCGAGGGTAATGATGGCAGTGGTATAGGCCGGAATGTCGATGGCATCGCATAGGAGCATGATGATTCCGGTTCCACTCCCGGCAATACCGCTGATTGCGTTGTCGAGCTCTGCGCGTGATTGAGCGTCGAGCCCGATATAGGGGTTGTCAAGGATAAGGATGTCGGGAGTGTCGATGAGTGCGTTTATGATAAGCAATTTGCGCAGCTCTCCGCTTGAAAGATAGTTGACGCGTTTGTCAACGACATCGTGGAGCGAGAAAGTGTCGCATAGTTCTTTCCATTGTTGGGTAGACGCTTTTTCGCCAAGGATTTCTCCGACTGTCGGGACGAGGTCGTTAACTGTCGCTTCAAGCCGCTGGTCGTAGCGTGTCACTTCAATTCCGGTAAGGGCATGGATGTCGGTAAAGGCAAGCATTTTGACCTTCATGTCTGGACGGGAGAATTCGAGGCGGTTGCCGTAGGCATAACGGCCTTTTTCGATGACCAGACCGAGGGTAGACTTACCTGAACCGTTGGGGCCGAGGATGATGCTTACTCCTGCAGGGATTGTGGTAAAAGAGGGGTTCTGAAGCACTACATTGCCGTAGCCGAGACGAGGGCTGTTGAATTTTACAAGAAAATCTGCATTATTATCCATTGCGAACTTGAATTTTTTTTGACGGCTGCAAAATTACTAAATAAATGAGTGATAATCCAATGCTTATGATGAAAAAAACGGAGTGGAGTTATGGAAATTAGGATTATAATCAGTATCTTTGTGGAGGTGAGGCTCTTTGGGATTTTATCAGGCATCACTAAGAATGTTAACAGTTTAATATCATGGAAAAGAACATCTCTCTCCCCGTCGGTGAAAGCAATTTGCTTAAGGAAATCCGACATGTGATTGATTCGGCGCGCAACCGCGCCATGCAGACAGTTAATTCACTTATGGTCCAGGCCTACTGGAATGTGGGCAGGCTCATAGTGGAGGCTCAGGGTGGCGATAGTCGGGCAGAATATGGCGATGGCCTAATCAAGCGTATCTCAAAGGAACTCACCACTGAATTTGGTAAAGGATTTGATGCGTCTAATCTGAAGAATATGAGACAGTTTTATCTCATATTCCCAAAATGCGACACACTGTGTAGCCAATTAAGTTGGTCTCATTACCGATTGATTATGAGAGTGCGTAATCCCGATGCCCGTGAATTCTACATCTCAGAAGCGGTAAAAGGTCAGTGGAGTGTCAGGCAGTTGCAGCGACAAATCAACACTTTCTTCTACGACAGACTGTTGGCCAGCCGTGATAAGGCCGGGGTTTCAGCTGAGTTGAAGCGCAAGGATAAAGAGGATTTCAATCCGCGTCAGATTATTCGTGATCCATACGTTCTTGAATTTCTTGATTTGAAGGCCAATCCATCTTTTTATGAAAAGGATCTCGAACAGGGCCTCATAGCCCATCTTCAGGAGTTCATGCTTGAAATGGGACGCGGATTCTCATTTGTGGGGCGTCAGAAACGTATTACTTTTGACGGTCAGCACTTCTATATTGATCTTGTGTTCTACAATTATCTGATGAAGTGCTTTGTCCTTGTTGATTTGAAAATGGGTGTTCTGACTCACCAGGACATTGGCCAGATGCAGATGTATGTCAACTACTATAACGCGGAAATTCGTCCGGAGGGGGATAATCCAACTGTTGGGCTGCTCCTGTGTGCCGATAAAAGCGATGAGGTCATCAGATATACCCTCGGTGACAGCTCAGCCAATATTCTCGCTGCGAAATATACCGATTGCTTGCCATCTGAGGAGGAGTTGCGTCGGGAATTGCGTCGGGAATATGACAATTTGCGTGCTTTGGAAGAGTGAAGTGGCAAATAAACGCCTTGTGGCAGGAAATTTTAAGCTGAATAAGGGGATTTTATGATATTTTTTGTATTTTTGCGGAAAGTCTTGTCCGTTCAGGCATGACATATCTTGAATCGGTACCAAAAGCCAATCAATACCAATCCCTATCCACAGAAATTTCTAAAGCTTATAACCGAAAAATATTTCATCTATTATGTTCAAAGACCAACCCAAAGGCCTTATTCCCGCAGCGCTCAGCAACATGGGTGAGCGATTCGGCTATTACATCATGAACGCGGTGTTAGTATTGTTCCTCTGTTCGAAATTCGGACTGAGCGAGGAGACCAGCACCCTGATTTATTCATTTTTCTATGCCGGCATATATTTGCTGAGTCTTGTTGGCGGTGTTATCGCCGACCGTACCCGTAACTATAAGGGAACCATTATCAGTGGTCTTGTGGTCATGTGTCTCGGTTATGTGCTTCTGTCCATTCCAATTCTCTCGACCTCCGACAACATCTCGTGGTTGCTCCCGATGACCTGCTTCGCCCTTTTCCTCATCGCTTTCGGCAACGGTCTTTTCAAAGGCAATCTTCAGGCCATCGTCGGTCAGCTTTACGACAATCCTCAGTATGCGTCGAAGCGCGACTCCGGTTTCCAGATTTTCTATGTGTTCATCAATGTCGGTGGTCTCGTTGCCCCCTTCATCGCCCCAATGCTCCGCAGTTGGTGGCTCGGTGTCCACAATCTTGCCTACAATGCGAAGCTTCCTGCACTTTGCCATGAATATCTGAGCGTTACCGACAATATGTCGACCGAGAACATCGACAACCTCTATGCGCTAATCACTGCTACCGGAGGTGATACTGCCGGCGACATCCAGGCATTCTGCAGCCAGTACCTTGAAGTGTTCAATACCGGTGTGCATTATTCATTCATCGCTTCGGTTGCTGCCATGCTGCTGTCGCTTGTAATCTTCCTCATCTATAAGAAGGGTCTTCCCAATCCTTCGGCTAAGGCCAAGGCATCCTCTGTCAGCATCTCCGACGAGGAGCGTCGTGCAATGGCCAAGGAGATAAAGCAGCGCATGATGGCCCTTTTCGCAGTGCTCGGTGTTGTCATCTTCTTCTGGTTCTCATTCCATCAGAACGGCACCTCGCTTTCACTCTTCGCCCGTGACTTCGTAGATACATCCACTATCGCTCCTGAAATCTGGCAGGCGGTGAATCCCTTCTTCGTGATTGTCCTCACCCCTGTTGTCATGGCATTCTTCGCAATGCTCAGCCGTCGTGGCATCGAGATTTCCACTCCCAAGAAAATAGCAATCGGTATGGGGCTCGCAGGTCTTGCCTTCCTCTTCCTTGCCGTGTTCTCAAGCGTTTCCGGCTATCCTTCGGCTACAGAATTCCGTGCCATGCCTGTCAGCGAGACTGCAGGAATGCTAGCCGGTCCGTGGGTGCTCATCCTGCTCTACTTCTTCCTTACTGTAGCAGAGCTTTTCATTTCACCGCTCGGACTTTCGTTCGTCTCTAAAGTTGCTCCCGCCCACATGCAGGGTCTCTGTCAGGGTCTCTGGCTCGGTGCCACCGCGCTTGGTAACCTTCTTCTTTGGATCGGCCCGCTGATGTACAATGCATGGCCTCTCTGGATGTGTTGGAGCGTCTTCCTTGCTGTATGTCTCATCTCGATGGGTGTGATGTTCGGCATGGTCAAGTGGCTCGAACGTGTGACCAATGCATAAAATCCACGGAAGCTAATAAGAATTTGAGATAAGTAATAAAGAAGACAAAAGTACGGATGGAATCTGTCAACGATGTTTCCGGCGTACTTTTGTCTTTTGTATTTGACAGTAAAAAATAAACCATCAAGCTATGTTTAAAAATCAACCGGCAGGTCTGTATGTGCTTGCGCTTGCCAATACCGGCGAACGTTTCGGCTACTACACCATGCTTGCCATCTTCCTGCTTTTCCTGCAGGCGAAATTCGGCCTTGATTCCACGGTGTCGGGCCAGATTTATGCGGGCTTCCTCGCCCTTGTCTACTTCATGCCTCTTATCGGAGGTTGGGTAGCCGACAAATGGAGCTTCTCGAAATGTGTTGTGACGGGTCTGTTCATCATGTTTGCCGGATATCTCGTCATGGCCATACCGACCGACATCCGCAGCACCTCATCGCTCGTGATTCTCTGCGCAGCTCTTCTGCTCATCGCATGTGGCACAGGCTTGTTCAAAGGCAATCTTCAGGTAATGGTGGGTGACCTCTACAACGAGGCCCGCTACAGTGGCCAGCGTGATGCGGCTTTCTCGCTCTTCTACATGGCTATCAACATCGGCTCGATGTTTGCACCTATGGCTGCTACAGCCATGTGTAACCTTGCACTCGATGCCAAGGGGCTGACCTACGTCTCCTCGCTCCCAGCAATGTGTAATCTCTATCTTGACGGTGCGGAAAACGGAGCAGATCTCTCTGCGACAATCGCTGAGAATGGAATGAGCGCCGGTGCCGACCTTACAGCTTTTGCGAACGAGTACATAACCACGCTTTCGACGGGCTACAGCTATGCGTTTGCAATCGCCTGCGGTTCACTCATAGTCAGCTTCCTCATCTACTTCCTTGGCCGCCGGACCTACGCACATATTCTTACCGACAAAAAGGATGGCGCAGCAGCTAAGACCGCAGCAGCGGCCGGTCCGGAACTCACACCTGCTCAGACCAAGCAGCGCGTCGTTGCGCTTCTGCTTGTGTTTGCAGTAGTGATTTTCTTCTGGATGGTATTCCATCAGAATGGAGCTACACTGACTGAATTTGCCAAGAGCTGTACATCGCCTGAGGCTACCGGTTGGACCCGCATAGGTTTCAATGTATGGGCGCTTCTGAGTGTTGCTGTCGGAGTCTATGCCCTCTTCAATCTTTTCCAGTCAAAGGGAGCCGTAAGCCGTGGAATCTCGGTTGTCATCCTCGGTCTGGTAGGTTGGGCACTGTGGTATTTCTATTCCATCACTCCCGAGCCCCTCACCGGCATCCAGCCGCAGCAATATCAGCAGTTCAATCCCTTCTATGTCGTTGCCCTTACCCCCGTATCGCTTGCTTTCTTCGGTTGGCTTGCAAAACGTAAGTCCGAGCCTTCGGCTCCTCGCAAGATTGGCTATGGTATGGTGATGGCAGCCGTGGCCTACGTCCTTATGCTAGTAGGTTCGCTCGGTATTGTCGGCACAAGTGCATCAGTTTCTCCCAATTGGCTCATATCTACCTATCTGCTTCTGACATTTGCCGAATTGCTCCTTTCGCCGATGGGCATAAGCTTTGTGAGCAAGGTAGCACCTCCGAAACTCAAAGGCTCTATGATGGGTGGATGGTTTGCAGCCACAGCTGTCGGTAACTACCTTGTCTCAATACCCATGCTTCTATGGGGTAAGATCCCGACCTATATGGTATGGGGTATCCTCGTGGTCATCTGTCTCGTTTCAGCCGGTTTCATCTTCGCCATCATGAAGAAGCTTGAAGCCGCAACCTCCGACACTCCGGCCCAACCCGAAGCTGACGAACTTGAAACAATAGAGGATGACGCTATCTGAAACAGATAGTCACTAACCTCCATAAAGGCCCACTCCCATGTACTCCAGCTATATGGTCTTGCAGGTCTACTATCTTACAGGCATCCTTAGCCTATTGAAAAATAGATAACTACAGGAAGCCTAATCAAAAACCTAAGGCAGAGGAAACTAACTACTGTCCGATAATTGCAAATCGCTTTCGGATAGCATTAGTTTCCTCTGCCTTAGGTTTTCTTAATACATTCGATAGCATGACAACGCCATGTTCAGTAAATGCGTATGGGATAGTCTTTTTAGGCCTTTTTGATGGTCATGTCATCACAATTTGTGATGACATGACTTCCAATTCAGTTTCAGATAGTTGAAACATAAAATCTGTTGGAAAACGATTTTGGTTGCGTTTGACTGCTTGTTTTTTAACATGTGTTCAGGGCTTTTAGGGTGTTTTGTTTAAGTGGTGGTGGGATATGTGGGGAATTTTGAGTAATTTTGTCGATGGATATATGGATTCATATAGATGGATATATTTGTTGACGGGTATATTCATTAAGGATATGATGGATTTAGATAAATGTCATACTTGGTACTTGGATTGTTGAAAAGTTTAATCAGGCATACAAGTTTAATCAGACATGTGGCACATTATCCGATAAATAATATTTTTCACTCTTAACTTTGGTAGAAGGTTGAATAAAAACAGTGTTTTCGGTTCACGCAATCTCCCTTCTTTGGGAGTTTCGCTTATTCCGGTCAGTTTTCTTTTCGTTACACTTATAAGTGTAATTATTTTGAGTGGTGCGGATGCGGTTTCGGAGTATGGCCCTTGGATTCTGCTTGCCTCCACGGCAATTGGTCTTGGTCTGGCTCTTTTGGGCGGAGTTGCTTCGCGTAGAGGTCTCGCTGTCGGGCTTAAGCGCAGTGCCATGCAGATTCTCCCTGCGATTCCGATTCTGATATGTATAGCTATGGTGGCTACCACATGGATGCTTTCAGGCGTAGTCCCTACTTTGATTTCCTACGGTCTGCAGATTCTCAGTCCGCGCTTGTTTCTTGTGATAGCCTGTGTGGTTTGCTCGGCTATTTCAGTGATGACAGGCAGTTCGTGGACGACCATTGCCACCCTTGGTGTAGCCTTCATGGGCATAGGTGAGGTGATGGGCTACAGTGACCCGTGGATTGCCGGTGCCATCATCTCAGGTGCATATTTCGGCGATAAGGTGTCGCCGTTGAGTGATACGACAGTCGTTGCTTCGTCGACGGCCGGTGTGGATCTTTTCGAGCATATCCGTTATCTGATGTTCACGACCGTTCCTGCAATGGGTATTTCGCTCATTGTGTTTATGATTGTGGGTTTCACTACTGATGTTGACCATAATCCGGATGCCGGGTCGATGCTGGGTGCGTTGAATTCTACTTTCAATCTCAGCCCGTGGACACTTGTGATACCCTTCATCACAATGGTGTTGATTGCTCTCCGTCTACCTACTCTGATAGTTCTTGTGCTTGCATCGCTCATGGGAATGGCCGGTATCTTTATTTTCCAAAATCATGAAGGTATGGATTTGGTAGGTCTGTTGACAAATCTGTGGAGCGGTTCGGCGCTGTCGACGGGAAGCGAGTCGCTCGACAGTCTCGTTAGCACAGGTGGTATTCTCGGGATGCTCCCGACTGTGTTCCTTGTCCTTAGCGCGATGTTTTTCGGTTCGGTCATGATTGGGACAGGTATGCTCGCTAAACTTACCGATGCTTTCACTCGCCGTCTGCGCCGACGCACGAGCATCGTAGGGGCTACCGTATGCAGCGGTCTTGCAATGAACTGCTTCACAGCCGACCAGTATCTTTCGCTCATAATCACCGGCAACATGTATCGGTCTCTCTATAAGCGCAATGGCCTGGAGTCGCGATTGCTGAGCCGGTCAATGGAAGATTCCATTTCGGTGACCTCAGTGTTGATACCTTGGAATTCATGCGGTCTCACACAAGCTACAGTGCTTGGAGTCAGCACTCTTGCTTATTTCCCCTGCTGTCTGTTCAATATACTCACCCCTGTGATGAGTGTCATCGTTGCCCGACTCGGCTTCAAAATACCGGAACCCGCACGTCGTCAGGCTGCTGTTTGTAATCAGGCTGTCTGAGGAAAGCAGGGTACAGAAATTCAGAAATCACAAAAATAACATGTTTGTTTTAAGAGGAAATAATATTGTGTTACCTCAAAAAACAAACATGTTATTTTTGTGATTTCTGAATTTCTGTACCCTCTTCGAGGTTTGAATTCATTTCCACTTTCAGCGGGCTAAGGGCATTTAACTCCCTTGAATCCGTGGATTGAAAGAGAATTATTCTGCTGAAGAAGCAAGGGGCGAAGGAGTCGAGTAGGTGCGCGATGCAAGTTCCTGATCGAGCATATAGAGACCCATTCCGTTGTCGCCGATGAGCGAGAACTTATCGATAAGAGTGCGGCAGTTGTCCTCTTCCTCAACCTGCTCGGTTACGAACCAGTTGAGACGGTCGCGGGTTGCGTAGTCTTTTTCTGCCTCCGCGAGAGCATAGAGGTCGTTGATGAGTGCAGTCACTTTCTTCTCGTGCTCAAGAGTCTCTTTGAACGCATCGAGGGGAGTTGCCCATGAAGTGGGGACGGCATCAATGGCTTTAAGCTCAACGCGGCCACCGCGCTGGTTGACGTAGTTCATGAAGATTGTGGCATGGTCCTGTTCTTCTTTGAACTGGATTTTGAACCAATTGGCGATACCGGGCTTGCCTTCTGCTTCGAAGTGGAGCGACATTGACAGATAGAGATATGCACTCCAGAATTCTGCATTAATCTGGGCGTTGAGAGCGTCCTGAACTTTGTTGTTTAACATACTTAGCGTGTATTATTAGTTGTTGGTTATAATTTCTATTGGCAAAAATACTAACTTTTCACTAATATGTAATGTTTAAACGTAAAGTTTTTTCCACATACTTTTCAACAAACGATTTTGTCGTAAAGCTTCTGGAATTTCAGGGCTATCTCGGGGGTGCAGAGGTTGTTGATGGAACCCACATGGGTGTGGTGGACAGAGCGGACGGGGTGATATGTGCCGTTCTGCACTTCAAGTCCGACCTTCTTGTATGCTTCACGGAAAGGCATACCTTCGAGAACAAGACGGTTGACTTCCTCTACGGTGAAGAGATAGTCGTAGCGTGTGTCATCTATGATGTCACGTCTCACACGGATGTGTTGCAACATGAAATCGGCCATGTCCAGACATGAAATCATCTCAGTTGTGGCGGGGAAGATGATGTCTTTCAGCAACTGGAGGTCGCGGTTGTAGCCGAGTGGAAGGTTGGCTGTCAGAAGAGCTATCTCATTCTGGATGGACTGCAGGCGGTTGCACTTTCCGCGCATGATTTCAAACACGTCGGGGTTCTTCTTGTGAGGCATGATTGACGAGCCTGTGGTAAGTTCGTCGGGGAAGGAAATGAACCCGAAGTTCTGACACATCCACATACACACATCCATCGCGAGATGTCCGAGCGTGGAAGCAATGGCGCTGATGGCCATTGAGGCGGCGCGTTCTGTCTTTCCGCGCGACATCTGTGCGGCCACAACGTTGTAGTGTAGTGTCTCGAAGCCGAGCAGACGTGTGGTCATCTCACGGTCGAGAGGGAATGACGAACCATAGCCTGCGGCGGAACCGAGAGGATTCTGGTTGGCTACATTGTAGGCTGCGACGAGCATCTGCATGTCGTCAACAAGTGATTCAGCGTATGCTCCGAACCAAAGGCCGAACGATGAGGGCATGGCCACCTGAAGATGGGTGTAGCCGGGCATGAGGACATCCTTATACTCTTCGCTGAGAGATTGCAGACGGTCAAAGAGGCGTTTGACAGCTTCTGCGACTTTGCGCAGCTCGTCGCGCATGAAAAGTTTGAGGTCGACAAGCACCTGGTCGTTGCGCGAACGTCCGGAGTGGATTTTTTTGCCTACATCGCCGAGTTTGGCAGTGAGCATGAACTCGACCTGCGAGTGGACATCCTCCACTCCGGGTTCGATTGTGAATTCTCCGCGCTCAATGACTTCCGCGATTTCGCCGAGAGCCTTGAGGAGTATATCAAGTTCTTCGGAGGTGAGAAGGCCGATGCTTTCAAGCATTCTGATATGGGCCATTGAGCCTTGGACGTCGTAGCGGGCAAGGCGCAGGTCGAGTTCGCGGTCGTTGCCGACTGTGAACTCCTCAATCATTTTGTCGGGTTCAAAACCCTTGCTCCAAAGTTTCATTATTGTTGTCGGAATTAATGTTAGATGTAAAATTTCTGTAGGGACTCGCTATAGTGCGTATGCCCGATTAAATTCATAGTGCGTGAGGCATCAGTCCAATTTCAGTGATTCAATCAGACGGCGGTAAAGACCAATCGCCTCCTCGATTTCACTGATAAAGATGAATTCATCGGCGGAGTGGCTGCGCGACGACTGTCCAGGTCCGATTTTGAGGGAAGGGAAGTCATACATCAGTGACATATCGCTCGTTGTGGGCGAGACAAATGTCTGACAGCCCAGCCCGAGTGCTGCTTTCACTAATGGGTGACTCTCCGCAATGACCGATGCGCGCACGCGGGTAGAGCGTGGAGTGAGTGTCGACCATTTCACGGCATCGCGTAGCAGATTGACAGTCTCTTCATTGCTGAAGGCATCCGTTGTGCGTATGTCCACCACCCATTTGCATTCGTCGGGAATGGCGTTGTGTTGCCATCCGGCATTGATTTGGGTGATATTGACGCTCACAGGACCGAGGATTTCCGATTGGCGTGGGAATTTGAAATCGCGCAGGGATTCGATGTCGGTCATTGCGCGATAGATAGCGTTTATGCCTTCGCCACGGGCCGCATGTCCGGTCACTCCGGGAGTGAGACAGTCAAGCACCACGAGACCGCGTTCGGCAACAGCCGCCTGCATTCCGGTCGGCTCCCCTACAATGGCGCAGTCAATCTTTATGCCTTCCTCCGCAAGATGTGGCAGGAAGGCCCTCATGCCATTCTCGCCGCCCACTTCCTCTTCGGCAGTGATGGCAAGGAGGAGGTTGAATGGGAGCGTAGAGGTGCGCAAATCAAGAAAAGTCTGAATCAGCGAGACTGCCGATGCTCCTGCATCGTTGCTGCCAAGACCGTAGAGTCGTCCATCCTCAATTGTCGGTGCGAAAGGGTCGCGCGTATAGGAGGCGGCCGGTTTAACGGTGTCGTGGTGGGAATTCAGCAGTATGGTCGGACGCGAACTGTCAAAATTTTCTGAAAGCGCGTAGACATTGTTGCGGAAGCGACGTGGAGCTGCTCCGGCTTTCGTGAGATAATCAAAAAGCAGCTGCGCCGTGCCCTCTTCCTGACGGGAGAGGGACGGCGTGGCTATCATGTGAGATAGAAGTCCGATTACTTCCGGTTTGTTCATTCCTGATTTTTTATGACGGTTCCACGGTCGGTCGACAGAGCATCGGAGTGCTTGATGGTGACACTCTTCACGCCTGCGTCAATCGCTTTGAAGGCATTGTCGATTTTAGGTATCATACCCTTGTTGACAATCCCGCGTTCACGAAGGTCAGCATAGATTTCCGGTGTGATAAGCGGTATGAGTGAATCGGGACGTTCGATGTCCTCCATGACTCCCGGTTGCTCGAAGCAGAATATAAGTTCTGTCGGAGCCACACGCGATGCGCCGACTGCAACAGACGAGGCTATGGTGTCGGCGTTGCAGTTGAGGAGCGTTCCGTTGCCGTCATGGGTAATGGCGCAGTAGACGGGAGTGATGCCCGTGTCAAGGAGCGATGCGATAAGACCGGAGTTAACACCTTCGGGAGCGATGTCACCCACAAAACCGTAGTCAATCGGTTTGGCCGGGCGACGGGTTGCGGTGATGGCATTGGCATCAGCACCTGTAAGACCGATGGCGTTACATCCGGCTGCCTGAAGCATGGAGACGATGCGCTTGTTGACCAATCCGGCATAGACCATGGTCACCACATCGAGGGTCTCGCGGGTGGTGACGCGTCGGCCTTCAATCATTGTTGTCGGGATGTCGAGCTTTGCACTCATGCGGGTTGCTTCCTTGCCTCCGCCGTGGACAAGAATTTTCTTGCCGGGAAGGTTGACAAAGTCGTTGATGAAGCGTGCGAGGGCTTCGGGATTGTCAACGACGTTGCCACCTATCTTGATGACTTTAATAGTATCCATCACTTCAGGCTTTTCAGAGGCTTTCAAGCATACGTTTTAGCACTACCTGTGCTGAAATCTCGCGGTTGGCGGCTTCAGGTATCACGATGCTGCGCTCGGACTCGATGACATCATCGGTCACAATCATGTTGCGGCGCACAGGCAGACAGTGCATGAAGAATGCGTTGTCGGTAAGTCCCATCTTCTCGCTGTCGACGGTCCATGCGCGGTCAGTCGAGAGGACTTTACCGTAGTTGGGGTCGGCGAAGGCTGACCAGTTCTTGGCATATACGAAATCGGCACCTTCGAGGGCTTTGCGCTGGTCATACTCGACGCGGGCTTTCCCTACGAATTCGGGCGCGAGTTCATAGCCGTGGGGATGAGTGATGACGAAGTCATAGTCCGTGGCGTTCATCCACTCTGCAAATGAGTTGGGGACAGCCTGAGGGAGTGCCTTGGGATGGGGAGCCCATGTCATGACTACTTTCGGACGCTCTTTTGTCTTGAATTCCTCGATTGTGATGAGGTCGGCAAAGCTCTGGAGTGGATGGCGGGTGGCAGCCTCCATGCTGAACACGGGACGGCCTGAGTATTTGATGAACTGGTTGATGACGCGCTCCTCGTAGTCTTCGGCCTTGTCGGTGAGGCCTGCGAATGAGCGGACACCGATGATGTCGCAGTATGAACCCATGACGGGGATGGCTTCGAGAAGATGCTCGGCCTTGTCGCCGTCCATGATGACACCGCGCTCGGTCTCAAGTTTCCATGCTCCCTGATTCACGTCAAGGACAATGACATTCATGCCGAGGTTCATTGCAGCCTTCTGTGTGCTGAGGCGGGTGCGGAGGCTGGAGTTGAAGAATATCATCATCAGGGTCTTGTTCTTGCCGAGATGCTGGTATGCAAAGCGGTTGGCTTTGACTTCGAGAGCTTCCTTGACAGCAAGGTCAAGAGAGCCTATGTCTGAAACGTTGGTGAAATTACGCATATTGGAGGTTAAGGTTGGAAAATTTTTAATTGAGGGGATTTGGGGGGAGAAGGCTAATAAGCCTAATAGGGCTAATAAGAGATTGCTTATTAGGCTTATTGGGCTTATTAGTCCTATTAGCCCTATCGCCTATTAGCCTTATTTTTAGCCTTGCTTTCAATCCTCCTTGCTGTCAAGGACTTCCTTGAAGGCTTCAATGAAGCGCTTGGCGTGGGAGCGCGGGAGCGAGAGGGGCGGAAGGAGGCGGACAGTGTGCTCTCCGGCACCGCCGGTGAAGATGTGCTTGTCGAAGAGGAGGCGTTTGCGGAGTTCGGGTGCCGAACCCTTGATTTCGATACCTATCATGAGACCGCGACCGCGCACTTCAATCACTTCGGGATGTGTGGCGGCAAGGTCGTTGAGTTCTTCAAGAAGATACTCACCCACGGCGGCTGCGTTGGAGACCATGTTTTCAGTTTCCATCACATCAAGCACGGCGATTGCAGCGGCACATGCGAGGTGGCTTCCACCGAAAGTGGTGCCGAGCATACCCTTGACCGGTTTGATTTCCGGAGAGATGATGATGGCTCCCATCGGGAATCCGTTGGCGATACCCTTGGCACAGGTGATGATGTCGGGGCGCACTCCGGCATACTGATGGGCGAAGAAGCGGCCTGTACGACCGTAGCCCGACTGGATTTCGTCGAGGATGAGGACTACACCGTATTTCGTGCAGAGTTCGCGGAGCTTGCGGAGGAAGGAGTCGTCGACCATGCGGATTCCGGCCACACCCTGGATACCCTCTATGATAACACCTGCGAATTCGCCTGTCGAAAGTTTGGCTTCGACAGCCTCGATGTCGTTGAGAGGTGCGAACTCGACGTTTTCAGTAGAGTTGAAAGGTGACTGAATCTTGGGGTTGTCGGTGGCGGCAACTGCGCCCGATGTGCGGCCGTGGAAAGCCTTGTCAAATGCGAGGATTTTACTTTTGCCGGTGTGGAACGAGGCAAGTTTCATCGCATTCTCGTTGGCCTCGGCTCCGGAGTTGCAGAGAAAGAGGGCATAGTCATTGTAGCCCGAGAGACGGCCGAGACGGTCAGCCAGTTTCTGCTGCAACGAGTTCTGCACGGAGTTGGAGTAGAAACCGAGTTTCGACACCTGGTCAGCGATTGCGGTGACATAGGTGTGGTGTGCGTGACCGATTGAGATCACGGCATGACCTCCGTAGAGGTCAAGATATTCGGTGCCGTCGGCGGTGTAGACGTGGTTGCCGAGTCCGCGCACCGGTTCTATATCATATAGGGAATATACGTCGAAGAGGTTCATCTTTTCTCTAAATAGTTATATTCAGTATAGAGATTAAAGTATAGAGTATAGATAATAGTCTTCAAGTCTGGAGTATCAACAGGTGGCCAGCGAATGACCGGAACTATTATCTATACTCTATACTTTAATCTCTATACTATAGCTTTCTTGAAATAAATTAGAATGCTGACGGCTTGAGGCGGAGGCCGGTGGTCTCGGGATAGCCGCAGATGAGGTTGAAGTTCTGCACGGCCTGTCCGGATGCACCTTTGAGCAGGTTGTCAATGGCCGAGAGAATCAGGAGCTTGGAGCCATGCTTTTCGAGCGAGATGACTGCCTTGTTGGTGTTGACCACCTGCTTGAGGTCGATGGGTCGGTCAGACACATGGGTGAAAGGCGCGTCGGCATAGAAATCCTTGTAGAGCTTAACGGCCTCTTCGATTGAGAGGTCAGTGTCGATATAGCTCATTGCGAAAATGCCACGGGGGAAGTCGCCGCGCACGGGCACGAAACTGATTTCAGCATCGAATCCGGGCTGCAATTGGCCGAGGGTCTGACGGATTTCTGCAAGGTGCTGATGTGAGAACGCCTTGTAGACCGACAGGTTGTCGTTGCGCCAACTGAAATGGGTGGTCGCTCCGGGTTTCACGCCTGCACCGGTGGAGCCGGTGACTGCTGTCACATGCACCTCGCTGTTGAGTTTCCCTGCTTTCGCGAGGGGCAGAAGGGCAAGTTGTAGGGCGGTTGCGAAGCATCCGGGGTTGGCTACCTTTGCAGCTTTGACGATTTCATCGCGCTTGGCTTCGGGGAGACCGTAGACGTAGCCTTCCGACTCGTTGCGGTAGTCCTGAGCAAGGTCCACGACCTTAAGCCCTGCCGGCATCTCGTTTTCCTCCCAGAATTTCTGGCTGAAGCCGTGGCCCTGGCAGAGAAAGAGCACGTCGATGGCAGAAAGATCAAAGTCTTCGGCAAAGCGGAGGTCGGTGTCGCCGATGAGTCCTTCGTGGATTTCGCTGACAGGTTTGCCTGCGTTGCTTGAAGAGTGGACAAACACGATTTCCGCTTGCGGGTGATTTATGAGTAGGCGGAGGAGTTCGCCGGCAGTGTAGCCGGCGCCTCCGATGATTCCGATTTTAGCCATAGGTGAATCAATTCTTAATTCTTGATGCATAATGCATAATTCGCTTTGAATAATTCATGATTCTTGATGCATAATGCACGATTGGGCAATTAAGACTGTTGCTTTACAAATGGCCTTTGTTGCTGCCCATGTATTAATCAAGCATTGAATTATGCATTATGAATCATGCATTATGCATTGTTATTGCGTTTCTGCACGTTATGGAAAATCTTCATCTGGTTGCCGAGAATCTTGGTGAAGCCCTTGACGTCGTCGGCGCTCCAAGCCTTGTTGACCTCGCCATATTCGCCGAAGTCGGTCTTCATGAGGTCGAAGGGTGAATCAACGCCCACGAGGGTATAGGAGTAGGGACGGAGGATTACTTCAACCGTACCGGTGACGTTGGTCTGAGAGCTTTCAAGGAAGGCCTCCATGTCGCGCATGACGGGTTCGAGATACTGCGACTCGTGGAGGAACATTCCGTACCATGTTCCAATCTGGTCTTTCCAGTACTGCTGCCACTTGGTGAGGGTGTGCTTTTCGAGCATCTTGTGGGCGGCGATGATGAGGATGGGGCCTGCGGCCTCGAAACCTACACGGCCCTTGATGCCGATGATGGTGTCGCCGATATGCATGTCGCGGCCGATTCCGTAGCGCGAACCGAGGCGCTCTACCTCGCGGATGGCATCAATCTTGTTGTCGTAGTGCTTGCCGTTGACGCTGTCGATTTCACCCTTGACGAAACCGATGGTGATGTGTTCCTCACCCTTTTCGGTCACCTGGCTGGGATATGCGCTCTCGGGGAGGGTCTGCTCCGAGTGGAGGGTTTCCTTGCCGCCGATGCTTGTTCCCCAGAGACCCTTGTTGATGGAGTATTCCATCTTCTTGAAGTCGGCTTCGATGCCATGCTTCTTAAGATAGTCGATTTCATACTCGCGGGTGAGGGTCATGTCGCGGGTCGGGGTGATGATTTCGATTTCGGGAGCGAGAATCTGGAAGGTGAGGTCGAAACGCACCTGGTCGTTTCCTGCACCGGTCGAGCCGTGGGCCACTGCGTCAGCTCCGATCTTCTTGGCATATTCGATGATGGCGATGGCCTGGAAGATGCGCTCGGAGGATACGGAGATGGGATAAGTGCCGTTGCGGAGGACGTTGCCGGCAATCATGTATTTGATGCTCTTGTCGTAGTAGTCGCCGGTCACGTCGAGGGCTGCGTGGGAGGCAGCTCCGAGACGGAGGGCTTTCTCTTCGATTGTCTTGAGTTCTTCGGGAGAGAAACCGCCGGTGTTGGCGATGGCGGTGTGTACTTCATATCCGAGGTCTTCGGAAAGATATTTTGCTGCAAACGATGTGTCGAGGCCACCACTGAAGGCGAGGACTACTTTTTTCTTATTTTCCATTATTTAAAAGCTTTGCTTTTAAGTGTAAGTGCTTCGCACAAGTATAAAGGATAAAGTATTAAGTGATAGGCTTGTTCGTCTCCTTAGTATTACTTAATACTTGGTATTCAATACTTAATACTTAGTACTTGGCACGCAGTGCCATCCACACTTACTACTTAAAAATTTTTGAAAAAATTTATTTAAGATGGAGGAGTTTTTTGATGCGGTTGTTGAACCACATAAGGTAGGGTGCGCGCTTTGAGGGTCGCTCAAGCTTTGCTTTGGGATCGTAGAGCATACCCGTGCACAGACACATTCGTCGGTTGTTGCGCTGGAGTATGTCGTAGTTAACACATCCTTTGCATCCGGCCCAAAATTCCTCGTCGTCAGTGAGTTCTGAAAATGTCACCGGTTTGTAGCCCATCTGAGAGTTGAGCTTCATGACCGGGAGCGAGGTGGTGATACTGAACAGTTTTGCAAAGGGGAAGCGGAGGCGCGCAAGCTCGAATGTCTTTGCCTTGATTCGTGCTGCAAGCCCCAATCGTCGGAACTCGGGATCGACGATAAGGCCAGATGTGGCCACATAGTCACCATGTTCCCAGCTCTCAATGTAACTGAAGCCGATGAGACGGTCATCACAGAGAGCGACGACAGCCTTTCCCCCGCGGATCTTCGAGGCGATATACTCCGGCGTGCGCCGTGCAATGCCTGTTCCGCGCTGAAGGGCTGATTCATAGATGAGGGTGACAATCTGCTCGGCATACTTCGTATGCTCCTCTTCGGCAAATATCACCTTTATCTGATCATTGTTCATCTAACTGTTGTAAAAAATATAATATGAATTAAAAATGATAAAATGTCCGCAAAATTACGAAATTAATATCAAATTTCTACTGATTTGATGACCAAAAGTGTGGAAAGAAACACTTTTTAGCGGAAAATAGTGATAATTTGATAATTGTATATGCAATTTGCCAGACTGAAGCTTAGTGTATGAATGAAAAAACCGTCCGCCATTGTCGGCGGACGGTCGATGTCAATTAACAAAGCAAGTTATAAAACTGTAGCTGCATAGGGTACAGATATTATGCAGACCGCTCATTGTTGCGGAGAATCCTTTGTCCAGTTTTCAGGTTCGATGTTGTAGTTGATGAGTTTGTTGTAGTCGGTTTCCTTGTTCGGAATACAGATACACCAGTTATTTTTGCCTTTTGTGTCGTATGAACCGCCGTTTGTTCCTGATGCAGCAAACTGTGTGTGCCAATTACCACCCTCATCCCACGCTTTTCTTACCATTGGGACATTCCATCGTTTTTGGTCGAAGTAATGACGGCCTTCTCCCCAAAGATCGAAGCGCTTGTAGAGTTTCACTTCTTCAAGCAGGGCATCGCCTGAAAGGTTACAGGTATAATCTGGCTGATATGGCTTGACAGCTTCTTCAAGCAGTGAACGAACTTTTGCTTCGTTTCCTCCTGCCATGCAAAGGGCTTCAGCTTCATTATATATCATTTCTGCGGCTCTCATTATAGGTGTGCAGCCAACGGAACGATCCTCTATGACAAGGAATTTTGTTTGCATGTAGGCAAAGATTGTGGTTTTGGAATACAGGCGGTCAGAATACTGTTTCTTGACTCTGGTGTAAAAGTCTCCTTTAGACGCAGAAGAATTAGTGGTTGACCATCCGGATTCTCCCGGCTGCGGTACCATATACAAATTTTTTCTGGAATCAGAATCGGGGATGCTGTTGATTAGGTCAGCGTCAATGGAACCCACATATTTGTATCCTTTCGACGATTTTGTATTGGATGCTATGTAAGCAAAGAATCCATACACGCCAAGGTTTTCGACGACATCTGTATATGTTTCCCACATCCATTCCTGGTTAGGAGTGTTAAATCCGTCCCAATATTCGGATGCTGTCATCAGATTATAATTCTGACGCGCCTTTGCTGCATGATCGGCTGCTGTGGCCCAATCTTCTTTGGCAAGTGCCGCGCGGGAATAAATGCCGTGAGCTACAGATACGTCTGTCCTCCAGACTTTTTCTTCTTCACGGGTGAGTGATGTTTGTCCAAAAAGCTTGATTGCTTCATCGAGATCTGCATAAATCTGGTCATAGACTTCTCCGAGATTAGAACATGCAAGGTCACCTTTTTCCTCGTTGAGTCGGATGGGGAGGCCTCGGCTCTGTCCATTGCGCGAGTCGACCCAGCGTTTGCAATAAAGGGCGGCAAGTTGGGTGTAGGCATGGGCACGGTAGACGAGGGCCTGAGCAATATAGAAATCTTTTTCCGCGTCGGTGCCTTCTGCATCACGGCCATGGAGTATTATTGCATTGGCATTTGATATAAGCATGTAATAATAGTACCAGGGGAAATATGTGAAATCAGATGTGGCGACTTCATTATGGTTGGAACAAACGACCGAAAGATAGCTGATGGCGTTGCTATACTGGGCATCGCTACTTTTGTAGTCTCCATACCAGAGAGAAATCGTGGCTTCTCCGTTGTATCCTTGTCGACCAAAATCATCGCTGGAATATATATTGGACATGATTCTGCTGAGGCCATTGACGGCTCCATCTAACATTTTTGTAGTTGTGAACACGCCTGTGTTTGAAACCTGATTCTCGGGTGCGACATCAAGATAGCTGTCTGAACATCCGGAAAAGGTTAATGCTCCACAAGTGCATAGGGAAATTATAATTTTTTTCATATTGATGGCGTTTTAGAATGATACGTTGAGGCCGAAGGTGTAAATGCGCGGCAGGGGCATCATGTTGTAGACATAACCACCCGGATTCTGGGCAACTGCAAGACCTTGGCGTTTGGTGTTTGTGACAACGTTTTCAGCAGAAAAGAAAACGTTTGCCGATGTGAGAGTAAGTGGCTGCAATACTGATTTGGGGAGTCTGTATGTGAGATTGATATTTTTCAAAGTCACATAGTTGCGGCTTATAAGGAAGCGGTCAGATGACGAGTTGTTGTAGGTGTTTGCATGGTCAATTATAGGATTTATTCCTGAATTGATTCGATCCGGTGAGGTTTCAGTCATGCCTTCGGGTACTCCTGACCATGAATTCAATATGTCAACATGATAGTTTGTGACATTTTTTGAATTTATAGACATAAGAGAAGCATAGCTGCTGTCATAAACCTTTCCACCAACAGAATATGTCATCATGGCGGATAGGTTGAAATTCCTCCAGGAAACATTGGCGGTCACAGAGCCGTTGAATTTAGGAAGTGAGCATCCTCTGAAATCTCGTTTGGCATAAGTAGTTGTATTGACGTAATACTTGCCGTTTATCAGTTTGTAATTCTCGGCTTTCAGAGGTTCCGAAATCAAGTTGCCATCCTTATATCGTCCACCGATAATGTCTCCGTTTTCAGTGACGACATGGTAATCATCAAGGTTTGCGTCATAAAGGCTCATGCCATCCATCATGTCGACACCGGCCCAATGGTAGGTGTACCACTGATAGCGGCTTTTTCCTTCAACAATTTTCCTTATACCGGTTATTATACCGTCTTTGTTTTGTTCGGGTAGTTTCACAATCTTATTGGTAAGAGTAGTGAGGTTGGCCGCTATATTCACACTCCAATCTCTGTTTGAAAAGACTGTGAAGTCAGTGTTTATTTCAATGCCTCTGTTTGAGATGGTTCCGAGATTTTTGGTTATGGTGCTTTCGGGAGCATCAAAGCTTGTGCCACCACTTGAGAGAGGATTGTATACGTCGAAGATAAGGTCTTTGTTTCTCTTATCGTAGTATTCAACGCTTAGGTTCCATCGGTTGAACAGTCTTGCTTCAATAGCGACACCCCATGATTCTCCGGTTTCCCACTGGAGGTCTCCGGCAGCAAGCTGCGACATCACATAAGCGGCATATCCACCTTTGATTCCCATGTCGTATAAATCGTAATATGCATATCGGCTTGCACCGGCATCATTACCTACCTGACCCCAATTGGCACGGAGCTTACCATTTGTAATCCAGGTCTGTCCTTTCATGAAGTCTTCTGCTGTAAAGAGCCAGTTGGCACCGATTGATCCGAAATTGCCCCATCTGATATCTTTTGCAAAACGCGAAGAGCCGTCACGACGGAAAGAGCCTTCAATGTTGTAACGATCATTATAGGAATATTGGACGCGGGCGAGATAGGATTCCGTACGATAGCGATCTCTGTAACCATTAAGATCTGTTATTGTGTTGAAGTTGTTCAATGCCGGAAGCCCTTCAATATTAATATCTTGTTTTCGTCCATAAGTATAATCGCGCGACCAGGAATAATTTTCATGGCCGAGAAGGACACTGATGTAGTGTTTTGCGTTGAATGTGCGATTCCAATTCAGTTGCTGTTGGAAAGTCCAGGTCTTTTCATTTCTTACGGTTTTTGACAATTTTCCGTTTGAACCTTTTGCCGCGCCACCGATAACCGATGAACCGAGGCTTGTGCTTTCCTGATTACGGGTGCTGAGGTTTCCTTTTAACGTGAAGGTTAATCCCCATGGAAGATAGAAATCTGAGTAAGCTGTTGAATTGGTGGTGTTACGGATTACACGGTCACGATTCATCTCGGACTCCCAGATGGAATGGTTGCCTTGAAGCTGTTTTCGGGTATCAATTTCCTTTAGATTACCATTTTCGTCGGTGTAATCGTAATAACCTGGGTCGTAAACTTTATTTCCTTTGTCATCAAGAATATATGCGCCGGTAGCCTCGTCGTGGAGGTGTATAGGATAAATCGGAGCGATGTTGCGGTAGAAATAAAATGGGTTGGTTGTTGACGAAGATGAATCGCCTGTTGTGTCGCCCTGAGAGTTTGTCGATTTTTGATGAGACGCATTTATCTGGAGTCCGGCTTTGAACCAAGAACGTGGTTGGAGGTTGATGACTGCACGACCTGTGAGACGCTTAAAATCTGCATCTTTGGTATAGCCATCTTCTGTCAAGTGGTTAAGTGAGAAGTAGTAGTCGCTATGTTCGGTTGCTCCTGCACCGGAAAATGCGTATTCTGCACGATAGCCACGGCGGATACTTTGGTCATACCAGTCAAGGTCTTCTGCATAGAGCGGATTGATGGAGACACCTTCGGCAATCTTGCCATCTTCAGTGAATATATCTTCAATTGGTGAATTGAAAATATTTATCATAGTACGCTCACTCTTGAGATTTTTGAGAGTGTATGCATGGGCAGTAGCTCTGTCAGCCGGGTTTGTACGGTCGAGTTCTTTATCACTGATATAGTTATTATACATATCAGCATACTCAACTTCCATGAATTGGAATGGATTGACTGTGTTATAGTCTTCTTGGCCGCGCTCATACCAGCCCTGTGTGGTTTTAAAAGTAAATGTCGGCTTGTTGGTTTTAGATTTTTTTGACGTAAGCATGATTACGCCGTTTGAAGCGCGATTGCCATAAAGCGCGCACGAGGCAGCATCTTTCAGGACAGAGATAGACTCGATGTCGTCCGGTGAAATATCAGATATATTACCGTCATAAGGAACACCGTCGAATACGATAAGAGGTGAGTTGCTTCCATTCACGGTTCCGACACCACGGATGCTGATGGATACATCCGATCCCGGCTGGCCGACGGCTCCTGTCACTGAGATGCCTGACGATGCGCCTTCGAGGGCGGAGGTCACGCTTGAAACCGGACGGGCTTCAATATCTTTTGAATTGACCTGAGATATCGCGCCGGTGATTGAGGATTTCTTTTGTGTACCGTAGGCGACGACCACGACTTCATCGAGGGCGCTGATGTCTTCCTTCATTTCAACATCAATCACGGGATTGTTGCCTACAGTGACCTTGATGTTATGGTATCCGATGTAGGTGAATTCGAGTGTGGCACCTTTTGATGCCTTCAGCGTGTATTTACCGTCGATGTCGGTCGATACGCCGGTGGTCGTGCCCTTGATCATGACGGCTACACCGGGCATGGGGTCGCCGGTCTGGTCAGTTACCGTACCTGTTACTGTGACTGTCTGTGCTGTGGCCGAAAGTGTCCAGACTGCGCAGACAAGGAGGAGCAAGATGCGGGTGAAGGATTTTATCCCCCCGATTTGTTAATGATTGTTAAGACTCCGTTTGTCATAATGTAAAATGATTTAGGTTAAGGTGTCTCAGAGCATATACATTGATAAACTCAGAGAGCGCGTATTGATAAAAATGTCATTCAGGGAATTTGGTTGAGAAGCTGTCGAGTTTGTCGGCATATAGTTTGCGGACATCCGACCACTTATAGTACGGGCCATCGACGGGGGTGAGGGGGAGGGTTGCTTCTTCCTCGTTAAGAAGGACCTTGACGAGCACTTCGTCGGGGGTGAGGGCCGCTTTCTTTTTGGGACGGTAGAAGATTATCTGGATATTGCTTCCCATGGGGAAGATTTCGTAGTTGCGCCAGTTGGCTTCGAGCTCGTCGAGGTTTGTGGTGTCGAAGGCACTGTTGTTGAGGCCCATGAGGATGGTAAGCGGGAGGACTATTGATTCGTGACCAAAGCGGAGGTTAGCGCTGAGGCGTGGGGAAATCATGGCTGTGTCGGCTGACTCGATGATGTTGCGGAGCAGGACGCGCTGATTGTAGGGGACACGGTTTTTGGTGAGCGAGGTGTTGCCGGCGGAGGTATACCAGTCGGCGTTGCGACCGAGCCATTCGTTGTGGAGTTCCTCGGGAGTGAAGAGGTCGTAGAGGTCGGGCTGGTCATCGTGGCTCTGGGTGTTGACGGCTATGTCGAACACTCCTTTAAATACCTTGTAGGTGTTGAGGCTGTCGGCGACAAATTGCGGGTCGTTGAACACTTTCGAGACGAAAGATGACATGTCGCGATGCTTTTCAGCGTAGGCATCCGAGAGGGGTTCGGCTTCGCGGGCAAGTTTTTTTGCCATGGTGTCAGTGCTGTTGTAGGCAAGAATTTTCTGTGTCGTGCGCGAGGCGTCGCATGTGACGATGAGTTCGGGGCAGATTTTCTGGAGCTCGGCAATCTCGTTGGCCATCGAGAGGATGCAACGGATGATGACTGTCGACTTAGCATCGACATGAGTTCCGGGTACGAAAATTTCAGGGAAGTTTTCAGTCATGCGGCGGGCAATGTCGCGGTGCTGACGGTGGCCCAGAGGGGTGAGCTCGCCGACACGGCCTTTGGAGTCGTCGCGGATTTTCGAGAGCTGCTGCAGGAGCTGCTTGCCGCGAGGAGTGAGTTTGCCATATTTGTCGGCTTTCTGGAGATATTTGACCGGGCGGTCATACTTGTCGTCGTTGAGAAGCCAGCGGCTGCCATGGCGACCGTAGTGTTCGATATGGAAAGGTGCATATCCCTTCGGGGCTTTGGTCAGCTTAGGCAGACCGTAGGCGGGTCGAGGATAGGCGAGGTACTGACTGCCGGCCTGATATGGGTCGACGAGTTTTTGTCCGGACTCGGGAGTGGATGCGGCTGCTGAAAAACATAGCGCGAATCCCATTAAAATCGTGTTTGCGAAACGTGAGAAAAGTGTCATGGGAGTGATGATGATTGATACACACAAGAATAATTTCCTATCGAATGCAAATATATGAAAAAATGTATTAAACAAAGAGATTTTTGAAGAATTTAATGCGAAAATCAACGAAATTTATTCTTTTTACTGACATATAGCTATAATTTGTGACGAATTTAACTGATTTTAAAGTATTGTGTTAACGGGGTTTTCTACTGTTTTTTGCCCTTATCTTACAATATGTGGTTAGCCTGAATATACAATATCCTCTTATTTCTATATGTACAGTATCCCCTTGTTCCTGAATATACAATATCCTATAGTTCATATTTGTACAATATCCCCCCGGTTGGTCATGGTCTGCGATGTAATCTGTATTGAAAATCGAATGAAACAAAAATGATATGGGACACTACGTTTACCGGTGTCAGAATTAACCGGAATACGTAATGTCCCATGTCATTTTTATGCCTTTCTGATAAGGCGGGCAATTCGTCTATTTTTTGTCCTGAACGAAGTTTACGTTGTTGATGGTGATTGAGGCTGTCGATGAGTCGATGGCTGTAGCAGCTTTGGAGTAGACGAAAGTGCAATCGGTGACGGTGATGTCGTGGACGCAGTTGAGTCCTTCAAGGCCGGATGCTTTTATTGCTGTCTGGGTTCCACGGCAGACGACGTCGGAGATGTGGATGTCGGTAAACTCAGGTACCTTGACAAGCTCTTTGGGCACAACAATGTCGGATTCCTTTGATCCGGCCGGACGGTCGGCATAGTTGCACTGGAAGATTATGGCATCCGAGAGGATGTCGGTCATTACTATATTACTTATATATATATCGGCGGTCTTGCCTCCGCGGCCCACTCCGCTTTTGAAACGGAGTCCGGTGTCGGTTCCTGAGAAGGTGCAGTCGCGGACAACGATGCGGGTCATGCCGCAGACATCCTCACTGCCGATGACGAAACCGCCGTGGGCGTGGTAGACGGTGTTGTCCTGAATCAGGATGTCCTCGCAGCCGTTGACGAGTGCTTTCTCCTTGTAGTCGCCACTTTTCATGCAGAGGCCGTCGTCACCGGCATCGACCGTTGAGTTGACGATGAGCACCTGATGGCAGTCGCTGATGTCGATTGCATCGCCGTTTTGGGCGTTCCACGGGCAGCGGACGGTTATTCCGTCGATGATGACGTTGCGCGAGTTGAAGGGATGAACGTGGAATTTGGGAGCATTCTGGAAGGTTACGCCGCTGAGGAAGACGTTCTCGCAGTGGTAGATACGGAAGAGGTCGTTGCGTTTCTTCTCCTGCTTTTCAGGTGTGGCAGCGACATCGGGGTAGCCGGATTTCAGTTCCCAGGGATACCAAAGGGAGCCTTCCTGACGCTCGACACCTCCCATGGCTTTGTAGCGCTTCCATTCGACATCGCTGACTTTCATGCGCTTTACCGGTCGCCACTGGGCACCGTTGCCGTCGATTGTTCCCTCGCCGGTGATGGAGATGTTGGTGCAGCGCTCCGCGCGGATGCAGGCGAAGACACGGGAGGCTTTGGGCGAGGGGTCGACGTAAAGCTCCTTGTCAGGTGAGAAGAAGAGGACGGCGTTGCGTTCGAGATGGAGGTTGACGTTGCTTTTCATCTCAATCGGACCGGTGAGCCATACTCCCTGCGGTATGACGAGTCGGCCACCTCCGATACGAGAGAGTTCGTCGATAGCGGTCTGGATATAGGTGGTGTTGAGTGTCACGCCGTCACCTTTGGCTCCGAAGTCGCGGAGGTTCTTTGTGAGGGTGGGGAGGGGGAATTCAGTGACCGGTTTGAGTTTTACGGGAAGATTGGTGTAATAGTCGCTGTAGCTACCCTTGGCGCTGAGGCCGAGGGTGGCAAGCAACAGTAGGGCTGTCAGGAGTTTTTTCATGTGGTGAGAGGGGATTGTAGGATTTGAAAAAATTAAAATTTAAGGGTTGCGCCGAGCATGAAGTTAATACCTTGCGATGGACGGCCGCCGATGTAGTCGAAACGACGGTCAAGAAGATTCTCGCAGCGGACGAAGGCCGAAAGGGGATCGGAGATGGTGTAGGTTGCTCCGAGCGAGAGGTTGGAGACGACACCGAGGGAATGAGCGACCGGGGTGTAGATGGTACCGAGGTCAGAAACGGTCTCGGGGAAGAGGCTGTAGGCACGTCGGCCTGCGCGGAATTCCCAACCGAGTGTCATGAGGAGCGGACGGACGGGGCGCACCGACAGTTCGGCGTTGAGGACGTGGCGGGCACGGTCACGCCATTCGTAGAAGGCGTTGTCGTAGCTATGGGGTGCGGTCTCGTAGCTTACGCGTGCCGAGACGGCGTCGCGGTAGTCATAGCCGACGGCAATACCGCCATGCCATGCGGAGAGGTTGGTCGCGCCGAAGATACCCTCGCCCGGATAGGATGCGGTGATGACCGGCATGAGCCAGTCGGATGCTTTGGCGTAGCCTCCGAAAGCTTCGATGTATGCCCCGAAGAATGGACCGAAAGTCAGACGGGCATCAAGCGCGAGGGGGATGTGGGATTGGGTGTAGGCCATCGACGGGGCGAGGTAGGGAGTGACATCATATAGCTCCGAGAGCGAGTTGAGCCGTGAGCCTCCGTGGGCCTTCACCTCGAAACCGAGAATCTGTGAGGGTGTCCATGCGAAGGATACTTCAGGGGCGATGTGGAAAGTATTGTCGGTGTTTGATGAGATGTCGATTTGTGCGCCGAGGCCAACCTTGACTGTTCCGGAGGTGAAATCATAGTGCGGGGTGAGGGAGACAAGTCCGCTGGTCGAGGATGCTTCACCGCTGATGTCGGTCGGGGCGAGGTAGGGGTAGAGGGGGTGGATGTGGGGTGTGCTGCGGAGGAAGTCGGCATCCACGTCAAGTCCGATTGACGAACTCTCGCCGAAGGGGAGTGAAATCAGTCCGGAGAATCCGAAGAGGTTCTGGCGTACACCTTTCTCGGGGTATGCTTCCGGGATGATATATCCGGTGCGGGCGAGTGTCGAGTGGTAGAAGCCGAAATGACCGTAGTGGATGCCGGCGCTGTAGCGGATGCCTTCGCCGTTGGAGGTGAATCCGACCTGACCGTTCAGACGGCTGATATTCTGCCCGAATGTCGAAAGTCCGAGGGGATTAGTGTGGTAGGCATAGTTGTAGACCAGACCTGCATTGAGAGCGGAGGTCTTTCCGACGAGTGTGTGGAAGTCAGCTCCCACCGTAGCCGAATGGTCGCGCCAATAGTTCTTTATTTCCGAGGATGCTCCTTCCATGTCGAGGTGGGGGACGGAAGTTTTCGTGGTGTAGATGTCGCCGTTGTATTCACCCCAGAGACTCAGACGGGTCTTGTCGGAGTCGAGGATGCGGTAGCCAGCCGAGATGGCTGAGTTGAAGAGCGGAGTGCCGAGACCGAGGGCCACATAGCCGCGATAGGGGGAAATGTAGAGCTTGTCGCCGTAGGCAAGCGGGGCGAGCACCTGAAAATCCTTGGGGATGGATGAGGTGACGACACGGTCGCTGAAGGGGAGGCCGTTGCTACCGATTGACGGGAGCTGGAGGGTGGGGAGGACGTTGATTCGCGATGCGTCGCGCTTCAGCGGGTCGATTTTCTGATCGACATTTATTTCCTTATGCAGACCTTGAGAGGAAGCCGCGAAGGGAGCGGCGGCGAGAGCCAAGGTGATGAGAGCTATTTTGGTATTCATTTTATAAGCGTGATGAGGTGGAACGGATGTGGATTAGAGGCGTGATTCAATCATCTGGAAGATGTCGGCCTCGGTGCCGGGATAGTTCGAGCGGAGCGATTTGAGATATTCGTCGGCTTCGAACTTGTTGCCCTCCTTGCGGAGAATGTCGCTGTAGAGGATGAAACCACGTGCGAGCCAGTACTGGTGCGGAGTGTTGGAAGAGATGAGCTTATCGGCGGTAGCCTTCGCATCCTTGACCTTTCCGCGTTCGAGCTGCGAGACACCGAGATAGTAAGCGCTCTTGGCTCCATAGATGTCCGACGGATTTACCGCCAATTCCTGCCAATCGGTGTAGGCAAGGTCGTAGTGGCCGAGGTTGTTGTTGGCCATACCGCGCATGAATTTGATTTCGCTTGCGTCGGTCGACGAGTTGGCAGCCGTTGAGGCAAGGAGTTTGTCGGCAGTAGCTACGACATCGTTGTATTTTCCGAGGTCGTTGGCGGTGCGCATGAGTCCGATGCGCGCTTCGCGGAGCATGTTTGAACCGGAGGCCCTGCCTTCGAGTTCCTTGTAGGTCGCGTAGGCAATCTCGGTCTTGCCGAGTGATGTCTCTGCGGCGGCTTTGATGAGCATGGCATCCTCGGCCACCTCGGAGTCCGGATGAGAGGTCAGGACCTGGGCTGCGTAGCCCTGCGCCTCGGCGGTGTTGCCGGAGTTCCACGCGGCATCGGCGAGGTAGTAGAGAGCCTGTGCGCGGTCGGCACCTGTCGGGTAGTCGTTGATATAAGCTGTGAGCTTGGCAGTGGAGCTTGAGTTCACATAATCGTTTTCGGCAGCCTGGAATGCGAGACGTTCGAGGTCGGAGGCTTCGTAGCGCGGTGCGTTTGGGACGGAATTGATGAACGAGACGAAGGCCGGGAGATTGCCGTCGGCTGCGTAGATTTGCTTGAGGTCGTCGGCAGCAATGCGCGCTTCCTCACTGGTGGGGAAGGTGGTGATGACCTTCTTGTAGGTATCGATGCCGTTGGAGCGTTCGCCACGGTTGATATAGGTGATGGCAAGCTGGAGATAGCCGTTGCGGCCGGGAGCGGTGTTGGGGTATTGCTGCACGAGCTGACGGTAGGTTGCGATTGCCTTGTCGGTCTGGCTCATCGCCGACTGACTTTCGGCTTTTTCAAGGAGAGCTGAGGGGATGAGGCCCGAAGATGGGAAGTTTTGCATCAGTTGGTCGAGGCTTGAAATCTTTCCGGAGTAGTCCTTGCGGAGCCCCTTCATCATTGCAAGCTGATAGAGCGCATAGTCACCTGCGGATGGGTTGAGGTCGTAGGACTGCTTGTAGTTTTCAGCTGCGGCGTTGAAATCGGAGAGGTAATACTGGCAGTCGGCCATGCGGGCGTAGGAGTCAGAGAGAAGCGACGATGGAAGGCCTGTGTTGCCGGATTTCAGAAGCGATATTGCATCGCGGAAGTCAGTGAGGGCATCGGAATAGCGTTCCTGATTGAAGCGGGTGTAACCGAGGTCGTAGTATGCGAGTGCGCGGTTGCCATAGTCGGTCTTGGGGGTTGCGGCGATGAAATTTTTGTAGCAGGTCGACGCTTCGTCGTAGTTGCCACGGGTGAAGTAGCAGTCTCCAAGCCAAAGGTTGCACTGGCGTGAGAGGGTGGGATTGCCCGAAGAGATTTGTTTGGCCTGTGTGAGATGGGTTATGGCCTGTGCGATTTTGCCGGAGGTGTATTCGCGCGAACCGAGCACGAGCAATACGCGCTGCTTGGCCTGCTGGAGTTCGGCCGACGGATTCGGGATGCGTTCGAGGGCGGCAAGGGCACTTTCGTAGTCGTTGTCGCTCATGTAACCGTTGACGATGTAGCGCTGCACGTCGGCACTGTAGCGTGAATTGGGATATTCCTGCAGGAAATTTTCAAGGAGTGCTACGGAATTGCCGAAAGGCACACGTCCGCCGTCCATGCGGGCAACGGCGTAGTTGTAGAACGCTGTTTCGCGCACGTCGCGGTCATAGTTCATGCGGTAGGCGTTTTCGAAAGCCATCAGCGCCGAGTTGGTGTCGCCTCGTTTCAGGTAGGCTTGGCCAAGGAAGAGATATGCGCTCTGGCCCATAGCGGAATCGCTGCCGGCGGACTGCTGCAGAAGTTTGATTGCAGCGTCATAGTCACCGTTGCGGAATTCGTCCATGCCGAGGATGTAGAAGGCCGACGCTTGTGGGGCGGTCGCTTCCGCGCAGTATTTCCAGAGATAGGAGTGTGAGCCTTCTTCGTCGCCGAGATTGTAGAGTGACTCACCGGCGATGCGGTTACATTCAGCCGTGAATTGGGGGACGGTTCCGGAAGTGATGAGCTGCTGCGCGAGGGTGAGAGCGCGGTTGTAGTCTCCCTGGGCAAAGAGAATCTGTGCCTCGTAGTAGGGAGCTGCATTTCCGGGTTCGCATGAAGTGTCGACCGAACGGAAATATTGAAGCGCAAGGGGGAAGTCTTTTTCAGCGTATGCAAGATAGCCGAGATAGAAACGGGCGGCGTTGCCGAATTCTACGCTGCTCTGAAGTCCGCGGAACATACTTGCAGCCGTAGAGTTTTCTCCGAGAAGCATGTAGGAATAGGCCATTCGGTAGGTCATTTCGTCGCAGCGGTCGGTCGTGAGTGCGAGAGGGTCGACTTTGGAATATTCCTGCAGTGCCTGCCCGTAGTTGGCGCGGTGGAAGTAGAAATCACCAATCGACATCATGACATCGGCACGACGCGGAGATACGGGGTAGTCATGGAGGAATTTATTGAAGAGCTGCAGTGCGCGGTCCTCGCCAAGTCCCTGGGATGCCTTGCCGAGATAGAAGAGGGCCTCTTCCGCCTGCTCGGGAGAGGGATGAAGTTCGTTGAGACGGGAGAGTTGGTCGATGCAGCCTCCGTAGTTACGGTCGTCGAACATCAGGATTCCTCTTTCGAGGTAACCGTTGGAGTCCGAACGATTGATCTGGCCGTGCGAGGCTCCGGCAGCCATGCAGCACAATGCGGTGATGATGAGTTGTCGTTTCATATTTGGATATTGCATAATCCCCCTGAGGTTTCGAGAGGATGAAAAATCTTTTCTGAGGTTAATATCACGCAAAATTACGACCTTTTGAGGAAATATCACTCTCCGGAAGTTCGAAAAAAGTGATTTAAGAATATTTAATGGGTATATTCGGGAAGGGATGAGGTGAAAACGTTAAATTTGTAAGAATTTCCAACAGAATCTAAATCGTAACATTATCACAAAATAAATCTTCAAATCATGAGAAAAATCTGTCTTACCACCTTAATTATATTATACGCGCTTGCGTGGACGGTGGCGAGAGGAGAAAATTATCCTTCGCGTAGTGACTGCCTTTGGGTGACTAATCCGGATCATCCCGACTGGCTTTATGAGACCGGCGACAGTGCCGTCATCAGTGTCGAACTTTATCATTACGGTATTCCGGCCGACGGTGTGACCGTGAAATATGCTATCGGTGACGATATGCTTCCTGCCGATAAGGAGGGGACTCTGCTGCTGAAGGATGGCCGTGCGAAGATAAACATCGGCACAATGACTAAGCCCGGTTTCCGCGACCTCCGTCTTGAGGCACGTTTCGGCAACCACCGGTCGCAGCATCATGTGAAGGTCGGTTTCTCACCTGAGAAACTTGAACCATACGTCAAGGAGCCTTCCGACTTTCTTGATTTCTGGCAAAAGGCGGTTAAGGCCGACAAGAAATATCCGCTGACATATACAATCGAGCCTGTCGAGAAGTACACGACTGATAAAATGACCTGTCAGTTGGTGAAACTGCAGCTCAATCCTGAAGGAAAAAGTATGTATGGCTATCTCTTCATCCCTAAGGGCGGAGGAAAGTATCCGGCCGTGCTGACACCTCCGGGGGCCGGCGTGAAGACAATCAAGGAGCCGCTTCTCCACCGTTACTACGGAGAGGGTGGCATGATAAGACTTGAAATTGAGATTCACGGACTGCATCCGGATCTCACGGAAGAGGAATTTGCTGCCGAGCGAAAGGTGAGGGGCAGTTATCTGGACTTCGATCTTGATGACCCGGATAAATATTACATGAAGGATGTTTATCTCGGTTGTCGCCGTTTTCTCGACCTGCTGACATCGCTGCCCGAATGGGACGGTAAGAACCTTTTCACGCAAGGCGGTTCGCAGGGTGGGGCGCTTGCCATCACTACTGCCATGCTTGACGACAGAGTGACCGGCTGTGCGGCAAATCATCCCGCATTGAGCGACATGACCGGTTATCTCGGAGACAAAACCGGTGGCTATCCACATCATTTCCGCAAAAATCCGGCGGATGCCACCCCGGAGAAGATCCGCACACTGGAATATTACGACGTCGTGAATTTTGCGCGTCATCTGAAATGTCCCGTCAGGATGACATGGGGATTCAATGACAATACATGCCCTCCGACGACGAGCTACGAGGTGTTCAATGTCATCACAACTCCCAAAGAGGCATTGCTCACACCAATCAACGAGCATTGGACAACGGAGTCGACTGAGAGGGGGCACTACGACTGGATAAAGGCCCATTGCCGATGATATAGCCTTCGCCGGAGATGCCGATTGCATTTCCGGCGAAGTTTTTTGAAAAATAAATTGTGTTTGTTAAGTGTTTGGGCGATAGCTTGTTAGTGTCGATTTTGTTCGGTTTTTGGCCGAAAATATGAAAATTTCTTTGAAAAAAGTTGTCGAAATATTTGCAGGTTTCAAATATTAGCCCTAATTTTGCATCGCTTTTGAGAGCTAACGCCTCTCCAAAAGCAAGAGAACAATAACTTGTTGCCTCTTTAGCTCAGTTGGCCAGAGCACGTGATTTGTAATCTCGGGGTCGTTGGTTCGAATCCGACAAGAGGCTCAACGAAACTAAAACGAGTGAAACGTTTCGGCGGTTCACTTCAAAAGGGCGAATACCAGAGTGGCCAAATGGGGCAGACTGTAAATCTGCTGGTTTT
>CANCXM010000014.1 GCA_947381945.1 uncultured Muribaculaceae bacterium
CAAAGTTAGAGTTTATCCGCGCTGATTCTTGACTCTCTGGAATTCTCGCAAAATTTCTGTCTATGACAAGGATTTAGCAACGGTAGATGCCCGTGGTTATGTAATACCCTGTATCCGGCCGAAGTATCTCGAGAGAGATACACGCCGGATGCATCGATTGCATATACAAGCGTGGGCTTCTGCGTTGCCGTCCCGACATAGACAAGGCAATGCGAGAAGCCTCAAGGTGTAGGACGGCAACTGGTACAGACTCCTACGCTTTCTTTTTTTTACAATTGGCTATAAACCAACCCGTTGCCGACGAGAGGAGGACCGAGGCACCCACACTCAACCATTCATCCGGCTATATGAACTCCTCTACCTCCGTCCCTCCCCCGGCGGTCCGCTCATGCAAGCCTGCAACCTCTGTCCCGCCTTTTCCTTCCTCCGTTCCCCCGGCGGTCCGTCCATGCCGACCCGCCACCGACGTCCCGGCCCACCCCGACATCCTTGCATTGATTGAATATTACAATCAAAACCACTCCCGTGGCCTCATCGACCGGCTCGAAAGCCTGAAAAACACCACCGACTTCGTCTGCGGACTCCACAACTCAACTCCCGGCCCGAAAGACCATTACCGTCGCAACAGCCACCAGTTCTGCATCCCCACCAAGGTCATATCCGCTATGATCGAAACCCTTTCCGGTCTCAATCCCCGCGACTTCGCCGACTTCGAGCAACTGCGCGACTGCGTCATAGACCTCCGCACATCCCACGACATATCCAACTATGCCGACCTCTGCGTCTACGACTTCTCCCTCCACTTCGGCTACCATCACTCCATCCTCCCCGACCGCCGCGTCTACATCCACGCCGGAGCCGCCAAGGGAGCCAAAGCCCTGCGCCGCCTCGGCCTCATCACCGGCGAAATCACCCCGCCCTCAATTCCCATCGAAGCCTTCGACCCCAGCCTTAGGGAAATGGGAGCCATGCACCTCGAAAACTTTATGTGCATAGTCCACCGTCAGCTCACCCAAATGGCCGATACCCTCCAATCCCCCTCCGCCAAAAAGACCGCCAAGTCCGCCGTCAAATAAACCGGCAACAAATAAACCAACTATAATTTTATAAACCAATTAATTCACACAACATGTTCAGACAACTACACAAACGGGTGTCGCGGCTATCGGCACCACTCTGGCTGCTCCTCCTCGGCCTAATCCCGGCCAGCCTCTCAGCCCGAGACTTCACCTACACCTACGAAGGCCAAACCCTGACCTATACGGTCATCGATGAGGAAGCTAAAACGGTAGAAACAAAACAAGGGCAATCCGAAGATGGCGGTAACAAAGTTAGCGGCGATATTATTCTCCCATCTATAGTATATGATGGTGAAACATCCTACACATTAACAAAAATTGGAGGATGGGGATTTGAGAGCAATAAAGATTTGACATCAATAAAACTACCAAACACCATCACAGAGATAAGCAATTCTGCATTTGGATATTGTTCCGGTCTTACCAACATCGAAATCCCCACTTCTGTATCAACAATCGGCAACTATGCATTCTACAGGTGCAGTGGACTGACAAGCATCATAATCCCAAATTCGGTAACCTCAATCGGTTACGGAGCATTCAGTGATTGCTCCGGCCTTACTGACATCGAAATTCCTACTTCTGTATCAACAATCGGCTGGAAAACATTCTACAATTGTACCGGTCTGACCAGCGTCACAATCCCGAATTCGGTGACTTCAATCGATGAATACGCATTCTACGGGTGCCGTGGACTGACAAGCGTCACAATCCCAAATTCGGTGACTTCTATCAACAACTACACATTCTACGATTGCAGGAAACTGACAAGCGTTACAATTCCAAATTCGGTGACTTCAATTGGCTATGCCGCATTCTACGATTGTAGGAAACTGACAAGCGTGATTATCCCAAATTCAGTAACCTCAATCGGCGACGACGCATTCAAGTATTGCAAAGGACTACAGAAATCTGCCTACCCTTCTTCCTTGTCCAATCCATTCCCAACTGGCGTTGCAGTAAGCTATCCGGCGGAAGACTCATACATCGAAGATGGATGCATTTGGAGCGAGGATAAAACAAAACTATATTTCGTTTCCATAGATTTAAAAGGTGAGTTCACAATCCCCAATTCGGTGACTTCAATCGGCTATGCCGTATTCTACAATTGCAGTGGACTAACAAGCATCACAATCCCAAATTCAGTGACTTCTATCGGCAACAGCGCATTCCGCAATTGCATTGGACTGAAAAGCGTCAAAATCCCAAATTCAGTGACTTCTATCGGCGACGACGCATTCATATACTGCAGTGGACTGACAAGCATGATTATCCCCAATTCAGTGACTTCAATCGGACGCAACGCATTCACAGATTGCGTAGGACTGAAGAAATCCGCCTACCCTTCTTCCTTATCCAAGCCATTTTCCTATGGAGTTGCAGTAAGCTATCCGGCAGAAGGCTCATACATCGAAGATGGATATATTTGGAGCGAGGATAGAACATGCCTCTATTTCGTGCCATATAATGTAACAGGCGAGTTCACAATCCCCAATTCGGTGACTTTAATCGGCAACGATGCATTCTCAGGCTGCAACGCTCTGACAAGCGTGATTATACCCAATTCGGTGACTTCAATCGGCAACAGCGCATTCTCACGTTGCAACGCTCTGACAAGCGTGATTATACCCAATTCGGTGACTTCAATCGGCAACAGCGCATTCTCACGTTGCAACGCTCTGACAAGCGTGATTATACCCAATTCGGTAACATCCATCGATCAAAACGCATTCAGTGATTGCAGCGGCCTGAAAAAATCAGCTTACCCATCTTCCTTGTCCAATCCATTCCCTACTGGCGTTGCAGTAAGCTATCCGGCGAAAGGTTCATGCATCGAGAATGGATACATTTGGAACGAAGATAAAACAGACCTCTATTTCGTACCATTAAATGTAGAAGGCGTGTTCACTCTTCCTAAATCGGTAACCACAATCGGGGGAATGGCTTTTTATGGATGTGACGACATAACCGGACTCACTGTGGAAAGCTCTGTTCCTGCTTCGTTCAATGACAACAGCTTCTCAAATTATAATATCGAGGTGACCGTACCAACCGGAAGCCTCTACGATTATGCAGCTTCAGATTGGGCTAAATTCCCCACCTTGAAAGATACTTCAGGAGTTACATCCGTTGAGTTTTCTGACGATGTCTTCAAGTTTCGCGTGATAAGCCAAGATGAAGTGATGCTTATTGCCGGAAATTATAATAATATGGCCTCTGTATCTATCCCTGAGAGAGTTGTCTGTGATGACAAATTCAAGTATGTCACGGTTATAGGCAGCTCTGCTTTCAGTGATTGCAATTATATGACATCGCTCGTATTGCCCAAACGCCTTAAGTCAATTTCGGAAAGTGCATTCTCTGGCTGCACCGGACTGACCACAGTCAATTTCCCCGAGTCGCTCACCACTATCGGCAACAGCTCATTCTCTGGCTGCACCAGACTGACCACAGTCAATTTCCAGGAGTCGCTCACCACTATCGGCAACAAATCATTCTATGGCTGCACCGGACTGACCACAGTCAATTTCCCGAAATCGCTCACCACTATCGGCAACAGCTCATTCTCTGACTGCACCGGACTGACCGAGTTCACATTGAACGGCAATATTGAAAGTATCGGCGACTATGCTTTCAGTAATTGCAGGAATCTGCTAACATTCAACAGTAAAGACATCGCTTCCGTTGGTGAAGGTGCATTTAAAAACTGCAAAAAACTTGAGGCAGTTACCATTAATTGGGAGGAAATCGCAAAAGAGACTTTCAGCAATTGCGATGGTCTAAAATTTCCAAGTATTGCATCCGCCTTGAAATCAATAGGCGATGGCGCATTCTATAAGTGCGTGAGCCTCTTCGATGTATTTATTCCGGGATCAGTAAACTCAATAGGCGACCAAGCATTCTATGGTTGTGAAAAACTGGAGTCAATTTTTTTTGATAAAGGCGAGGCTTCAATAGGCAACCAAGCATTCTATAATTGTAAAAATCTGAAGTCACTTATTTTGGCAGAAGGAATGGCATCAATAGGGAATCAAGCTTTCTATGGTTGCAGCAGCCTCCCCGAAGTATATATTCCGGGGTCGGTAAGCTCAATAGGCCAATCAGCATTCTATGGTTGTAGCAACCTCTCTGAAGTATCTATTCCGGCATCCGTAAACTCAATAGGCGAATCAGCATTTGAGAACTGCTCAATGATGGGTAAGTTTACTTTGGAGGATGCGATTGAACCCATCAAGATAGGCGACAATGCCTTATATCTTACTCCTATCAAGGATATGTATATCGGACGCGACTATACCTATAACGGCTACGGCAGTATGAGCACCGGAATTGAATCACTGACCTACGGCAACGCAATCACCACTATCCCCGCCTACGCGTTCAATAGGGCATATGGGCTCAAAACCGTCAATTTCGGCTCATCCATCGAGACCATCGGCGAGAATGCCTTCAACGGCTGCGCACTCACCGAACTCGTGCTTCCGCCCCATGTAAAGACTATCGGCAACAATGCTTTCAGCGCCAACAATATCAAGAACATCGCCATCGGCAGCGAGGTTACTGAAATCGGCGAAAAGGCTTTCGACGGCGCAAACCAGCTTGCAGGCGTGAGCATTACCGCCACGACTCCCCCGATGGCCAATAACAACACCTTCAGCTACTATGACTGCCCGCTCTATGTGACTCCCGGCTACGTGGATACATACTACAACTTCACCCGCTGCTGGTATCGCTTCACGGGCCACGACCTCATCCCCGCCGAGAAGGTGACAATCCAGACCGAGTCGGGCAACATGGCCAACATCACCCTCAAACCGGGCGAGACAATGAAGCTTTCGGCTACCATGACTCCCGCCAACGCTTCGCTCCCCTACATCTTCTGGCGCTCGACCAACCCGGCTTTCGCCACTGTTGACCAGGAGGGTAATGTGACGCTCGTCAACAGAAATGAGGACGATGAAATCGCCACATACGCCGATGGAGCTGCTACTGAATGTAAGATCCTCGCCGAGACCCTCTATGCAACCTGTCCGGTAGCCGAGATTACAATCAAGGATGCCACAAGCGGTATCGAGGATATCATCACCGATGAGGATGAGAATGACGTAATCAATCGTCCGAACGATATCTATAACCTCCAGGGCATCTGTCTCAAACGCAATGCTACCGAGGATGACATCAAAGCCCTCCGCCCCGGCCTCTACATCATCGCCGGCAAGAAGGTTATCATCCGCTAATCGTGTGGTGTGGGTTTTTTATCAATGTGGTTTTTTATCAATTTGTATACAGTAGGGACGCTTTTCAAAGCGTCCGCAACAGTATACAATCCGCAAATACAAATTGATAAAACCCCAACAAAAAAATCAATTAACCCCCAATAAAAATTTGATTTTCACCCACCCAACAACCATTTGATTTTTCAAAAAACCGCGGACCGCAATCCCCCAACAAATTGATTAAAAAAACGCGGACCGCCCCCAATATTCGATTCGAATTCGAATGTCCAATTTACCCCCGGACATTCGGATTCGAATTCGAATATTTAATTCGTATCCGGATACTCAATTTCATATCCCGATTCAATTTCGGATTCGGATATTCAATCCGCCGCCCGAATTCGATGCATTTTCAACCCGTATCCTGTCGCGGACGCTTTGAAAAGCGTCCCTACCGGAAGCACCCCCATCCGGAAGCATCCCCATCCGGAAGCGTCCATACCGGAAACGTTCCATACCGGAAGCGTCCCTACCGGACAATCACCCACAATTCACCCACGCAATGCAACCGCACCCCCAACTCACTCAATATTACCATTTTTGGGATGAATTTTTGAGAGGATGGCTCAACCGGACAGTCACCTGTCCCCCTCACGGCGACACATTCGACACCCGCCGTCACCAACTCATGCCCGAACCCTGGTGGGGATGGACAGGCAACCCATCAATCCCCCTCCACGCCGTGGTCATCAACCTAAGCCCCGCCGACACCTCCATCCCCGAGACCTCGGAAAACCTCCGCAACCTCGTAAGCCCCGACTGGAGCTACTCCGCCTCCATGAACCCCTCCCACAACTCCCTCCGCGACAGCCTCCCGGAGACCGATGCATGGTATCTCGAAAAACGAGCCAAACCCCTTACACTCTTCGCTACCGATGGACAAAAACTTCCCGACCCCGTAGCCCACACCCTATCCATCCAACTATGCCCCTGGCACAGCGGATCCCCCGACAAACTCCTCAAACGTTTCTGGTCCATCCCCGACTCACGCACCAACAAAGCAACCAACCCATCATCTCCCTCAACCCCAACCTCCTCTCCAACAAACGCCCCAACCTCCCCATCAACAAACACGCCAACCTCCTCTACAACAAACGCCCCAACCTCCTCTCCAAATCATCCCCGGGCCACAACCACCCCTTCCTCCAACCTCCCGACAGATAGAACACTAACATACTTCAACAACATAATAGGCTTCGCAGCCCAAGCCTCCAAACTGATAAAAGGCAAACTAAAAAACACCGTAATAGTCCGCTGCAAAACCTCCACCTTCATCAACCTCCTCACCCCCTTCAACCCCACCCCCCAAACCCAATCCCCAACCATCCAAACCCCATCATCAACCATCCAAACAACACCTCCACAAGCTCCCACCTCTCCAACCCCGTCACCAACCTCCCAGACCATGCCTCACCAAGCTCCCACTCCAACCCCATCCCAAACCACCCAAATCCCACCTTCCCAAGCCCCCACCCAACTAAAAGGCATAAGCCATACCATCCTCACCTTCCCCCAATGGCCCGAAATACGCTTCATCTGCATATCCGGATGCCGCAACAACCTCCCCACACCCCAAAACATGACCACCCTCTTCCAAACCATCCACCCCGGCAGCATCCCGCACGGAGAGTCCGCAGGACACTGATTTTTTCATAACCCCATACATCGAAGCGCAGCGTGTGTCCGCAGGACACTGATTTTTTCGTAACCCCGTACATCAAAGCGCAGCGTGTGTCCGCAGGACACTGATTTTTTCGTAACCCCGTACATCGAAGCGCAGCGTGTGTCCGCAGGACACTGATTTTTTCGTAACCCCGTACATCAAAGCGCAGCGTGTGTCCGCAGGACACTGATTTTTTCGTAACCCCGTACATCGAAGCGCAGCGTAGATGTGCGGGGCAAGCAATACCAACAAGAAAAAAGATGTCCGACAGGACATCGATTTACAACCCCGGAAGGCAAAAAAACTCCGGACGGCCACACCACAATAAAAAACAATCCTCCTCTCCGAAAGCCATTCCCACGCAGCCCCGCGTATCCCCCTATATTATTAGGCTTATTAGCCTTATTTGACCTATTAGCCCTATCCTTCCCCACCCTCATCCGCATACGCCCTACAGCACGTCCCTACAACCCCAAAAACTCAAAACTCACAACTCAAAACCTCCCCCTCATTTTGCCATCACACGGAAATTGAGTATTTTTGTAGCATTATGAGGCTGGTGGAACTTTCACTTACAAATTTCAAGAACATCCCGGAAGCTCGGCTCGAGTTCTCGGGCAAAGTCAACTGCTTTCTCGGCAACAACGGCATGGGCAAAAGCAACATGCTCGACGCCATATACTTCCTGAGCTTCTGCAAAAGCTTCTCGCGGATGCCCGACAAAATGCTCCTGCGCCGTGGCGAAGACTTCGCAATAGCCAAGGGACGCTACGTCCGCAAAGGCATAGACGAAGAACTCACCCTCGGCATGTCGGCCACACGCCGCAAGACCCTCAAACGCGGAGGCAAGGAATATGACCGCCTCAGCTCCCATATCGGCAGCTTCCCCCTGGTCATGGTAGCACCCCAGGACATCGACCTCATCCGCGAGAGCGGCGAGGAGCGCCGCCACTGGATGGACGTGGTCATCTCGCAGAGCGACCCCGTCTATCTCGACAACCTCATCCGCTACACCCGCGCCCTCGAACAGCGCAACCGCCTCCTCCGCGAAGGCTCCGTGGATGCCAACCTCTATGCAGCCGTCGAGATAGTCTTGGACATGTCGGCGACCTACATCCACTCAGTCCGAAAAGCAAAAATAGCCGAACTCACCGTCATCTTCGACCGTTACTACAAAGCCATCGCAGGCCCCGGCGAGACCGTCACCCTCAGCTATCAGAGCGGCCTCAACCGCGAAAGTAGCACCATGCAGAGCCTCCTCGACGAAGCCCGCAGGCACGACGAAATCGTCAAACACACCTCCGTCGGCATACACCGCGACGACATCGGCATGGAACTCGACGGAATGCCCATGCGCCGGACAGGCTCACAGGGCCAGTGCAAGACATTCACAATCGCACTCCGACTCGCGCAATACGACTTCCTCCACAGTGCAACCGGAATCCGTCCGCTCCTGCTCCTCGACGACATCTTCGACAAACTCGACTCCTCCCGCGTGGAGCGCATCATGGAACTGGTCACCTCCGACTCCTTCGGCCAAATCTTCATCACCGACACCAACCGCAAGCACCTCGACGAAATCATGAAGCGCACCGGCGGCGACTACCGCATGTGGCAGGTCGAGGACGGAATCTTCACACCGACAGAATCATGAAGCGCACCTATCCCAAACATATAGCCGGAATCATCGACGAGGCAATGGCCCGCGCCGGACTCACCGACTCGCTCAACGAACAGCGCGCCGCCGCCGCATGGATCGACGTGGTCGGCCCCGGAATCAACCGCTACACGACCCGCCGCTATGTGGACCACGGTGTCCTTCACGTCTACATGACCTCGGCACCCCTCAAAAACGAACTCTCCTTCAACCGCGACCGCATCATCACCGCCATCAACCGCATGGTCGGCGCGGAAGTCATCAACGACGTCCAGTTTCACTGACCGGACAGCCCGCCTCCACCGCAACACTCTGCGTCGGAGGGACGGCACAAGCGTCCGGGATTCATTAATATAGAAAAAAACATAATTCAATAGAAATGAGCACAAACCGTTGCGAAGCAGGAATCGACACCTTCCGCCATCATCTCCCGCTCCAGATGAGGTTCAACGACATCGATCTGCTCGGACATCTCAACAACAGCGTCTACCTCACCTTCATGGATCTCGCCAAGGCCCGTTACTTCGAGGAAGTCAACGGAGGCCCGGTGGACATCCGCACAATGGGTGTGGTAATTGTCAACATCAACGCCAACTTCTGCATCCCTACCTTCTTCCACGAGCAGATAGAAGCCGAGACAGCCGTCGTGGCCATCGGCGAGAAGAGCATCACCCTCGAACAGCGCATCTATTCCGTGCCTGACCGTCAGGTGAAATGCTCCTGCCGGACCATCATGGCCGGATTCGATATCAATACCAATACTTCCATCCCCATCACGGAAGAGTGGGTGAAAAAATTCGAAGCCTACGAAGGCCGCAAACTCCAAAAACCAAGTAGGAAAGACCCGGAAGGCATTTGCTGAGAAGGGTACATAAGGACATAAGGTCAGAAGAAACAAAAGATTAATTTTTTTAAGGAATTATTATATCTGAGAAGTAGATTAGGTTGTATATCTGAGATATATTTGAATTCTCTGAAATTTAATAAATATCAGAGTTTAAATTAAATAAAAAACTTATGTCCCTTCTGACCTTATGTCTTTATGTACCTTTCCATCCACCCATTCTTTCCTATCATTTTTAGCTTGTTAATTATTTTGTAATGGCATTGCGTCAACTTCCCGAGGAATTCCTCACCATGCTCTCCGAGACAGGCCTGGAGGAGCTTCAGACAGCTCTTGCAGAGGGCGAGCCATGCACATCCCTCCGCCTCAACCGGCGCAAAACGGCCCCCGGCACCCAACCAGCATGGGCCGCCACGGCAGTACCCTGGTGTGAAGGCGGTTTCTATCTCGACCGGCGCCCCCGCTTCACCTTCGACCCTATGCTCCATCAGGGATGCTACTATGTGCAGGAAGCCTCCTCCATGTTCCACTCCCACGTCGTCAGGCAACTGACCACCGGAGCGTCAGGTCCGCTGCGCGTCCTCGACTCATGCGCCGCACCCGGAGGCAAGACCACGGCCGTAATCGACTCACTCCCCGACGGTTCCCTCATGGTGGCAAACGAATATGTCCCCTCACGCGCCGCAATCCTCCGCGAGAACATCATCAAGTGGGGCTACCCCTCGGCAGTGGTCACCCGTGGCGACACAGCCGCTTTCCGTCATCTTAAAGAGAGCTTCGACCTCATCATTGCCGATGTCCCCTGCTCTGGCGAGGGAATGATGCGCAAGGATGAGGATGCCGTCAGCCAATGGTCGCGCGGACTCATCCGCGAGTGTGCTGAACGGCAGTGGGAAATCGTCGGCAACCTCTGGCCCGCACTCAAACCCGGCGGCTGCCTCATCTACAGCACCTGCACCTTCAACCGCACCGAAAACGAGGAGATGGTCGGCCGCATCATCAGCGAACTCGGAGGCGAAAGCGTCGGGATAGACATCAATCCGGATTGGGGAATCGCCCCCGGAATCGACACCTCCGCCCACTGCTACCGTTTCCTCCCCGGAAGGGTGCGTGGCGAAGGGCTTTTCGTCGCCGTCATCCGAAAGTCGGGTGAACCACGTCCCGAAAAATCCTCATCCAAAACCAAAAAGGATAAAGGAAAGAAGAGCAAACCCCTCCCGCAACTTGCAGAAGCCACATCGTGGCTCCCCGATGGATTGAAAGAGGACTTCGAAGTCTATTCAGAGGATGACCGCATCAGCGCCTTTCCGACAATCCATGTGCCCATGCTCAAAAAAATCAAGAATGAGCTTGACGTAATCCACGAAGGCATCCTCATCGGCACCGTAAAAGGAAAAGACCTTATCCCCTCGCAGTCACTCGCCATGCTCACCCCCTCCACCGACCGTTTCCCGACCCACGGATTGAGCGAGGATGAAGCCATACCCTACCTTTCAGGCGATGCCATCGGCCTCCCTTCCGACATGCCGCGAGGCTACGTCATGCTCACCTATCTTGACCGTCCCCTTGGCTTCGTGAAAAACATCGGAAACCGCTCCAACAACCTCTACCCCTCCCCCTGGCGCATAAAGACAAAGCCCATCTGACAACTCAAAACTCAAAACTGACAACTCAAAACTGACAAATGAGAATCGACATACTCACCGTACTTCCCGAAATGATTGAATCGCCCCTCAACTGCTCGATACTGAAACGCGCGCAGGACAAGGGCCTTGCAGAAATCGTGGTCCACAATCTCCGCGAATACACCACCAACAAGCACCGCAAAGTCGACGACTACCCCTTCGGTGGCGAAGCCGGGATGGTCATGCAGATCGAACCCGTGGACCGCGCCATAGCCGACCTGAAATCGCAGCGCGACTACGATGAAGTAATCTTCACCTCCCCCGACGGCGAACAGTTTGACCAGCCGATGGCCAACTCCCTCTCCCTCGCGCAGAATCTCATCATCCTCTGTGGCCACTACAAGGGTATCGACTACCGCATCCGCGAACACCTCATCACCAAGGAAATCTCCATCGGCGACTACGTCCTCACCGGAGGCGAGATTCCAGCCGTGGTCATCGCTGACGCGATCGTGCGCCTCATCCCCGGAGCTATCGGCGACGAACAGAGCGCCCTCAGCGACTCCTTCCAGGACAACCTTCTCGCTCCACCCGTCTACACCCGTCCCGCCGAATACAAAGGCTGGCGCGTGCCCGACATCCTCCTCTCCGGTCACAAAGCCAAAATCGACGACTGGAAACACGAACAGGCCCTCACCCGCACCCGCCTCCTCCGCCCCGACCTCCTCAAAGGAATGGAATAGAAATTATTAACAATCATACAGTTGCGATATTTGTTATAATTTTATATCTTTGTATAAATTAAAATATCATAATATGGCAATGACAATCAAGACATCCCCTGAACTTTGGGGAGAAGATGCCCGAATCTTTATGGAAGAAGCGGAGCATAACGGGAAACTGCCTACGCCTAAACTATCGGATGCACAGCGAAAAATACTCACCACAATGTTGGACAGTGCTAAAAATATTATTTTTCCACCGCATAAAGGCTGAATCAAATGGCAGACTTCATTTTCGTTGAAAAAACTTTTATGGTTCCTTATACGAAAGAGGTTGCAGATTTCTGTGACCCCTTTTCGTGTGGTGACGATGATCTGGACGACTTCTTCAGCAAGGACGTATTTCTTTACGAAAGTGAATTACTTGGAAAAAGCTATTGTTGGATAAATCGCGACAATCCTCATGAAATAGTAGCTATCGCTACACTTTCATACGACGGAATAAAAACATATACGTTAGATAATCCCTCCAAGAATGCCTTACAACGTAAGATTCCTCAACAAAAACGCCATCGGAGTTATCCGGCAGTGTTGATAGGAAGACTTGGAGTTAATAAAAAATTCCAAGGCCACGGACTGAAAGCCGGTTCGCAACTCATGGACGCACTTAAATATTGGTTCATTGATGAGAACAACAAAGCTGCTTGCCGGTATATGCTCGTGGATGCGTATAATAGTGAACCTACGATCAACTATTATACTAAGAATGGATTCAAACCTCTATATAAAACTGAAGTAGGCGAAAAAGAAGCTTTCGGAATACCGCACGATATACCTCTTAAAAGTCGTATATATTTTTTTGATCTCAAATTAATTACAACTTAAAAATACCATCAGACCAACCTTTCATCAACCATGCTGAAAAAGTATTTTTTATTGCTGACGCTGCTCCTCTCTATGATTTCCGCCTCGGCGGAAGAGCGCAAATATGATTTCGTTGTGGCACAGGACGGAAGCGGTGATTTCACCACCGTTCAGGAGGCCATCAATGCCGTCCCTGACTTCCGCAAGGCCAACCGCACCAATATCCTTGTCAAGAAGGGCACTTATAAGGAAAAACTTATCGTCCCCGAATGCAAGATACAGGTATCGCTCATCGGTGAGGACGGCGCGGTGATAACCTATGATGACTATGCCTCGAAACTGAACCGTTTCGGAGAGGAAAAATCCACTTCCGGTTCTGCTTCATGCTACATCTATGCCCCCGATTTCATAGCAGAGAACATCACCTTTGAAAACAGTGCAGGTCCTGTCGGACAGGCCGTGGCGTGTTTCGTGAGCGGCGACCGTGCCATCTTCCGCAACTGCCGTTTCCTCGGCTGTCAGGACACCCTCTACACCTACGGCTATCCCTCGCGCCAATACTATGAGGATTGCTACATCGAAGGTACCGTGGATTTCATTTTTGGCAAGTCTACAGCCGTTTTCAACCGCTGCAACATCCACAGCCGTGGAAATGGCTATGTGACCGCTCCTGCAACCCCCGAAGGAAGCAAATATGGCTATGTTTTCCATGATTGCAAGCTGACGGGAGCTGACGGTGTGAAGAATGTGCCTCTCTCACGTCCCTGGCGACCTTACGCACAGGCTATTTTCATAAACTGCGACCTCGGCAAACATATCTCTCCTGCGGGATGGGACAACTGGGGACGCGAATCAAATGAAAAGACCGTCACCTACGGCGAGTACAACAGCAAAGGCCCCGGTGCAAACCCATCCGCCCGCGCCCCCTACTCACGCCAGCTCACCGACCCCACCCACTACGCAATAAGCACCGTCCTCTCCGGCGACGACGGTTGGAATCCGGTGATGTAATTTACTTTTGAACCAACAATAACGTTTACAGCCTCGCTTATCCTGCAGCGGATAAGCGAGGCTGTTTGTTTTATTTGAAGAAGCCGTCAAATGAGAGGTCTTCGTCAATTTCGGGCCAATGTATACCGAAATGAGAGAGTTTATAGTTTTCACGCTGCTTCAATGAAGATGATTGGAAGCGCGAATAATCTGAGAAACGTTCACAAGCCTTACGGCCATCTGTTGTTTCAATCCAAATTTCCGCAGGAGTAAGCCATACACGGGATATGTCTGTCCGATTCATGATTTATAGTCATTCCAATTTGGAATATAGCCTTGCAAAGTTATAGATTTATGACTAATTATCAAATAATTGGAAAGAAAAAAACAGTTCCCATCTGCAATTTATGATGCAGATGGGAACTGTTTTTTTATGGGTTGTCAGTTGTGAGTTTTGAGTTGTAAGTTTTGAGTTTTCAGTATTTGGTTAGAGGTTGGGGGTTGTTTGGCATACGCGCTACAGCGCGTCCCTACAAGTCCCTACAAGCACAGAGGTATAGCACAAACAGTTGGCGAGGCCAGTAAGCGGAGTATTATCTATACTCTATACTTTAACCTCTATACTAAATCTATAATCTATACTCTATACTTTAATCTCTATACTTTATAAAAGTCACCCTACGACGATATTGACAATCTTATTGGGGACGACGATGATTTTCTTGACTGACTTGCCTTCGAGCCACTTGGCTGAGGATTCATGGGAGAGGGCCAATTTCTCGACTTCGTCCTTGGGCATATCGGCAGGTACCTGAATGGTGAAGCGGGCCTTACCGTTGAAGGAAACGGCATAATTGGCGGTGTTCTCCTTAAGGTACTCCTCGTTCCACTCGGGCCACTTGGCATCGTTGACAGTAGTGTCGTGGCCGAGGGCGGTGTGCCAAAGCTCTTCGGCAACGTGGGGAGCGAAGGGTGCGAGGACAATCACGAGTGGTTCGAGCACCTCACGGCTGTGGCACTTGAGCGATGAAAGCTCGTTGACACAAATCATGAAGGCAGCGACCGAAGTGTTGTAAGAGAATGTCTCGATGTCGCCTGTGACCTTCTTGATGAGCTTGTGGACAGCCTTAAGAGCCTCTGCAGAGGGCTTGGAATCGTCGACGAAACACTGGTCACCCTTATAGTAAAGACCCCAGAGCTTCTTGATGAAGCGGTTCACACCGTCAATACCGTTGGTGTCCCAAGGCTTGCTCTGCTCGATCGGACCGAGGAACATCTCGTAGAGGCGGAGTGTGTCGGCACCGTAGCGCTCAACTATATCGTCGGGATTGACGACATTGAACATCGACTTCGACATCTTCTCGACAGCCCAGCCACAGACATATTTGCCATCCTCAAGGATGAATTCGGCATCCTTGAACTCGGGACGCCATGCACGGAAGGCATCGAGGTCGAGGACATCGTTGCTCACACGGTTAACGTCGACACGGATGGGAGTGGTGTCATACTGGTCTTTAAGACCGAGAGAAACGAAGGTATTGGTGTCCTTGATACGATAGACGAAGTTGGTGCGACCCTGAATCATGCCCTGGTTGATGAGCTTCTTGAAAGGCTCCGGCTCAACGACATAACCGAGGTCATAGAGGAACTTGTTCCAGAAACGCGAGTAGATGAGGTGGCCGGTAGCATGTTCGGTACCACCAATATAGAGGTCAACGTTGCGCCAGTATTCGTCTGCTTCCTTCGATACGAGAGCCTCGTTGTTGTCGGGATCCATGTAGCGGAGATAGTAGGCCGATGAGCCTGCGAAACCGGGCATGGTGTTGAGCTCGATGGGATAGCCCTCGGGAGTGACCCAGTTCTTGGCGCGTCCCAGCGGAGGCTCGCCTGTCTCTGTGGGGAGATACTTGTCGACTTCGGGGAGAAGGAGCGGGAGCGATGACTCGTCCATGAGGTGGGGGATACCATCCTTATAATATACGGGGAAAGGCTCGCCCCAGTAGCGCTGACGGCTGAAGATGGCGTCGCGCAGACGGTAGTTGACCTTTACCTTACCAATACCCTTCTCGGCGATATATTTCTTGGTGGCGGCGATTGCCTCGGGAACTTCAAGACCATTGAGCGAGAAGTCGGCAGACGCGGAATTAATCATCTTGCCGCTCTTGGCCTCGAAACTTTCCTCCGACACGTCGCAACCCTCGATGAGAGGAACGATGGGGAGGTCGAAGTGGCGGGCGAAGGCGTAGTCACGGCTATCGTGGGCAGGAACAGCCATGATGGCACCGGTTCCGTAGCCTGCAAGCACATAGTCGCTGATCCAGATGGGAATTTCCTTGCCGGTAAGGGGATTGACAGCATAGCTTCCGGTGAACACACCCGACACTTTCTTGTCGATCATGCGCTCACGTTCGGTCTTGTGCTTGATGCTTTCGAGATATTCGTCGACGGCCTTGCGCTGCTCGGGAGTGGTCACCTTGTCGACATATTCGCTCTCGGGAGCCATCACCATGAAGGTGACACCGAAGACGGTGTCGGCGCGGGTGGTGAAGATTTCAAGTTCGATGTCGGAACCAACGATGGGGAAGCGCATTTCCGCACCCTCAGAGCGACCGATCCAGTTGCGCTGGGTCTCTTTGAGCGAGTCGGTCCAGTCGAGGTCATTGAGACCGTCGAGAAGACGCTGTGCGTAGGCCGACACGCGGAGACACCACTGATACATCAGCTTCTGCTCCACGGGATAGCCGCCACGGATTGAAAGACCCTCGCTCACCTCATCATTGGCAAGCACGGTGCCGAGCTGAGGACACCAGTTCACCATAGTGTTGCCGAGATAGGCGATGCGGTAGTTCATGAGAGTGTCGCTCTTCTCCTTTTCCGACATGGCCTTCCACTCATCAGCCGTGAAGTCGAGTTCCTCGGAGCAAGCGGCGTGGATACCCTTCGAACCTTCCTTCTCGAAGTGCTCGACGAGCTTGGAGATGGGCTGAGCCTTGTCAAGCTCGGTGTCGTAGTAGCTCTCCACCATCTTCATGAAAGCCCACTGTGTCCACTTGTAGAACTTGGGGTCGCATGTGCGCACCTCACGGTCCCAGTCATAGCAGAAACCGATACGGTCGAGCTGCTGACGGTAGCGGGCGATGTTGTCGGTAGTGGTCTTCTCGGGATGCTGTCCGGTCTGGATGGCATACTGCTCGGCGGGGAGACCGTAGGCATCGTAGCCCATGGGGTGAAGGACGTTGAATCCACGCAGACGTTTGTAACGCGAGTAAATATCGGACGCGATGTAGCCTAAGGGGTGACCGACATGCAGACCCGCACCCGAGGGATAGGGAAACATGTCGAGCACATAGAATTTAGGACGCGTCGTGTCGAGGGCGGTCTTGTAGACCTTGTTGTCACGCCAGTAATTCTGCCAGCGTGATTCGATGTCTTTATGATTATATTCCATGATTGCAGTTGGGAGTTGTCAACATTTGTAGGGACGCGCTGTAGCGCGTATGCCAAATTGAATTGGTTTATTCAGTTGGAAATTGAGAGTTTTCAGTTTTGAGCTCAGGGCGTTTTTTGTTTGTCAACCCATTTAAGGGATTACAACTTTCATCGGGCATACGCGCTACAGCGCGTCCCTACAAAAACTATTAACTAAGCTTCAACATTCTCTCGATGGGGCGGCGGGCATCGTCGATGATTGCTTCGTCGACGTGGACTTCCGGCATCTCATAGCGGAGAGTGTTGTAAAGTTTTTCGAGTGTGTTGAGCTTCATGAATGAGCAATCGTTGCAGGCGCATGTCGAGTCGTTGGGAGGAGCGGGGATGAATTTTTTCTCCGGACAGCGGCGGCGCATCTCATGAAGAATTCCGCTCTCGGTGGCAACGATAAATTCATCGGCATCGGCCTCCACTGCATATTCGAGAAGCACGGCTGTCGAACCGATTTTGTCGGCCACAAGACAGATGGGTTTCGGGCACTCGGGATGGACGAGAACCTTGGCCTCGGGATGCTCCTTTTTCAGCTCTAAAATCTTCTCGAGAGAGAACTGTTCGTGGACGTGGCAGGCACCATCCCAAAGGAGCATTTCGCGACCCGTCTGCGAGTTGATGTAATTGCCCAAATTGCGGTCCGGACCGAAGATGATTTTCTCGTCGGCAGGGAGCGACGAAACGACCTTCATCGCGTTGCCGGAAGTGACCACAATGTCGGTGTGGGCCTTGACCGCAGCGGAGGTGTTGACGTAGCTGATGACGGTGTGATCCGGATGCTTTTCGACGAAGGTTTTGAACTCGTCGGCAGGGCAACTGTCGGCCAGCGAGCAGCCGGCGTTGAGGTCGGGGACGAGCACCTTTTTTCCGGGGCAGAGAACCTTCACGGTCTCACCCATGAAGTGGACTCCACACATCACGATTATGTCATTGTCGAGGGTCTCGGCAATCCGTGCGAGAGCGAGGGAATCACCGACGAAATCCGCGAGGTCCTGAATCTCGCCGACGGTGTAGTAGTGCGCGAGTATGGCTGCGTTCTTTTCCTCCTTGAGTTTTTTGATTTCAACAGCGAGGTCCAGACCGGCCTCTACCGGGACATCGACGAACCCTTTTTCAACATTCATTTATTTTATGTTTTTATTTTGTGGAAAAAATTTTTTTCAAAAAGCTCAATAAGTAGAAGTATATTGGATGTTAATAAGTGAAATAACTTTTCAGCCCTTTTCTTGCATTTTCGGGTTATTGATGTCGGGTTAACATTTTCATCATAGTTATTGACATATTAAGTGCCATGAATTCGACCACTTACTGATGTTATTAACATTGTGTTAATAAAGTGCAAAGTTAAAAACTTTTCATGTTATTTCCAACCGTTTTATGTTGAAAAGGGTATTGAAAACCGTTTGAGAGATTTATGATAACTTATTTTGAGGAAAGGGACTAAGTCATATAAACCGCAGGTGTTGAGATATGCAAGTCTAATCTTTAAAAAGTCATTGAAATCTTATTGACAGTTTTCAACATAGTTTTCAACAGTGTTAATAACTCTGTCCGGATGTTGAAATCAAGCTTTACCGAGAGGCTTTACCCGGAGCTTTCCGGCGCGCTTCTCAGCGTTGGCCAGACGGCGCCGCTCACGTCGGGTGAGGGCCGGATGGAGGGGGATTTCCATGGAGATCGGAGCGGATTCCGAAGTGGAATTTTTGAGGGAAGACAGGGTTGTGGAGGTAGAGGTTTTTGTGGTTTCGGATGAGGTTTCCGGTGAGCTTTTCCGGGTGGAATTTTTGAGGGAAGATAGGGTTGCGACAGGGGCGATTTTCCCGTGTCCGGATGAGGCTTGGGTAGCGGTTTTCAGGGTGGAATCCGATGTTGAAAAAGTTGTGGCGGAAGAGTGGATTTTTGCGGATTCGGAGGGGTGGCCGGAGCGGGATTTAGGGAGGTTTTCAATTGCAGTTTTGCGGCGTTTTTCCGCCCTCTCCCGGGCTCGTTCGGAGCGAGTGAGGGCACGGTCTATTTCGGGTAGAATGACTGCAAAAATGAGCTGGATTTCCTTAGGCTGCGATGGGAGATGAATCTTGTGTGTCCGGAGGTAGGTGTCGATCAGATCCATTGTCCGACGTGTGAATTTCTCGCTCTCCGGGAGGAGCAGTGAAGTGACGATTACCCGCTCCAGAATGTCGGCATAAAACTTTTTGGAGACGGGGAGAGACGATGATTTCCGTGGGCCGGCAAATTTAAGGCAGATGTTGTTGAAGGTTGAATCGGCTTTGCGTCGGGATGTCTTTGAGGCAGGAGAGAGGGTTGAAGTCATGGTTGCGTAATTAATTTTGTTTCTGCAACAAAATTAATACGCAAAATCCCGTAAAAGGTGCGATAATGCAAAATAATACTCCATCCGGAATGAGTTAGAGGGAATGTGTTGGCTGGGAAGGGTACATAGGGACAAAATGGAAGCTATTTGCAGGAAGGGTACATAAGGACAAAAGGTCAGAAGGGACATAAGTTTTTTTATTTTATTTTAACGGCTGATTGGCTGATTGCGACAAAAAAAGCGTTGCAATTCAGTTGAAAAGCTGAATAAAAAAACTTATGTCCCTTCTGACCTTTTGTCATTATGTACCCTTCCCGAAAATAGCTTCCAAGAGGGTATTGAGGATTTTATTTGGAAGTGGCGATTTCGAGGATAAGTTTGGGGAGGTCGGTGTTGTCGTTGAACGACGCGAACTTCTCAGCTCCTACGCCGATAGCATAGACAGGCACGAGACCGCCTGAGTGGCCGTTGGTGGTCCATCCGAGGCCGGTGAAGCTGTCGAGGATGCCGAATACCTTGAGGGTAAACTGGTCGAAACTGTTGTAGAGGGTCTTCTGGTCCGAACCACTCTGGTTGACGATGCAGCGGTCAAATTCGGATTTGAGCATCTCGGTCTGTTCGGGTGTCACGGGAACGTTGGTCCAGAAGCCAAGTTTATCTTTCAGGAATTCCTCCATGTCGTCCCAACGGTAGGCACGGCGTGAGCGTGCGAGACTGTGGCAATAGTCCGAGAATTCGTCCTTTGAGATTTTCTGATAGTCGTAGTAGTGGAGGTGGAGATCATAGCCTACGGCATTGTTTCCGAGGCCCATGCCGCCTGTCTCGTGGTCAGCGGTGACAACGATAAGGGTTTCGTCGGGGTGAGCGAGATAGAAGTCGTAGGCAATCTTCAGTGCTTCGTTGAAGTTGAGGGTCTCCTTAATGATTGTACCGCCGTCGTTGGCATGGCCTGCATGGTCGATGTTGCCACCTTCGACCATCATGAAGAAGCGGTCACGACCATTGCGTTCAAGCTGAGTGAGACAGGCTTGTGTCATGATCGGAAGGGTCAGGGCACCAGGAATTGAGTCGATGGTGTAGCCGATGTTTGAAGTGCGGTCCTCAAAAGGCGAGAGCATGAGGACACGGCGTGAGGTGATGGTGTCGAAGCCTTCAGTGCCACGGATGACGCGGACATTGTTCTCGGCGAAAATGTCCATGAGGTCGGTCTTCTTACCGGTGGCTTTATCCTTGGTTCCACGGAGGTTGGAGCCGCCGATGAAGTCATAGCCACAGGCTGCTGCATCTTTGCCTATCTCATAGAACATACCGCGGTGGGGAACATGGGTGTAGAATGCACCCGGAGTTGCGTCGTCGGGGTAGACTGAAGTGACGAGACCGACACCATAGCCATCGTCAAAGAGTGTTTTTGCGATGGATGTGACGGCTGTTGTGTCGGGGGTCACACCGAGCATACCGTTTCGGGTCTTATAGCCTGCGGCAAGGGCGGTTCCGGCTGCTGCTGAGTCGGTTACCGGTGATGATGCGGAATAGGTTGTTGCTACGGAGCTTACAGGGAACTGCATCATGAGGATGGGGTCGGTGTTGCCGAGGACGGTGCGGTTGTAGGCTTCGGTGCCCATTACCTGTCCCATGCCCATGCCGTCGCCGATGTAGTAGAAGATGTATTTAGGAGATGCTGCAAAGAGCGATGCGCCAATGAGAATAGAGGCGGCAGTTGAAAGAAATCTGTGTTTCATCAGGTGGATTTTGAGTTTAGTTTGATTGGTAATGGCAAAGTTAGGAAATAATTTCGTATAGGTGACCGGCAGTTTTGCGCCATCTGGTTCAAATTTTTTCAAAAACGGTTCAAAGAGGGTTGGGAGTTGGGAGTTTTTAGTTGTGAGTTGGGGATACAGAAGAACAGACGGGCAGAAGTGACAGAAGTTTTTTAGTTGTGAGTTGGGGGGCTGTAGGGACGCGCTGTAGCGCGTATGCCGGATGACATACGATAAGGATTGTTTTGAGTTGTTAGTTGTGAGTTTTGAGTTGTTAGGTGTCAGTTGTTGAAGCGGAGGATTTCGTCGATGGGGTGGCGGGAGTTCGACAGGCGGGGCACCTTGCGCTGTCCGCCGAGTTTTCCTGTGGATGCAAGCCAGGTGTCGAAAACTCCGGGACGCCCTTTGACTACCGTAAGCTGGTCAAGGAAAATGCCGTGGCTGCGCTTGGCCTCGTAGTCGCTGTTTTCCTGCTGCAAAGCGAGGTCGAGACAGCGGGCGAACTCGTCGAGCGATGCAGGTTCGCGGTTGAATTCTATGAGCCATTCGTGGCGTCCACGGGAATGGTCGGAGGCGTAGACCGGTGCGGCGGTGTAGTTGGCAATCTCACAATTGAGGTCGCGACACACTTTCGTGAGGGCTGCTTCAGCGTTCTGAACCATCAGTTCCTCGCCGAAAGCGTTGATGTAGCTCTTGGTGCGTCCGGAAATGGTGATTTTCAGCGGGTCGACTGATTCGATGCGGACGGTGTCGCCGAGAGGATAGCGCCAGAGACCGTTGCAGGAGGTGATGACCATAGCATAAACCTCCCCCTCTTCCACTTCCCATGCAGGGATGATTTCGGGTCGGTCGCTGTCGGCCTCGTCGGCACGGATGAATTCAAAGAATGTCCCGCAGTCGAGCAAAAGCAGGAGCGATGAATCACCGATGGCGTTCTGGAGCGCGAAGAAGCCTTCCGATGCGTTGTAACATTCGAGATAGCGCATCGAGGGTGAGGTGATGTGGCGGTACTGCTCGCGGTATGGTGCCATGGAGATGCCTCCGTGGAAGAAGACTTCAAGGTTGGGCCATACGTCGTGGATTGTCGTGGCTCCTTTTTTAGCTATGATTTCCTTGAGTACGGTCATGAACCATGAGGGGACACCGGAAATGTTGGTGATGTTCTCGTCCATCGCGGCTTCGACGAGTGCAGGGAGTTTAACCGCCCAGTCTTCGAGAAGGGCCACCTTCTTTGAGGGTACGCGGAATAGGTTGGCGATAGGGTTGATGCGGTCGATGAGGTTGGCTGAGAGGTCGCCGACTTTCACACCCGGAGGGAGGGTCAGTTCGTTGGCGAAACTTCCACCGAGAATGAAGCTTTTGCCGGAGAATATGCGGCTGTCGGGGTAGAGGCTGAGATAGTGGGCCACGACATCGGCTCCGCCACGGTAGTGGGAGCGGTTGAATGATTCGCGTGTGACGGGGATATATTTGCTTTTGCCGTCGGAGGTGCCGGAGGATTGGGCGAAGTTGCGTGTCACACCCGGCCAGAGGAGGTCTTTCTCACCCGCTATCATTCTCATGACCCAGGGGCGGAGAGAGGCGTAGGGGACGGTCGACGGGAGCGCACGGCGGTAATCATCATAGGTTTTCACCGTGTCCAGTCCGTTTTCAGCGGCCCAGCGGGTGGAACGCAGGGCTTTGAGCAGACGGTCGAGCTCGTTGAGCTGGATTTCGCGTGTGTGACCGGTCCATGACCGTGAGACATTTACTCTATGACCGAACAAAGCGCGTGCGAAGGGTGTGAAATCCATGATGGAGTTGACGTTTGGTTTGATTCAAATGATGATTGTAATCTCGGAATCGTTGACTGTAGATTGTCGGGTTTGCGGGCGTTTCCCGGACCGGGCAGGGAGCTGTGAGAGAGGGCTCAGAGCTCGTCGGGGTGCTTGCGGTAGTATTCCTTCAGCAGTGGACCGATGTTGAAGTAGTAGCCTCCTTTGGGTTTTCCTTCGGAGTCCTTGACGGTGATATATTCGTAGGATGGATCGTAGAAGACGTGGTCGGCGACGGTGTAGTCCATCATGTTGAGGAGGACATACTCGTGTTGAGGCTCGATGACATACCATGCGTTCTCCTCATCCTCGCCGGTACCGGTCGAGACGATGGCCATGAGCAGATAGTTGAGCTTGTATTGCCAGATGTTGGCGAGGTTTGTCTTGCCCTTCTCGCGCAGGGCGTTGATGAGCATCACCATCTCGCCGAGATTGAAGGGGTTGTCGGCAAGGGCTTTCTCAGCGTAGGCTATCACGGAGTCACATTCCTGACGAGTGAGCTTGTTGGAGCGTGTGAGGACATTGTATTGGATGTCGCGCTGCGAGGAGCGGTAGGGGTTGTAGTCCTCCTGAAACATGTAGCCGAGGTAGAGATGGCGGTATTTGTCAATCTTCATCAGCGTGTCGTTGCGCTGGAATTCCTGCATGAGGCGGGGATAATAGTACTGGGAGCGAGTGTCGAGTGTCTCCTGACGGATTTTTTCGAGGTCGGGTTTCTCGCGTTTGAGCTTGTTGATCTGCGCAGAGGCAGTTGCTGTGAAGAGGAGGGCGAGTATGAAGGTGATTATCGGACGCATGGGAAAGTTTAATTGAGAGGTGAGGGTACGGTTGGGTTTGATGAAAACGCGGCGATGAGCCACAGGAGAGCGGTGCCGACGATGGACATTGTGACCACAGCCGGCAGTCCTTTGGCACAAAGATAGTTTAAAAATTTGGAAGATGGAAATTCCATCACACTTCCGGCAGGAGTGCGGCTGTAGGCTATGCCCCCGAGGATGGCTCCGGCGACGGCACCGATTATCATCCATTCGTGGGAGATGGCGAGTCCGACAAATGTACCTGCAATAGCTGCACCGGCGATGTAGCCGACACCACGGCGCGAGGTTGAGATGTTCTTGGGCAGGAGATATTGAAGGATGAGGACGATGACGGTTGCGATTCCCCAGAAAATGAGGGGTGTTGAAGTGGCATGTACGGCGGTCAGCCCGATGCCCGCCAGTCCGGCGAAGGCGGCGAGGACTGCAAACGTATTTGACATGAAAGTCAGTATGATGGAGACGATGAGGAGTATCATGCTCACCACCATTATCGCTATTATCAGGGTTGCTGAGGTTGCCATGTGGAAGTGCGGATTGGAAAAATTAGAATTTGCTGATTCGTGAGAGCCGGGGTTTCCCCCGTCGGTGGATGATGAGGATGTCAATGGCCGTTGACTGAAATGACGGTAGTTGACAGAAACATTGAGGATTGAGTGAAAACGTGAGTCCATTCAATATTTTTAACGTCCTCCCCACCCCGATTGTTGCTTCCGGCCAATGGAAAGAGGAATGTTTTGACGTGATTTCTTCCCTTGGAATTGCATTTTGATGAAAAAAAGGTAACTTTGTAATTTCAAAGATGTTCATTATGGAAAATAGCAGATATATAGAAAGTTTTCAGGTCCGTAAGATGTGGGGAAGAGTTGATCTTCGCTGGAATAATATCAATGAGGATGTGAATATTCTCGTCGGTATCAACGGCTCCGGAAAGACGACATTGCTGAATCTGATTTATGATTATTACAATGGATTGAAGCCAAAGAAGAATCTGGTGGAGTTCGTCGGAGGGTCGGAAATCAGCAGCACCGTCACATATATCCGTTCATTCGATGTCCCGGCTGCAAGCAGGAAAAAGACCGAAAGTCTGCTGTTGCAGGAATTGAAGCACACCATCAATCAGAATGGAGAAGGAACATCTTTTTTCGACTACCGGATGAAGATGCTGAATTTTCCCGAACAGTCGGCGACGATAGAGAAGAGAATCGACAGGTTTTTTGAACTTGTCAATTCGCTCTTTGAGGAAACCGGAAAGAAGATTGCCATTGATCCGCAAAACAATACTCTTGTGTTCTCTGTAAAAGGAACCGAAAAGTTACTGACGGTCGGTGGAAAGTTGTTGACGGTCAACGATAAGTTTTTGACAGTCGGAGGCGATAAGGTACAGCTTGACCAGCTATCGTCGGGAGAGAAACAGATATTGCTGATATTGACCACTGTGTTCCTGCAGGAAGAGAGACCGAGTGTCCTGCTTATGGATGAACCGGAAATATCCTTGCATATCAGTTGGCAGGATAGGCTGATAGACCTTATCAGGGAACTTAATCCGAATTGCCAGTTGATTCTGACCACCCACTCGCCGAATATCTTTGCCAACGGATGGGAGGATAAGATTGTGTTCATGAATGATCTCGAATCCGATTAGGCTATGGATGCTGACAAAAAATCTTTCTATGAGAAGGCTGCAAAGGGTCTTGCGGCTTCAACCTTGATGTATGGAGTGGACTCCATTGTTCATGTGGAGGACAAGGACGATATATGGTTCTGGAGACAGATTCTTTCAAAATACCGGCCTGTAAAGTATAAATTCATGCCGGCAACAACCAATGAGAAGGGGCAGCGAAACACCGGATGCACTCAATGTCTGAAATATCGTGGCTACCTCTCCCGGAAATTTTTTGTCTGCATAGACAGTGATTTGCGTTATATGCTTGATGAGGATGTATCAGCGGAAAATGGAATATTGCAGACATATACCTATTCATGGGAGAACCACTGTGCATTTGCCCGCAGATTGCAGGAGACGTTTGCCCGACGTACCGGAAAGGGTGATTCGTTTGATTTCGAACTGTTTCTGAAAGAATATTCCCGGATACTCTATAAGCCTTTCCTGTTTATGCTCTATAATGAGCGAAACGGTCTGAGGGGGTTCAATCGTGATAAGTTCCGCTCGATAATCACTTTACAGTACCGGCAGGGCGATGAATTGAACAACGGAGAGGCGTTTCTATCACGTCTTGCCTCATCATTGACCGAGGTTGTTGGAAAGCTTGATGAAAGTGGTGATTTTAATATTCAGAAGGAGGCTGCCCGATATTCCGCAAAAGGACTCACGCAGGATAATGTCTATCTTTATGTCAGGGGACATTGCCTGTATAATTCCCTTGTATCCATCGGTAAGAAGCTCTGTGAGGGCACCGGAGTTGATTTCGAACAGAATGTGCAGAAAGAGGCTTTGGCTTTTGAGGAATATGATGCGATATTGCGTATAAAATCAGATGTAGGTGTGCTAAATAATATCCGTATGTCTATGCCGAAAGAATAATGGCGACGTGGTGTGAAGTCTGAAAACTCGATGGATAGGCCATGCTTTTCGGCTTTGGGGCTTTGGGTGTTGGAAAAAGTTTGTAACTTTGTAAGTTGAAGAATTGTTTTTTATCTGAAGATTTTTCAATTTGCTTATGAAGGTTAACGGCGACAGTTCAGAATTGGCTCCCGGGGCTGCGAAGAAGCGGCTCGGGACATATCTGCTGAAATACGGGGTTCCTCTCGTGATTTCGGTGGGCTTGTGCTGGTTGCTGTTTGACAATGAGGATATAAATCCGGCAAATATGTGGCGCATCATCCGCGAGGAGTGTGACTTCCGGTGGATGGTTGCCAATATAATCTTCGGACTGCTTGCCCAGGTGTTCAGGGCTGCGCGTTGGCAGATACAGTTGCGCGCGCTCGGCATACGTCCGACATTCGGGCAGCTTGTCCTGAGTATTCTCGGGACCTATTCGGTCAATCTCGTGTTTCCTCGCCTCGGTGAAGTGTGGCGCACAGGCTATATAGCCAACCGTGAGAAGGCTCCGTTCACGACGGTGTTCGGCTCGATGGTGGCCGACCGCCTTGCCGACACGGTGACGGTGTTCCTGCTGTTGTTGCTGACGTTCATTCCTGCCGGAGCGCAGCTAAGGGCCTACTTCGGGCAGGATGGCGGTCTGGTGGCCAAGCTTTTCGATCTTCTCGGTTCTCCCCTGCTTTGGGGAGCGGTAATAGCCACGCTGATTCTGTGTGTGTGGCTCTTCGTGCGTTTCCCCGAACATAAGGTCATTGTCAGAATCAAGCAGATATGGCATGGATTGTGGGAGGGTTTCGCCGTGATAGTCAAGATGCGCGGAAAGGGTCTGTGGCTGCTCTACACGGTGTTGCTGTGGGGCTCCTACATCACGGCTCTCTACTGCGCTTTCCTATCTTTCCCGCTCACTGCTGAAATGATTGCCCGTCACGGAATCGCCGCGCTTGCCGTATGTTTCGTGTTCACGAGTATTTCGATGGGGGTGCCGTCAAACGGTGGTATCGGACCCTATCAGTGGGCCATGATTTTCGGAATAGCATTGTTCTCGACCGATATTCCCGGTCTGACACGCGAATATGCCCTCTCGTTTGCCAACATGCTTGTCGGGGTGCAGACCCTCGTACTCATCATCCAGGGATTGCTGACATTCGCTTGCATAGCGCTCTCGAAACACCATGCCCGGCACTCCTGACCACTCATCTCTCAAAAACCTCAATAATTATCTGTAAATTATGAAATTTGACGATAGCGACAAGGATTATTTCCTCCACGATTTTTCGGAAGAGCAGACTGACGACTCCCCTGCCCGACCCTCTTCATCCACGGTTTCTGACGGACAGTCCGGTCAGACGACTCATCCGGCATCACCATCGTTTGATTTCTGCAATCAGGATGGTGGCGGCTCGACCGGCGTGGCTGTCAAGCCTAAACGCAAGCATCGCAAAGTGCTCGTTTGGTTTTTTGTGATTGTTTTCGCGGTGCTTGGGGTGACTGTCTGGATTAGATATTTCGTGCCATACGTCACGGAATCCCAAGTGACCGGCTATGTGACACTTGTCGAGAAACGCGGCATCATATTCCGCACGTTTGAAGGGGAGATGGTCAGCGAGTCGAAACTCGCCGATAAGGGAAATGTCTATTCGAGGGATGTCTATTTCAGTATCCCGGATGATGATACGGCCAGGCGGTTGCAGCAGTATCAAGGCAGCGGTACGCCGGTGACAATCACCTGCAAACGGTATTACGGCACATTGCCTTGGCGCGGAGCCTCGAACAATGTCTTGGTTTCGTTTACGCCTAAGAATTAGTTTATGTTGATTTAGTTAGGAGCTGTTTTGAGAACTGTCAACTCAAAACTGATAACTAACAACTCAAAACTGATAACTAACAACTCAAAACTATCCTGATAGTATTTCATCGGGCATACGCGCTACAGCGCGTCCCTACAAGCCCGGAGTTGACAGCTAAAAACTGACAACTCAAAACTAATAACTCACAACTGACAACTCAAAACTCACAACTCCTGTGGACTACAGAATACTACCCCCCGAGGGATTTCTGGAGGCTCGGTTGAGCCTTCCGCTTTCCAAAAGCATGAGCAATCGTGCGCTGATAATTAATGCTCTCACTCCGGGCGCACGGCCTCTGGAGGAAGTAGCGGTGTGTGACGATACGGATGCCATGCGCAATGCCCTTGCATCGCAGGAGGCAAGGGAAATCAACATCGGTGCTGCCGGCACGACCATGCGTTTCCTCACAGCCTACTTTGCCGCCAAGGAGGGTAGCGATCTTCTGCTTGACGGAAGCGAACGTATGCGCCACCGTCCCATCAAGGTACTTGTCGAAGCTCTGAGAACGCTCGGCGCAGACATAGAGTATGCAGGTGAGGAAGGCTTCCCTCCACTGCGCATCCGTGGCCGCAGACTTGCCGGTGGTGAACTGAAACTGGATTCCTCTGTCAGCTCGCAATACATTTCCGCTCTCCTGATGATAGCCCCGACAATGAAGGAGGGACTGAAACTCACCTTCCTTGGAGAGACCGTCTCGCGTCCTTATATCCTCATGACTCTGAAAATGATGGAAGATGCCGGAATAGAGAGCGATTATTTCGACGATGTAGTCACTATCAAGCCGCAGGCCTACAAGCCTTTTGATTTCAAGATTGAGGGTGACTGGAGTGCGGCTGCCGCATGGTATGAGATTGATGCAATCTCGTCGGGAGCCGTGACAATCGACAATCTCGCCCGCGAATCCTGTCAGGGAGACCGCAAACTGGCGGATATTTTCGAACGTCTCGGTGTCACCACCGAATGGGAAGGTGAGGACGGCGGTTCTGATCTCATCCCCTCGCCTGATCAGGATGCACGGTTGAAAGTCGACTTCTCCGACACTCCAGACTTGGCGCAATATGTGATTGTGACCTGTGTGATGCTCGGAATACCGTTCAGATTCACAGGACTTTCCACCCTTGCCATCAAGGAGACTGACCGTGTGAGCGCCCTCACTGCCGAACTTGCCAAAATCGGGGTGATGCTTCAGCCCGAGAGCCGCGATGTGGTTGCTTGGGAAGGTCAGCGCCGTCCGATTGATGCACTGCCGGTGTTTGATACTTACGATGACCACAGAATGGCCATGTGTCTTGCTCCGATTTCCATCTTCCTTCCGGGAATCATCATAAAGGATGTTGAGGTGGTTGCCAAATCCTATCCCGAATTCTGGGATGAGCTGAGCAATGCAGGTTTCACTCTTCTCGACGGCGATGCACCCCTCCCCGACCCTGCTGATGAATAAATTTGCAAGAAGATATGACAGGCGCTCTTATAATACTTGGCGTGACCCTTCTGACGGGTCTCATACTGTGGCTCACCCATCGTTCCGGTGATTTATCCGGAGCTGAGGAAACTCCGGAAGCTGATGCTACGGATGAACCGGAGGTGTGCTGCGGTCTTCATGCTGTCTGCGAGAAGGGACTCAGCCCCGACGGTAAGCCGGTCTATTATGACGATGAGGAGCTTGACCGCTTTGCCGGACGGGAGCCTGACAGTTATTCGCCTGAGGAGGAAGAGGAATTCCGCGAGGTTCTCTACACGCTTCTTCCCGCCGATGTCTATCCCTGGGGCGTATCTCTCACCCAACGCAACATTGCCCTGCCGTCGGCACTGCGCGACGAGTGGGTGATGATGGCCGGGGATACCGCAGGGCATTAGACCTGATGCTCATGACAGAGTGACTGACGCTGTAAAAAAAATAATTTTGACCATATTACCTAATCTACCGTTTCGTCTTCGCTGTGGAAATATTCGGATACGATTTCTTTCGCAATGCCTTCGCCGGCATGTTGTTGCTGAGCATTGCCTCGGCTATCATAGGCACCTATATAGTGACGCGCCGTCTCGTGTCCATTTCGGGTGGTATCACCCATGCCTGTTTCGGAGGCTTGGGTCTTGGCTATTTCCTTGGATTGAATCCGGTCCTGATGGCCGCGGTGTTTGCCGTCGGTTCGTCGTTGGGTGTCCAGTGGATGTCGCGCCGTCACCGCGTGAGGGAGGATTCGGCTATAGCTGTGGTGTGGGCGCTCGGAATGGCCTTGGGTACACTCTTCATCTTTCTGACTCCCGGCTATGTCCCGGAGCTTAACGCCTTCCTTTTCGGCAATGTCCTGACGATTACAAAGGCAGATTTATGGTCGTTTGCGGCCTTTACGGCTGTTTTGCTGATATTTTTCGCATGTTTCTTCCGCAAGATAGTCATCTGTGCCTTTGATCCTGATTTTGCCTCCGTGCGGCATCTGCCGGTGACTTTCATAACGACGGCTATGACTGTTCTGGTTGCAGTCTGCATAGTCCTCACCATCCGTCTGGTCGGGGTGATGTTGCTCATGTCGATGCTTGCCCTGCCACAGATGGTCGCCGAGACATTCTGCCACAGATTCAAGTCGATGATGCTGCTTTCAATAGCGGTTTCAATGTTCTGTTGCGTGGCGGGACTGCTGCTCGGAACGGTCATTGACGTGCCCTGCTCTGCCCTTATAGTCCTCACTATGACAGGGGCTTATATCTTGGCGAGGATTTATGCTTTTTTGCGTTTGCGCTCATAAATTTCACTAACCTTTTGGGTTTCGGGATGTTGTTTATAATAAATGGACAACATCTCGACTATGAAAAAGAAACACACTTTTAGGCTCATGCTCGCTCTCGGAACGGGAGTGGCGATGTCAGGACTTCTCAGCGGTTGCGCTGGGATGTGGCTTGGCACCGATACAGACCTGAACTTCACACAACCGGGCGGATTCGGGATAGATTTAGGTATAGGAGGTCAGATAGGGGGTCCTGCAACACCTCCCCCACCACCTCCCGGCGGTCCGTTCGGTCCAGGCCCGGGCGGTCCGATGGGTCCCGGCCCGGGTGGGCCACCTCCATTTTAATTGGCAGATAGGGCTAATATGGCTAATAAGTCAAATAGGGCAAATAAGTCAAATAGGGCAAATAAGGACGAGAAGTTTTGACAGGCTTGTGGATTTTTCGTAATTTTGTCACTCAATCCACAGTCAATATTAGTTTTATGTCTCAATATTCCTACCTGCACATCGCCCTGAGAGGCGAACTTCAGGGAGCAACACGAACCATTTATTCCTATCCTGCCTCCGGCAGCGAGATTGATCCACGTTGGAATTCAACTATGGTTGAGCCGGGCGCGGCCATCAAACGTTTTCTGAATGCTACTGAATGTTACATACTCCAGTCCTCACCGTTAGGCCACTATTTTTCTCTGATCACCCGCAACACGATGAATCCGGAGCGTGGCTACATGATGATTTCGATCCTCGTGGACAATGGCTGCGCCCTGACGGGCCGTCAGCTCATGAATGCCTTCACGAATCTGAAAAAAGCGTTTATCGAAGAGGAGAATCTGACAGACGAGGCAGTCGACGAGGCTCTTGCAGCCGCATCTGTACCGGAGGAGCCGCTGAGACTTGAAGCATGGATGTATCATGAGCCGGCAGAGGGTGTCCAGCTTCAGGAAGCTGCCTACCGCACATTCATCTCGCAGCAGGAACTGGAATCAATCTTCTCGTTTCCCTGTCAGCCGGACTACAGCTCATATCGTTGCATCATAGTGGTCTCGGCCACCACTTCATTGCGTCCGGGCGTGAAGATGCCCCGCATCACGGTGCCTATCCGCAAACTCTACTCCGTTGTGTGTCACGACGGTGTCACAGCTTCAAACACTCAGGTCTATGACGGCGACCGACTTGAGCTATGCTTCCGTAAGGAAGGCTTCAAGGAGCACAAGGAGAATGTGATTGTCGGAACACCGTCGGCTTACACCAAGTATGAAGGATCGACAATTATGGTGCGTACGGCACAGCAGACAGGCATACGTTTCGAACGCCGTATCCCCGTGAAGGTTCTTTCGGCCAAGGGTGCGCCCCTCAACGGATATACAATCACTCTCAACGGCCGTCCGGTCAACACGATGGAGCCTTGCATTGTCCTCTACGAGAAGGATCTGCAGCCGGGGACTGAGGTCGACATCCATGTGCAGTCCAACAACTACCGTTCGCTCAAACTGAAAAAGCCTGCCGAGGAGATGCTTGTCACCGAGGAGCTTGAACTTGTCATGCAGCCTGTCGAGCAGGGTGTCACCCTGCGTCTCGATTTCGGCGATGGCCGTGTGTTTGAGCAGCAGATTTCAATTGAGAAGAATACCCCCGAATATAATCGCCTCCATTCAGGCAATTTCCACGGTTTCCGCGCCCATCGTCAGGTCACCGAGGATGACAGTGAGGTCTACAATGTCGATGTCCGCATCACGAGCCGTCCAGTCGCTCCCAATTTCGAATCGGCGCGCGGAGAAAATTCCGCATCGACTGAAACTGCGGGGAAAGCTCCTGTGTTTGAGAATGTTTCGGCTGATGCTAAGCCCGAACGCCCGAAAATCGACACCACTCTTCCAAAAGCTGACAAAGCCGAGCCGGAGGAGCGTGAGGAACAGCCCAAGGAGACGCGCAAGCCCGTCTATCCGGACTATGATGCCAATTATGACGATGATGACGACGACAGCTCTTCAGCTAAGGGTAACGGTCGGCGCAAGATGTTCATCTACGGAGGTCTTGCCGTGATTCTTCTGGTCATTGCGGCTGCTGTCTTCCTCCCCGGCTACACCGGCAATGAGGATGATCCCTCCCCTGCCGAGGAGCTCACTGCCATGGAGGGGAACGAGGCCCCCGCACCTGTGGCAATGACTGCCGAAGAGACTGAGGACGTCAGCTATCTCAACTCATATCCCGTATGGGAAGTAGCCAAGCTCAAAAGCCAGATGGGCAAGAGTCTTATCGAGGCCATTGAGGCAGGCGACATTGATGCTGTTGTCAACAATGACTACTTTACCGTCGCAGGCCGTGCCACCAATGACAAGGCTCTTCTTTTTGTGGAGCTTATCTGGAAGGCCAAGGGTTCATTCAGCGAGGCGAGCAACCGCCGCCTGATGCGTTCGGCTGTCAAGGATGGTCAGCTTGACCTCAAGAAGTTCTCCGACAATCTTGCCAAGCGCCGTCCTGCCGAGAAGGAGAACACAGCTCCCCGCCCCTCGAAACCCGGGGCGGCTCCTGCAGCAATGTAAAGGATTAAACCTTTTGCCTAAGCCTCAGTCAAATATATTATAATCAGATATTCAACCTCAAATTAACTAACACTACTGAATTATGAGACTACGCGCATTGACAATCGCAGCAGTAGCAGCTATGTTGGGATTCACCGGTTGTGTGAGCAACAAGAAATATGTTGCCCTCCAGGCCGAACACGATTCACTGCAGAAGCAGTACAATGCTTCGCAGGTGGAGCTTGCCGAGACCCGTGCCAACGGCAAGAGCCTCGAAAGCCTTCTTGCTCAGGCAAGAGCCAACAATGAGGAGCTGAAGCGCAGCTATGCCGCTCTCCAGAAGTCGCTCGACAACAGTATCAACCAGAACACTCAGGGCAATGTCAACATCTCGAAGCTCGTTGACGAAATCAACGCTTCAAACCGCTATATCAAGCAGCTTGTTGATGCCAAATCAAAGTCTGACTCCCTCAACCTCGCCCTCACCACCAAGCTCACCCGTTCGCTCGATTCAAGCGAGATGGACGACGTGAATGTGAAGGTGCTCAAAGGCGTGGTATATATCTCGCTTGCCGACAATATGCTTTTCCAGTCGGGTAGCTACGACGTGAATTCACGCGCTATGGAGACCCTCGGCAAGATTGCCAAGATTATCAAGGACTACGGTGACTATGATGTGCTTGTTGAAGGTAACACCGACCCTGTGCCCATCAACCGCACCAATATCCGCAACAACTGGGACCTCAGCGCACTCCGTGCAAGCTCTATCGTGCAGGTGCTTCAGAACGATTTCGGCATCGATCCTTCGCGTCTGACAGCAGCAGGACGTGGTGAGTTCAATCCCGTGGCTGACAACTCGACCGAAGTTGGCCGTCAGCGCAACCGCCGCACCGAAATCATCATCACTCCGAAGCTCGACCAGTTCCTTGACCTCATCGACAAGGCGCCCGAGACCAACGAACAGTAATCCTGATTTAAGGGATACAAAAGAACATAAAGAAGGGATTATGCCGGTTAATACGGCATAATCCCTTTGTTGTCAATGAAGGAAACCCTTTGTAAAATGCTTATTTTGAATTTGCAGATGTGGTTGGGGTGTTGTAGCCTTCGGGACGGAGGTCGATGACGGTGATTGTTGGGTCCATCATTGTGAGGAGGCGTGAGAGGGTTTCGACGGCTGAGGCGCGCGCACGGCGGACATAGCCTTTCTCGTAGAATGAATCCTTGTAGCGTTCGGCCATACGGCGCTTGATGGCGCTTTCCTCGGCAGAGGTCATCTTGCGGAAACCGGGAAAACGGGCGTCCCAGGTGTCGATGACCTCGTAGGAATTATCGGCTGTCGATTCATAGACCTCAATCTCCTCAGGGGGCAGAATAATGGTGATTGAATCGTTTTTTACTTGATAGTCAAGATTTTCGAGATTGAAGCGGATATACCCGTTGATGGTGTTGCGGGCAAATATCCATTTGCCGTTGATGGAATCCTTTATGGCCACGTCGTCGCGCACTTCCATCGAACACAGCTTGACCATATCCTTTATTTCCGTGAGACGGGTTTCGGACACGGTCATGTTGGTCGAACCGACACCGCTGCGCCATATCAGCAGACCGGCTCCGAGCAGTCCTGCAATCAGCAGGAGAGCGCCGAATATGTAAAGTCCTATATATTTTCTGAACATAGTGATTGAGTGAGTGTGGTTGTTTTGGATGGAATCTGTGTGTTTTGGACTGGTTAGTTACGGAAAGTGATTTCGCTGTCGTAGCCCTTGTCTTTCAGGAGAATGGAGAAGAATCCACGGGCTTTAGACTGCGCTTCCTTGATGAGCATGGAGCGGTATTCGGGATTCTTGCGTACGTCCTCTCTGAGCGACTTGCTCATTTTGTCTTTCAGTTGAGCGCGTTCCTGAGCCGTTATCTGCGAGCGCATACCGCTGACGCGGTAGTGTTCCTCGGTGACACCGACATCGCGGCCGATGTATTGGGTCTGCACCGGCGGGAGAGTGAGTTTGACGAGCTTGCGCTTCTCGTCGACCACCACATCGGCATCCCGCAGTTCGCCGAGGTCGATGTATGCCTCGATGTAGGTGTGGAATGAATATGCGGCTATGCGGTCACCGAATTTAAACTCATTGACAAAGGCATCGAGACCTTTGGCACCCATGTCGCTGATGGTCCCGACCTTGTTGAGCGACATTTCAGCCAGAACGAGCTTCTGCACGTCCTGAAGCTCATGAAACACATTGACTTCCTTCTTTTCCGTACACGCGACAGTCAGCAAAGCGCCAACCATCATGCACCATAATAATCTGAGTGTTCGGTTCATAGTCTGAGAGATGTGAGAATATGGAATGTTGGAAAAAACTATTATATATACAATTAGACTTATTGAATTGTTATTTGTAAAGTTGTTTTAGGCGTCATCTGCACGGATTTATATATTTTTAGGGAATGTTTAGGTTTGGAAAAACGGGGAATTGTGTGTAAATTTGTGGATATGGAAAACTATATTGTCTCGGCACGAAAATACCGTCCGTCGACGTTTGACAGCGTTGTCGGTCAGAAGGCTCTCACGGCCACGCTAAAAAATGCCATAGCCACTCACAGACTGGCACATAGCTATCTATTCTGCGGTTCGCGCGGTGTGGGAAAGACATCGTGTGCGCGAATTTTCGCCAAGACAATCAACTGCTCCAATCCGACTCCGGATGGCGAGGCTTGCAACGAGTGCGACAGCTGCCGCGCGTTCAACGAGGGTAACTCGCTGAACATCATTGAGCTTGATGCTGCGTCCAACAATGGTGTCGACGACATCCGCCAACTCGTTGAGCAGGTGCAGATACCGCCGTCGCAGGGTGTCTACCGTGTGTTTATCGTCGATGAGGTCCACATGCTGTCGGCAGCGGCATTCAACGCTTTTCTGAAGACCCTGGAGGAACCGCCGTCCTACGTCATCTTTATCCTCGCCACGACGGAGAAACACAAGATTATCCCCACCATCCTGTCGCGCTGCCAGATATATGATTTCAAGCGCATCACGGTGAGGGATATGATTGACCATCTGTCATACGTCGCATCGCAGGAGGGTATGACTGCCGACCCGGCTGCCCTCAATGTCATCGCGCGCAAGGCCGACGGTGCGATGCGCGACGCGCTCTCGATTTTCGACCAGGTGGCTGCGTCGTCGAGAGGCAATATCACCTATCAGAGCGCTATAGACAACCTCAACGTCCTTGACTATAACTACTACAACAAGCTCCTCGACTGTTTCCTCGCAGGAAAGGTACTTGACACATGGCTGATATATAAGGAGATACGAGACCGCGGTTTTGACTCGCATTTCTTCATCAACGGTCTGGCCGACTATATGCGCGACCTGATGGTGGCCATGGATTCCTCGACGATGGTTCTCCTTGAGGCTGACGACGAGGCGCGCAAGGCAATGGCCTCGATGGCTGCGAAATGTACGCCCGATTTCATATACAGAGCGATGAATCTCTGCAATGAGGCGGATCTTAACTACCGCGCAGCCTCCAACAAGCAGTTTCTCATAGAGCTGACATTGGCGAAGATATGCCAATTGCTAAGCCCCTCTCCCGCTAACAGTGGCGCAGGTGAGGGGCGGTTACAGAAGATTCAGAACGCCACACCCTCCCACTCTCCCGCTCAGCCTTCTCCGGCTTCACAACAGCCCGCTTCTGCGCCAAGACCTGCTGCACCCGCTCCACAGGCCGCCCCTGCATACGCCCAGCCTGCTCCGCAGCAAGCTCAACAATATCCGGTGCAGAATCCTCCTGCATCGGGAGTGCAAAACGCGCAGAACCCCTACCCGACTTCGGCTCCGCAACCCGCAGTCCGTCAGGCTGCGCCCTACCCTTCATCCGCGCCTCAGACACCCTCTGTGGCCTCTTCGCCCGCTGTCTCCTACGGGAATCCTCCTGCACAGTCAGGAGGGGTAAAACGGCCTTTAAAACGCCCCACATCCACATTCTCCATTAATCCTGCCAAGAATCAGGCCCAGAACTCGGCACAGGCCTCTTCGGCGGCTTCCACACGCGAGCCACGCAACGGTCTCTATACCCGCGATCAGCTCAATAAAGCGTGGCAGGACTTCATCAACATGCATCCGACCGAGCATATTCTGATAAATACGATGCGCGCGTCGTTCCCTGCTCAGGTTGATGGTCACCGTTATAAAATAATGGTAGAGAACGAGATGCAGCTCAACATGGTCGAGCAACGGAGCATGGACCTTCACACGTTTATCCGTGATGCTATCGACAACGACCATTTCATGCTCACTGTCGAGGTGAATCAGGGTGCAGCATCGCCCCACACATGGAGCGAACGCGAGGTGCTTGCCCACATGGTCGAGAATATCCCTGCGCTCAAAGGATTCATGGAGGATCTCGGCCTGACCTTGGGGTGATGAATCCGATAAGCCTGCCTATCAGTCAGTTGTAATTTTTATGAATGCCTTATGGATTATGAGATTATAAAGAGCCGTCATTCGGTGAGGGCTTACCTTGACCGTCCGATTCCTGCCGATAAGGTGGAGAGTCTTGAAGCCATGATTCGGGAATGCAACGAAGCGGCGGGGCTTGACATTCAGTTGGTGACGGATGAACCGAAGGCTTTCGGGACTTCGCTGTTGGCTCGTTACGGCAAGTTTGAGAATGTCAGGAATTATATATGTATGATAGGGCCAAAGGGGGGCGACACCGAGGAAAAGTTGGGTTATTATGGTGAACGTATTGTCCTTAAGGCACAGGAAATGGGTCTGAATACCTGTTGGGTGGGGATGACATTCAGCAAGGGCAAGGTCCCTGCGAGAATTGGAGATGGGGAGAAACTGTATGCCGTCATAGCAATCGGTTATGGCAAAACGCAGGGAGCGACCCATAAAATCAAGTCGCCATCACAGGTATGTCCTGAAATCGCATCCGCTCCGGAATGGTTCAAGAGGGGCGTGGACTGTGCGCTGTTGGCACCGACAGCCGTAAATCAACAGAAATTTCATTTCAAATGGCTCGGAGGAAAGCGCGTGGCGGCTTCAACCTCGTGGGGATTCTACGCAAAAATGGACCTCGGTATCGCCAGACTTCACTTCGAACTTGGCGCCCGGCCGGAGAAAGTGGAGTGGGAGAGTGGTGACCTATAACTACACAGCAACGAATGTCGGTGTGAATTCAATCCCGAGAGCGTTGGCAATTCTCATAAAACTTGAAAGTTGGATGTCGGCCTGACCGTTTTCAACGCGCGAGATATATGTACGGGCAACCCCAACTTTGTCAGCTATCTCTTTCTGTGTTATTTTCAGTTCCTTACGCCTGTCGCGAAGGATTGAGCCATAGTACCAAGCCATAGCTTCATCTTTGAATCTCTGACGGCTTTGGCTGCCTTCTGCTCCATATTTATTATCGAGAAGTTCGCCGGCCGTGTGGAGACGGTTAAGTTTTTCTATATCAAATTTTCTCATGATTCGAATTGTTTTAGGATATCCTCTGCTATTTTGATTTGTCTGGCATAGTCCTTTGTGGACTTTTTTTGAAAACAGTTAAGGATAAGTATTTGTGTTGCCTCGATTATGTTATCGTGGTCTATCGCGAAAAGAATAGTCCTATATTCATTATTTCCGACCGATACCCTCATTTCATATTTTGCGGTATCCATCATTGGCAAAGGTAACGAATAAGTTACATTTTTAACAAATGAAATGAGATTAAAATTTTGTCATTGGTTTAAAAAATCCTATAATAATTGGTGGTATATAATAAAGGTGTAGGGTGGGGTAGTGGAGGGGTTCTTTCGGGCAAAATACACAACAGGCCGGATGACGACGTCATCCGGCCTGTTGTGTAGGTGTTATAGTCGGGTCAATTACTTGTAGAAAGTATTGATGTTGTTCGTGACTTTCTTGTTGCCGAGGAGGATGCGGTCGAGTGAGTTCATCATTCGGGCTGCACCGCGCTGCTGGTTGTAGCGGATAGAGTTTTCCTCGAAGTCGTAAGGACGACCTTCGTTGTCAACTTCTGTAACCTGAAGAACGATCACAGAGTTGTTGGCCTGCATGGGACCTACGAGAGCACCCTTCTGAGCATTGGCAACCTTGCCCTGCACAGCGCTTTCGCTCATACCGAGGCCGGGAACCATATACTGACCGAAGTTGACGGTAGTAGTGTCGACAGATACGCTCATGAGCTGTGCGTAGCCTGCCACGTCCTTAGCCTTGCCTTCATAGTCAGCGAGAAGCTTGGCAGCCTTCTTGTCGTTGCGGGCCTGAGCTGCGAGGATGCTGTGAATCTGAGAATCTCTTGCAGGAACAAAGCCACCGTCGTAGATGTCGTTGACAGCTACTGCGAGGAAACGGCCGGTCTGGATGTCGCCGAATACGGGAGAAACATTACCCTTGCTTGCGTCCATAACCCATGCCACTGCTGCGTGTGAGTCGTTGAGGTTGCCAATCATGGGTGAAGATGCGCTTACGGTAGCGGGGAAGGTTGTGTAGCCTGCTTCCTGAGCGTTCTCAGCGAACGACTTGGCATCCTTGTTCTCGTCGACATACTTGCGGAGAGCAGCATCGAGTTCGTTGATTGTAGCGTTGGAGGGTTCGGTAGTGAATGTCACGGTAGCGAGGTCATAGACAGTGACGGGAGCCTCACGCTCGGCGATGCGGAAGATGCGGCCACCTTCCGAGATGGTGTCGGGAGTGAAGTAAACGCCTGTCGCGCGGTCAGCGATAAGATCCTTGAGAGTCGCTGCGTTGGCATCGAGAAGAGACACTTCCATTGCCTTCTGTGACTGAGCCACGAGGGGCGAAGCGGCGATGCTGTCGAAAGAAGCGCCTGAGTTGAGCTTGGCGACGAGCGAGTCAATCTGAGCGCGTGTACCCTGCACAGCCATGAAGTCGAGCTTCACGTTGGCCACTTCCTGATTCTTGCCGAGGAGCTTGGCGATGGTGTAGTCGTTGCCGGCTTTGCTGACGAGGGCTGCACGGCCGACGGAGAGTGAATCGAGGGTTGCTTTGAGACGTGCCTGCTTGTCGATGTCGGCCTGAGTCACCTTGCGGCGGTCAGAAACGAATTCAGGCATGGTTGCGATACCCTGCATTTCGGGATTGGCGTTGAGAGCCACGAGAGCGTCCTCAACTTTCTTCTGTCCTGCAAGCACATCAGCCTCGGAGGGAATGATGTTGACAGCGATATAGTTGACAGTACGGGTGGGTTCGTCGAGGATGTAGCGGTTCTTCTCCTTGTTGTAGAGGGCGTTGATGTCGTTTTCGCTGACTTCAAACTCATCGTCCTTGAGTGAAGAGAAGTCCTTCTTGGCGTAGATGATATGGGAAGTTGCGGCATTGTCGTCGTAGAGGGCTTTTGCATCAAGCTCGTTGGCTACGAGAGTTCCGGCGAAAAGATTTTGGAACTTCTGCTGGAGGAGCATACGCTCAACGTTCTTTTCAAGGTCAATCCAGTAGGCCTGGAGCTGCTGGGCCTGAGCCTGCTGCATACCGTATTTTGTGGGGTTGAAGGCCATATCATGGGCAGTCTTAGCGTCGGGTACGCCGAGTTGCTGCTGCACCATGCGGTCGACATACTGGGAGTTCTTTCCGACCATCATGTCGGTGAGTTCCTGGTCAGTGACTGTGAGGCCGAGGTCCTTGACTTCCTGATCAAAGAGCTTCTCAGCAATCATGGCATTGAGCACCTGCTGCTGGAGCACGGCGTTGTCCATGCGCTGGTTCTGGGCCTGAGCCTGCTGAGAGGCGTCCTGCACGCGGCGTTGGAATTCCTGAATGTCGATTTTGTTACCGTCGACTTTTGCAATGGTAGTGCCGGTGCCGAAAAGGGTGCGACCGGAAGTAAAGAAGTCACCGATGATAAAAGCCAGCAGACCGGCTCCCACGATGATGAGCAAGAGGGCAGACTTGCTACGGATTTTTTCTAATGTTGCCATTTATGTTTAGATGATTTTGATTTTAAGGGTTAAGTAAGGTCAATAGCCGTCGAAATGCCCACATATAGCTGAGGCTACGCGGAATTAACGCACAAAAGTAGTATAAATTCCATTTAATTCAAAATGAACTGGTTGAAAATCATGGTATGTGGCGGGAAAAATGCGTGAAAAATTACAAAAAAATGCCAATCAGATGTGTAATAATCTTTCGCGCACCCGCGTTTTCCAATTATATGTAGGGATGTCCATGTTTTTCCGGACCTATCCTTACGGTATGCTTGACAATAACTAAAAAATCTGACAGACCATGCGCAAAACTCTTGTTGTATTCATCGCATTTATCTCAATCCTGACTTTCTCGGCTACTGCTGTGGCTCCGAAAGCAGGCGTTTCAATTCTTGGTGATTCCTATTCCACATTCGAGGGGCATGTGACACCCGACACGAACTATGTGTGGTATTTCAAGGCTGCGAAGCCCGGTCGCACGGATGTCGACAAGGTCAGCCAGACATGGTGGCATCAACTGATTCGCGACAAGGGTCTGCGTCTCGTGGTCAACAATTCATTTTCCGGCGCGACAATCTGCAACCGTGGCTACAGGGGCGATGACTATTCGGACCGTTCGTTCCTTACCCGCGTCAAGGAACTTGGTTCGCCTGAGATAATATTGGTTTTCGGTGGCACCAACGACTCTTGGGCAGGAGTTGAAGTAGGGGAGTACCTTGATGAAAACGGCAAGACTGCCGACGGTTCCGCTCCTGACCTCTACACCTTCCGTCCGGCTCTCGACATCATGCTCTCGACCATGAAGGACTATTATCCGGGAGCCGACATCTATTTCATTGTCAATTCGGAACTTCGTCCGGAAATCACGGAATCGATTGTGACTCTCTGTGGCCGTCACGGTATTGAGACCGTAATGCTTGAGAATATCGACAAGCAGTCCAACCATCCCTCTGTCAAAGGTATGGCCGAAATCGCCCGTCAGGTCGGGGCAAAGCTGAAATAACGGATCAATCCGAAAATCAGGTTCTTGTGTGATAAAAAGAGATACAAAAGAACAAAAATAGACAAAAGCAACCGAAGTGTAGTGAAATAACAGCTTTTGGATAGTAAAATAACAGAATGAACGGCAAATCTGTCCGACAGATTTGCCGTTCATTCTGTTATTTTGTCTCTTCTTTAGAGTTTATTTCTTTTTGAACATTCCGTCGAGCCATTTGGTGATGGCTGTCAGGGTTTCGGGGGAAATGTCTTCAGTGATAGTGGCGTATTCCTGCACAAGGCCTGTTTTGCAGCGCTGGAAGAGATGGTTATGCCCACTCATGAGTTTTGTGAAGACTCCGGGGTTGAGTTCGGAGATGGTGGTGAGATTTTCGGGCAGTACCTGTGTGTCCATGTCGCCATTGAGGGCAAGCCAGGGTTTGTTGACGGCAGTGATGTCGGTCGCAGGATTGTAGCGGAGCATCTCGCGGTACCACGGTGAGGTGACAATCTTTATCTGTGTCTGTAACTGCTCTTGGACAGCGGGCAGGTTGGCCGTTTCGCCAAGGCTTTGGGCCATTGTCATGTAGATGGTAGTATAGGCTTGGGACTCAGGTAACTGCGATTTCGCAATGTCGAGGATTGAACGCTGGAGGTTTTCTCCGTCCCATCGGCCTGTCATCTTGGTAGCCATGGCTCGGGCCTGCGACATGATGATTGAGTCGCCTTCCCATGCGGGAGCGCCGAGGGTGACGATGAATTCACATTTCGGATTGCGGGCAGCGAGCTGTATGGCTATTGTGCCTCCTTCGGAATGACCGATGACTCCGACCGGGATTTTGGAGAAGCAGGAGTCCATATAGGTGAGTCCTGCCGCGATGTCGCGGACGAAATCGGTTGTGGTTGCCGAGGCGAAATCTCCTTCGCTCTCCCCTGCTCCGCGGTCGTCCATGCGCAGGACGGCATAACCGTTGGCTGTCAGATGGTCAGCGATTGTCTTGAATGGTTTGTGACCCATGATTTCCTCGTCGCGGTTCTGCTTCCCGCTTCCGGTAGCCATCACTAAGGCGGCTTTGGGCGTAAGGCTGTCGGGAACGGAGAGGGTGCCTGCGAGAGTGATGCCGTCGTGACGGTTGCTTATTCTCACCTCCTTGTCGGCTGCGAACGTGGCGAGGGGTGCAGAGACAGCTATTGAGATTGCAGCTATTGATTTCAGTAATCCGGTGATCATGGTGCTTGGTTGTATTTGTGGACGGAATTATGATGGGAGGGAGTCAGTCCTCGATGATGTCGGTCCCGGTTTTGCGCTTGCGGTTGGGATTGGCGGGGAACCATCCGCGTGCCACACGCTTTTCCTGCTCGAATATCTCGCCTATGGTCCAGAATGATGAGAATGAGAACACGCCAAGGAGCGACGACCAGAAAACATCGTCGACCATGAGGGTGCCACCGATTCCGAGGAGACCGAGAATCAGGAACCACCACCAGCAGCGTGTCCCGAAGTAGTATTCACATTTTATGGTGACAGGATGGAAGATGCCTATGATGAGAAAGGTGCAGATGCCTATTGCGAGGCCGAGTAGATGGTGTTGTGAGAGGATTTCGCTCATAATTTCGGATATGTCGGATTGCGTTGTAGAATTACTTTTGTTTGGAATCGGTTGAGGGTGTGACGTAGGAGATGACTGTGCAGCTCACTTTATAGGGTGTGACGTTGTCCACTCTTGGCTTTCGTCCCTTGTGGTAATAAAAGGAGTTCTGCCTGTCCCACGACGGAAACTCTATCCGGCGTGTGGTTCCGGCCGGGATGTCGGCGCGGATTTCACGGACAGTCTCGTGGAGCATACGTCCGGTCATGTCGGAGTAGGTCAGACGGATTTCGAGCGCAATGATTTCGTGGGGAAGCCTGTTGTCGACAAAGAGGCTCTCCTTGCGTGAATTCAGTGGCTTGTCGTAGCCCGAGAGGCGGATGACGGATTGCGATGAGGGTCGGATGGTGTCAAACACAACGATGGTATCCATCTGAGGTTTCATCTGTTGTTGACCCGTGTTGAGTCCGGTTTTTGTCCGCAATTTTCCGCGCAGAGTTTTCTCGGCGTGGCTCTCCGGTGCCGTCAGCAGGAGTGAGGCTAAGAGAATAATGAGCAAATGCGGACGAAAGTTTTGCATCGTTGCAGGATTTTTTGGTCGTTAAGTACGAAAATAATCAGAGATAGCGCGGTTCTGTAGGGATTGCAGGAGCGGGAAATACCCTCAGACAGCCGTCGATATTGCCGGGACTCTTTTCCCGTCGGCTGATGAGTCGGCTGTACATGTAGGGTAGGAGTCTCCACCAGTTGAAGCGTAGGGATGACCCATAGCGCGCGATGACCAGACGGCTGTCGCTGTCGCTGAGTGTCAGTGTGCAGGTTTTCGGGGAGTGGAGTGTCGTGGCGGCATCCGTGCGCCCTGTGTAGATACGGGCATCGTAGACACCACGTTTGGCTGTGGGGGAGAGGTAACCCATGACGGTTCCCGGCCGCAGCGACAGGTCGGCGGCACTGACGATGACCATGCGGTATATCATTGTTCCTGCCTCGTCTGGCAAGATTTCACGGCTGTCGTCGCGCTCGATTGCCATCAGTGTCCCTTCTGCTGCGAAACGCCACAGACCTTCGATTGAGTGGAGCGGCATTGCCTCCATGCGCTCCGTGACCACAGCAGCATTGTCGTAGCCCGCAAGTGTCAGTGACATTGCAGGCACATTGTCGAGAGCTTTAGCCTCTATCCCATTCGGAGCCGCTTGCGCGGATTCCGCCGGAAGACTGAGGACGATTATGAGCAGTATGGTGAGGCTGAGGAGATTACGCGTCATGACGGGAGAGGAGTGGGAGAGAGGTTGGAATAAGGGTTAGATGGATGAGAATTTATAGGCGAATCCGAACGAAAGGATTTCCTTGAGCTGGAATTTGTGCCAGTCCTCGTCGTCACATGCCGGAGTTGTGGTGTCGTAGCGCATGTGGACGTAGATTTGGGTCGAGAGGAAGCGGTTGATGTTGAACGACAGCGTGTTCTCCCAGTCGCCGTAAGCGTAGTCATAGTTGGTGAAGACAAAGAGGCGCGAACGGAGGTTGATGTTGTCGGAGATTGCCCAATAGAGCTTGCCTTCGGCGTTGGAACCGTATTGACTGACGGTCTTGTGGCCCTCCTTGATTCCGTAGGATGTCTCGTTCATCCTATGGTCGATGCATGTCTTCATGTTCCATGAGAAGGGGGAGATTGAGGCATCCATCGTGAAGGTCTTTTTGGGGTTGGCATAGTTGTAGGTCATACCGACACCGACGTTGAGTTCGCCCGGGGAGAGGAATGCGCCCTTGAGGTCGTGGGTGTTGGATTTGAAGTTGCGCATGAACTGGGTCTTGAACGATACGTTGGTCGAATAGTACCAGTATTTCGAAGCCTTGTAACCTGCAAGAAGGTTCCACTGGAAGAGGTCTTCCGAAATCGAGTAGTTGCGGAGTGAATCGTTGGGGGCATCGTTCATGCCGAGCTTGTACTGGAATGTTGTCTCGAAGAGGAACTTCTTGTGGAAGGCCGGGTTGAGCTTGACATTATAGAAGAGATTGACGAGGACGTTGATGTTGTTGTTACCGCCCTGATACCAGTTTGGCGAGACGTAGGCCTGCGAGAACTGGACTGAGCTGTTGAAGGTGCGCAGCCAGTGGCGACGGTTGAAAGTCACTTCCATCTGCTGTTTCGGAGCCTCCTTCACGGGAAGTTCGGCTATCACGATTTTTGCGGTCTCGGGGTCGACAGTAGCTTCGAATTTACGCGGAGGTTCGGGGAGGCGTGCCTCGTCGAAGCGAACCGACTCCGGACAATTCACGATGAACGACTGCTTCGCACGGCGCATGAGGTTGTTGTGGTAGTCATCGGTGACAAGCCAGCCATAGATGGGGTCGTTGAGCGACCTCGATTCTCCTGCCTTGGGGAGACGGATTGAATCGAGAAGCTGGAAGGAGTCGAAAACCACCGGACGGAAGTAGTAGGGCTGGAGAGCGGTGGTCGGGACATATTTTGTTCTCAGGAGGCTGTCGGTCGGGAGAGCGATGATTGTATCCTTGGTTTCTCCATCTTTGGCAGGCAGATAGCGGAGCAGCTTGGCAACGACAGCCGAATCTGTCAGCTCAAGCTTGTAGTTGTAGATGTCTGCCCGTGTCGAGGAGGTTCCGAAAAGGGAACTTGTCTGTCCGAGGCTTTGAGCGAGTCCTAAAACAGTAAGAAATAAACCTGATAGAAATGTCCTGAACATAATGAATTGGTGGTGAATCCTGAAAATGAATGAATAAACGGCCAACGGAAAGGGCCTGAAAACCCAAATTGTTATAATGTGCAAAATTACACAAAAAATCCCTTAGCAACAAAAATAATGTCCAAACTTTCGTCGCTTTTTCCTGTATCAAGGTGTGAGATTAAATGACTGAAGTGAATATTGACAATCAAGGCCGCAGTCAGCGGTTGACTGCGGCCTTGGTGGTCAGGTTTGGTAAGGAAAGAAATTGTACCTATCTTGCTGTGTGCTGATATTTGTTTACCTTATTTCCTTAAATTGTGATTTATAGCTGATTATGATATTGTCTATCAGAAGCTGTAGCTGATGCCGATCGAGGGGATGAAGGCATGAAGCTTATAGTCGGCTGTGAATGTTCCGGTTGGTTTGAATCCCATTTGCTCAATCATCTGTGAGGGCACACCGGCTGCGGTGAGCTTTCCGATCATTGTCGCTCCGAGGAGGTCGGAATATTCACAGGATGCGTTGTCGACACCGAGACCGGCCACATACATGAATGCAAGGTCAATCGACAGCGAAGGAATCGGGCGGAATGAAAGACCGACGGTGGGTTCGATTTTGGTCATGCCCGGAGTTTCGGGATTGTAGTATTTGTCGTTGACAGGCGATGTATCGATCATAAGGCCAAGACGGGCATCGAAGCGTTCGGTGACAGCATATTGCGCTCCGAGGGAGTAACACCATGAATTGGTGTACTTCTTGGTGATGTTCTGATTGTAGGGAGCGAGCTGTTCGGCAAGGAATTCTATGTCGAGACGCTTGTAGGCGTGCCAGCCGGTGAGGCGTGCGTCAAAGGCAAGTGTAAGTCTGTCAACGGGCTTGTAGGACACGCCGAGGCCCATCACCCACGGGCAAGGCATCTCAGCCTTGAAGTTGGCTTCATTGATGAGGTCGAGGCTTTCACCGAGGACACCTTGGGCAATCTGGTTGGCATATTTCACATGAGCGTCACCGGCCTTGACCTTCATGGCCATCTGCGAGCGGTAGGATGCACCGACTGTCCACTTCTCATTGATATTGTACATCGCGCCGACGTTGAAACCTACGACCATATCAGCCTTTCCGTTGAGGTTGACCGATGCAGGAGTAGTGTTGCCGAACGACGGTGTTCCTTCCGGAAGCTGACCGAGAGTGGTGAGCGCGCTGATGGCTTTGTCCATTGTCGCTGCTGTCACAAGACCCTTGTTGAGGTCTACGGTTCCCCATGAAATCATGGCACCGGCTCCGATGGAGAATTTCGGGGTGATGGCCCAGGCGAGTGTCGGCTGGATGGTGAAAACCTTCAGGTTGACGTTCTGGTTGAGGACAGCACCGGGCCAGTTGTCGGTCCAGTTGATTGATGAGCCGTAGGGAGTATAGAAGGAGATGCCACCCTTCAAGTTGTCATAGATAGAGAATGCGGCGTGTACGCCGATAGGGGTGGAGACACCGTTGTCGGTTGTATAGTCAACACCATCGACGGTTGCGGTGCATGTGGGCATGATGCCTGTCACTGATCCGGAGAGGTCGAGGGTCTTGTCCATGTAGGCCATGCCGGCGGGGTTGAAGAACATGCTTTCAGCTCCGAGCTTGAGGGCGATGCCTGTGTGTCCCATGCCGATTTGCTTAGCCGATAACGAGTTGATTTGATAACCTTCGGCCATTGCTGTGCCGCAGACGGCAGCTACCGTCATGGCCGAGATAAGGAATTTCTTCATAGATAGAAATGTTAATGATTGGTGACAAAGGCAGTTGCGTCAGCGCAAGGTCTTTGTCGGGTGAGAATCTTTATATAAGAAAAAATCGAGCGCAAAGGTAGCCCTAAGCCCCGACATACCCAAATTAAATCACACTTTTTAACAGAAAAATTTTACTAAAACTCATTTTTATTGGTCTGAAACTCTTGGCGACAAATAATAAATCCATCTGATTGTTCCGCTATCATTATTATAATTAATTAAATTGTTATATCTTTGTAATCTAAAGCTATACGAGTATGTGTAACCAACAGCAATGTGTCGAGAGACTGACTGAAGCAACTCCTTATATCCGTTCGGAATTTGGGGTTACGTCCATGTGTCTTTTTGGATCAATGGCGCGTGGAGACAACGGTCCGGAAAGTGATGCGGATATATGTGTCGACATGCCTCCACGGGCATTCAAAGTCATAGCGCTGAAGAATTTTCTTCAGGATTTGCTTGGGATGGCTGTTGATTTGGTGAGACGCAATCCTCGTCTTGATCCGTTTCTTGTTGATGAAATTGAGCGTGATGGAATCTGGATTTTTTCATGAGAAGGCGATAGTCCATCATACCTTAGGCCAGCTAATAGGTGCCTGCGATATGATAATGGATTGGAACAAATATGTTTCATCGGTCAGTGATTATCTTGATTCTCCTGAAGGAATGCAGAAAATGGCCGCTAACTGTATGCTCATAGAAAGTATAGGTGAAGGAGTAAAAAAGATTGATAAGTTACTTCCCGACTTCCTTTCTGAACATGCTCCCGATGTTCCATGGAGAAGCATTAAAGGGTTAAGGGATCATATTGCCCATGGCTATTTCAATATTGATGCTGATATAATCTATGATGTGGTGAGCAATGAAATTCCCCAATTAAAGGTGGTATTCTTAGATTTAAAGGATATTCTTAAGGATAGTATATGATCCTTTGAGATTGGATATTAGCAAATAATATTGGGTTGTATCCGCTCCGTGGGTATGAATTTTGTGGAATAACGGGGGAATTTTGTATCTTTGCGTCTTTCAAGCTGTGGAGGTGGCGGCATCAGGTTGCAGTTGCCTTAAAAAGCTGATTTGAATTAAAAAACATTCCAACTATGACTATTGACCAGATACAGAACGACATTGTCGAAGAATTCTCCGAGGTGGATGACTGGATGGACCGCTATGCCATGATTATTGACCTTGGAAACAACCTTCCTGAAATCGAAGAGAAATACAAGACCCCCGACCATCTCATCGAGGGTTGCCAGAGCCGTGTTTGGCTCAATGCAGAGCTTACGCCCGAAGGCAAGGTGCATTACACCGCCGACTCCGATGCCATCATCGTCAAGGGAATCATATCGCTTCTCATCCAGGTGCTTGACAATCAGACACCCGACGACATCCTCAAAGCCGATCTCCACTTCATCGACGACATCGGCCTTTCGGAACATCTCTCACCCACACGTTCAAACGGTCTGCTCGCCATGGTGAAGCAGATGCGCCTCTATGCCCTCGCCTTCCAGGCCCAGCAGAAGGCCCAACAGAAGTAATTTATGGGAAAGAATAAACTGAAAAAATTTGCCGAGATGGAGACTCTCGGCTGTGTCCACCAGTACCCGCAGTCTGTCCTTGAAAGCGAAGGGGAGTGTCCGCTGCGCGGTCAGTGGGGTGAGAAGGTGTTTGGCAACGCGAATCCAATCATCCTCGAACTCGGTTGCGGTAAGGGTGAATATGCCGTCGGGATGGGCAAACTCTATCCTGACCGGAATTTCATCGGCATCGACATCAAGGGTGCGCGCATGTGGACCGGTGCCAAGGAGGTCGATGAGCTTGGATTGACCAATGTGGCCTTCCTGCGCACATCAATCCATCTGCTTCCGCGCTTCTTCGCTCCCGGAGAGGTGGCTGAGATATGGATCACGTTCCCGGACCCTCAGATGAAGAAGGTCAACAAACGCCTGACCGGAACCCATTTCCTCGACATCTACCGTCAGGTGCTCGCTCCCGAAGGAAAAATCCATCTGAAGACCGACAGCCCATTCCTCTATGCCTACACGACGGCCATGCTTGAGCATAATTCCATCACTCCGCTCCACGCTACAGCCGACCTCTATAATTCGCCTGAAAACGAAATCGTCCCGCCGATCCGCACCTACTATGAGCAGCAGTGGCTCGGCCGTGGAATACCGAGCAAATACATTGCCTGGCAACTGCCTCCGGCCGGAACTGTGCTGACGGAACCGGAAATCGACATCGAGCCTGACACCTACCGCTCGTTTGGCCGTGGTGTGCTCCAGTCAACCCCTGAATTTCAAAAATGATATTTTTCAGACTTCCGCAGCCGTTATGTTGAACCAAAGGAAGTGAAATATTGTTAATTTATTTAGAATTTCTCCACCTCAATTACAATTCACACATTCATGCAACTATATCCCGCACTTATCACCGACGCTCTCCAGACCGTCCGTTATCCCGGCAACGGCAAGACCCTCGTTGAAGCAAATATGGTCGAGGACGACATCCGCATTGACGGCGACAGCGTAAGTTTCTCGCTTATATTCGATAAACCCACCGATCCGTTCATCAAGTCAATGACGCGCGCGGCCGAGACGGCTATCCATACTTACATCTCACCGGATGTGAAGGTGACGGTCAACGTCGCCACCCGTCAGCCTGTCCCCCCGAAGAATGTCCCGGTGCTTCCCGGTGTCAAGAATATCATAGGTGTTTCTTCAGGCAAGGGTGGTGTCGGCAAGTCGACCGTAGCTTCCAATCTTGCCGTATCGCTTGCAGCCGAAGGCTATAAGGTCGGTCTTCTCGATGCCGACATCTTCGGACCGTCCATGCCCAAAATGTTCGGCATAGAGGACGAGCAGCTCTACATCCATGAGGTTGACGGCCGTCAGCTCATTCTCCCGATCGAGCGCTATGGCGTGAAGCTCCTTTCGATCGGTTTCGTTGTCGATAAGGAGAAAGCCGTCCTCTGGCGCGGTTCAATGGCCTCAAACGCTCTCAAACAGCTCATTGTCGATGCCGACTGGGGCGAGCTTGACTACTTTGTCATCGACATGCCTCCGGGCACGAGCGATATTCATCTAACTCTCGTCCAGACCCTTCCCATCACCGGAGTTGTCGTCGTGACCACCCCGCAGGAGGTTGCTCTCGCCGATGCCCGTAAGGGTATCGCGATGTTCCAGGAGGACAAGGTCAATGTCCCCATCCTCGGCCTCGTTGAAAACATGGCCTACTTCACTCCGGCCGAACATCCCGACGAACGCTACTATATCTTTGGAAAAGAGGGTGGTGTGCGTCTTGCCGAAAAACTTGGTGTGCGACTTCTCGCCCAGATACCCCTCGTCGGTTCAATCGCCGACGGTGGCGATGCCGGAACTCCGGTAGCCCTGACCAACACAGTGACCGGTCATGCCTTTGCCCATCTCGCCCATGAAGTGATTGATGCTGTGGCAGAGCGCAACCGCGAACTCCCTCCGACTCACAAAGTCGAACTGAAGCACTGATCATAACGAGTACACTCATATCCATAATGGGAGCTGTATCAGAATTCAAGATACAGAAGTAAAAAAGTGCATAAGAAACAAAAGATATATATTTTTTCTGTAAGATTGAGAGTTACCTTCATATCCTTTATTATAAAATTCTTTTGTCTCTTATGCTATTTTGTGCTTTTGTATCTCTTGTGTCGATTTGATACAGTTCCATAACGACTACATCTTCATCTCACCACCCACTCAACTATTATTGCATGAGAGTTTCACTACGCTTCTTTTCTTTTGCGGCGACAGTGGCCATGACCGTCCCCGCTATGCTGGCGGAGGTCCCTGCGGGCTACTATTCGCGTCTTGAAGGCAAATCGGGTGCGGCGCTTAAGACTGCCGTCTTCGAGGTCATCAATCCCCACACGCAGGTGTCGAGCTACAGTAATCTGCCCCGCTACTTCGAGCAGACCGACGTTTATCCCTCCTCGCGCCAGTGGTGGGACATGTATTCCAACGTTCAGCGTTTCGCCCCGTCATTCAGCGGCCTTAACCGTGAACATGCTTTCCCGAAAAGCTGGTGGAAGCTCAACGGCAGTGTCGAATACACCCCGGCTTACGTCGACCTTAACCATCTCTATCCCTCCGACGGTCCGGCTAACCAGGCCAAAAGCAACTATCCCCTTGGCATGACCGCTGCCAATCCGAAGTTTGACAACGGTGTCAGCAAGATAGGTTATCCAGTGTCGGGTCAAGGCGGCGGTGCGCAGTATGTCTATGAGCCTGCCGATGAATATAAGGGTGACTTCGCGCGTACATATTTCTATATGGTCACCTGCTACCAGAACCTTACATGGAACAGCACATGGATGCTTCAGCAGAACGACTATCCGACCCTGAATTCCTGGGCTGTCAACCTGCTCCTGCAATGGCACCGCGATGACCCCGTGAGCCAGAAGGAAGTTGACCGCAACGAGGTGGTCTACGGTTATCAGAACAACCGCAACCCCTTCATCGATTTTCCCGATCTTGCCGAGTATATCTGGGGCAACAAGGTAGGGGAGAGCTTCTCCCCCGGAACAGTGAATCCTCCTGCCGGTGACCCTATACTGATTAATCCCGTCAACAATACCTCGCTCGATTTCGGTGAGGTAGCCGTCGGCAACAAGATTACTTCCCTTCTCTATCTCAAGGGTGAGAATATCTCCGGAACGGCTTCCATCCGCATCAGTGGCACTGACCGCAATATGTTCACTCTTGATCCTGCGGCCTCTTCGCCGACTCTCACCACAACAGTTTCAGGTGCTCTCATTAATTCGAGAAACGGCTATCAGCTTCAGGTGACATATAAACCCACATCGCTCGGCGAGCATAAGGCCAAGATTACAATCTATGACGCTAACCTCGTGGGCACCACTACAGTCAATCTTATCGGTGAGGCGCTTGAAGTGCCGACTCTCAGCCGCCTGACTGCCTACGATGCTTCCGACATCACCGCGTCGTCCTACAAGGCCACATGGTCCGAGGCTCCCGAGGTTGTTGACTACTATCTCTTCACCCGTCAGCGTTTTGTCGGTGGCAATATGGTCGAGGAGACCATCGAGTGTGACGAAAATTATGTCGTCATTGATGACTTCGATGCGAGCGAGAATGAGAACTATTTCGTTCAGAGCAGCCGCCTCGGCTATCTCTCCGAACCGTCCAATGTCATCTCCATCAGCCATTCAGGCATAAGCGGAATCAATGAGGATGCACCTCTCACAGCCGAATGTTATCCCGGCACCATCCGTTTCCGCTGCGGTGCTACCCAGACTGATGGCCGCATCTTCGATACAACCGGCCGACTCGTGATGCTCCTTCCCGAAATCACCGACGGTCTTGAAATCACCCTCCCCTACGGTATCTATATGATTGTGACCGCCGAACACCGCACACCGGTCAAACTTATCGCAAGATAAGTGCTTGAAATATAGATACATAAGAACATAAGCCCAAAAGAAACAGAAGTTTATAATTCAGCAGGTCAATCGCGACCAAACTCAATTATAAACTTCTGTTTCTTTTGGGCTTATGTTCTTATGTATCTGAGTATTTAATACTGCTCTTTCTCGTTGGGGAAGTCGGAGCTTTTGACATCCTTGATGTAGTTACCGACGGCATCCTCGATGATGGTGCCGAGGTCGGCATAGCGGCGGAGGAAACGCGGCGAGAAGCCTTTGTTGACACCGAGCATGTCTTGCATGACGAGCACCTGTCCGTCGCAACCGTTGCCGGCTCCGATACCGATGGTCGGGATTGAGAGGCTTTCGGAAACCTTTGTAGCGAGTTCGGCAGGGATTTTTTCAAGCACTATGGCGAAACAACCGGCTTTTTCGAGCAACTTTGCATCCTCAAGGAGCTTTGCAGCTTCAGCATCTTCGCGGGCACGGACATTGTAGGTGCCGAACTTGTTGATGCTCTGCGGTGTGAGGCCAAGATGTCCCATCACCGGAATTCCTGCAGAGATTATGCGCTCTATCGACTCGATGATTTCTGCGCCACCTTCCATCTTGACAGCCTCGGCGTTGCTTTCCTTCATGATACGGATAGCCGATGCGAGGGCTTCCTTGGAGTTGCCCTGATAGGTTCCGAAGGGCATGTCGCAGACCACGAGGGCACGTTTCACACCGCGTGTGACACACTGTGCATGGTAGATCATTTGGTCGAGAGTCATCGGGAGGGTGGTGGCGTGTCCGGCCATAACGTTTGCAGCTGAGTCACCGACAAGTATGGCATCCATTCCGGCCTCGTCGATGAGTTTGGCCATCGAATAGTCGTAGGCGGTGAGCATGGCGATTTTCTCGCCCTTTGTTTTCATCTCCATCAGGCGGCGGGTGGTCACCTTACGGGGGTCCTCAACGGTATAAGTTGACATATTTTTCTTGTTAAAGTATTAAATATTAAGTCCTGAGGATAAAAAACCTCAGCCAACCCCTCGGATTGGCCGGACAAAGGTATTAAGTTTATTTCACCCGACAATGACTTTTCAAGGAATTTGACCGGAAGGGGGTAAGGATTTGGTTTGTGGAGAACACCGATTTACGGAGTTGAAAACATGATGTCAGGAAGTAAATCGATGTCCTGCCGGACATCTATCATTTATATCATGTCACTCCCTGCACATCTACGCTGCGCTCCGATGTACAGGGTTACGAAGAAATCGGTGTCCTGGCGGACACCTGAGCTTCCATGCCAAATAGAAAACATATATGACCAAAAAGAAGAAATGTATGTCATCCTTATATGTATGTCACCATTACAAGTTATATAGAGTAGTATATGTTACATGTTATATAGGGTAGTATATGTTACATGACAAGTTATATAGAGTAGTATATGCTATATGGGGACAGTATATGGAGAGAGCATATTCATTCTTTGTCAGGATTTTCTGCCATGAAGAGAAAATAGGTTTGGTTGCGATTGGTTTATTTGTTATTTTTGCGAATGTTAAATCAAATTGATGCATGATGCTCGGATGTTGAGTCATCGTATCAGTGACAATCTATTAACCAAGAAAATACTTGTAGAAAAAATGAAAAGTGATCCCAAAGACTGTCTCTATTGCACCAACAATGAGACTCTTCACAATCTGATGATTGAAATTGCGAAGCTTGATGTTTCGCGTGTGTTCCTCTTCAAGGAGCAGACCTACAAAGGGCGTTGCCTTGTTGCCTACAACGGTCATGTCAATGACCTCTTCGAACTCAGCGATGAGGAGCGCAATGCCTTCATGAAGGACGTGACCCGCGTGACCCGCGCAATGGATGCGGTGTTCCACCCCGAAAAGATCAACTACGGTGCTTACAGCGACAAGCTCTCGCATCTCCATTTCCATCTCGCACCGAAATATGTCGACGGACCCGACTACGGCGGCACTTTCCGCATGAACCCGGGTGAAGTCTACCTGAGCGACGCCGAGTATGCCGACATGGTTGAAAAAATGAAGGCCGCCCTCGGGGAATAAAGCTCCCTGCGGAGCCTCGGCGGAAAAACCGTCGGACCGGCTTTTATTTTTAGACAAACTCACAGAGAAAATTCAAAAAATTCTCTGTATATTTGCATCGGAGAAAAACGGGGCTATCTGCTGATAAACTCCCCGCCTTTCTCCGAATTTTCACGTTTATACATATCAAGATGACTTACAGCTTCCTTGACCTACTTTGTCTACTGGGCTCAGTAGCTATGTTCCTTTACGGAATGAAAGTAATGAGTGAGGGCCTACAGAAGGCTGCCGGCGACCGTCTGCGCAACATTCTCTCGGCCATGACCCGCAACCGCTTCACCGGTATGCTCACCGGTATAGTCATCACGGCGCTCATCCAGAGTTCATCGGCTTCCACCGTGATGGTGGTCAGCTTCGTCAACGCGGGTCTTATGACACTCGCGCAGTCAATGGCAGTCATCTTCGGAGCGAATGTCGGCACAACATTCACGGCATGGATTATCGCGCTTTTTGGCTTCAAGGTCGACACTTCGGCATTCATCCTTCCGGTCATAGCCTGCGCCGTCCCGCTTCTCTTCGCAAGTTCGAGCCGAAAGAAGTCGATAGGTGAGTTCCTCATAGGCTTCGCGCTCATGTTCATGGGCCTTGACCTTATCAGTGACTATGTGCCTGACCTCCAGAGCAATCCCGAGATGTTTGCTTTCCTTGAGCGCTATGCTTCTATGGGCTTTGTGTCGGTGCTTCTTTTCGTCCTTGTCGGTGTCGTCCTCACGGCCATCATTCAGTCATCGGCAGCCACGTTTGCCATCGTGCTTATAATGTGTACGAAAGGATGGATTTCGTTTGACCTCGCCTGTGCGGTCGTGCTCGGCAGCAATATCGGTACCACCGTCACTCCGCTTCTGGCATCAATGAGCGGTAATGTCGCGGCAAAGCGAACCGCTATGGGCCATCTTCTTTTCAATCTCTTCGGCATTATCTGGACCCTTGCGGTCTTCTATCCTTTTGTCCGTCTGAACGTCAACATCACCGAGTGGCTCGGTCAGGGCAATCCAAACAGCATCTTCGGTTATGTCAATGAGCTTGAGGCATCCGACCCGCAGCTCTACAACAGTATTTTCGACAACAGTCTTCCCGCCGGTCATCCGGTGTTGATGAAGATAGCACAGATGCAGTTCAGCGTGTCGTTCGGTCTTTCGATGTTCCACACGGTCTTCAATCTCATCAACGTTGTCCTCATGATAGGGCTGACAGGCTTCTATGTGAAGGTCGTTGAGAAACTTGTTCCCGCCAAGCACACCGGCGACGAGGAATTCCAGCTCAAATTTATCTCCGGCGGTCTCATGAGCGCATCCGAACTCAACATCGCACAGGCCGAGAAGGAAATTGTGGTCTACGCCGAGAGGGTTCAGCGAATGATAGCAATGGCTCAGAATATAGTACATACAAAGCCCGGCGACGACTTCACCAAGCAATTCTCGCGTCTTGAGAAATATGAGGAGATTTCCGACCGCATGGAAATCGAGATTGCCAACTATCTCAACCGCTGTTCGGAAGGTCGTCTGTCGAACGAAGGTAAGCACCGCATCGCTGCAATGCTCCGCATTGTCAGCGAAATCGAGAGCATTGCCGACTGCTGCTACGGTGTGGCTAAAATCCTTATCCGCAAGCAGGAGAGCCATGTCGACTTCAACGACGAGATTTCCGACAATATCGATTCCATGTTCATTGCCGTTGAGGCTGCGATGACCAATATGCTCCTTCTTCTCCGCAACTTCGAGACAGTCGATCAGGCTGAGATAATCACATCCTACAATCAGGAACGCGAAATCAACAACAAACGCAACCAGCTCCGCGTGGCCAACGTTGAGAACATCAACGAGCACCACTACGAGTATCAGGCCGGTATCTACTACATGGACATCATCGGTTCGCTCGAAAAGGTGGGCGACTACATCATCAATGTTGTCGATGAGGTCAAGGAGCAGTATCGCCAGAAAGCTGTAGGATGAGGAGTTTTGAGTTGATAGTTTTTGAGTTTTTAGTTGCTAGTTTTCAGCTTATTAACTCATAACGACAATCCGTAACTGCCAACTTTCCATCTGCAACTCCTAACTCACAACTGATAACTCCAAACCCACAACTCATAACTCCCAACTCCCAACTCAAAACTGAAACATGGCTTCCCTGAAGACCTATCTGGTACAATACTTTTCAATGACCGACGACCTGCTGCCGCAGGCTGAAGCGGAAGCTGCCATACGCGAGGGGGTGTCGTTCAAGGGCACGAATCTGTTGATTCTCGTGCTTGCGATTTTCATTGCATCGCTCGGACTGAATACCAATTCGACAGCTGTCATCATCGGTGCGATGCTCATATCGCCGCTGATGGGTCCGATCATCGGCATCGGTCTCGGTGTGGGTGTGCAGGATTTTGAACTGTTGAAACGCTGTCTGCGCAACCTGCTTATGGCTGCGGGATTCAGTATGCTCACCTCCACTATCTACTTTCTCATTTCTCCGGTGAGCGAAGGCCACAGTGAGTTGCTTGCGCGCACGTCGCCTACCATCTACGACGTTCTCATCGGTTTCTTCGGCGGCGGTGCCGGAATCGTGGCCATCGGCTCAAAGTCCAAGGGCAATGTGATTCCCGGTGTGGCAATCGCCACAGCCCTCATGCCTCCGCTCTGCACGGCGGGCTACGGTCTCGCAACCCTCCAGATGAACTATTTCCTCGGTGCGACCTATCTTTTCATCATCAACTCCATCTTCATCGCGCTCTCGACCTTCATCGGCGTCAAGTTCATGCACTACAAGCCTGACGTGTCCGTGTCGGTCAACCCCGAGCGTGCGCGCCGTGTCCGCCGTATTGTCTACACTGTCTCCATCCTCACCCTCCTACCCTCCCTCTATCTCACCTACAACATGCTGCGCCAGTCACGATTCTCGGCCAACGCCGACCGTTTCATCTCCCAGCAGTTCAATTTCCCCTCCACCCAGGTGCTGAACCGCAGCGCGGTCATCGAACACGGCGAGAAGATAATAACCGTGACACTCATAGGCAAGGTCCTCCCCGCCGATTCGCTGCAACTTGCCATGTCGGCCCAATTAGACCACTACGGACTTCAAGGCGCGAAACTCAACATTATTCAAGGTGATTCGCCCGACCTTTCCGAGCTGAAAAACGGTCTGCCGACCATGAACGACATCTATGAGCTTGCCCGCACGTCAATATCAGCCCAGCAGGTGACAATCGACTCGCTCAAGAGCATGATAGCAATCGCGCAAATCAACGATACCATTTCCGGGCGCATTGCTCCCGAGCTCAAGGTCCTCTTCCCGCAGGTCGAGGAGATAGCCGTCAGCCGTGCGATTTTCGGCAATATCAATACCCAGGTCCTTGACACGGTCAACACAGTCCTTGTCAAATACGCTTCGCCGCTTCCGCGCGCCAAAGAGGAGGAATTCATCCGCTTCCTTGAAGCCCGTCTGCAGAAGAAACCCTTGCAGCTTATCAACGTCGGTAATCAGGTCAAATTCAGTAAGAACACAATATCTACCCAAGAAAGCAAGAAATGAATCTACAATCCGGTGGTCCTGTCTCCTCAACCTCATCTTCGCCTGTCAGCCCCCTTCCCGCCAATCTGAAAGGCCGGAAGGTCGTGCTCGTCAACCACTCCGATTCCCTCGGGGGAGCGGCTGTGGTGAGCTTCAGATTGCTTCAAGCTCTCAGGAAAATAGGTGTTGATGCCCGGATGGTCGTGTATACCAAGACTTCAGATGAAGCGAATGTTGCCGATGTCGGCACCCGTTTCTTCCGTGGCCTGTCCTTCATCATGGAGCGTATTGGCATTCTTCCGGCTGTGGGTTTCAAGTATGTCAATCTCTACAAGGTATCGACCGGTGATTTCGCGCTCAACATTCATCGCCATCCTTGGGTCAAGGAGGCCGACATCGTGTGTCTCAACTGGATAAACCAGGGTCTGATGAGCCTCGGCGGCATACGCAAGCTCCACCGCATGGGCAAAAAGATTGTTTGGACCCTCCACGACATGTGGGCCATGACAGGTATCTGTCACCATGCCTACGAATGTGAGAACTATGTGCTTGAATGTGGACGCTGTCCCTTCCTCGCAAGCCCCTATTCCAACGACCTCTCCCACCGCTACTGGAAGAAGAAACACAAACTCTATCAGGAGGTGCCCATAAAATATGTCACCGTCAGCAACTGGCTTGAGAAACTTGCACGCAAATCCTCGCTTCTGAGGGATGCCGACGTGCGCACCATCCACAATGCCTTCCCGGTCGACCAGTTCTATACAGTTCCTCCACGCAATCTCTACTCTTTCCTGACCCCCGAGAAACCAAACATCATCCTCTTCGGCGCAGCCCGTCTCGATGATCCAATCAAGGGGCTGGACTATATGATTGACGCGCTTAACTATATTTTCGACAACTATCCTATCCTGTCGAGCAAGACGGCTGTCTACTTCTTCGGCGCCTTGAAAAATCCGCAGGCACTCGACAAACTCCGTTTCTCTCACCGCTGTTTCGGTCTCATCAATGATTTCAAAATCATACGCTATCTCTGTTCGATTTCCAAAGTGATGGTCTCATCGTCGCTCTACGAAACCCTCGGAGGCACCCTCATCGAAGGTCAGGCCGGAGGTGCGATTCCCGTGACATTCGCTCCGGATGGCAGGGCCGATGTCGTGAAACATCTGCAGAACGGCTATGTGGCGCGCTACAAGGATTCGCGTGACCTTGCCGAAGGCATACTGTGGGCATTGAAGTCCGACATCACCCGCGAGGAGCTTCATCAGTCCGTGGCCGACCGCTTCTCGGCCCCCGTCATTGCCCGTCGCTATGCCGAGCTCTTCTCCGAAATCCTCGCAGAAGACCCCACTAAAAACTGACAACTCACAACTGACAACTCACAACCCCCAACATGAAAGTACTGATAGTAGGAGCAGGAGGATTCATCGGCGGTTTCATCGCCCGCGAGGCCCTTTCGAGAGGCTATGAAACCTGGTGTGCGGTACGCGAATCGACATCGCGCCGCTATCTTACCGATCCTGCGCTCAAATTCATAACACTCGACTATGACGATTCCGAAAAGCTCCGCAAGGGACTGGAGGGACACGAATGGGACTATATTGTCTATAACCTTGGAGCAACGAAATGTGTCAATTTCCTTGACTTCAACCATATAAACTTCAACTATCTCCGTAATTTCTGCGAGGCGCTGACGGCTAACAACCAGGTCCCGAAGCGCTTCCTCTACATATCCTCGCTCTCAGCAATCGGTCCGGGCGACGAGAAAACCTACGCCCCTCTCAACGGCTCGATGATTCCCAACCCCAACACCCGCTACGGTGTCTCGAAAATCAAGGCTGAGACCTTCCTGCAGACACTCCCTGCCTCGTTCCCGTGGATTATACTGCGCCCTACCGGGGTCTACGGCCCTCACGAGCAGGACTATCTGATGATGATAAAGAGCATTGACTCCCACTTTGATTTCGGTGTCGGTTTCCGCCGACAGATGCTCACCTTCATCTATGTCGAGGACCTTGCGCGTGCCATATTCGACGCACTCGAAAAGGCACCCGTCCACAAGAAATATATCATTTCCGAACCCCGTGGCTACTCCCAGAGCGAATTCCGCAAGATAGTGGCCAAGGAGTTGGGACGCAAGCTCGTGATTCCCGTCCGTCTTCCCCTCTGGGCCTTGAAGGTGGCCTGCGTGGTGTCGGAGAAATACGGTGCAGCCAAGATGCAGGCCGTCACGCTCAATACAGACAAGTATAAAATCATGGCACAGCGCAACTGGAACTGCGACATTTCCGACGCGCAGCGCGACTTCGGTTTCAATCCTCAGATTGATTTGGCGGAGGGCATAAAGCGCACGGTCCGTGCCTACCGTAACGAATCCAAACAGAAAGGCTGATACAGATATGGAAAGCAAGACACCGCTGTGGATGACGATAATCATCCTCGTTTTTCTCCTCCCCGTCTTCTCCTTCCCCCTCCTCTTGGGCAACATCCCTGCCGGGGACGACGGCGCGAAGCTCTTCGTGTGGATCTACCCCTTCTACATGCTTCTCTCCGCGTGGCTTGCGTGGAGCGCTTTCCCCCGCCGGTCCTACATCAGCTGGATTCTGCTCATACTGATGGGGCTGTCGACTGCGGCTGTCTGGACCCTCGTGCTGCATCCGATGGATGTGGTGATGTAAGAGACACAACATTTTACTTAACAATATAAATATCCGATTCAACAGTGAAGCTTTTGATTATCAACGGGCCGAACCTTAACCTCCTCGGCACACGCGAACCCGAGATTTACGGCTCGCGCACATTTGAATCCTATCTTCAGGAACTCCGTGAGATGATTGACGGTGACGAGATCGAGTATCTCCAGTCCAACCACGAAGGTGACATCATCGACTTCCTCCACAATACCGATGCCGACGGTGTTATCCTCAATGCCGGAGCCTATACCCACACCTCCCTCGCCATCGCCGATGCGATTTCCGGCATAACCACACCTGTGATTGAGGTGCATATCTCCAACACTGCCTCGCGCGAGCCCATCCGCCACACGTCGCTCATCGCACCCGTGTGTCGCGGCACCATCACCGGTTTCGGTCTGAATTCGTATTTCCTTGCCGCTCAGGCTTTCATCATGGGCCATGTCAGATAACAGCAGTCTCGACGACTACATCCTTTCCCACATCAGTGCCGAGCCGGAGCATCTGCGTCAGCTCTACCGCCGCACGCATCTGCGCCATCTCTATCCACGCATGTGTTCGGGCTATCTGCAGGGCCGTATGCTCTCGATGCTCTCGGCCATGATTTCGCCACGGCGTGTGCTCGAACTTGGTGCCTACACCGGCTATTCAGCCCTCTGTCTGGCCGAAGGTCTCGCCCCCGACGGCCAATTGCACACAATCGAGGTTGACGATGAGATGGAGGATGAGCTACTCGAACTCTTCGCCACAGCACCCGGTGGCGACCGCATCACGCTGCATATCGGTGATGCCGAGGAGCTTATCGGACAGATTGACGAGGTGTGGGATCTGGTCTACATTGATGCCAACAAGCGCCGCTATGTGGAATATCTCGACCTCGTGCTCCCCCACATCCGTCCGGGAGGATTCATAATTGCCGACAACACCCTTTGGGACGGCAAAGTGACCGACACGGTGAAAAATCATGATGCCCAGACTGTTGCGCTCGACCGTTTCAACACCTACGTCGCCTCCCGCACAGACCTCGAAACCGTAATCCTCCCCCTCCGCGACGGCCTCACCCTCATCAGGCGTCGGTAGGGACGCTTTTCAAAGCGTCCGCATCAGCAAAGCCAAAACGCGTCCGCATCAGCAAAGTCAAACGCACGTATGCCTGCTGAAAAAGGTACACAAATTCATAAATAACAGAAATTACAGATTATAGTATTGGCATTAATATCAGCCGATTACATAATCTGTAATTTCTGTTATTTATGAATTTGTGTACCCTGTTTGGGTATTTTCGGGGTATTATTGGGAGGATATTTTTCATTGCTGATGCGGACGCTTTGAAAAGCGTCCCTACCGACCGTAATTGTTACCATTCAGATAAAAGTATTTGGTATTATTGTCTAATAAAATGGTCGAAAGGTGAAAAAGAACTATTGTGATTTTAATTGTCGTTATAAATGCGTAAATTTGCCGAATAAAATAATAAAATCTACAATAAGTATAGATGCGTTATCTCTCAATTCTATTGACAATCTTTGTGATGTTCATGTGCACTGCGCCTGCATTTGAACAAGATGGTTGTCTGCTGAGAGATGCTCATTGCTCATGTCAGACAAATGGTACGGCAGATGAGGATTGCGCTTGTGAGACATGCTCACCGTTCATTTCCTGCGCTACATGTACGGGGTTCATTCCTTCTCTGGAGGTAAGGACAACTGTTTTGACGGTGAGCAAACGTCCTGTGTTTCAATTCCCGCCTTTGCCTGCTATTCCCGATGCATTCCTGCAGATAACCACACCCCCTCCTATTTTCGTTGCCTGAGCCTTTCTATAGTCTGTACGGGGGTTGTTCGATATAATCCGGTGCGGACAGTATGGCTATTGACAGTTTAAATTACCAAAGACCATATTTCAGTCCCTACTGGCAGGGACTGTCAAGTCATGGCCTTATGGGTTGCGCGCAAAGTATTTGTGCATGACCTATGAAGTTCGTATAATCATCAAAAACAAGCAATGAAAAATTTATTTATAATAATGGCGGTACTGTTGTCGCCGCTTTACAGTTATGCCCAAAATGTATTCAAGGCAAAAATAATTGACGGAGATTGCGGAGAAACCCTCGTCGGGGCGACCGCTCAGATAAAGGGGACATCCATAGGAGGTGTAGCAGATGGTGAAGGAATCGTTGTCATTACAGGTATTCCTGACGGAGAGTTCACCATTGTATTCTCTTGTACCGGATATGAGACTGAGGATAAGAAATTTACCTTTCCTATGGTCAATGCGGAGACTCCGGTGGTGATTTCACTTGAAGAGGAGGAAAATGAGCTTGAGGAAGTGGTGGTGACGGCCACGCGCGGTACCCGCACGTTCAAGGATCTTCCCACCCGTGTTGAATTTATCGGGTCGGAGGAGCTTGAGGAGAAAAATCTCATGAAGCCGGGCGACATCCGTATGCTCCTGAGTGAAAGCACCGGCATCCAAACCCAGCAGACATCTGCCATCTCAGGCAATGCGCTTATAAAAATCCAGGGTCTTGACGGTCGTTACACGCAGATTCTTAAGGATGGTTTCCCGGCTTTTGCTGGTGCGGCTGCGGGCTTAGGCCTGCTTCAGACTCCTCCGCTTGATTTGAAGCAGGTGGAAATTATAAAGGGTTCTTCAAGTACACTTTATGGCGGCGGTGCTATAGCCGGTCTTGTGAACCTTGTGTCGAAAACTCCGGAAGAGAAACGCGACCTTCAGTTTCAGCTCAACGGAACTACGGCAAAGGGGCTGGATGCCAATGCATTCTTCGGGCAGCGTTTTGGCAAAGTTGGCACCACGGTTTTCGCTTCATACAACAGGAACTGGGCTTATGATCCATCCGACGTAGGCTTCACTGCCATTCCTGAGTTTGACAGATTCACGCTTAACCCGACTCTTTTCCTTTATCCGGATGAAAAGACCACGGCAAGTTTCGGAATTGAGTCAATGGTGGAGGACCGTCTGGGCGGTGACATGCACTATATTTCTCACGGCCATACGGAGGACCACCCATATTTCGAGCGGAACCGTTCACAGCGATACTCCACAAAACTGCTTTTTGAACATAGATTGGACGACAGCAGAAAGTTCAATGTGAAAAACAGCGTAACCTTATTCAAGCGTAAGATAGATATTCCTGACTATCGTTTTGATGGAGACCAATGGTCGACATTCAGCGAAGTGTCATATCTGCAGTCTCACGAACGCACGGAATGGATTTTTGGAGCGAATGTATGGACTGAAAAATTTTCTGAAAAGAAACTGACTTCCGTTCCGGCCAGAGATTTCTCACTTAATACTTTTGGCGCTTTCGTCCAGAATACAACCAATATAGGAGAGAAAGTGGTTCTTGAGTCAGGTCTGCGAGGCGACTATGTCCATGACTATGGTTTTGCCATTTTGCCACGAGTTTCTGCATTATATCGGGTTAATGAAAAATTCTCGACCCGTATCGGTGGTGGATTCGGCTACAAGCCACCGTCCATTTTCACAGAAGAAAGTGAAAGATTGCAATTTGAAAACGTATTGCCTATAGATAGTAAGTTCAATAAGCTTGAGCGAAGCTATGGCGGTAATATTGATTTCAATTACCGGACAGCGTTTGCCGACGGGAAGGTGATATTCACAATCAATCAACTGTTTTTCTACACATACCTCCGCCATCCTCTTGAATTGAAACGGGAAGATAACGGGCTTTACCGTTTCTATAATATCGCCGGCAATATGCACAGTAAAGGTGCTGAAACCAATGTCAAAATCAAGTATTCCGATTTCAGTCTCTTCGTGGGATATACCTTCACGGATGCCCGCGTGAAGGAGAATGGTCTTTCGCATAAAAAGACGCTTACACCTCAGCATCGGGTCAATTCAATGCTGATGTATGAGATTGAAGACAGTTGGAGGGTCGGTTATGAGCTGTACTATGTCGGAAAACAGCATCTTACTGATGGACTGATGGGTAAAGATTATGTCACAATGGGCTTTATGATTCAGAAAATATGGGAGCATATATCCGTATATGCGAATTTTGAGAATTTTACCGACCGTCGGCAGACACGCTTTGACACAATCTATACAGGAAGCGTGACAAATCCTGAATTCCGTGATATTTATGCACCATTGGACGGTTTTGTTGCCAATGCAGGCATCATATTGAAATTCTAAATATTTAATTGATAGACAGATGTGAGGATGGGTATTGCTGTGGTAATATCCATCTTCATTTTATATCGGTATTTGTTCGGCGGGAAGTATTATTGGGATGATATTTTTCATTGCTGATGCGGACGCTTTGAAAAGCGTCCCTACCGGCGCCGACAGGTTTATTGGGGGGATTGGGATTGCCGACAGGAGGCGGTTGATTGGATTATGGTGCTAATCCGATGATTAATTTGGGGACTAATTTGGATTTGTATAAACTATGTATTAAATTTGCAGCCGGTATCAACCGACATTCGATTTGGGAAAGGATATTGCAATCTCAACTAATCACGTCAGACATACACCAATCATCACGTTCAATTATCAATAATCTTTAGAACAGAACTTCATGAAAAACTTTCTCCGGAGCATTTTTGCCATGCTCGTTCTCTCCTTTTTCATGCCTTTCACAGCTTTTTCAGCTAACGAAAACGACAGCATCTGGCTTTCAGGCCGCGTCAGGGATGCCATCACCAAAACCGATTTGACCGGGGCCTTTGTCTACCGCTATGACGAGGCCGGAAAACTCATTGATTCCCTTCAGGCAAACAAGGGTATAGCTTTTAAGAACGGTGAACGCGTTGAACTTGGAATGTATAATTTCCCGGTTCCGCGCAGGGATTCGACAATTATATTCGACGTAGGCTGTCCGGGCTACAAAACTCAGACTGTCACATACCGTCTTGAAAAAATCGGCAAGAGGGAGAGCTACCGTAACCTTCCGGTGACCCTTCTTGAAAAAGCTCCGCGTCAGCTTGGCGAAGTGACGGTGACAGCCTCGAAAATCAAGTTCTATAACAAGGGTGACACCATTGTCTACAATGCCGATGCCTTTCAGCTTGCCGAAGGCTCGATGCTCGACGCGCTCATCAGTCAGCTTCCGGGAGTGGAGCTTAACGAGGATGGCCAGATAAAGGTCAACGGCCAATACGTCGAGTCACTTCTGCTCAACGGCAAGGAGTTTCTTGACGGCAACAACCAGCTGATGCTCGACAACATCGCTGCCTACACGGTGAAGAATGTGCAGGTCTACGAGGGGCAGACCAAACTGGAGAAGTGGAGGGGAGAACCGGATGGGGAGAAGCATCTCACAATGGATGTCAAGCTCAAACGCGAATATAACCGTGGATGGATTGTCAACGCGCAGGGTGGTCTCGGAACCAAGGACCGTTACAGCGGACGCCTGTTCTCCTCGTTTTTCACCCCGACCACAAAACTGACACTCATTGCCAACGTCAACAATCTCAACGATAACCGCAAGCCGGGCAAGAGCGACACATGGACTCCCGAGATGATGCCGTCGGGCACACGTTCCTACAAGATGGCCACCTTCAACTATGACTATGAGGATTTGGATGAGACGAAGCGCTACCGAGGTTATGTGACATTCGAGGAAAATTCCAACAATAATCTCTCGACCACCAACCGCACCAACTTCCTCAGCGGAGGCAATACCTACGACTATGCCTTCGCCCGCAGCAAGAACAAGCAAATCAAGCTGGAGACCCGCAACTATGTCAACAATTTCAGTGAAAAGACCTATTGGGGCGGTATGCTCCTCGGCCGCTACATAAAGCGCGACAACAGTTCGACATCGCTGTCGGCCACCTTCGACAAGGAACAGGAGGAGATTACCGCCAAGGCTCTTGAGGCCCTCTACAGCGACGGTTCGCCTGAGCAACTCGACGCTGTGATAAACCGCTCCATCACCCGCAGCGACGGCAGCCGCCATGAGGGTGAGGTTCAGGTCTATCCTCATTTTGAGTACAAGATACCCCGGACCAACGACCACCTGACTTTTGAAATCGGAATGAAGTATAAGGACGAGAAGGAGGAGCGCTGGCGTGACTATAATATCAACTATGGCTCTGATCCTACACCGGCGGTCAAGAAGAGACAGTATTTCGACAATTCCCCCAACCACACACTCACTCTTGATGGCACCGTCGGCTACCGTACTTATATAAAGCATGTGAATTTCCATCTGTCATATTCCTACCGTTTCCTGAACCGCGACAGGGATTCATATATGTATGCTCTCGACCGCATGGCCGACATGGGCAACTACGGAACTCTTCCTGCTGGTTACCTCGACACATTCGATCCGTCAAACAGCTACACCTCGCGCCTGATTGAGAACAAGCATGACATTACTCCATTCTTTGTTTGGACCAAATACTTCCCGAACGACAATAGGCTGACTATATTTCTCCGACCCGAATTCTCGCTGCTTCACCAGCATTTTGACTATTGGCGCGACAACCGTTCATATCTCGTAAGCCGCAATTCATTCATGACGGTAATAAGCAACTACGGTGGCCGTATCATGTTCGACATCGGTGCGCAAGGAAAGGACCCGCGACGGTTTGTTTTCCGTCATGGATTGGAATACAGATATACACTTAATGTTAAAACCCCCGACCTGACCCATCTGATTGATATTGTCAATGATTCCGACCCCCTCAACATAGCCCTCGGAAATCCGGACCTTGTGAATGCCCGTATCCATAAACATACCCTTGACTGGACATTCAAGCCGGCTGAAAGACAGCTCAACAACCGACTGTCTGTCGGATATGAATACACGACAGATGCATTGGTGAGGGGCTACACCTACGACACGTCGACCGGTATCCGCCGCAACAAGACTTATAATGTCGACGGCAACCATGTTGTCAATGGTAATAATGTCTTCAATCTTCAGTTCGGCAATAAGCAGCAGTTCACGCTCAGCTCAATCACCAATGTAACGTTCACAAACTATGCCGACATGATTGGTGTCAATCTTGAGGAGCCGCAGAAGTCCACTGCGAAGTCCACAAATATGACCGAGAAACTAAAGCTCGACTGGCAGATAGGTAAACAGCAGATAGGGCTGAACGGAAGTTTCACTAACCGCCACACGACTTCTACCCGTGAGGATTTCCAGACTATTGATGCACGGCATTTCAGCTATGGCCTCCTCGGTCAGTTCCGTCTGCCGGGTGGTTTTGGCGTGAACACCGACTTCACCTTCTATGCCCGACGCGGCTATGGGGTGAAGGAGCTCGACACCACCGATGCCATCTGGAATCTGCGTCTGAGCTACACTCCGCGCGGTGGTCACTGGGTGTTCATGGTCGACGGTTTCGACATGCTCCATCAGCTCTCCAACGTCAACTATGCCGTCAATGCCTCCGGCCGCACCGTCAGCTACACCAACGCCCTCCCGCGCTACGTCATGTTCTCCGTCCAATACCGCCTCAACATCCAACCGAAGAAACGGTAAATTGCAGGGGGCCGGCAGTAGGGGCCTACTGTAGGGACGCTTTTCAAAGCGTCCGCAACAACCCCGGTAACTTCTTGCAAACAACCCCGGTAACTTCCTGCAAAAAACCGCGGAAAACATTGGTTAAACCCCATTAAACGCGAACAATACAAACATATTGAAATCAATGGCACTTGCGAAGCATATCCCCGATGGCTCAGCAAGTGCTATTGGTGTTTATGGGTATGTTTATGAGGATGTTTTTGATAATACATTTTGAGGATACATTTTGCTGTTGCGGACGCTTTGAAAAGCGTCCCTACAGGTCAAAATAGGCCAATAGAGGCGACCGGGATTTGAACCCTTTGCCGTAAAACAATGTTATAAAACATATATTGAAACACACACACGTTCAATTATACGACACATTTACATTAATCATTCATGACATTTTGTGACCGTCATGACAAAAAATTGTTTTAGGTATGAAAAAGATTGTACTATCAGCGTTAGTATTTATGATGGCATCGACAGCCACAGTATTTGCAGGTAATCAGATTTCAGAGTCAGAACTTCCTCAGAGAGCCCGCAGCCTGATTTCATCATGTTTTGCCGGTGACCCCGTAGCGTCGATTGAAAAGGACAGCCGTATGCGTGGCACTGAGTATGAGGTGGAGCTTGCAAGCGGTATGGAGCTCGATTTCAACGACAACGGTACATGGCGAAAAATTTCAGCCGCTCCCGGTCAGACTCTTGCCGACAACTTCATTCCCGAAGATATTGCCGAATATCTTGCCAAGGCCTATCCCGGAGAGTCAGTCACCAAGATTCTCAAAAACCGCAAGGGTTATGAAGTCGAACTCACCAACAACCACGACCTCCACTTCGACTCAAGCGAACGATTCGTCAGAGTGGACAGGTGATTTCCTGGCTAATCCTCTACAGTATAGAGATTAAAGTATAGAGAGCACTTGTCGCTCCTTTATAGTATAGAGATTAAAGTATAGAGTATAGATAATTGTCGTGCTGTCCAGATACAGCCATGCAGCTATCCGGAAACAGCCGTTCAGATAGCATAACAATTATCTATACTCTATACTTTAATCTCTATACTATAAAGGAGCGACAAGTGCTCTATACTATAAAGGAGTAACAAATGTCTTCCTCGCTTTAGCTGCGTCGCGTTCGAGCTGTTCGCGGAGTTTGTCGGTGGAGGCGAAACGGCGTTCCGGGCGGAGGTATTTCACGAACTCGACAACGACTTCCTCGTCGTAGAGATAACCCGTGTAGTCGAAAATATGAGCCTCAATTGAGAGTATCGCCTGTCCCTCGCCGTCGGTGACAGTCGGGCGGAAGCCAATGTTGACCATTGAGGGACGGCGCTCACCGTCGGGGGTGACGACGAAAGCCGCGTAGGCTCCCGGTTTGGGGATAAGCGCCTCCTTGTCGGAAGGTTTTAGATTAGCTGTCGGGAAGCCGAGTGTGCGGCCAAGTCTCTGTCCGCTGACCACCATTCCGCGCAGGTTATAGTTGTAGCCGAGAGCTTCCGCAGCCTTTTCGGGTTCACCTGAAAGAAGATGGCGACGGATGAGCGATGAGCTGACCGGAGCTCCCGGTCCGCGGTATTCGGGTGCCGGAATTACCTCTACGCCGACCTCCTCACCTATCTTGCGATACTCCTCGGTGGTCTGCGGGCGGTCGTGACCGAAGCGGTTGTTGAAACCGAGGACAAGGGTGTCGATGCCATACGATTTGCGGAGCATCGAGAGGAATTCACGGGCGCTTTTGTTGCGTAGTCGGTCATTGAACGACAGGATGATAATATCTTCCGCCCCTGCCGCTCCGAGGCGGCGCATACGGTCTTCGAGTGTTGTCAGCAGTCCGGGAGCTTCGAGCGGACGCACCACCGAGAGGGGATGGTGGGAGAATGTGATGACCGCCGGAGTCAGTCTCCGGCTTCCGGCTTCGAGGCGCAGATAGTCAATAAGGAATTTATGACCGGCGTGGACACCGTCATACATCCCCACGGCAGCTATGCGCCGCCGCGACGTGTCGCTCTTGGTGATTATTCTCATGAGTGCTTAGTTGGATAATTTATTGATTTAACACCCGGCGGGGCGGTGGGGTTTAATTGGGATGATGAATGAGGAGGGAAGGGAGGACGTGTCCGTAGGACACTGATTTTTGCGTAACCCCGTACATCGAGCGAAGCGATGATGTGCTGGGCTGAATAGCCGGATAATAAAACTAAGTGTCCGCAAGGACACTGATTTACCATCCTTGTATGTCAAAACCGTAAATCGATGTCCTACGGACATCAATCATGATAGATCTCATCTTTTCCCCGCACATCATCGCTGCGCTCGATGTACGGGGTTACGAGTAAATCGGTGTCCTTATCGGACACCACATAGCGGCATCCTTTTCCGGGGGTGGCCGGTATTGGGGCTATAGGCTCTTTTTGAACTCTTCGAGGAGGGTGGTGAATTCGTCGCCGGGGCGGACGAGGACAGAGTTGAAACCGTAGGAGCGGGCGGCATCGACATTTGACTGCGAGTCATCGAAGAAAAGGGTCTCGGAGGGATTCAGTCCGCCGACCTTTTCTGTATAGTCGAAAATCGCCTTTCCGGGCTTGCAGCATTTGGCCTCGTAGGAGGTGAAAATGCCGTCGAAATAGTCGGCCATCTCGCGGCCCTCCCTGCGGAATTCCTCGGCAATCTTGCCGTTGACCATGATGGGGTTGGTATTCGAGAGGAGATACACCTTGTAGTCGCGGCGGAGTTCGCGGAGCGATTCGAGACGGTGGACAGGGATACCGATGAGGAATTCATTGAAGGCAGCGTCGATTTCCTCGTCGCTGACATTCTCGCGGTCAATCATCGGGCGCACCTGCGCGTGGAACTCATCGGCATCAATCTCGCCTGATTCGAGTGCGAGGAATGCACCCTTCTGGCCGTAGACACCGAGAAAATCGTCGGCATCCTTCATGCCGAGTCGCTCGAAGGCCCTGACGCAGCGGTCGCGGTCAAGGTCCATGATTACTCCTCCGAGGTCAAAAAGCAGATTTTTTATCATTTGGCGGTAAGAGCGTGAATTGTGTCAAAAATTCTATAACTGAGAGCAAAATTAAGAAAATATCCCCGATTTTTTTGTAAATTTGCGCCTTAATTATCATTGACACGTCATTGAAGTATCTCAATCACATCATAAAGCGTGGAAACTAAATACATTTTTGTGACCGGCGGCGTTGTGTCGTCGCTCGGCAAAGGAATCATCTCTTCATCGTTGGCATGTCTGCTTAAGGCACGCGGTTTCAGGGTCACCATACAGAAGTTTGACCCCTACATCAACATCGACCCCGGAACCCTCAATCCATACGAGCATGGCGAGTGTTATGTGACAGTCGACGGCCATGAAGCTGACCTTGACCTCGGTCACTACGAACGTTTCACCAATATCCAGACCACCCGAGCCAACAACGTCACCACAGGCCGCATCTACAAGAGCGTCATCGAGAAGGAGCGCCGAGGCGACTATCTCGGCAAGACCGTCCAGATTATCCCCCACATCACCGACGAAATCAAGCGCAACGTCATGGCCCTCGGCAAGACAGGCAACTTTGACTTCGTCATCACGGAAATCGGAGGCGTGGTCGGCGATATTGAATCGCTTCCCTTCCTTGAGGCTGTCCGTCAGCTCCGCTGGGAGCTTGAAGATGACTGCATCTGCGTCCATCTGACCTACGTCCCCTTCATCGCCGCCGCCAAGGAGCTGAAGACCAAACCCACCCAACACTCCGTCAAGCAGCTTCAGCAACTCGGCATCCAGCCCGATGTGCTCGTGTTGCGCACGGAGCATGAGATTCCCGCTTCGATGCGAAAGAAGATCGCGCAGTTCTGCAATGTCGCTCCCGATGCCGTCATCGAGAGCCGCGATGCAAAGAGCATCTACGACGTGCCGGTGCAGATGCACGAGGAGCATCTCGACGAGATTGTGATGCGCAAGCTCGACATGGATCCCAAGGGACAGCCCGACATGGGGCCGTGGAAAGAATTCCTCACCAAGATGCGCACGGCTGAAAAGAAGGTGCGCATCGGTCTGGTCGGGAAATATGTGGAGCTTCAGGATGCCTACAAGTCCATCTCCGAAGCCCTCTTCCAATGCGCGACTTATTCTGACCGTGTGCTCGATTTGGTCTACATCCATTCCGAGCGCGTCACTCCCGACAATGTCGAAGCCCAGCTCAGCGGTCTTGACGGCGTGATTATCGCTCCCGGATTCGGACAGCGCGGCATCGAGGGAAAATTCGTGGCGCTGAAATGGTGTCGCGAGCACGATGTCCCGACCTTCGGAATCTGTCTGGGTATGCAGTGCATGGTCATTGAGTTTGCCCGCAATGTCCTCGGACTCGCCGAAGCCAACTCTACGGAGATGCAGCCCCACACGCCCGACAATGTAATCGACCTCATGGAGGAGCAGAAATCCATCTCCAACATGGGAGGCACAATGCGTCTCGGAGCCTACGACTGCCGTCTGACCCCCGGCTCACGCGCCGCACAAGCCTACGGAGCTACTGAAGTGAGCGAGCGTCACCGCCACCGCTTCGAGTTCAACAACGATTACCGCGCACGCTTCGAGGCTGCCGGTATGAAGTGTGTCGGAGAGAATCCCGCGACCCATCTTGTGGAGGTTGTCGAACTTCCGGACCACCGCTGGTTCATCGGCACTCAGTATCATCCCGAATACTCCTCGACAGTCCTCTCCCCCTCGCCACTGTTCATGGACTTCATCAAGGCGGCTATCGCCTACGGTGAGGAACGTGAGAAGAAATAAGAAAAAATTATCAACAACCTCTTAAAACCCATTCCGTAAAACCGACTCATGGACAAAAACTCCATCATCGGGCTCATTCTGATGGGCCTAATCATTTTTGGTTTCACCTACATCAACCGCCCGTCGGCTGAGGAGCTTGAACGCCAGCGCATAGAGCGCGAGCAGATGCAGGCTCAGGAAGCCGCCAAGGCCGCCGACCCCGGAGCCTTGAAATTCGATTCCATCACATCGGCCGAAGTAGCCACCATAAAGAGCACCATCCGTGAGCTCGGTGTCACCGACACGCTCACCGGTGTGTCGACTCTCCGTGTCGACAAGGTGGATCTCCGTCTGACTGCCGACAATCAGCTTGAAGGCACCGTTGACGCCGATGGCCGTGTGGTTCCTGTGGCCGACATCCTCAGCAACTCATCCGCTCTTCCTGTCACTGTCGGCGTTCCCGCCACAACTAATCTCCGCAAGGCACTCGCCACAGTGGCCCGTTACCGTGGATTCGCCCGCCACATCACCGGCGACAGCACCACCGTCAAGCTCGAAAACAAGCTTCTCAGTCTTGAAATCTCCAACAAGGGTGGTGTCATCTCCCGCGCAACCCTCCGCGACTATGACAGCTATGACTCAACCAAGGTCATGCTCCTCTCACCGGAGACCGATATGTATAGCTTCACGCTCACCTCAGCCAATCAGCGCTTCGAGACCCGCGAGTTCTACTTCACACCCGTGCAGCTCAACGATTCTTCGGTGCTCATGAAACTCGACCTCGGCGACGGTGCCACATGGGGTATCAAGTATACCCTTCCCGAGGACGGCTATCTTGTCGACATCGACATCGTCCAGGAAGGTATGCAGTCGATCATCCCCTCTTCCGTAGCGTCCATGGACTTCAACTGGCATCAGAAGATGCGCCGCAACGAGGCCGGACGAGTGTTCGAGGAGAGAAACTCGGCGCTCTACTACATGTATCCCGATGGCGACGTGGACCATCTCAGCGAGGGTGGCGACGACGATGAGGAGATTAACCAGCGTCTCAAATGGATAAGCTGCAAGAACCAGTTCTTCTCGGCTGTCCTTATGGCACGAACCAACTTCAGCAGCGGTATGCTCAAGAGCACCGAACTGAAGGACAATCCCGACTTCATCAAGGAGATGCAGCTCGACATGACTCTCGAATACACCGCCTCGTCCGCCAATCCGGCTTCGTTCGTGATGTATCTCGGTCCCAACTCCTATCCCGTCATGAGCTCGCTCGAAAAGGAGATTTTCCCCGACGAGAACATGCACCTCACCAAGCTCATCCCTCTCGGTTGGCCTATCTTCCGCTGGATCAACACCCTTATCATCATTCCGGTGTTCACCCTTCTCGGCAGCTTCATCTCCAACTATGGTATCATCATCCTGCTCCTCACAATCTTCATCAAGCTTATCCTCTTCCCCTTCACCTACAAGAGCCTCATGTCGCAGGCCCGTATGCGTCTGCTTGCTCCTGAAATCAAGGCGATAAATGATAAGTATCCCGGCAACGAGAATGCCATGAAGCGTCAGCAGGAGACAATGGCCCTCTACTCCCGCGCAGGAGCCAATCCCCTCTCAGGCTGTCTGCCCATGCTCCTGCAGATGCCTATCCTCGTGGCCATGTTCTGGTTCTTCCCGTCGGCTATCGAGCTTCGCGGCGAGCCCTTCCTCTGGGCCAAGGACCTCTCGGCTCCTGACGCCATCATCTCGTGGACTGCCAACATCCCCTTCATATCGAGCACCTTCGGCAACCATATCAGCCTCTTCTGCCTCCTAATGACCGTCACCAATATCATCTACACCCGTGTGACCATGCAGACGCAGAACTCAGCCGGTATGCCGGGCATGAAGTGGATGATGTATCTCATGCCGGTGATGTTCCTCTTCATCTTCAACAACTATGCCGCCGGCCTCAGCTACTACTACTTCCTCTCGCTTCTTATCACCATCGTCCAGACCTACATCTTCCGCAAGGTTGTGTCGGAGGAAAAGATGCGTGCCAAGATGGCCGAGGCTGCCAAGAAGCCCAAAAAGAAATCAGGCTTCATGGCCCGTCTTGAGGAGGCCCAGCGCAAGCAGCAGCAGATGCTCCGCGAACAGCAGAAGCGTCAGGGTCGCCGATGAAATAATTTTCAATTACCTGTAAAAAGGTGATTGACAGATACATTTAAAAATAACAGAAATGACAGATTTGTTTTAGGCCGATACGGACTTAATATACAATCTGTCATTTCTGTTATTTTTGAGCTTATTCACTGTTTGATAGACCGATAATGAATATGAAACGTATAGCAATATTTGCCTCGGGCAACGGCTCGAATGCGGAGAACATCATACGCCATTTTCAGGATGCCCCGCGTGGGGGTAAGGTGGCGCTTGTGGTCTGCAACAAGCCAGAAGCCGGTGTGATTGGCCGCGCCTCGCGCTTGAATGTGCCTGTCGAGGTTCTTACGGGAGCTGAAATCCGAGACCCTGAGCGGATGCTCCCCATTCTGGAGCGATATGGTGTCGACGTCATAGTCCTCGCCGGTTTCCTGCTGATGATACCATCGTTTCTCATAGAGCGTTACCATGAGCGTATAGTCAACATCCATCCCTCGCTGCTTCCGAAGTTCGGGGGCAAGGGAATGTATGGACGGCATGTCCATGAGGCTGTTGTCGCCGCCGGGGAGACGGAGAGTGGTATCACCGTCCATTTCGTGAGCGACAAGTGTGATGAGGGGCGGGTAATCTCACAAATAAGTGTTGCACTGACCCCTGATGACACCCCGGAGAGTGTCGAGGAGAAAATCCATGCGCTCGAACGCCTCCACTTCCCCCGCATCATCGAGGAAACCTTCTGCCGTAAATGCTAAGGCAGCAGGAAGGGTAATTGTTGGAAGGGTACATAAAGACAGGTCGGAAGGGTACAGTTCCTATGTTTGCAATGAAAACGCAAACGTAGGAACTTTTTTTA
>CANCXM010000015.1 GCA_947381945.1 uncultured Muribaculaceae bacterium
GAGAAAACGCCTCTGCGGAGCGGACGTATTCGTTCACTCTGCTGTAATCAAGTTCCTCAGGAAGCTTTACCTCGTTGTCGGGTATGAAAAATTCGTCGGGCGTTTTCATATTAAAAATGAAAAGATATTTGTGGAAAAAACTACAACTGCCTGTTGTAGTTTTTTCTCAATGAAGCCGCATGATTATCTTTACCACAGAGTTTCATCACTCGTAGGCGCGGACGCGGTCGGCTTTGCGGACTCCTTCGATGCGGAGGATGCTTTTACAGAGTTCGTCGACGGCATGGGTGCTGGCTACGAGGACTCCAAGGTCGCATGTGAATACTTCCTTGTCGGCAGCGATATTGAGACTGCGGATGTCAATATTGAGGGCTGTCGAGATCATGCGTGTCAATTCCTGAAGGATGCCATGACGGTCAATGCCTTCAATACGGATATTTGCAAGGAAGCTTCCGGAGATTTCGTCCCATTTTGTAGCGAGGATACGCGGGCCATAGCTTGCCTTGAGCACCTGGGCGCGCGGACATGTGAGTGAATGGACCTCAACAGTGCCCTCGTCAGTAATGAATCCCATGACCTCATCGCCGGGAATGGGACGGCAACACTCGGCAAAGGCGAAATTGCTCTCCTGCTCGTTGAAACGGAGGACGTAGGTTTCCTTCGTGTTGATTTTGGGCTTCTCAGCCTGTTTTTCCGACGGCTCCTCGGGTGTGGTGAGGAGTTTCTTGACTTTGGTCTTCTTGTTATCGCCACCGAAACCGAGACGGAAGAGACGCGAGACAAGCGAACGTGCTCCACGCGAGGTGTTGACGTTGAGATAGTCGTCAATCGAGACCTCTCCGCTGCCGAGCTTATAGAAAAGCTCCTCACGGGTGGAGACATGGTAGGTGCCGAGAATCTTTGTCATCACACTGTTGTTGACAATGATGTCGTTCTGCACCATGAAATCGTCGAATATCTTCTTGCCCTCCTCGATGACCGGCTGCTGCACACGGCGGAGTTCCTTGCGCAGACGTGTCTTGGCCTTGGCAGTGGCGAGGAAATTCATCCATTCCGGCTTTGGCGACTGGGAATGGGAGGTCAAGACCTCCACCTGATCGCCTGAATTGAGGCGATGGGACAGCGGGACAAGCTTATGGTTGACCTTTCCGGCAATGCACCTCATGCCGAGCTGCGAGTGAAGCGTGAAGGCGACATCGAGGACAGTTGCTCCGGCAGGCAGAGTCAGCAACTCACCCTTCGGGGTGAACACCACAATCTCCGTAGCGAAGAGATTGAGTTTGAGGGTGTCGAGGAAGTCAATGGCATTCGGAGTGGGGTCATCGAGAATATCCTTGATGGTCTTGAGCCATACGTTCAGCTCACTCTCCTCTTCATGTTCACCGATTTTATATTTCCAGTGGGCGGCAAACCCCTTCTCGGCAATCTCGTCCATGCGACGGCTGCGGATCTGGACCTCAATCCAGTTTCCGTCAGGACCCATAAGGGTGACATGGAGAGCCTGATAGCCGTTGGCCTTTGGATTGGTTATCCAGTCGCGGGTGCGGTCAGGATGCGGACGGTAAAGGTCGGTAAGGGCTGAATATATCTTGAAACACATCTCCTTTTCCGACACCCCCTCAGGTACATCGAAGATAATGCGCATGGCATAGAGGTCATAGACCTCCTCGAAGGGGATATGCTTGGTGTCCATCTTCCGCCAGATGGAATAGACCGATTTCAAACGGGCCTTTGCCTCATAGTCGAGTCCCATGGCGTCGAGACGTTTGAGAATCGGGGATGCGAAATCGTTGTAGACCATCTCGCGTCCGGCCTCGCTCTGTGAAATCAGGCGCGAGATGCGCTCATACTCTCCGGGATGCTCATACTTGAAACTGAGGTCCTCAAGCTCCGTCTTGATTTCGAAGAGACCGAGACGATGGGCAAGCGGAGCATAGATATAGAGGGTCTCGCCTGCAATCTTGTATTGCTTGTTGGGGGCCATAGAGCCGAGGGTGCGCATGTTGTGGAGGCGGTCGGCCATCTTTATGAGCACTACGCGGATGTCCTCGCTCATTGTCAGGAGGAGTTTGCGGAAATTCTCGGCCTGGGCAGAGGCCTTGTCGCCGAAAATACCACCTGAAATCTTGGTGAGCCCTTCGACGATACGGGCTATCTTACGACCGAAATGCTGCTCGATGTCCTCGACGGTATATTCCGTATCCTCAACCACATCGTGGAGAAGGGCGGCACATATCGACGTGGATCCGAGGCCGATCTCCTGTGATGCAATCTTGGCCACGGCAATCGGATGGATGATATACGGTTCGCCCGAACGCCGTCTCACTCCCTTGTGGGCCTCCTTGGCAAAACGGAAGGCCCGCTCGATAATCTCCACCTTCTTGCGGTGGTTACTTGCGAGATAACCGTCAAGGAGATCGCGAAACTGCTGCTCAACGTATGCATCCTCTTCCTGAGGGGTAAGTTTGTATTCTTGCATGGTGGTCGTAAGGCTATTGTTTTGATTATTGAAACCGAAGAGCGTGGGTCCGTTCCGCAATCCGGAAACCGACCCACGCTCTGTGATTTATTGATTAAAGATACTTGTCGCCGTATGAAATCTTGGCATCATTCACCATCTGCTTTATGCGCTGCTCCTCTGCTTTGGGACAGATGAGGAGCACATCGCCCGCGTCGGCGATGATATAGTCCTTCAGGCCCTGGACCACGACAAGTTTGTCGGGACTCTGCACGGCGAAGATGTTGCCGTTGCTCTCGTAGGCGAGGACATTGCAGTTCTGGGCGACATTGCTGTCGCTGTTGCGCGGCGAGTTGTCGTAGAGCGCGCTCCATGTGCCGAGGTCGTTCCAGCCGAAGCTGACACACTCGACATAGACATTGTCGGCCTTTTCCATCACCGCGTAGTCAATGGAGTTGGGAGGACATGAAATGAAGTTGGCGCTGATGAATTCACTTTCCTTGTCAGTACCGAAATCAGCCTTGCCCTTGTCAAAGAGCGTCGTGAGGTCGGGATCATACTTATGAAGCGCCTCGATGATTGACGAAGCACGCCAGAGGAAGATACCGGAGTTCCAGAAAAACTCGCCTGAGTCAAGGAACACTTTTGCAAGCTCAAGGTTAGGCTTCTCTGTAAATGTCTTCACCTTCAGGATTCCCGGCTCAGCCTCCTGACCAATCTGGATGTAACCATAGCCTGTCTCGGGACGGGTCGGGGTGATGCCGAGAGTGAGAAGTGCATCGTTGTTCTCCACAAACTCGAATCCACGGCTCACACAATCCTGGAACACGGTCTCGCGTGTGATGAGATGGTCGCTCGGGGTGACAATCATTGATGCTTCAGGATCGAGTGCCGCGATATGATATGCAGCCCATGCGATACACGGAGCTGTGTTGCGGCGGGCGGGTTCGAGAAGGATGTTGGAGGGGAGAATATCCGGAAGCTGCTCACGGATGAGCGGGGCATACTTCTCATTTGTAACCACAATGATATTTTCCTTCGGGACAAGAGGAAGGATGCGGTCGTATGACATCTGCAGGAGCGAACGTCCTGTCCCAAGGAAGTCGATGAACTGCTTGGGGCAGTTTTCACGCGAATAAGGCCAGAAACGGCTGCCTACTCCGCCACACATGATTACGCAATATCTATGGGTTGATGGTGCTGACATAAAATAAGTGACTGTTAAATAGATTAGATTATTGATAACACATCCGGAGCGCCTTGCGAAAACGCGCCGTCAATTAGGTCGGCTAAATTACGAAATTTCTCGCCAATTGCCAAATGTCGGAGGTGCGTTTTTACTTTTCCCGCAACTTTAAATCGTTACTTTAAATAAGGAGGGCGCACACTGCGCGATGCGATAAAGCCGGAGAGAATGCCGATGAGCGCGACGACCCCTGCAGTAATCAACACATCGGTGAACCTCAACACACAGGGATAGATGACAATCGACATCTGTGAATGGTCGCCACCGAGGGTGATGAGTCCGAAATGCTGCTGAACCAGACAGAGAATCACGCCGATTGATATGCCTATCGCTCCTCCGAGGGCGGCGACAAGGATGCCTTGATAGAGGAATATCCTGCGGAGCATACTGTCGGGTGCTCCGATTGAGCTGAGTATGCGCAGGCTCTCCTCCTTTTCTATTATGAGCATCGAGAGCGACGAGAGGATATTGAACGAGGCCATCACAAGCACGAAGACAAGCATCAGGAAGGTGATCCATTTCTCAATCGAAATCATCCTGAAAGAATGGGATTCCTGCCTGAGCCGGTCGGCTACAAGATACTCTCCACCGACCGCAGCCTCAATAGCAGAGACCACCCGCGCAACATTCTCACCGGGAGAAACAGAAATCTCAATGGCAGTTCCTTCGGTTGTATAGTCAAGCAAATCGCGGGCACTGCTGAGAGGGATATAGAGCATGGCATTGTCATACTCCGGCTGATTCGTGCGGTAGACACCGCTGACAAAAAGAGTGTCGGTCGTGAACGCTGCCATCGGAAAAGCAGGGTTGATGCGACCAAGACGGCGCGGGACCGTCAGAAGCAGATTTCTCATCATCGACGGACGTGCGTCGAGCTGAACGGCGGTGCCTACGCCGAGGACCGCACCTCCGAGACAATAGGTAAGACTGTCCAACGTGCCGTCAATCATCAATGAACCGAGGGCCGACACATCATCGAAACCCTCCGGAATACCGGCGATATTCACCGGTAGCTGCACGTCGTCGAGCACGGCAAGAGCCTCGCCCTGCAATGTCGGGAGCGCAGCCCTCACACCCGGGACCTTCCGGACCTCGGCTGCAAGCGAGTCGGCATTTGCGATGACACGGCTACTGAGCGAGGTAATCTTTATATCGGGGTCCACAAGCGAGAGGCGGTCAGACGCAAGTTCGGTGAAGCCGTTGAACACCGACAATACACAGACCATAGCCATGGCTGCAACTGCAATTCCGGCCATGGAAATGTAGGATATGATATTGACAGCCGTATGGCTTTTCTTTGCTAAGAGATAGCGGATGGCAATGCGCAGTGCCGGCATCGTGAGTCAGGGATGAGTTGGGGTATGAGAAATGTGATTATAATTACAAAAGAACAGAAGCACACACAGGCAACAAAAGTATATCAGCAACGAAATCGCAACCAAGTGCAATCTGTCTCATGACTTTTGTTCCTTTTGCGCTTCTGTTCTTTTATTTCCGGTTTTTAGAGAATGTATCTTCAATCATGCAAAAAAGCATGTCGCCACCGGGCTTTATTTGGTCAGGAGCTTATCGATGTTGTCGATATAGTCGAGCGAATCATCCAGATAGAAGCTGAGTTCAGGACACTTCCTCAACTGGAAGCGCACTTTCTGAGCGAGTTCATAGCGGATGGTCTTCGCACTCTCGCGTATGCTCTCAAGGAGTTCCTGCGAACGTTCGGAGGGGAAGATTGAAAGATAGACCTTGGCGATGCTGAGATCGGGGGATACGCGGACAATGCTCACCGACACGAGTGTGCCGTGGGTCTTGGCGGTCTGCTGACGGAAGATTTCACTGAGTTCCTTCTGTAAGAGACGCGATATTTTAGCTTGACGTGTTGATTCCATAATTATAATTAGTTTTAACAGTTCGTGAGGCGGAAATCAGGTCGGACACCACCGTCACTTATTACAACGCGTCGACCGTGGCAAAGGTTGGAAACGCATCCGTCTCCAACCCGTGCCGGTGACTATGCCTTTCAGTCGATGATGTCGAAGCCGGTGTACTTGCGCAGGCACTCGGGCACCACGATTCCCTGAGGAGTCTGGTTGTTTTCCAGAAGGGCTGCCATGATGCGGGGAAGTGCGAGGGCTGAACCGTTGAGGGTGTGGCAGAGATGTGTCTTCTTGTCCTCGCCACGGTAACGGCATTTGAGACGGTTGGCCTGATATGTCTCGAAGTTGGAGACAGAGGAAACCTCCAGCCAGCGACCCTGGGCTGCTGAATAGACCTCAAAGTCAAAGGTGATGGCAGAAGTGAAGCTCATGTCACCGCCACAGAGACGGAGGATATGCCAGGGGAGACCAAGTTTTTCGAGAAGACCCTGGACATGGTCTTTCATCTCCTCAAGGGCAGCGTAGGAATTCTCGGGCTTCTCGATGCGCACGATTTCAACCTTGTCGAACTGATGGAGACGGTTGAGACCGCGGACATCCTTGCCGTAGGAACCGGCCTCACGACGGAAACAGGCGGAGTAGGCGCAGTTCTTTATAGGAAGCTGATCACCGGTGAGGATGACATCGCGATAGAGGTTGGTGACAGGCACTTCGGCGGTGGGGATAAGATAGAGCTTGTCCTCGTTGATGAAATACATCTGTCCCTCCTTGTCGGGGAGCTGTCCTGTTCCGTAGCCCGAAGCTTCGTTGACGACGTAGGGGGGCTGGATTTCAAGATAGCCTGCCTTGCCGGCTTCATCGAGGAAGAACTGGATGAGGGCGCGCTGCATTCTCGCACCCTTGCCGATATAGACGGGGAAACCCGGGCCTGTGATCTTCACGCCGAGGTCGAAGTTGATAAGGTTGTATTTCTTGGCGAGTTCCCAGTGGGGGAGCGCGTCAGCGGGAAGTTCGGGCATCGGGCCACCGGTCTTCTCTACGACATTGTCCTCAGCGGTCTTTCCTTCGGGCACTGCATCACAGGGAATGTTGGGCATACCGAGAAGGATGTCGCGGATGGCATTTTCAGTGGTGGTGAGACGGTCGGCAATCTCTTTCTGCTCAGCCTTGATCTCAGCCACTTTCTTCTTGGCTTCCTCGGCTTCGTCGCGACGGCCTTCCTTCATCAAGCGACCGATTGCATCGGCCTGCTTCTTAAGCTCGGCTGCGAGATTATCGTTCTGATACTGGAGGCTACGGCGTTCGTCGTCGAAGTCAATCACATCGTTGACTCCCTGCTTTCCATCAAAACCTTTGACGGCGAGGCGCGCAATGATGCGTTCGGGATCCTCTTTGATTTGCTGTAGGGTAAGCATTTTTTTATTTAGTCTTTATCGTATTTTCAATTGTTGAGAAGTTCGCGCACTTTTGCCGAGATGACCTTACCGTCGGCACGTCCGGCGAGGGCTTTCGAAGCGACACCCATCACCTTGCCCATCTCCTTCTGGGATGTGGCACCGGTCTCGGCGATGATTTTCTTGAGTTCGGCAGTCAGTTCCTCCTCGGAAAGCTGCTTCGGCAGATACTCTTCGATGACGGCTGCTTCGGCAAGCTCGTTGTCGCGAAGCTCGGGGCGGTTCTGCTCTTCGTAGATCTGCGCTGTCTCGCGGCGCTGCTTTGCCATCTTGGCGAGAATCTTGGTTGCGGCCTCGTCGGAGAGTGAGCCGTCGCCACCCTTGGCGGTCTTGGCTTCAAGGAATTCTTTCTTGATACCGCGAAGCGTCTCCAGACGCACTTTCTCACGGGCGAGCATGGCGCTCTTTATATCGGCGGAAATTTTGTCAAATAAATCCATAATCAGGTTATATGTTCTTAATTAAAACGCGAGGAGTTGTGATATGTTTTCAATGACAGTCCCGGACATGGCCATCGGCAGCTCCGGAGCCATCAATGCCTATCACCTTGCAAAGTTACAAGATTTTTAAGTATTTTCAACGCAAGTCGCTGATAAAATAAACACACCGCACTCATCCGCCATATAAAAAGTGGCTTCCTCATCCGCACTACATGACCGCATTGCGATCCGTGGATACGGACAAGGAAGCCTTTACCACTGACATTTGAATATTGAAATAACCGGAAACCTCACACTTTCTCAAGTGCTTGGGCAAGATCGGCGATAATGTCGTCGATATGCTCCGTTCCGATGCTCAGACGAACTGTGGCAGGGGTTATGTGCTGCCGTTCGAGTTCTTCGGGAGAGAGCTGTGAGTGTGTCGTAGTATAAGGGTGGATTACAAGGCTTTTGACGTCAGCCACATTTGCAAGCAGCGAAAAGATTTCAAGAGAGTCGATGAAGCGCCATGCCTCCTCTTCACCACCGTCGATTTCAAAGGTGAAGATACTGCCTCCTCCGCCGGGGAAGAGTGATGTGTAGAGTGCATAATCAGGATGGTCAGGGAGCGACGGATGATTGACCTTTGCAACCTTAGGGTGAGATGCGAGGAATTGGACGACTTTGAGGGCGTTTTCGACATGCCTTTCCACTCGGAGCGAAAGGGTCTCGACACCCTGCAGGATAAGAAAGGCATTGAAGGGCGAAATCGCCGCCCCGGTGTCGCGGAGGATTACCGCGCGGATACGGGTGACAAATGCTGCCGGACCTGCGACATCCGCGAAAACCGCACCATGGTAGCTCGGATCAGGTTTGGCAAGAGTCGGGAATTTATCGGCGTTCGCCTTCCAGTCGAATTTACCACCGTCGACAATCACACCGCCGAGACTCGTGCCGTGGCCGCCGAGAAACTTGGTTGCTGAGTGGACCACCACATCTGCACCATGTTCGAGAGGACGGATCAGATAGGGTGTTCCGAAGGTGTTGTCGACGATGAGAGGAATATTGTGGCGATGGGCGATTTCGGCAAGCGCATCGAGGTCCGTCACATCGCAATTCGGATTTCCGAAGGTTTCGACAAACAGCACCTTTGTCTCAGGACGTATGGAGCGCTCCACCAAATCAAGGTCACGCACATCAACGAATGTACTTTCAATCCCCCTTGTGGCGAAAGTATGGGCTATGAGATTGTAACTGCCACCATAGAGATTGTCGGCGGCGAGGATATGGTCGCCGTTACCGACTATGTTTTCAAGCGCATAGCTGATTGCCGCAGCACCACTTGCCACTGCAAGGCCGGCAACGCCCCCTTCGAGAGCAGCTACGCGGTCTTCCAAAACACCCTGTGTGGAATTTGTAAGACGACCATATATGTTTCCGGCGTCGCGCAGCCCGAAGCGGTCCGCTGCGTGCTGCGAATCACGGAAAACGTAGGAAGTGGTCTGATAGATCGGAACCGCACGGGCATCCGTCGCGGGATCCGGCTTTTCCTGACCGACATGCAACTGGAGAGTCTCGAAGTGGAGTTTGTTTGTTGCCATAATCGTTGTGAGTTTCAATTGTTATGGTTGCAAAGTTACGCTCGCCAACAATTCTTTCCAAGAAGTTGAAAAATTTTAGAAAATATATCTATTTTTGCAAAATAAACAGGAATATTCGCACTGTATAGTGTGTCATTCCCATACGTTTCATAGAATATTATTCTTTCACATTTCATCCAATGAAAACAACTGCCTCACTCGACAGCACCGACATAATGATATTGAAGGCCCTTCAAGACAATTCCAGACTTACCGTAAAGGAACTTGCCAAAGCCATCCACCTCTCCCCTACTCCGACATTCGAACGGGTGAAACGCCTCGAACGCGACGGCTACATTACTAAATATATGGCTGTGCTTGATGCTGAAAAGCTCGATTGCGGCTTCCTCGCGTTCTGCTATCTCAAAATGAAACAGCACACCCACGAGAATGCCATCCGCATAATGGAGGCAGTGAAATCCATCCCTGAGATTGCGGAATGCTACAACATCTCCGGCGACCATGACTTCCTGCTTAAAATCTATACCCGCGACATGAAATCATATCAGAAATTCCTGCTCCGCATACTCGGCGAACTCGACTGCATCGGCTCACTCAACAGCTCCTTCGTCCTCGGCGAAGTAAAAAACACCCACGAAATCCCCCTCCCGGAAGAGAGGGAGTGAAGGAAAATAGTATTGATAATTTTATACACAGAAATTTTTAAGGTCGTAAAACATCAATCTTGTGTCTTCATCCTTATCCAAATCTGTAAAAAATTCAAACCCGTTCTTTTTATAGAACAGCGATGCTGTTTTTAGAGCATCAACTGTCAGAAAACGGCATCCAAGTCGTTTAGCCGTCGTAAAAGCATATTTAATACTATCCAATACAAATGTTCCTACCCCTTTTCCGGCATAAATTTCGTTTACAGCAAGCCTACCTATTTTAACAGCCGGATAATTTCTGCGGCGTTTTGGGTTCGGGATATTCCTGTTCAATCTATTCCATACAGATTTTTCTTCCGAATTAAACGTAATTTTATCCGCAAGGAGACTAAAATATGCAACCGTGACATCCTCTTGTAAATCTTCAATCAAGAATGTCACCGCCATCAATTCTTTTTGAAAATGCTTGGCATCATCGAAAAGAAAGGCATTCAAATCGTCTTCAACACATTTAAATGCCTTTATTTCCGTATCAGATGTGAGTTGAATCTGCACAAATTTTGAAAAATCCATCTTACCATTGGAAATTACTGATGGATTTCATCATTTCATAAGCTTTTCTTGCTCTTTCTTTTTCCTCCTTTGAAACCGGTCGTGACTGTGAAATCAGTCTTTCAAAGCGTTCCGCATCCTTACCGTAAAGTTCAGGAGTCTCTCTAATTGGTCTTGCCATATCCGGTTATGATTTAATTGTTTGATTACAAAGATACAACAACTTACTGAGATTAAGAACATTTTTATACATCTATTTTTCACAAAATTTGTCCAATCTATTTAACGGCCATTACCGGAGGGCACTATTTTCATTACTGAATTAGCATTACATTGGGTAAAATTTATTAACTTTGCGTAGCAACTATTTTAATTCGGCAGTGACGATACTCTATCATATAATGACGATACTCCATTATATAATAAAGTAGCCTTCCATTGCCGCTGAAGAGAGAATCAATACCAAAACACAATTTATATTATCCATGAAAACACGAATCATAGAGTGTGTCCCCAATTTCAGTGAGGGACGTGATAAGAATGTAATCAAGGCCATCACCGACGCGATCGAGAGCGTCAAAGGCATCAGTCTGCTCGACGTTGACCCGGGAGAGGCCACAAACCGCACGGTCGTCACGTTCGTTGGCGAACCCGAGGCTGTTGTCGAAGCTGCCTTCCAAGGTGTGAAACGTGCGGCCGAACTCATTGATATGCGCAACCATCACGGAGCACATCCGCGCATGGGTGCGACAGATGTATGCCCCCTGATTCCCATTTCCGGAATCACACTTGAAGAATGTGCGGAACTGGCGAGAAAGCTCGCAAAACGCATTGCCGACGAACTTGAAGTCCCGACCTACTGCTATGAAGCTGCCGCCTTCACTCCCGAGCGCAAGAATCTTGCCGTATGCCGTGCGGGCGAATATGAAGCCCTTCCTGAAAAGATGAACCACGAAGGCAAAGGACCCGACTTCGGCGACCGCCCATTTGACGAGAAGGCAGCCCGCACAGGAGCCACCACGGTCGGTGCGCGCGACTTCCTCATCGCTGTCAACTTCAACCTCAACTCCACCTCTACACGCCGTGCGAACGCCATTGCATTTGATGTCCGCGAAAAGGGTCGTCCCGTGCGCGAAGGTGGCAAGGTCAACGGCAAACCGCTGAAGGATGAGAACGGCAACACCATCATGAAGCCCGGTACACTCAAAGCCACCAAGGCCATCGGTTGGTTCATCGACGAATATGGGATCGCCCAGGTGTCGATGAACATCACTGACATATCCACCACTCCACTCCATGTCGCATTTGATGAAGTCTGCCGCGCGGCCAATGAGCGCGGTGTGCGAGTGACCGGTACTGAAATCGTGGGTCTTGTGCCCAAGCGCACCCTCCTCGAAGCCGGACGTTACTTCCTCCACAAACAGCAGCGTTCCACCGGCATCTCTGAAAGCGAAATCATCCGCATGGCCGTCAAGTCAATGGGACTTGACGAACTGGCGCCATTCCGTCCCGAAGAGAAGGTGATTGAATACCTCATCGCGCCGAAAAACGCCGGCAAGAAGCTCACCGACATGACATGCACCGAATTTGCCGAGGAAACTGCATCCGAATCCCCGGCGCCCGGCGGAGGTTCCATCTCGGCCTACATGGGCGCTCTCGCGGCTGCCCTCGGCACAATGGTGGCAAACCTTTCAAGCCACAAAGCCGGTTGGGACGAGCGTTGGAAAGAATTCTCTGACCAGGCCGACAAGGGTCAGGAGCTTATGCAGCGTCTTCTCCATCTCGTCGACGAAGACACCGAGGCATTCAACCGTATCATGGACGCTTTCAAAATGCCGAAATCAACCGATGAGGAAAAAGCAGCCCGCGCAGAGGCCATCGAGGCCGCAACACTATATGCGACACAGATTCCCCTCTCGACGATGGAAACCGCTGCCGAGACATTCCCCATCCTCGAATCAATGGCCCGCACAGGCAATCCGGCCTCTGTCAGCGATGCCGGAGTCGGCGCGCTTGCCGCCCGCTCGGCCGTCCTCGGCGCACAGCTCAATGTCCGCATCAATGCCGCCTCGTTGAAGAACCGCGAGGAGGCCGACCGTCTGACAGCCCGTGCCGAAGAAATCGCTGCCAGAGCCATCGAAGCCGAGGCCAATGTGCTCCGGATTGTCAACGAGGTTCTTGCCAAAAACTGATTAACGCCATAAACACGTCTATCAACCATGACTAAAGAAGAATTCCGCTCTACGGTCGGTGCCGGTATCCCCGACACCCTCCCGCAGCCCAAAGTATATGACACAAATGTCAACCATGCGCCTAAACGCAAGGACATACTGACAGCCAAAGAGAAAAAACTTGCGGTGAAGAATGCCCTGCGCTACTTCCCCAAGCATCTTCATGCCGAACTTGCCCGCGAGTTTGCCAAGGAACTGGAGACCTACGGCCGCATCTACATGTATCGCTTCCGTCCCGACTATGAAATGTATGCCCGTCCCATTGACGAATATCCGGCACGTTCACGTCAGGCTGCTGCGATAATGATGATGATTCAGAACAACCTTGACCCGCGTGTGGCCCAACACCCCCACGAACTCATCACCTACGGAGGAAACGGTGCCGTATTCCAGAACTGGGCACAGTATCTGCTCGTCATGAAATATCTTTCCGAGATGACCGACCGGCAGACCCTTGTCATGTATTCCGGCCATCCGCTCGGACTTTTCCCCTCGCACCCCGACGCTCCGCGCGTGATAGTCACCAACGGCATGGTCATCCCCAACTACTCCAAGCCTGACGACTGGGAGAGATTCAACGCCCTCGGCGTGTCTCAGTATGGGCAGATGACCGCAGGTTCTTATATGTATATCGGTCCGCAGGGCATCGTCCACGGCACTACCATAACAGTCCTCAACGCAGGCCGTAAACGTCTCCCCGAAGGTAAACATGACCTCGGAGGTATGCTCTTCGTCTCCGCCGGTCTCGGTGGAATGTCGGGCGCACAGCCCAAGGCCGGAAACATCGCGGGGGTTGTCAGCATCATCGCCGAAGTCAATCCCAAGGCTGTCGCCACCCGCCACAGTCAAGGCTGGGTGGATGAGGTCCACACATCGCTCGACGAGCTGATGGAGCGCGTGGCAGAAGCTCGCAAGAACTGCGAGGCGGTATCACTTGCCTATCAAGGCAACGTCGTCGACCTCTGGGAACGTCTTGCAGCCGACGGCGTGAAAGTTGACCTCGGATCAGACCAGACTTCCCTCCACAATCCCTGGGCCGGAGGATACTATCCCGCCGGACTGAGCTTCGAGGAGGCAAAGGTGATGATGGCCGAGAATCCGGAAGAATTCAAACGCCGGGTGCAGGAATCATTGCGCCGTCAGGTTGCCGCCATCAACAAACTCACGGAAAACGGAATGTATTTCTTCGACTACGGTAATGCCTTCCTTCTCGAATCGTCGCGCGCCGGAGCCGACATCATGACCGAAGAGGGCACTTTCCGCTACCCCTCCTACGTCCAGGACATCATGGGACCGTCGTTCTTCGACTATGGTTTCGGTCCTTTCCGCTGGGTGTGCACATCCGGCAAACCGGAAGACCTTGCAAAAAGCGATGCTATCGCCGCTGAGGTCCTCGAAAGAATCCTCAAAGATGCACCCGAAGAAATCAAAGGCCAGTTGCGCGACAATATACATTGGATACGCGAGGCCGGACGAAACAAACTCGTTGTCGGTTCGCAGGCCCGTATCCTATATGCCGATTCCGAAGGCCGCACCAAAATCGCACAGGCTTTCAACGATGCCATTGCCCGAGGTGAAATCTCGGCTCCAATCGTCCTTGGCCGCGACCATCATGACGTATCGGGCACGGACTCTCCCTACCGTGAGACCTCCAATATCTACGACGGCTCACAGTTCACTGCCGACATGGCTGTCCACAACGTAATCGGCGATTCATTCCGCGGTGCCACATGGGTTTCAATCCACAACGGTGGCGGTGTCGGTTGGGGCGAAGTCATCAATGGCGGTTTCGGCATGGTCATCGACGGATCTGAGGATTCCGCACGCCACATCGACGAGATGCTTCTCTGGGATGTCAACAACGGCATCGCCCGTCGCAGTTGGGCCCGCAACGAGGGTGCAATCTCCGCAATCAAGCGCGAGATGCAACGCACTCCCGGGCTGCAAGTCACCCTGCCGAACATCGCTGACGACGAAGTCATCGCCGCCGCGTTCGAATAGGTCTGTAGGGACGCGCTGTAGCGCGTATGCCCGATGAAATACATCTATATATGCATTACATTATATAATGTAATATATTTTCATTTGGGTTCAATACGGCATACGCGCTACAGCGCGTCCCTACAAATAGCACCCCCAATTACAAAATACCCCCAATTACAGGCAACAATGCCTGTAGAATCTACAAAACACCTTGAAAACCTTAAATCCATAAAACAATGATTCATCATATCAGCCCCGAATGGCTCACAATCGAGCGCGTCGGGGAAATCATCACCAACAAAATGACCCTCGAACTGAGCGAGGAGTCAGTCAACCGTATCAACCGCTGCCGTCAGTATCTCGACGACAAAATCAGCGAGTGTGACCATCCTATTTACGGTATCACAACCGGATTCGGTTCACTCTGCAATATCTCCATCGACCAGCAGGACCTGTCGAAACTTCAGGAAAACCTCGTGAAATCCCACGCCTGTGGCTGTGGCGACAAAGTTGACCCGCAGATTGTAAAAATCATGTTGCTCACCAAAATCATGTCTCTTTCATTCGGCAATTCAGGTGTGCAGCTCTCGACAGTGCAGAGGATGGTCGACTTTTTCAACGAGGACATCATACCTGTGGTCTATCAGCTCGGCTCACTCGGAGCATCGGGCGACCTTGCACCTCTGGCCAACATGTGTCTACCTCTCCTCGGCCTCGGAGAGGTATTATATAAAGGTGAAATCCGTCCTGCCGCAGAAGTGCTCCGCGAGAAAGGCTGGGAGCCTGTCAAACTCGTTTCGAAAGAGGGTCTCGCCCTGCTCAACGGCACACAGTTCATGTCGAGCCACGCCGTCCAGGCAATACTCCGCGCACGCCGTCTGAGCGCGCTTGCCGACAAAATCGGTGCAATGTCGCTCGACTCATTCGACGGCCGCATAGACCCGTTCGGCGATGAAGTCAACGCCGTGCGTCCTCATCCCGGACAGCTTGCAACAGCCCGTGCCGTCCGTGGCCATCTCGAAGGCAGCGAACTCATCCGCCAGTATAAGAAACATGTCCAGGACCCCTACTCTTTCCGCTGTATGCCACAGGTCCATGGAGCCGTCAAGGATGCACTTAGCTATGTCGGTGACGTGATTGAGACTGAAATCAACTCTCCGACCGACAACCCGACCATTTTCCCGGAGGAAGACATCATCGTATCGGCCGGCAACTTCCATGGTGAACCCATAGCCTTGCCGATGGACTATCTCGCTCTTGCGATGGCCGAACTCGGCAGCGTCTCCGAACGCCGTATCTACCGACTCATCTCCGGTGCGCGCGGACTTCCTCCGTTCCTTGTCGCAAATCCGGGTCTCAACAGCGGTTTCATGATTCCGCAATATGCCGCCGCATCCATCGTTAACCAGTCCAAGGGACTCTGCTGGCCGACGAGCTGCGACTCGATTCCGTCGTCGCAGGGTCAGGAAGACCATGTCTCGATGGGCGGCAACTCCGCCACCAAACTTTGTCGTGTGGTCGACAACACCGAACGTATCCTTGCCATCGAACTTTTCAACGCTGCGCAGGCTCTTGACCTCCGCCGTCCGCTGACATCATCGCCGGAACTTGAGAAGTGGCATGAGGAATACCGCAAAGTAGTTCCATTCATCGACAATGATACCGTAATGTCGCCCTACATCGCTGCATCAGTTGAATTCCTACGCAATAATCCCTAAGCTGCATCATCATGCTTATAACCAATATCGGTGTCCTCGTCGGAACAGACGGCGGGGACACCCCTTTCCTCAGAGGAAAGGATATGAACCGGCTCGGCACTCTGAGCAATGCGTGGCTGCGCACCGACGGTGAACGCATCCGCGATTTCGGCCCGATGGATGAATGCCCGGCACCGCGCGTCGGTGAAGAAAAAGTGGATGCCGAGGGAGGCTATCTCTTCCCCTCTTTCTGCGACTCCCACACCCATATCGTCTATGCAGGAAGCCGCGAACGCGAGTTTATCGACAAAATCAACGGCCTCAGCTACGAGGAGATTGCCAAGCGCGGAGGCGGCATACTCAACTCTGCTGACCTTCTCCATGCGACATCGGAAGATGAACTATACCGACAAGCTATGACCCGCGTGAGAGAAATCATAGCCATGGGTACAGGCTGCGTGGAAACCAAGAGCGGTTATGGCCTGACAACTGCCGATGAGCTTAAGATGCTGCGCGTCATCGCCCGCATTGCCGAAAGCACACCATTGAAAGTAAAGGCGACATTCCTCGGCGCACATGCCGTCGGACGCGCCTACGCAGGCCGTCAGGGCGACTATGTCAATCTCGTCTGCAATGAAATGATTCCAGCCGTGGCTGCCGAGGGACTTGCTGAATTTGTCGATGTGTTCTGCGACGCAGGATTCTTCACTGTCGAAGAAACTGACCGGATATTGACCGCCGGAGCGCACTACGGACTTCGACCGAAAATCCATGCCAATGAGCTCGCCGTTTCGGGAGGTGTGCAGGTCGGGGTGAAGCACAAGGCCCTTTCCGTGGACCACCTCGAACGTATCGGTGACGAGGAGATTGCAATTCTTGCCGAAGCGCAGACAGTGGCGACAATGCTGCCGGGTGCGTCATTCTTCCTCGGAATGCCCTACGGTCCGGCACGAAAAGCCATTGAAAGCGGAGCCATCGTCGCACTTGCTTCCGACTACAATCCCGGCTCGTCACCCTCAGGCAACATGCGCATGGTCATGTCGCTCGGCTGTATCAAGATGAAACTCACTCCCGCCGAAGCCATCAACGCCACTACCATCAACGGAGCCTTCGCAATGGGTTGCAGCAATGACTACGGCTCGATAGCCTCCGGGAAAATAGCCAATTTCTACCTCACCCGACCGCTGCCATCACTGGAATTCTATCCCTACGCCTACGCGACACCCGTCATCACCCGCACCTACCTCAAAGGGGAGCTTGCATGACCGGCAAACCTTCCCCCGCAAACTAACGGTTGTTAAGTGTGGGGAGAAAGGCATCAGGTATATGTTCGATGGTATAATTCATAGGATTGCCTATCACAAGGACGAGATCAAAACGTGGTTCAAGAGGAATGTCGTAGGAATTGATATATGTATCAGCAGCCCTGACAAGCCGCGACCGCTTCCTGTTGTCAATCGCATCCGCCGGATCTGTAAAATCAGTGGCGCGTGTCTTGACTTCGACAAAACAGATTGCATCATCCCTCATGGCTATGAAATCAATTTCAACCCCTGCTATGCGGATATTCTCTCCACCTATCGCATAGCCCTGCGTGAGAAGATAGTCCCGTGCAACCTCCTCACCCCATCGTCCAAGTTCATTGTGATCAGCCATAATAAATTCGAATAAATGCAAATATAACAGCAATTTTCGAATCCCACAAAACAAACAGCCACAAAATCCCTGGCCGATAAAGGCACAGTTCATACATGTTTGATTTTTCATTGCAAACTGTATGGACTGTGCCTTTCAATTCCATACCGATATGCCCGTATCGGCCAAATTGCAGCTATTATGACAGTTCATCAAAACCGATGCGAAACCGTCATCTGCCATTATATTTCCGGTTGATTTGCGTATATGGAATTTTTAACTTACTTTTGCAATACCTCCTCATAATCGGTTGTTTTTACACATATTTTTTCTTTTAACCTTACTTTCTCCTATTAAACTGTCCTTTTCTTAAGGATTTTTTCAATGAATTTTCAATACACGGTGTTACGAGATATTTATTGAATTCTGTAAAATAACCAACTTTTATATATACTATAGTAACCAACTTAATAATAACCAACTTATTACATACAACATTTTAACCAATTCATCATGAGAAAATTAATTTTGACTGTAGTTGGCTTTGCAACTTCGTTTGCCATCAACACAAGTGCCCAGTCACCCTCCACAACTGAATCAGACAGCGTGATGGTGAGTGCAACAGAACTCAATGCCCTCCGCTCAGACGTGAATACTATGAAGAGCGAACTGGAGGAACTCGAGAAGAAGGAGAAAAAGGATGCAATCTGGAAACGCCGTCGTGCATGGACATTCGCCTACACTACCTCAACTCTCACCCAACCCGATGACGAAAGCTGGGGTGAACTCAAGAGCAAATTCGGTGTCGGCATGACATTCTCAAACACCTATTTCCTCCACAAACCTGCCATTCTCGGCATGATAAAGATAGGTATTGATGCAAAATGGCTCGACATCAACTATATACAGTACGAAAAGGAACCCTTCAGCAAGGTCGGAGAAAACGGTTCGGAAATCGTCGAACTCGAACGCAAGAAAGCAGAAATCGGCATGGGTCTCGGTCCGTCAGTGACTGTCGCTCCACTGAGCTGGATGCCAAACGGACTGCGCTACCTCCGTGCCACAGCATATTATCACTTCACCCCCTCAGTTTCGGCAATGTATCTTGACGATGAATCAAGCGTGGCGTTCAATATGATTATGAATGTAGGTGCAAAGGTTACATACCGCCGTCTCAGCGTCGGTATCGAACGCCGCTGGGGTACTGCCAAATATGATCGCATCCTCCCCGATGAATATTTTGAAGAGACAGGCAAGGACAGCTCTGACAAAACTAAGTTCAAGACAAAATCACTCCGCGCCTATATCTCACTCAACTTCTAAAAGGCTGACGTAAGCGATTTTTACCTGACACAATAAAAGACACCGTTCATACCGCTTGATTTTCATGCAAAGTGTATGAACGGTGTCTTTTATCGTATCTCTGTAAGTCCGGGCAAACTTGCCTATAGAACTTACGTCATCAACTCTCTTCTCTCAGTCGGAGGGATTCGAGCGAATGGATGGCCTCGATGCACATACGCGAATTGTGATAAGGACATTTCCAAAATCCGGCCTTGTCATCGGTGCGGTTGATGGTTCCGTCAGGGCTTTTGCGCGACCAGTACCATTCTCCAACAGGGTCAACAAGGTTGTCGGTGATATAGCGCCACGATTCCATTGCCTTTTCCTCCTGTCCGGAAAGGCCGTGATGTTCGGCAAGCCACAACTGTCCGATTACATTCTCCGCCTGCACCCACCAGTGCTTGTCATTGTCATAACGTCCGTCGGGATGGCGTTCGTAGACCATCGAACCATCCGCGCATCGTCCTTGCAGACCTGCATACGCGATGTGGAGAGTATGGTCAAGTGTCTCTTTAATCAGGGCTTCATCGTCGACGATATATGCGCTTTCAAGCAGAAGCCATGATGCCTCGATGTCGTGGCCGTAGCTTTCGGCTCCCGGCAGGGCATTCCAGTCATCGTCAAAGAAAAGTGTTAGATGATGCGTCCTTGGATTCTCGATTTTGTCAAGAAAGATTCTGAGAAGGTTTGACGTAGCCTCACCGACACGGGAGATAGCTCCCTGCAGACCGAAATCGACCGAATCGAGAGCATCAGGATCAAGCAGCGAACCTTTATAGCCACTGTCCTCCTCGACCTGTTTCTCCTTCAAGGCCCTGAGAAGATTCGTATAGCCTTCAAGGATGTGGAGATGGGTGTTCATTGTCTTTGAAGCATTGGCATCATGGTCACTCAGACGCATGTCGGCAATCGGCTTCCACTCGCGTGTCGTGGCCTCGATGTAACCGTTCTTCAGCCTGTCGCGCGAATGTTCCTCTATCGAATCGAAAAGTTCAAGCGCAAATATCAGAGCATCTTCATTCTTTGAGGCGCGGTAGTACTCCGACAATCCGTAGATGATGAAAGCTATGGCATAGAACTGCTTCTTGGTGTCGAGTGGCGAACCGTCGGCATTCAGGCTCCAATATGCACCGCCGAAACTACCGTCGAGGAAATGCGCGGTTATATAGTCGTATGCGCGTCCGGCCATCGCGAGATATTCCGGCTTTCCCGTTGCAAGATAGGCTGCAGAGAAAGTCCAGAGTATGCGGGCGTTGAGAATGGCACCCTTCGGCGCATCGGCGTCAAGTTCATCATTTCCGTTGCGGCGACCGTAAAAGCCTCCGCGCTCTTCATCGACCATCCTGTCCATCCAGTATGGAAGTATATTTTCCTCCAGATTCTTTCGGAAAGATTCAATGTATGCTTTATAGTCCATTGTCTAAAATCAATTTATGTCATGAGTCAAACATCAAACCGGCTCTACGAATTCATCGGCAGGGATTTCAACCGGTTGCTGACGTTGCTGACGCAGACGGGATATAATATCGTTCATCTCATCTGTCCCGAGAGGATAGAGCCACACAATGAGCATTGAGAGGAGAGCGACACCGGCAGGGATAAAGGTCATGAGCATCCACAGACATGTGATTGCACTCTGAGGCTGGACAATACCGACAGCCGACGGGTCGGTGTTCTCGACATAACCGCAGGCACTCAACAGCCACATGACAGCCGCTCCACCTATGGCACCACCAAACTTCTGGGCCATCGAGGCCGAGGAGAAAATCAGGCCTGTCGAGGCCGAACGGGTCTTCAGTTCGGAATAGTCGCTCACATCGGCATACATCGACCATACAAGTGGCGACATAACGCCTGTCAGCACCGAGATGACCACCTGCAGCAAGAGCATCAGCAGCAATCCTCCGTTGCTTTCGGGGGAGAGCATGAAGAATATGACGCTGAAAACAATCAGCAGGGCATCCACGAGGATGAAAGTCGGTTTCTTGCCGAACTTCTTCGTGATGGGGACAGCAAGAGCCACGCCGACCATGTTGGCAACTTCACCGACGCCGAGGAACAGACCTGAGTAGAAGAGTATCGATAGGGAGAAAATGGCGATATGCTGCTCACCCCCGATGATGTCGGCGAAGAAGAATGCCACAGTTGCACCACGGACAGTATTGAAAAGATTGAAACATAGCGACGCACCGTTGAGCAACCACCAGGGCTTGTTGGTCACAAGAGCCTTGAGGTCATTGCCGAGCGACGCGGAACTGACGGTGGTCAACTGCTCGCGGGTGAAATAGAAACAGAGGAGGAAGAGAACGAAACAGCACACAGCAATCACAATCATTGCAAACTGCCAACTCGACTGAAGCGACATGCCGAAGCTTCCGGAGAAGAGCTTGCACAGAGGGTCCCATGCAAAGAGTGCGATGAACGAACCTCCGTATGCAAAAAACATGCGGAAAGATGAAAATACAGTCTTTTCCTGCGAATTGTCCGTCATCACGCCGAGCATCGCACCGTAGGGGACATTGATACCGGTGTAGACCGTCATCATGAGGATATAGGTGACGTAGGCCCATACAAGTTTAGCCCCATAAGCCCAGTCGGGAGTAGTGAAGAGGAGTATACCGCAAATCGAGAAGGGAGCGGCCACCCAAAGGAGGTAGGGACGATACTTGCCCCAACGCGTTTTGGTGCGGTCGGCAACGATGCCCATCATAGGATCCGAAACCGCATCCCAGATTCGTGTGACGAGCAACAACACACCTGTGTCGATAAGACTTATACCGAACACGTTGGCATAGAAGAAAGGTAGGTAGTAGCTGAAGACTTTCCAGAACATGGACGATGCCATGTCACCGAAGCCATAGCCTATTTTTTCACTGATAGAAGCCATGGTTTTAGCATTTAGAATAACGGGTAAAGTATAGAGATTAAAGTATAGAGTATAGATAATTGTAGGGACGCGCTGTAGCGCGTATGCCAAATGAAAAACAGACTGTATATCCGGAAGGGAAGCATGGTAAACCGGCAGACCATCCCGAAAAAAGAAACCGATCCAGCGCGAGGTGAGATAGATTCAGCCTGGGGTGACAGAGTTTCAGCATGGAAGTGTCCGACAGGACACTGATTTACTCGTAACCCCGTACATCGGAGCGCAGCGTAGATGTGCGGGGATAGGGAAGAAATAAAGTACTGATGTCCGCAGGACATCGATTTACTTCGCGTCATTACAATCACTCACGGTAAATCGGTGTCCTTTCGGACACCTTGATTTATGTTTTTGTCATTCCCCCGCACATCTACGCTGCGCTCCGATGTACGGGGTTACGAGTAAATCGATGTCCTGCGGACATCCCATCTGCTGCAAGGAGGGTCATCCCATGATCGCGAGGTTGCGGTCGATGAGCGAGTTGAGGGTCTTGACAGATTCAGAGGTCGAGAGACCGTCCTGCGGGGTGTTGAAGCAGTAGTCGACGAGGCGGTCGATCGTCGAGGTCGCGACATGCATACGCGTGTCGGAGGAAGCGTAGTAGATGTACACCTTGCCATCCTCATCGGCAATCCAGCCGTTGGCAAAAAGCACATTCATCACATCGCCGATATACTCCTCTCCGACCGGAGCCATGAAGTAACCGCCGGGAGAGGCAATCTTCTTCCAGGGCTCTTCAAGCGAAGTCATGTAGAGATAGAGCACATAGCGCAGACCGGAAGCACATCCGCGTACACCGTGGGCAAGATGGAGCCATCCGCGCGAGGTCTTGATTGGATGAGGACCTTCGCCGTTCTTCACCTCCTTGATGGTATGGTAATAGCGAGGGTCAATGATTATCTCCTCCTTGACCTCGGCATTCGTGATGTCGTCGACGAGAGCCCAGCCGATTCCACCGCCACTACCGGTGTCGATGAAGCCATCCTGCGGACGGGTATAGAGGGCATATTTGCCATTGACAAATTCAGGGTGAAGCACCACATTGCGCTGCTGTGATTTCGATTTCAGATCGGGCAGACGCTCCCAATTGACAAGGTCGCGGGTGCGGGCGATACCACATGCAGCCGTTGCAGCCGAAAGATCGCCGGGTTGGGAATCATCGTGACGCTCAACGCAGAAAAGGCCGTAGACCCAACCATCCTCATGATGAGTCAGGCGCATATCGTAGATGTTGACCGCCGGGTCATCGGTGTCAGGCATAGTGACGGGATGCGGCCAAAAACGGAAGTTGTCAATGCCGTTGGGGCTTTCAGCGACTGCAAAAAACGACTTGCGGTCATTGCCTTCAACGCGCACCATAAGGACATACTTGCCGTTCCATTTGATGGCTCCTGAATTGAGGGTGGCATTGCAGCCGATACGTTCCATGAAATATGGATTGGTCTCAGGATTGAAATCATATTTCCAATAAGGAGGCACCATTTCGGCTGTAATGACCGGATTGACATATCGTTCGTAGACACCGTTACCTTCAATCGGGGAATTGGGACGTGTCACCAGTGATTCGTAACGGGCGAGGATGAGATCTTTGCGGTAGTTGAAAATATCCATCATTTTAAAGTAGGTATAAAGGATGAAATCCGGAGAGAATGAAATTTATTTTACAAATATTGCAGAAATTTACTTTACAAATATTGCACCGGAGCTTTCAGCAAATTTCTTAAAATCGGCTTCGGCCGGATGACCGGGATATGGGACATAGAAATGGTTCGGTTTCTCGCTCTCGATGGCGTTGCGCCAGACGCAGACGTAGGCAATGGGAAGGTCTTTGATGGCCGGTTGGAGCACTCGGGTGTACCAGTCGTCTATTTCGAGTCCTTCAAGTCCGGTCTCGGTGAACGCTGCAACTTTCCCACGCTTGCGGGCCTCGTCGACCACGAAGGGGAGTTGCGATTTGATGCGGTCAACATATTGGGGCGTCCCCTTCTCGCCGTCGAACTGATAGATGTCCGTTCCGAGGATGTCGACATATTCATCGCCGGGATAGGTCGAGAAATATTCTTCCGGGGTCAGGTCCTTGTCGGGTGAATAGGCCCAGACAACATTGTTGACACCAATCTTGTCGAAACCGCTGCGCGTGCGCTTCCAGAGGTCGATATACTGGGCAGGAGTGCCATGCTCCTTGCCCCACCAGAACCATGAACCGGAATTTTCATGCCAAGGACGGAAAATCACGGGGATGGGATTTCCATCTGCATCCTTAAGCGAGGCGATAAAACCGGCGGCACGAGAAATCCAGGCATCGAGAGTGTCGGAAAGAGCTTTGTCACTCTCCAGCATTGACAGAGGAGCCGTCGACACATCCCACGAATTGCCACGCGAGACGGGATTGATGGGATGCCAACTGATAGCGTTTATACCTCCGCGCGCATCCTGCGCGGCGATTTGCGAGGCTATGAATTCAAACGGCACACCGTCAAGATTCTTAGCCGAGTCAACTTCAATCAGGCCGAGGTCCCAGCTCATCAGACCGGGATAGGCACCTGTGACAGCTTTCACATCCGAAGCTCCATCGACGTAACGCCATGTGTGGCCGTAGGCGGTGTCATCGTGATGGCCGAAGTAGAAGTGACCGGTCCGGCTCACGGAATCGAGCCGTTCAATCAGGGTCTGCGCCGGAGTTAGAACCTGAGCATCCTTATTCTCTGTCTTCGACGAACCACAAGCCATCAGAGCCAGTGAAGCCGCGAGAGGGATTATATTTTTAATGTATGATTCATAATGCATGATTCATAATGTTTTTAATGACTGATTTATTTAATTCATGATGCATGATTTTTTGATTCATGATTCATTTCTGATGAAGGCATGATGCTGCTGACAGACTAAACTAGTCATGCACCATGCATTATGAACCATGAATTATATCATAACCTCAACCTTGTTGACACTTCCTGCGGGTTGCATGGGGATGGTATTGCCTTCCACCGGAGAGCCATTGAGGAGGATGGAGGTCACTCCACGGTTGACGTGGGATGGATTCTTCACCTCAATCTCATAGTCGGCTCCACGGAAACGGCGCTTGACCTTGAATCCGTCCCACTCCGCAGGGATGCATGGATTGATTTCAAGTCCGTCATAACCGGGCTTTATGCCGAGTATGAACTGCGTGATGGCATACCAGTTCCATGCGGCAGTGCCTGTCAGCCATGAGTTTTTTGCCTCACCCGGCTTGGCGGCATCCTTTCCGGCTGTCATCTGGCAGTAGACATAAGGCTCCACTTTGTGAAGCTCACTCTTATCTTCCAAATACGCGGGACAGATCTTGCGGTAATACTCCCACGCACGGTCACCGCGTCCGAGAACGGTCTCACCGATAATCACCCAGGGATTATTGTGGGCGAAGATACCGGCGTTTTCCTTGTAGCCTGCGGGATAGGAAGAGATTTCGCCATATTCCATCACATATTCAGTGAATGCGGGGTTATTGAGGACTATACCATGCTCGCAATCAAGATATTTCTTTACGGAGTCGAGCGATTTTTCGACAAGTCCCTCTTCAAGACCGATTCCGGCCATCGTGCACCAGCCCTGCGACTCGATGAAAATCTTTCCCTCCTTGTTCTCGTGAGAACCGACCTTGCGTCCGAAGAAATCGTAGGCGCGGAGGAACCATTCGCCGTCCCAGCCGTAGGCCTTGACTGCCTCTATCATCCCATCGACATGGCGCTGCGCACGGTCGGCCTCCTCATCATATCCGAGACGGCGACACAATTCGACATAGTCCTGACCGTAGATGACAAACTGACCGGCAATCATCAGAGATTCAGCCTGAGAGCCTTCCGATTTGTTTTCGGTGGTCTGGAAAGATTCGTTGGGGTCATTGGAGAAACAGTTAAGATTCAGACAGTCGTTCCAATCGGCACGCCCTATGAGGGGCAGTCCGTGAGGACCGAGATTGTTCACGACATGGTCAAACGACACTTTCAGATGGTCGAACAGCGAGACTTCCGAACCCGGCTGATTGTCGAAGGGGACAGGCTCGGCAAGAATTGACATGTCGCCGGTCTCCTTGATGTAGGCTATAGTTCCGAAGACCAGCCACATCGGGTCATCGTTGAAGCCGCCGCCGATGTCGTTGTTGCCACGCTTTGTAAGTGGCTGATACTGATGGTAGCATCCGCCGTCGGGGAACTGGGTGGAAGCGATGTCGATGATGCGTTCGCGTGCCCGCTCGGGAATCTGATGGACGAAGCCGACGAGATCCTGGTTCGAGTCGCGGAACCCCATTCCACGTCCGATACCGCTTTCAAAGAATGAGGCGGAGCGGGAGAAGCAGAATGTTATCATGCACTGGTATTGATTCCAGATGTTGACCATGCGGTCAAGGCGCGGGTCGCCCGACGAGAGCGTGAAGCATCCGAGAAGATTGTCCCAATAGGAACGCAGTTCATCGAAAGCCTTGTCAACCTTTTCGGGAGTGTCAAAACGGGCCATCATCTCGCGGGCACGGGTCTTGTTGATGACTCCCTTTGACTCCCACTTCTCGTCCTGCGGATTCTCAACATAGCCGAGCATGAAGATAAGGTCGCGGCTCTCGCCCGGAGCGAGGGTGATTTCGAGATAGTGGGAAGCGATGGGCGACCATCCGTGGGCCACCGAATTGCGAGGCCGTCCCTCCATCACCGCATCCGGTTCGTCGAAACCGTTGTAGAGACCGATGAAAGTCTCGCGGTCGGTGTCGAAACCGTCCACCGGGACATTGACCGTATAGAAAGCATAATGGTTGCGGCGCTCCTTGTATTCTGTCTTGTGGTAGATTGTCGACCCGTCGACCTCAACCTCTCCGGTTGAGAAATTCCGTTGGAAATTCTCCATGTCGGTAGCGGCGTTCCAGAGACACCACTCCATGAATGAGAAGAGTTTGAAACTTTTGGGTCGGTCGGTATGATTTGTCAGTGTAAGCTTTGTGATTTCAGCATGTGTGTCGAGCGGGACAAAAAAGAGTGCGCGGGCCTCAAGACCGTTTTTCTCACCTTTTATAATGGTGTAGTTCATGCCGTGGCGACATTCGTAAGAATCAAGCGGGGTCTTGGTGGGTTTCCAACCGGGATTCCAGACAGTGTCACCATCCTTTATATAGAAATAACGGCCACCGGCATCCATCGGCACACCGTTGTAGCGGTAGCGGGTGAGGCGACGGAATTTGGCATCCTTATAGAAACTGTAGCCTCCGGCTGAATTTGAGATTAGAGAGAAGAAATCCTTATTGCCGAGATAATTTATCCAGGGCCACGGTGTGCGGGGTTCGGTGATGACGTATTCACGGGAAATGTCGTCGAAATAGCCGTATTTCATAATTCAATTTTGATAGTGAGAATCAAAGAAAGAAAGGCACAAAAGTGGCATTGTCTGGCAACAGCCGAAACTACTGCCCTTTTGTGCCTGTCAGAACAATTATTTATTTTAGAGTGAAATCACCTCTGTTGAGAACAAGGGGATTGTTGAGGACGGTTGACCACTCGCCGTTGAGATTCCATTCGATGAATACAGGTCCGTTATCGTCCTGCTCATACCATCCCATGAAGTAGCTCCAGAGAGCGCCGTCGTTGAAAGCGGCATCAACGTCGAGAAGATTGCCACACTCCGAAAGGGCCACGATCTTCTTTCCGCCCACGAGATTATAGAGCAGATCGAACTGTGCGGTCTGGTTGGAAAGGGCTTCCTCATAGAGATCGGCACCGACAATATCGACCATTGCATCGCCGGGATATGCGGCGCGGATCTTGTCCATTGACGCAGGTTTGCCTTCATCAGAAGTCTGAACAGTCCAGACCCAGATAAGGTTGTTGATACCATACTGATTCGTGAGCTTGTCGTAGAGCCATGACCAAAGCTGCTTGGTCACGTCAACACCTGAGTTGCCCCACCAGAACCATGAACCCCAGGTGTAGTCACCCGCAGCCTCATGGAAGGGTCGCCAAAGGACGGGGATGTTGGCATCCTGCAGAAGTTTAAGGTAACCCGCGAGTTTTTTGACATCGGCCTCGGCAACGGTGTTTTCCCATGAGCCTTCGACGAGGACATTGGAGGCGAGGAACTGATCGGATTTTGCATCGTAGCCCAATGAACCGCCGGCGGGAATAGTCAGGATGATTTCCGTGGCAGTATAATCGTGACCGCTGATGATGAAACCATTTTCACGGATTTCAGCAACCATATCGGCTGTGAGAGTCACCGAGTAGTCACCGTCAATGTCGAAATAATCAAGACCGTCGGCAAGCTGACTCCAGCCGCTGTTCTTCACCGAACCTTGTGCCCCGGCATTGACATCCTTGGCCTTCACGGTAATCACTGAGTTAACGACAGCCTTAGAAAGAAGCTCCTTGGAAGCATCGTCTGTGAGCTGAAGGAAACCTGACCAATCACCGGGCATGGCCTGCTCACCGGTCCAGATTGTCACCTCACCGGGCTTCGAGACAGGGACATTCCAGTGCCATGTCATCGCAGGGATGCTTCCGGCTTCCCATACGGACTTGACAGGAGTGATGTCGCCATAGTCAATCCAGTTGGCTGGCGACGATGCAAGATGGATGTAGTCAAAACCTACGATAGCGGGATATTTGCCGGATTCGGCATGGATAAGCTCAGCAAAACCTGTACCCCACGCCACTTCACCCATTGAACCTGAAAGCTGACGCACTCCGTAGTTGTCGACAAGAAGATTATAAACCTTCTTTGCCTCGGATGTCGCATTGGGATTTATGAGGGATGTTGCCAGAAGAGCCGGGTTGATACCGGTGTTGGTGTTGAATGTGAGGGTAATGGCTTCGGCGATGACACTCTTGTCGTCACTGCGGTAGAAAGCTCCGGCAGGAATCTGCAGCACATAGTCCTGATATGGAGTGAGCGTCAGGGGAATAATCACCTGAGTACGGTTTTCAGGATTGACAGTGGGCTGCACGGTCTGACCGTTGAGAGTCACGGCAACGTCGGGGTTGATGCCGACAAGATTATTGTAGTCAAGGGTGATTTTGTCAATCATGGCCGCACGGATTGTCGAACCGTCGGCAAGCGATACCGAGCGGTTGACCATTCCGATTCCGTCAAGAACACCGTAAGGCTTGTCGTCATCTTCACACGCTGTGAGCGAAAGTCCGACAATTGCTGCGGCAAGCATATATTTGAACTTGTTCATAACTTTTCAAGTATTGATTTTCTGTTTCTGAAGTCCGGGCCGTGTCCGCCTTCCGGTGCTTGACACGGCCCCCGGACTTATTATTCTATTGTAATCTTATTGACCGTGTAGCCATCGCCCGTGATAACAAGGCCGTTTGAGGCAACGAGATCATCGATGATGTATGATTCAAGGACGATTTCGAGAGGCGATGCAGGAGTGTCGAACTGAGCGGGGAAAGGAGCCGGCAGATTGCCCCAGTTGTCAGCGTGACGGATAGATACACACCACCATTCACCTTCAGCCACGAGAGGCGTGAGATAGAGACGAAGAATCTGTCCGGGTTTCACACTTGACCAGTCATAGCCGCCCCATGCGAGATCCTGGTTTCCACCCCAGCCGGAGCATGTCCAACCGGCATCCCAGATGACGGTTTCGAGAGAATTCTCCCACTCGACATGAACCTTGCTGACAACACACTGCTGACCTTGGATGACGAGAGCGGTAGTGCTCCATCCGTCGTCGGTACCGAGAATGCGGCTAAGTACATCAGCTGTAAGTTCGACTTCCGCAAGAGTAGCATCAACCGCCGGTTCGAGAGTCACGATGGTACCCCAGTTGGCATCGTTGACCTGAATCTGAGGAGCATCCCCTGCAGGAGTGATGTGGAACACAAGTTTTGCACCTGAGGGCACACCTTCGAAGGATTCCTTGTAGATACGGAACTTGTTGACACCCTCGTCGCCGCTCCAGTCAAGGTTGATGACCTGATTGAAGATGACATTCTCGACATGGGTTGCGGGAATGACCGCGATGTCATAGCTGATTTCACCGTTTGATGAAACAAGAGTGAAGTTGCTGTTCTTACCTGCGTTTTCGGGTACCTGTATGATAAGGCGGTCACCGTTGAGGATATACTGGACATTGTTGCCGTTGACCTTCACGCCAGTAAGCTTGTCGGCATTGGCGATGGTGATGATGAAGGTCTCACCGGCATTGATTTCAGTCTCCTCTCCGGGAAGGACTGTAGCGTAGGCACATTCGGGAGCTGAAAGTTCGATGGCAGCGACTTCGACTGTCTCTCCGTTGGTAAGAGTGAGGGTCACAGTGTTGCTTCCGGCCGAGAGGGTTGCGGGAACCGTGAGCGTGAATTCCGTTGCCGACGGATTTGCAACCTCGACAGTCGTCGAGCCTGCGAATGTGATGGATGCGACATGCTGAAGATTGCGTCCGCTGACGGTCAATGCACCGGCAAGGGCCGCAGGCGAAGGATTGTAGGCCACGGCCTCAGGCTTGAGTGTTGAGATAGCGACCTCGATACCTGCACCTGAACCGGTCGAGAGGATGGCATTGCCGCTCTGAGTTCCTTCCGGAACAGTCACCGAGATTTCAGTAGCTGACTTTTCAGAGGGTTCGACAGCATCAGCGACACCGGGGAAGGTCACGGAGGTGACAAGTTCCATGTTGACACCTTTGAACTTCACGACATCTCCGGCCCACACATCAGCGGCGGGTTCGGCCACGACATCTCCGGGAAGGGCAACGCCGATAGTCGCGACAGCAACTTTAACGCCTGAGGCGGGCACCATGCAGATGGTTCCGTCGGTGACGTTGGCAGGAAGAATGAACGAAAGTTTGTCGCCGTCGACAGTAAATTCAACCTCATCGTCATTAGGCATGATGACTTTAGTCACGAGATCAACGTTGCTGACAGTGACTGTGACAGTCTCGCCGGGTTTAGCACCGGTGAGGTCGAGGACATCGGCAACCGCAGGGAGAGTGACTGTAAGTTCATCCTCTGAGTAAATCCAGTTGGGAATCTCCGCACCGTCGCTGAGGATGATTTTGCCGGACTGAGCTTCAGCAGGCACGGGGAGCTTGATTTCATAGCGTGAATGAGAAGTGAATTCCTCCTCGGAAACAGCAACATCATCCGCGAAAATCACTTCGGAAATCAGATTGAGATAATCACCGGTGAGAGTGAGAACGTCACCGGCCTTGACAGTAAGGGGCGAAACCTTGTCAAGAGAGATCGGTTCGGTAAAGGAAAGAAGAGTCTTTGTGGTGATGTCGCCTTTGGAGGAGTGGAGCACCACATAGCCCGGCATCGCATCCTGCGGAACAGTGATGCGGATTTCATTGTCGGAAATCACTTTTATGTCAGTAATGCCGCCTGAACCAGGAAGAGTGATTGACTGGATGTGCTTCATGCCTGAGCCAAGGAAACGGAGCTCACCGCCACGCGCCACCGGACAGGGGCCGAAAACATTGAGCGAGACACCTCCGACATATTGCTCGGTGCTGAAATCGTCGTCATCGTCATCGCAGGAAGTGAATGCGAATCCTGACATCAGCATCAGGGATGCCATTACGGCAGCCGTGAGTTTATTTATTGCTTTCATGATGATATTCTTTGGATATTATTCAATGGGCACTACGCGGAAATTGTCAATGCAGATGACGGGTGAACAGTCAGTGCCGGCCACGCCGCCGTGCCATACGAAGAGGGTCAGGCCGTCGAAATAGCTTGCGTTCAACTTTCCGGCTGAACCGCCTTCGTGGGTGTAGGTAAAGGTGTTGAGGGCAAGACTGACAGTCTGCCACTGATTATCGGTCGTGAACGAACCTGTGGTCTGCCATGGATTCCACAGACCTCGCGGTAAAGTAGCTTCGCTGTAATAACCATTGCTTCCGTTCGCGTAATCGACCATTGATGACGGAGTAAACATCACCTGCAGTGCAGATGACGACCATGGATTGGACGAAGGAACCAGACATTCAAATTTCACCTGAAGATTATCCACACCATAGTCGGCGAGCATCTCAGCGAAATCAGGCATATCCTTAAGGGAGGGGAATCCTGCCGAGGGTTCGGGCCAGTAGTTCATACAGAACTGATCTTCCGCCCATGTGCCGCCAATATCACCGAGCATGTCGGCACCACCGAAGTAGAGGTAGTTGCCGTCAATAGCCTCGATTCCGGCATCGGCTCCCGGCTCGTGAATCATACCGTTGCGCCAACCGTGGCCGGTCGTCAGACCTCCGTGCGAACCGTCCCAATCGAAAAGGATGTTACGGCTGTCGCGGAACTGGAATGCCGAACGTCCGGTACCATAGATGGTGTTGACGTTCATGTAGCCCGCGGGAGCATTGTCCGGTACGATAAACTTGATGGCTGTCTTGGAGATTGATGTGATGTTCTCGGAAGGAACATTGACATTGCCGGCCATTGATATGGTCAGAGGCACATTGGGATCGTCGATGAAATAATCGCCATAGATGGTGGCTTCGCTTCCTGCGGGAGCATATTCACATGACATCGAACGGACCGACGGACCGGGGACAAGGACATTGAAATCATAGTCCACGGTATCACCGTTCTTGGTCACCATGTAGATTTTGTTGGTGACAACGTCAGGAATACCACCGGGGACGGCGATAAGGAGAGTATGGTCAGTGATATAGCTTGTGTTGAGGACAGCCTTCTGGTCGTTGAAGTAGAGTTCGTGGATTGAAGTCAGGTTGTCGCCCACAATGCAGATGAGATTGTCGAGATAGGCACCTGTCAGGAGTGAATCGGAGGCTGCAGCTCCGGCCGGACGGATATATTTCACCACCGGTTTGCCCGAGGTAAGCTCAAACTTGTCGGGCTGGTCCTCGCAAGAGACGGCTGTCAGACCGAGTGCCACGGCAGCCATGCCGAGAAACCATTTATTGTTGAATACAGTTTTCATTGTGTTTACGCTTACGGTTTAAGGGTTAGTAGGCATAGAGTTCGCGCACTTCCTCGTGGATAGGATCAGCAAGGAGGTTCTTGTTGAGCGCGGTGTCGGTGGTCGGGAAGGGGAGTGTGAAGCTCGAAGCTGTCACATTGGGAGCTGCTGTCGTCTCATCGTAACCGGCTTCAGCACCATCGTTTGCAGCTGCGGCCTTCGAGACATCCCAAACGCCATTCTCATAGTAATATTTGAAAAGCTGGTTGAGATTCCAGTATGAATTGCGGCGCTGACCGACGAGTTCGTTGATTGCACGCTGGGTGTCGTAGTAGGCGAGGCGCACATAGTCATACCAACGGTCACCTTCGCCGGCAAGCTCCAGACGACGTTCTTTCCAGACATCATCGAAAGTTATCTTTGTGTAAGGAGTGGAACCGGGAATCGCACGGCCACGCACTGAGTTGAACGCCGCGAGAGCAGAAGCATCGGAAGTCTCGGAGCTGTTGCCAAGCACGGCCTCGGCATAAATCAGATAGACATCGCTGAGACGAAGGATATGAGTGGCAAGCTGATTGTACATATTGCCTGCCGAGACACCGGTCGCAGCCTCATGGTCGGCATTGTTACCATAGAGATGCTTCACGTTGTAGGCACCTGTGGGCGACTGCCATTCACCGGGACCGCCTTTGCCGTAGTCCTCAGTATCGTAGCAGAATTTCAACACATCGAAACCGCCCTTGTTTGTCCAGAAATATTCATATTTGTCACCGGGAAGCATCATCACAGCCTTGCGGCGGGTATCTGTATCGATGCGCATTGCCGGATTAGTATTGATGATGTCAATACCAAAGGCATCCTGAAGGTCAACCGACGGGCCTCCGTAGCCGCCCCAGCAGTCACCGAACTCGTCGAAACCAACCGGAGCAAGGTCGCTCTGAAGAGTGTTTTGCTGAGTCCAGGGATCACGTCCGGCACTCCAGCGCCATGCGATGAGTGATTCCTCGCTGTCGTTATTGGCAAGACGGAACACATCAGCATAGTTGTCAAGCAGATGACGGCCTGAGTTGTCGATGACATCCTTTGCGAGTTTTGCGGCCATATCAAGGTCTGACTGAACGCGCGACCCATTCTGTCCGAGTCCCGAACGGGTCAGATAGACTTTGGCAAGAAGTGCTTCGGCACAGTAGTAGTCAATGCGGCCTTTCGCAGCCTTCGGGGGAAGAAGCTCCATGGCCTTTTCGAGAGTCATGATGATGTATTCGTAGACATCGGCACGCTGAACCTTGAACTTTGTGCTGTAGGTTCCGGCTCCAATCTCGGCGGTATTGTCGTGAATAATGGGCACATCGCCGAACGTACGGACAAGGTAGAAGTAGGCCATTGCCTTCCATGTCAGACACTCGCCCTGAGTATAGTTCTTCACTGTCTGACTCGGTCCGGAGGCTGCTCCAATGTAGTTATAGACGGTATTGGCATGACCGATTGCCGCCCAAAGTGAACACGACATGTTGACGAGGTCCTCATCCGTGCCGTTGATGGTGAATGTCAGGTAGGGAGAACTGCCCCAGTACATATTGCCTGAAAGCACCTCGCCGACTTTGATGAAACCGCGCTGGAAGTCATACCACGGAGAATTGTAGAGGTAGTTGACACCCTGATAACACTGCTCATCGTTCTGATAGAAATTCCCTGCGTTGTAGTTATCCTCGGCAGGACGGTTCAGGAAGTCATCACAGGAAGTGAGCCCCAGACCAAAGGCAGCGACGACGGCTGTATATTTTATTGTGCTGAATATTTTCATGATTTTGTCACTGATTAAGGATTAGAATGAGAGATTTAATCCGAAAGAATAGGTGGTCGGCGAAGGATAGCGTCCGAAGTCAAGACCGTAGACCAGACCTGATGAATCCTGGGTAGAAGCACCGACCTCGGGGTCATAGCCCTTATACTTGGTCCAGGTGTGGAGGTTCTGGAGGTTGCAGTAGAGACGGAGATTCTCGATGCGCAGACGCTGGAGCAACTTCTTGGGGAAGGTGTAGCCGAAGGTGATGTTCTTCAGACGGATGTAGGAACCATCCTCGATGTAGCGGTCCGAGATGCGGTCATTGTCGGCAGGGTCATTGAGGCGCGCAGCGGGTGTGTTGGTCTTCCAGTTTGCCACGCGGACATTCTGAATGTCGTCATACCAGTTCTGTCCGGCAGGATAAACCTTTGTAGGATCAATCGGAACGAGCTGTGCACGGTCATTGACAGTGCGGAGCTGGTTGGTCCACGTCGACTTCATGCTCGTCATGTTAATCGAGAGATAGTTCATGACATCATTGCCATACGAGCCATTGAGGAAGATTGAAAGGTCAAAATTCTTGTAGCGGAAGGTGTTGGTCCAACCGAAAGTAAAGTCAGGCATGGGATTGCCGATGACAGTGCGGTCATGCTCGTCGATGATACCGTCGGGCTTGCCGTCGGGACCGCTCACGTCCTTGTATTTGAGGTCACCTACCCACACGGTGTTGCTCTTGTTGAACACACCGTCGGAAGGATATGTCGCCACATCGTGGGGTGAGTTCTTGATATCCTCGAAGTCGCGGTAGACACCGTCGACCTTGTAGCCGTAGAAATTGTAGAGGGGCTGACCGATTTCCGAAACTGAAACCACGTCACTCCACTGGCCGTAGCCGACGAGCTGCGCGTTGCTTGTGCCTGAAAGGGCCTTGAGTTCGTTGCGGTTGAAAGAGAACTGGATGCTCGATTCCCACTCGAAATCGCCTACGAAGGGACGACCTGTGAGTTCGATTTCAAAACCCTTGTTCTCAATCTCACCATAGTTACCCATCGGCGATGCGAGCGCTGAAGAGCCGTTGCCGAGAGTACCCATATAGGATGGGAGTTGAAGCGACATGAGCATGTCTTTCGAGGTCTTGATGTAGGCATCGGCCACAAGATTGAGTCGGTTGTTGAAGAAGTTAAGGTCAAGACCGAGGTTCCATTGTTCCTGAGTTTCCCACTTCACTGCAGTGTTGGGAATGTTGGCGGGACGGTAGCCGAGACCGAGAGCCGACGGCATACGCGACATGGATGTACCCCACTTATAACCACCGATGTTGGCATTACCTGTCTGGCCCCAGCCGAGACGGAGTTTACCGTTGTTGAACCACTCGCTCAGACCGGAGAAGAATTTCTCATTGCTGAAACGCCATGCTCCTGCGACGGAGTGGAAACCGGCCCAACGGTTGTCGGGACCGAAGTTTGAGGAACCGTCATAACGGTAGGTATAGGTCAGCATATAGCGGCCATCCCAGTTGAGGGTCTCACGGGTAAAGAAAGAGGCCATTGCCGAACTGCCGAAGCTTTCACCGATATTATATGAGTTCTTGTTGCCCAAGGCAGGATTGTGGACTTCATTTGAAGGAAGACCGGAAGCAAAGATGCTTGTGTTGTTCCAGGAAGACTCCCAACATTCCTGACCAATCATGGCAGTGTAGCTCAGCTTGCTCCATTCGCCGGAATAGGTGATATAGTTCTTCAACTGCCAGAACCATGAATCGTTCTTGGCGATGGCGCTTTCGTTGCTTGCGCGCACCCATGTGCCGAGATCGACAGTCGGTTTGAAGCGGTCGCCCTTTGAATTGCTGACATCATAGCCGAACTCGGCGTGCCAAAGGAGATTCTTTATCGGTGTCACGTCAAAGAAGAAGTTACCGGAAAGTTTCTTACGGCGGAGTTCAATCTTGTCGAGCATGGCAAGCGCAATGGGGTTGGGGTTGGTATAACCCTCGCGGACGATTGACGAATAGTTTCCGTCGACGTCATAGATAGGGATATCTGGAAGCGTAGAGAGCGAATAGTAGATGATACCCTGCTCACCGTCGGCGAGCTTGAGGTTTTCACGGGTATCGGCGTAGGTGGCCGACATGCCGAGTTTCAACCAGGATTTGAGCTGCGCGTCGAGGTTGGCACGGAAGGAGAAGCGTTCGAAGTCAGAACCGATGAGCGTACCTTCCTGATTCATATAGGAACCGGAAACATAGTACGACACTTTATCTGTTCCACCTTGTGCCGAAATCTGATGCTGATTCTGGAAAGCTGTGCGGAACATGGCATCCTGCCAGTTTGTACCCTTGCCGAGAATCGAGGGATCGCTGTAATAGTCATTAGTCTTCACATAGCCCTGCGAAGCGAAATCATTGTAAAGCTCGGCATACTCACGGAGATTCATGATGTCGAGGCGTTCGGTCTGATGGTGCCATGCAACCATACCGTCGTATGTAAACTTAGCCTCACCCGCTTTACCGCGCTTGGTGGTGATGAGCACGACACCGTTGGAGCCCTGCGCACCATAGATGGCGGTTGCAGAGGCATCCTTGAGAATTTCCATCGAGACAATGTCGGAGGGGTTGATGGTGGAAAGAGGTGATACGGTCGACACCTTACCGTTGCCGAGAGCATCGCCCAGACCGAAGTCAGAACCTGAATTACCGCCACCCTGCACGATGACACCGTCAATCACATAGAGAGGTTCGGCATTGGCATTGATGGTGGCCTGACCACGCACACGGATTGACGATGACGAACCGGGAGCACCGGAAGTCGAAACGGCCTGCACACCTGTCGCACGGCCCTGTAGAGATTGATCAAGGTTGGTGATGACCGAACCACGCATGGCATCCTCGTTGAGCGATGAGGAAGCTCCCGCAAGGTCGCTCTTCTTCATGGTACCGTAGCCGACAACAACCACCTCGTCAAGCACTTCCGAGTCATCCTCAAGAGTGACGGTGACATCAGTGCGACCGTTGAGGGCCACTTCCTGCGGTTTCATACCGACGTAAGTAACTACGAGAGTGGCTTTGGCCGACTTCACTTTCAACGCGAAGTCGCCATCGATACCGGTAGCGGTACCGTTGGCCAAATTGCCTTTCTCTTGCACTGTCGCACCGATAAGCGGTTCGCCCGACTTATCCTGCACGATACCTTTCACTGAGACCTGGGCAACGGCGGATAGCATGACGCACAGCATCATGGCCGTCAGCAGACCTCGAAGGTCAAAAATTCTGGTTTTCATATTGCAATTTTAAGGTAAGAGATTAATATTCCTGGTAATTATATTTTAGGGCCAGTATAGTTGTCTGAATTGTGCGTTGTTTTATCTGCAAGAATCTGATACGGCAAAAGTAGTGCAAAGCCTTCATTAAGACTTACACTTTTTTATCACCTAATGACATATTTTTGCATCCTGACGCGATAATGCAAAATATGCTAAAATTAGTGTAGTTTTGACACTCCTTTGCGAATTATAGCAATCGTCGTCGAATCGGCGACAAAAACCGAGTTCAACCCTTGGGCTTCCTGAGCGGGATCACCGGTGTAGTCATCGCCCCGCTGCCAGCTCTCATGAGCGGGTTGTGCATAACCGCCCCATGCCCAGAAATTGACACCCGCCAGACGCCCCCCTTCGCAAACCTCATCAAATACGAATTGGTAGTATCTGTCGCGCCCATCGACTGCCGAACCGGGAGCGAAGGCCATTCCGTCGCGCGGATAGCCGAACTCTTCGAGCACAATCGGCTTTGACGTGCCCTTGCCACCGGTAGCGCCAAGAGTTTCGGCGAGGCTTCTGTAATGCTCACCTATATATGCGTCTGTGTTGGCGATGGCTTTCTCTACGCTGTCGGCGAGATTCTCCGGACGCACCCAACTCCAGTTGTAGGGCCATATATGTATTGTGGCATAGTCTACCTCCGGAATGGCATGGATTTCATTCCAAAGGTCTATGGAGTTCTCGCACCCCCACGAACCCTCGCTGCCAACCGACACAAGATGGTTTCCGTCAAACTTCTTGATTTGACGTGCCGTCTCGCCAATCCACTCTGCGAAGGGGCGCATACTCTCTTCGGCAAAGGGACGAGGCTCGTTGGCTATCTGCCAAGCCATTATGGCAGGGGATTCCGTGTAGGGCTTGCCGGTGACGGTGTTGACACGGGTCACGATATTCTCGACATGCTTCGCTGCAAGCGCACGGGCAGAGTCGTTGCGCACGAAATTCGAGGCGTAGGCCATATAGGCCGGATAGCCGGCATCGGCAGGATTGACGGCTTTCCCCGCTCCTGCCCACTCAAGATAGGTGGAGAAACCACCACTCCATTCCCAGGCGTTGTTGAGATAGACGACGGCTTTCATCCCGCGTTTTTCAAGGTCTGCGAGAAAATAGTCAAGTCCACGGAGGAGAGTGTCGTTATAGACACCCGGAGCCGTCTGCAAGGTCGGTTCAACATGCGATGCAAGCCCCTCGGCACCGTCGGCGCCTGCAAGTACACGCAGATTTGTCACTCCGAGTTCCTGCAGGAAATCAAGCTCACGCGCAAGGCGTTCGCGGTCACCCCCACGCCCTTCCGATGCGAGGATTGGACCATACCAGAAGTTTGTGCCTATGAACCGGTAGGTGGAATCACCAAGACGGAACTCTCCGTCGCGGACAGTCACGAAATCAGCTCTTCCGTTTTCAGTGTCGGTCGATGACTTGCCACCTCCCGCGCCACCACAGGAACTTATAGCGATAGCTGAGAGGGCGGCAAACATCATGCGTCTGTAAGTTTTCATGTGTACTGAGATTTTTGACCCTGCAGTTTGTATTATCACACCTTTTGAGGCAGTTTCCATGCTTAACTTTGCTCCAGTGAGAATTAAAGCTACAGGATAGCTGGGTTAGAAAATAATTTGTTTTATCTTAGAAATTGTAAACGTTATGGTAAGAGTAAATCATCGAAATCGGTATGCAGAGCCTTCAAAAGTAATGGCAGAAGAGCCACAACACATCAATCCTGCGGATTTTCCGTGGCCGGGGCGCGTTTCGCGTCGTCCCAGTCATCCGTGCGGAACGGAATCAGAGGCATTCCATACATATCCTTCATCCGGCCTACCGCGAAGTTCTTGAAACAGTAGCGGACGGCCTTTATATCCTTGACCTTATCGGAGCTTACGGTGACTGTGCGTTCATTCCAGTCCTCCGTAGCAGTAGCGGGATAGAACACCTTGTCGGCACCGGCCACCTCAAATCCGGGAAGGTTCATGTTGGGGTTCAGTCCGGCATCGGCATTGTTAAAGCGTAGAAGTGCAGTCGGGCCGTTGAGTTCCACGGATTTGTAGGAGGGATATGTGTGTGGGATACCCGGAAGACCGTAGGTGCGCGACGCGGCCATGAAAGCAAGCCTCTCCCCTATCTCGCGTTTCTTCGATGCGTGAATGTCCTCAAGCTCATGAGGATAGACAAGGTCGCTTGTGCAGACAATCCCGCTGTTGGGAATCATTTCCGCAGCACGGTGCTGACATTCGCGGAAATAGGCCGCGGCAGTCTCCTCTCCGTCGCCATATTTCCAGCCGGGAAGTTCGACGAAATAGAACGGCAGATCCTTATTGCCCCATTCATTGCGCCATATCTCCACCATGTCGCGCTGATGTGACGGATATTCATCGTGACGACCCACGTTGGATTCACCTTGGTTCCAGAGGAAACCTTTGACGGTGTAGCCTACCACAGGACGGAGCATAGCGTTATACATCACACCGATGCGCTCCCATTCGTTGATGGCCGGGTCATTTTCCTCCTTGGCCATATCCCATCCGGGATATGTATCAAGCTTTTCCTTGGGCATCCAGCCTTCAACCTTCGAACCGCCGTAGGCACAGCTGATAATCCCGACCGGAACATCGAGCATATCTGTCAGAGATGTGGCGAAGAAGTAGGCCAACGCCGAGAAATCGGCTGCATTTTCCGGTTTTGACAGTTGCCATTTCCCCTCGACACGCTCCTGAGGGATATATGCGGCCTTCTTGGGCACAGTGGCGACGCGGATACCGGGATATTTGCCGGAATAGGCTATCGCTTGGGCAGCACCCTCGACAGGCTGACACCAGAATCCACGCAAAGGCATCTCCATGTTTGACTGACCTGAACAGAACCACACCTCACCGATGAGGAGATTGCCGATGCTCACGGGAGCTGTGCCATCGTCAAACCGTATGCTTTGCGGAGTAAATGAGGCAGCCGGAGTAGCCACGCTGACCTCCCATCTTCCGTTTTTCGAATCCGCTTTGGCTGTATAGACCTTCCCGTCACCCCACGACGGCGTGACAGTCACAGTCTTTCCCGGCTCAGCCCAACCCCAGAGCTTCGCCTGAGAATTCTGCTGAAGCACGGCATTGTCACTGATAATATCCGGCAATTCCACACCCTCCACCGCAAAAGGCAGAGACAAAAGAAACAAAGGTAAAAACTTCTTATTCATAGCCCTCTCAAATTCAATATTCAAGCACCCACAAAACAGCACTTAAATACTTAATACTTTATCCTTAGCACTCTATACTCTATACTTTATACTCTATACTTTATTTGCGCGCAGCGCGTTCCGCGCAAGTCTTCCTCGCGAGCTTTGCCCATTCCTTAAGGTCATCCTCGGTCCATTCCATGCCATTGTCGGAAGCCGTGGATGAAATCATCGAGCAACTTTCGTTTTTATCAGCTATGTCCCACATCAGAACCGAAAGTTTATGGCGATTCGCAAAATCCATCCACTCGGCCCACGACTCATAGTCAATCGGTCCGTCGCCCGTGTGGTCCATCGAACCACATTCAGATATTATCAGCGGAAGTCCGGCGGCAATCGCCTTTTCGGCCTTTTCTCGGTTCCAGTCCTTGTGGGTTCCGGCATAATAGTGGAGCGAATAGAGCAGATTCGGCATTTCTATAGGTGATTCGGCAGCCACATCAACATCCTGGTCCCACTTGGGTGTACCGACAATGACGACAGATCCGGGAGCATTCTTGCGGATTACCGGCACAAGCTCCTGAGCATAGTCCTTGATTTCCTGCCATTGGATTTCAAGGGGTTCGTTCCATATCTCATAAAGCACGTTGGGGGAATCACCATACTTTTCAGTAATCACACTGAAAAAATTCTTGGCATAGGCAAGAGTATTTTTATGGGAATGCCAATCGCAGATGACATACATGTCATTGGCTATCGCGGCATCAATCACCTTCATAGCAAGATTTACGGCATTGGCCGAATCAACCGAATAGCCGTTGACACAGTCACCCGAAGGATGGGCACCGATGGCAGCACGGACGATGTTGGCACCCCATTTCTCTTTCACGGCTTTCACTGTCCCCTCATTGTAGAAACGGCCCCAGTTTGAATGCCAACCGAGCGAAGGACCTGTGAGGACAACGGTGTCACCCTCAGAGTTCAGAAGCGCAGTCCCTTCAACATGGAGAGGTTTGACGAAAGCGACAGCCGACGAATCGGCATCGGAATTATTCTCTGTCTGACGGGCATTCGAGCCGCAGGCAACGAAACCGGTCACGGCAATTGCGGATGCAATGGATAGCAAAAGTGATTTCATATTTAATATATAGGCAAGAAAATGAGATGATTGTGGCGGATTGTATTGCGTCGGTTCACACGAGCACCTTGTGGTGCTGATATATTTCGCGGAACACCTTCGGGGAGTTCCCTTTTTTCTTTTTGAAGATGCGGTTGAAATTCGAGACATTGTTGAAACCGCAGCCATAGCAGATTTCCGAGACGGAAGTAGTGGAGTCGACAAGCTGACGGGTTGCATGTCCGAGACGGATGTCAATCACATAGTCGGAAATCGACCGTCCGGTGCGCAGTTTGAAGAAGCGGCTGAAAGCCGTCGGAGTCATCCCGACGAGGTCGGCCAGTTCGTTGAGGCGTATCTCCTCCTTATAATGTGAGTTTATGTAGTCCTTTACCTTGCGGACACGGCGACTGTCGCCGACAGGCTTGAGCGACGCGAACGATGAACTTGACAGACGGCGGTAGTGACCATCCTCAGCGAGTTCATGGAGTATGGACATGAGCTCAATCATCCTGTAGAAACCCGACTCAATCTTGGTCAGATTATCGAGCTTGTGATAGACCCTCATGATTCCCTCGAAATTAAAAGCCACACCGTTGGAACTGATTTCAAGCATACGGCGGATGCTCGACATCTGTGTCTTCGCCAGAAGCGTCTCTCCGAAGAGGTCAGGTGAAAATTGTATCGTGATTTCGCGTATTTTGTCACTCGTACACTCATGCTGTTCCCATCCGTGCTCTATGCCGTTTCCAATCAGCACAAGGTCGTATTGCCCAAGGGTTTCGATTGAATCCCCGACAACTCTCCTCGCCCCCTCACAGTTCGACACAAAATTCAGCTCATATTCACCGTGACGGTGAACAGGATATGTGAACCGGTCTTTATATCTGTCAATCAGGTAGAAGCAATCCTTTTCCGACAGAGGGGTGATTTCGGTGATAATCTTATTCATGGCAATTTCACTTAGATTACAATAAGGTGTTCCGGTCGTAGGCTATTCATCCACATTTCCCGACCGCTTTTTTGCAAAGTTATACATTAATTTCAATTACGAAAGCAAAATTTGCACACTTACCGTCCAACTTGACTATTTTTGACATAATTATGTTAAAAAAGTATCACTTTTCACAATTACTGTTCACTGTTTGGCTACAGTCAGTTAGCCCGCCATCCATCATACCACACCAACGTTTTCCATCCACTATAAGTATTGTTTTTGACTTTGTTTACCATTTACCTATTTAATATCGGCTAAAAATTTGTTATTCACCTCACGATGTCGTAATTTTGTAGAGTTTTAGCGTTATCAATCATTCACATCAATCGTTTACGAATGAAGAAATTTTTCATCTCTTTTCTCGCTACTCTTGCCGGCATCTGGTTTTCATTGATGCTTGCCGTAATCGGAATTTTCATTGTTCTCGGTGCAGCCATGGCTTCATCCGTCGGCTCATCGACAGTTAATATCAAGGACCGCTCTGTCCTTACAGTCGACTTGTCAGGTCAGATCCTCGACCGTCAGCCCAACCTCGACATCATGAATCTGGTGCGTGGTGACGACACGGACTACCAGATCCTGTCAGACATCACCGGTTCTGTCAGAGCGGCTGCGTCTGATGACCGCATCGAAGGCATCTACCTCAAATGTGCCGGTGCCCAGGCCGGACTTGCCCAGTTCTCGGCAATCGTTGAGGCTCTCAAGGATTTTAAGAAAAATGCTCCTGAAAAGTGGATCTACGCTTATTCCGACTCTTACAGCCAAGCAGACTACTACGTTGCGGCAGCCACAGCCGACAGTCTATTCATAAATCCCGTCGGAGAAGTGGATGTCCACGGCCTTGCAGCAACCACCCTCTATTTCCACCGGCTTCTTGAGAAAGTAGGTGTGGATGTACAGGTGGTGAAAGTCGGCACCTACAAGAGCGCTGTCGAGCCTTTCATCCTCGACGGCATGAGCGAGCCTTCGCGCGAACAGCAGCAGCTCTATCTCGACAACATCTGGCAGACTGTCAGCTCCGCTATTGCCGAAGGACGCGGAGTGGACGCAGCTAAAGTCAACGATTGGGCCGACAACTTCGTTTTTGCCAAACCCGCAGAAGGCTATATCGCAGAGAAAATTGTCGATGGCCTCACCTACCGTCACGAATTTGACCAAAAGCTCGCCAATCTCACCGACCGCGAGAAAATCAAGGATATTGCCTACGTTTCAACTGCAGATTATGCCAAGAGCGCTGATCTCGACAAGGTTGGCGACGGCAAGGGTGCCAACATCGCCGTGCTCTATGCCTGCGGCGACATCACTGATAACAGCGGCGACGGAATTGTCGCAAAAGACATGGTTCCCGAAATCCTTGATCTTGCCGAAAACGACGACATTGATGCTCTCATCATGTATGTCAACTCTCCCGGCGGAAGCGCATTCGCATCCGAACAGATCTGGGAAGCTCTCGAACAGTTCAAGAAACTCACCGGCAAGCCTTTCTATGTCTCAATGGCCGACTATGCAGCATCAGGTGGCTACTACATCAGCTCCGGAGCTGACAAGATTTTCGCACAGCCCGTGACCCTCACAGGTTCTATCGGCATTTTCGGCATGATTCCCAACGCCCACCGTCTTCTCTCCGACAAACTCGGCATCAATACCGGAACCGTCAAGACAAATGCCAACGGAAACTTCCCCTCTATCATGGATCCGATGACTCCGGCACAGGCTGCTGCAATGCAGAGCTATGTCGAGCGCGGCTATGACCTTTTCACCAAACGTTGCGCCGAAGGCCGTCATATCTCACAGGACTCCATCAAGATGATTGGCGAAGGCCGTGTGTGGGACGGTCGTGAGGCTCTCAAACTTGGTCTCGTGGATGAACTCGGCGGACTTGACGCTGCTCTCGCCGACATGGCAAAGCGCCTGAACGTGGAGTCCTACACCGTCAGCACCTTCCCCAATCCCAAACAGAAGTGGTATGCACCTCTCATCGAAGCCGGCAACGAGCTGAAAACGTCGCTTGTGCGTGATGAGCTCGGCGACATGGCCTCGCTCTACGACACCATCAACCGCATCAAAGGCATGTCGGCCCTCCAGTGCCGCATGGACTTCGTGGAAGTGTCGCTCTGATGCTTTTCCCTGATTTGCACGGTTTTCGTGGCTGAAAAATCCAGGCCGCGATTGCCGTCCCTCCGGGAAATTCCGATTCATTTTAATATTCATAATTTCCATATATTTTATTTTGGCCCGTAGCAAACTCTTATCCATGCTCCTGCTCTATCCAATCTCGCGACTTTACGGGGTGGGAATTGCCGCACGCAACAAGATGTTTGAGTACGGTATGCTCAAACAGCAGGAGTTTGACGTCCCCATCGTTGTGGTAGGAAATATCGCAATGGGCGGTACCGGCAAAACTCCGCATGTGGAATACATCGTCGAATCCTTCCTCGGCAGATATAATATAGGTGTCCTGTCACGCGGCTACAAACGTGCGACAAAAGGTTTCGTCCTTGCCACACCTCAGTCGCGCCCCGAGGACATCGGCGATGAGTCATACCAGATTTACCGCAAGTTCGGCCCGGACATCACTGTGGCCGTATGCGAGAAGCGCTCAGAGGGTATCCGCAAGATGCGCGAAATCAACCCGAAGCTCGACATGATTATCCTTGACGATGCTTTCCAGCACCGTTATGTCAAACCGTCGGCCTCAGTGATTCTTACCGAGTACAACCGCCCGGTCTTCATGGACAAGCTCCTCCCCTACGGCCGTCTGCGCGAACCGGCCCGAGCCCTCAACCGCGCCGACATTGTCGTGGTGACAAAGTGTCCGCCCGACATGAAGGCCATGGACTACCGCATCTTTGAGGAGAATCTCAAGCTTTTCCCCTATCAGAAGCTGTATTTCTCACGCTATAACTACGGTCACCTCGTCCCCATCTTCCCCGAGGAAGCGCACGACATCCCCGCTCTTGACCATCAGAATGCCGACACGTCGATTCTCGTCGTGACAGGAGTGGCCAACCCGAAGCCATTTGTCCGTTTCCTGCGCCGCCACAAGGCAAAGGTGAAGCTGAAACGGTTCACCGACCACCACAACTTCACATCGTCGGACATGGAGGAGATTGCGCGCCTTTATGATGAACTTCAGGGTAAAAACAAATTCATCATCACCACCGAAAAGGATGCCGTCCGTATCCTCAACAACCCCTACTTCCCCCACAGGCTAAAAAAATCAATTTTCTATGTGCCTATAAAGGTGGAATTCATCGACCGTGGCGAACCCGACTTCACTTCTGGGCTCGAAAAAACCATCCGTGATTCCCGCTTGTTTAAATCTTAGCGGCCAATTGTCCCCATCTCTCCTGTCGGCAGCCATTGTTTTGCCCCGACACTGACAGGAACTCTTGCCGGAATCTATAATCATCAATATCATAAGAAACATGTTAGAACAAATCAAGCAGACAGCAGATTTTCTCCGCACCAAAGTGGAAGAAATGCCCAAGACAGCCATCATCCTCGGAACCGGCCTCGGTGCCCTCGTGGATCACATGGAAGATAAACTTTACATCCCCTACTCGGAAATCCCCAATTTCCCCGTATCGACAGTCGAAGGCCACAGCGGCAATCTCATCTTCGGCAAACTCGGCGACAAGCGCGTCATTGCAATGCAGGGTCGCTTCCACTACTATGAAGGCTACGACATGAAGCAGGTGACCTTCCCCGTGCGTGTATTCAAGGCACTCGGTGTCGACACCCTCTTCGTCAGCAACGCTTCCGGCGGCATGAACAAGGAATTCCAGGTGGGCGACGTGATGACAATCACCGACCATATCAACCTCTTCCCCGAATCTCCCCTCCGCGGAAAGAACTACAATGAACTCGGCACCCGTTTCCCCGCCATGACCAACGCCTACGACAAGGAGCTCATGCGCATCGCCGACGAAATCGCGGCTGAAAAGGGTATCCGTCTGATGCACGGCGTCTATGTCGGTGTCACCGGTCCTACATTCGAGACACCTGCGGAATATGAATTCTACCGCATCATCGGCGGTGACTGCGTGGGCATGTCGACAGTGCCTGAAGTTATCGTTGCCAACCATGCCGGAATGCGTGTCTACGGCATCTCCGTCATCACCGACCTCGGCGGCAAGGATGTCACTCAGGTTCCCACCCATGAGGAGGTTCAGCAGGCTGCACTCATCGCGCAGCCCAAGTGCCTTGAAATCATGAAGGAACTTGTCAACCGCTGCTGAGCGAGCACATAAATTTATTGAATTAAATTGAGAAAATAGATACAGAAGGACAAAAGAGCATCGGAAACAAATCAGATATAACCGCCATCATAGCGTAAACATTTTTGTTTCTTATGCCCTTTTGTCCTTCTGTATCTATTTCCGCAAAATCGAACCATTTTTCAAAACTCCTTGACTATGGAAATATCCGAATTAGGCGAATTCGGTCTCATTGACCGCCTCACCGCCGGGTTGAAACCCGTCAACGCCTCAACCGTAAAGAGTGTAGGTGACGATTGCGCAGTCCTGCGTAACCACGAAACCGACATCCTCGTCACCACTGACCTTCTCCTCGAAGGCGTACACTTCGACCTCACATACGTTCCCCTCAAACATCTCGGCTACAAGTCGGCCATCGTGAACTTCTCGGATGTCTATGCAATGAACGGCACCCCGAAACAAATCACTGTCTCGCTTGGCATATCCAAACGCTTCACAGTCGAACATATCGAAGAGCTGTTTTCCGGAATCCGCCTTGCATGTGAGCTTTACGGCGTGGACCTCGTCGGAGGCGATACGACCTCGTCGCGTCAAGGTCTCGTTATTTCCATCACATGTATCGGTGAGGCTCCGGCCGACAAGGTCGTGAGTCGTTCCGGCGCGAAGGACACCGACCTCATCTGTGTGTCGGGTGACCTCGGCGCCGCTTACATGGGTCTGCAACTGCTCGAACGCGAGAAGGTCGCCTCTGCCGGACAGAAAGATTTCGTCCCGCAGTTCCAGGGCAAGGAATACCTTGTGGAGCGCCAACTCAAACCGGAAGCTCGACGCGACATCATCGAGGAGCTTGCCAAGGCCGGAATCGTCCCCACAGCAATGATGGACATCAGCGACGGTCTCAGTTCCGAACTGCTCCACATCTGCAAGCAAAGCGACACCGGTTGCCGTATCTATGAGGACCGCATCCCCATCGACTATCAGACCGCAATCATGGCCGAGGAACTCGGCATGAACCTTGTGACCGCCGCTCTCAACGGAGGCGAGGACTATGAACTCCTCTTCACCGTACCTCTCCACTATCACGAGCAGATTGAAAAGCTTCCCGGAGTGAAACTCATCGGCCACATCACCAAGCCTTCCCTCGGTTGCGCAATGATTACACGCGACGGAAACGAAATCCCCCTCCGCGCACAGGGATGGAACCCGCTGGCAGCCTCTGAAAATCAGAAGTAAAAAAACGTACTTTCCGTAACGGCAGCGAAAGAGCAGCATCCGGCCTGCAGGCCAACGCCGCCTGTCTCCATCCACGCCCACAGCCGTCACAAAACGTCAGAATATCCGCAAGGCGGACAGATGCTTCCTGCAATTCAATGACATTGCATGGATTATAGCATCTGTCCGCCTTGCGAATATTCTGACGTTGAGCGCTTATCTTGCTAAATTATACCACAATCAATTATTAAATAATACCTAAAACCAAATTCTTTTTTACCTTATAATCGCTAATCAATCTGTGAATTCCGCGGGAAGAATCGGCATTGCACCCTTCTTCGTGCAGACGAAGGCCGATGTCCTGACAGCAAGCGAATGAGCCTCAGCTACGGATTTTCCCTTCAATATGCTTGCGATGAAGGCGGCTGTGAATGAATCGCCTGCGCCTACCGTATCGGCAACTTCGACTTTAGGAGTTGGCTGGAAAGAGACATTTCCGGGTGTGAACACATAGCTTCCGTTGATACCACAGGTCAGAATGAGCATTTTCAGGTTGTATTTTCCAAGAAGAATCCAGCACTTGTCCTGAAGGTCTATGCCGGGATAGCCGAACATGCGGCTGACAGTGACAAGCTCCTCATCGTTTATCTTCAGGATATTGCAGCGCTTCATTGACTCGCAAAGAATCTCCTTATTGTAGAAACCCTGACGGAGATTGACATCGAAGACAATAAGATTGCTGTCATCCTTGGGCATTGCGTCAAGAAAACGGTTGATGGTATTGCGCGAGACGACATTGCGCTGCGCAAGTGAACCGAAACATACGGCCTTCGTATTGCCGGCAAGCTGTTCGAGGCGTGCGGTGTAAGGAATATTGTCCCATGCCACATTCTCCTTGATTTCATATTGCGGGATACCGGCCTGATCAATCTCAACCTGCACGGTTCCTGTCGGGTATGGAACCTTCTCAATGAGATGGTTCAGACCCTTGGAGGTAAAATTTTCAAGGATTTCATTGCCGAGGGCATCATCGCCCACTGCACTGACCACACAGCTCGGCAAACCGAACTGAGAGACATGATATGCGAAGTTGGCGGGAGCGCCACCGATTTTTTTGCCTTCAGGAAGAACATCCCAAAGGGCTTCTCCCATACCTACTACTGTTCCTTTCATGGTTTCTAATTTATATGATTGGTAAGTTGGATTATTTTTTGATTTTGAGAGTGTAAACAAGAAGATATATCACGCCGATGGTCATTACTCCTACAGCGCCGAACTGTCCGCCGAAGAAGTCGCTTGCATATCCCATGGCAAGAGGGAAGACAGTGCCTCCGAAAAGGCCCATTATCATCAGACCCGAAACCTCATTCTGCTCTTTGGGAGTATTGTTGAGAGCCTGAGAGAAGATGATGGGGAAAATATTGGAATTGCCGAAGCCGATGAATGCGATGGCAACATAGATGACATTGATGGACTCAGACACAAACAGAATAGCCATGGCCGCGAGCATCATGACGACGCTGAGCGCAAAGAATGACTTGGAGGATACTTTTCTGAGAATGAAAGCCCCGAGGAAGCTGCCGACCGTGCGGAAGATAAAGTAAATTCCCGTAGCGAAACCTGCCTCCTCAAGAGGAAGGCCAAGACGCTCCATGATGATTTTCGGAGCTGTGGTGTTGGTGCCGACATCAATACCGACATGACACATGATGCCGATAAAGCAAAGAAGGATGAACGGACGACCGAGCAATTTGACCGATGCACCGAAGCCGGAAGCCTTGTCGGGACGCTCCTCCTGAATCGGAGTTGCGGCGAGCATGGATATTGAAAGTACGCTGACGACGGCATATATCGGGAACAGCACACGCCATCCGAGACCGAAGGTGATTACCGCTGAAGTTGCACCCCATGCGGCGAGGATAGGCGCGAGGAACGATGCGATTGCCTTCACGAACTGTCCGAAAGTAAGGGTGGAAGCGAGCCTGTCGGGGGCAATCAGATTGCTCACAAGAGGATTGAGCGATGTCTGCATGATGGCATTTCCTATTCCGAGCAATGAGAATGATATGAGCATGAAATAGTAGCTGTCACCAAACATAGGAATAAAAAGTGACAAGGCTGTCACGACAAGACTGATGAGAACCGTGCGCTTACGTCCTATCCTGTTCATCAGAATTCCGGTCGGAACCGAGAAAATCAGGAACCAGAAAAACACGAGCGAGGGGAAGAGATTGGCCTGTGAGTCGGTGAGGCCAAGGTCTTTCTGGACATAGTTGGATGCAGTTCCGACGAGGTCGACAAAACCCATCGCGAAAAAGCATAGCATCACGGGTATTATCTGCAACATTGTGCTTTTGCGCCCGAGATTTAAAGATTGTGATTGATTCATGGTCGGGATTAGTTATTGGTTGATGGAGTGATGGTGTAAATTTCGAGTGAATTGAGCGTGGCTTTCCCTGCGTCTGTTGAAAAAGTCATTGTAGAATAAGGACTGGTCGGGAACACGAGGTTGGTAAGAGCGAAGTTTCCTTCACCGTCAAAAACCTCTATGCTTGAACGGTCAATGAACATGCGGATGGACTGCGAAGTCCCCTCGCGCAGCGTAGGCGCCGTCACTTTTGCAGGAAAATCCCGGCTGAAATCCGACAGGCCACTCTGAGTGCGGTCAAAACTGAATGTATGGTCAGAAGGATTGAAAACCATATCGACATGCTCGCCGGCAGCATTGGAAAGAGTCACAGTGACCGGCTGTCCCTTCGGGGAATTCAATCTGAAATCAATCTCGCAGATTCCGTCATTGGCTTTCGGGAGCGAAACGCTCAGCCCCTTTTTGGATATGCCCTTTGATTTAATGGCCGTGACCTTCTTGTCACGGAGAGCATCAACTTCCGGCGACGGTTCGACACTCATGTAGTATTCACCGTCATTCCCTTTGAAGAGAGAAATATCGCGCGGAAGAGTGTTTGCGCTCCTGAACTGTCTGGTCGGGACCTCCGCAGCATATTGCCAGTTGCTCATCCAGCCGATGACCACATTCCTGTCATCCGGAGCATTGCTCCACGAAACGGTCGCATAGTGATCCTTGCCGTAGTCCATCCACTTTGTGGGGACCACACCTGACTCCGGAGTGTCGACAGTGAATCTCTTTCCGTCAAAATCACCTACGAAATACTGCGTGGCACTGCCACCGAACGGCCCACCCGGATTGAGATTGCAGATGAGCACCCATTTCTTCTCATCAGAGCCTTTGACCGGAAGATACATCAGATCCGGACATTCCCACACACCATCCTGCGCACCGATTCCCTTGCCGAAGGCACTCTGCAGAGTCCATGTCTTGAGGTCAGGCGATGTGAACACCAGCATCTCATGGTCGAGTGCATGAGCGAGAAGGAGGTTCCACTCCTTTGTCTCTTCGTTCCAGAACATGTTCGGGTCTCTTGCCTCACTTTCAAGAGTGATAATCGGATTTCCGGGATAAATCTCAAACGACTCACCGTTGTCGCCACTGTGTGCGAGACTCTGCATCTGGCTTATCCCTGCCGAAGTATAGAGGGCTATGACCTCATCCTTGCCGAATCCTGCGGTGTTGGCTTTGTCGACCACACAGCTTCCGCTGAACACCGAACCGAGTCCGTTCGGCTCGATTGCATTGCCGTGGTGCTCCCAGTTGAGGAGATCTTTCGACGATGAATGTCCCCACGTCATGTTCTGCCACTTCGAGCCGTATGGATTGTATTGATAATAGAGGTGCCATGTGCCGTCCTTGTAGAACATGCCGTTCGGATCGTTCATCCATCCGTAGAGTGGCGTATGGTGAAATGCGGGACGGTATTTCTCAACATTTGATGTATCGAAATTGTCACTCAGCTTTATCGTTTTCCAGCAGGCATCCTCCTTGGCCTCCCGGACCGACGAACGACCCTGCGCAGTGACAATGTTCAGGACAACTTCACTGTCTTTGCAACGCGAGATGTCGAAGGGGACATAATAGTCCACCTTGTTGCGTGCGAGTCTCACATATATGGTAGTCTCCGGCTTTCCGTTGAGGAGGACATTGACCGTAGCATCATCCACACTCTCCTCGACCGGCAGAAGCAGATAGCGTGCATCGTCGCTCACGCGGACAAGCGTGTTGTTGGTTCCGAGATGATTGATTTCTATTCCTTCAGCAGCGTTCATTGACATTATGCCTAACATCCCTGCAAGAAGACTGGTTGATAAATGATTGAAGTATTTCATGACTGTCGTGTTGATTTTCGGTTGTGACATTGCAAAGCTACTGTTTATATTCATGCTACGGTATAATTTATGTTGCATAGTATATCAAAAATGTCGTTTCCGTTAATTTTTAATACATTACACAACAAATGTACTATGAAAAACCACTATATTTGTGGAACTGATTCAAATTCTATGCCATGATTATGCAAAAAATCCATAGATTCATCACATCACTCCTATCCCTTTTCTTACTCTCATTTCTTTTCGGAGGCCTGAGCTCTTGCAAGGAAACAAAGGTCTACCGCATCGGTGTCTCGCAATGCAGCGATGACGACTGGCGTACAAAGATGAACGAGGAAATCAACCGCGAGATGATTTTTCACGACAATGCCATTGTTGAAATCCGCTCCGCCGATGACAGCAATGACAAACAGATTGCCGACATACGTTATTTCGCCGACAACGGTTTCGACATCATAATCGCAGCTCCAAACGAAGCCGATGCCCTTACTCCTATAATTAAAGAGGTCTATGAAGCGGGGATGCCGGTGCTACTCTTTGACCGAAACATCCACGGCGACAGCTACACTGCCTACCAAGGCTCAGACAACAGTGCCATCGGGCGCGCCGCAGGAGAACTGGCAGGAAATCTCGCCACCGGACATTGCAATATTCTTGAAATCATGGGCCTCGAAGGTTCAACCCCGGCTGATGACCGCCACAAGGGATTCAACGAGATTGTCGACACGCGTCCGGATATGACTGTCGTTGGGAGTGCCTACGGAAACTGGAACGGCCCCGATGCGTCAGTGGTCACTGACTCTCTTCTGAAACTCTATCCGCAGACCAATCTCATCTATGCCCACAATGACCGCATGGCCATCGCTGCCGCTAAGGTTGCCAATTCCATCGGTCGCGAGGATATAAAGGTCATCGGCATTGATGCCGCCCCGCAGATTGGCATAAAAGCAGTGAAAGAAGGTTTGATTGACGCGACATTCCTATATCCGACCGACGGATATGAACTCATCCGCACGGCAATGGCAATCCTCGAAGGCAGACCATACGAGCGCAGACGTATGCTAAGCGCCGCCCCGATAGTAGATGCCTCGAATGCCGAGATACTTCTCCTGCAGAATGACCAACTCAAGGAAGAGACCGCAAAAATCTCATGGCTCAAAGAACGGGTTGACGACTATTGGACAAAGCATTCCGTCCAGTCAACCCTGCTTTATGCGGCAATAGCAATCGTCACACTGCTTTTCATCCTTATATTTGCCATGCTTAGAGCTTTCTGGGTAAGGAAACAGCATCAGATGCGCCTCGCAGAGCAAAACAAGGCTCTTGAAGAACAGCGTGACCGAGTGATGGCTCTCAACCAACAACTGAATGAGGCAACACAGTCAAAACTCATGTTCTTCACGAATGTCTCTCATGACCTCCGCACACCTCTGACATTGATTGCCGGACCTGTCGAACAACTTGCCAATGCCGACAACCTTACCTCTACCCAGAAGACATTGGCACGTCTCGCCAACAAGAACGTGAAAATTCTGATGCGTCTCATCAATCAGATTCTGGACTTCCGTAAATATGAAAACGGAAAACTTGACCTGAATCTGACGGAAGTCGAGCTTGCCCCGCTTCTGAGAGAGTGGTGCGAGTCGTTCAGGAACATCGCCGTCAGCCGCGACATTAATTTCACAACCGACATTCCCGACGAAGGCATCCACACGGCCATAGACGTCGAGAAGGTCGAGCGAGTGATGTTCAACATCGTCTCCAACGCCTTCAAATATACCCGTCATAACGGCAGCATAGGGGTGGCGATGAAGTTGGTGGATGACAAAATCAATATCAGTGTCAGTGATACCGGAAAGGGAATCAGCGCCGAGGATCTATCACACATTTTCGAACGTTTCTTCCAGGTTGACAAAATCCATCCCAATGGTTCAGGCATAGGGCTCTCACTTGCCAAAGCATTCATCGAACTCCACGGCGGAACCATCACGGCCGACAGCATCGAAGGAAAAGGGTCGGTGTTCACCGTGACCCTTCCTATAAGACATGTGGATGCACAACCCCACGACACACAGTCGCGGATTACAGCAAGCGACGTCAGACTTGAACTTGAAGAGGTTGAGAATCCAACCGAAAACATCGGAGAAGATAAAACGACAGTCCTCATCATTGACGACAATCCCGACATCCGTTCGCTCGTCAGCACCTTGCTTAAGGATGATTACGTCGTGCTGACAGCCCCCGACGGCAGCAAGGGCCTGAAACTTGCGGCAAAATATATCCCCGACCTCATCATCTGCGATGTGATGATGCCGGTGATGGACGGACTGGAGTGCTGCCGGAGATTGAAAAACGAACAATCCACATCACATATTCCTGTCCTCATGCTGACCGCATGTTCGATGGACGAGCAACGCATCCAGGGCTATGAGTGCGGGGCGGATGCCTACCTGTCAAAGCCGTTCAACGCCGATGTGCTGCTTGCGCGATGCCGGTCGCTCATCGAGAACCGCCGCCGCATAAAATCTCTTTGGCCTGCGATGGCTACGGATGTCAGGAATGCAGCGCGGGATACATCCGCTCTCCCCCCGGTCAGCGAAAACGGTGTCAGCGACATCGACAGCGAATTCTACACACGCTTCTGCAAAATCGTTGAAAGCGAAATGTCGAACCAGGAACTGAGTGTCGACAGCATTGCCGGGAAAATGGGACTCGGCCGCAGCCAGTTCTACAGGAAAATAAAGGCACTGACAAACTACTCTCCGGTCGAACTGCTCAGGAATATGCGTCTGGCCAAAGCGCGCACACTGCTTTCGACAACCGAAAAGAGCGTTTCGGAAATAGCCTACGAAGTGGGATTCACCACTCCTGCCTATTTTGGCAAATGCTACAAGGACCGTTACAACGAGACTCCGTCAGAGATACGCGAACGCCTCAACAGATAAAACCTCACACCGCCCCCCGTTGCTGTCGGAGCGACCGCACCCGCCCGACAGCAACAAACAACAGAAAACATCAATAGTAACCAACCGCCATCAGTGGCCAAGTTATAAAAGTTCATGCCGCCCTGCCTGTATTGCCTCCCAAATTTGTTGCATAGTCTTCCAAAAATCGGTACATGAATAAATTTTGATAACCTGTGCAACATAACTAATACACTGCAAATCAGCAAGGAGGTAATTTTGTGGCATGAACAATAAACCAAAAACTATAATCATGAAAAGAACTATCCTTCATGCCTTATTTCTACTTCTTGCAGTGATAGGCGCACAGGCACAGAACATCACTGTGCATGGAACGGTCTATTCAAAGACCGATGACGAACCTCTGATCGGGGCAAGTGTAATGTCAGACATCAAAAGCGCCAACGGAGCGGCCACTGACATTGACGGAAAATTCACCATCAACGTCCCCGAGGGATCAAAACTTATAATATCTTACGTCGGCTACAAGACACTGACAGTAAAAGCTGCCCCCGAACTCACCGTCATGCTTGAGGAAGACACCGAGCTTCTCGATGAAGTAGTCGTTGTCGGTTACTCATCCGAAAAGAAATCAGACCTCACCGGTTCGGTATCGGTGGTTAGGATGAAAGATGTGGCCGACACTCCGACCGGCAACGTCATCCAGTCGCTCCAGGGCCGTGTGGCAGGTATGACCGTGACCACCGACGGTACTCCCGGCGGTTTGAGCACCGGCACATCCATCCGTGGTGCATCATCGTTCCGTGGCGATGCCAACGGTCCGCTCTATGTAATCGACGGAGTCATGACCCGCGAGAATCCCGGCACAATCCTCAACAGCAATGACGTCGAATCAATCCAGGTACTGAAGGATGCGGCTTCCGCCTCCATCTACGGTGCGCAGGCAGCCAACGGTGTCATCATCATCACCACCAAACGTGCGAAATCCGGAGAGGCCAAGGTGACTTTTGACGCAACCCTCACTTTACAGACCTACAACAGCGGTCTCGACCTTCTCGATGCCTATCAGTGGGGCGATGTGTATTGGTCGGCCTACAAATATGCTCACAACGGAGCCACTCCTTCATCGGCAATCTACGGAAACGGAGCCACTCCTCAGCTTCAGACCTACAAGAACCTCAACGGTGTGGATGTGCTTCCGCAGTCAACCGACTGGGAAAAGGAGATTCACCGCACAGCCCTCATGCAAACCTACAGCATCGGCCTCTCTAAAGGCTCGGAAAACGGTTCGTCGTCACTCTCCCTCAGTTGGCTTGACCATGACGGTATCGTGAAGGGTTCGGATTTCCAGCGTGTCAACACCCGTTTCAGTTCCGACTACGGCTATCTTGACAACCGTCTGAGAGCCGGCGGCAATGTGGCCGTCAACTGGTGGAAGGCACACTATATGCCCGATGGAGCGGAGGAGAATGCCGTCAAGCAGCATCCCGCAAAAGCCGTCTACGATGAATCGGGCGTCTATGTCGACCAGATTAACGACGTGCTCGGCGATGCACCTAACATGATGCGTCTCATCGAGAACAACAAGGGCAACAAGCATGAATATTGGCGAGTGTTCGGAAACGCATATCTCCAGATTGAACCGGTGAAGAACCTTATCCTCAAGACAAACTTCGGTATCAACTACTATAATGAGACCAACAAGACGTTCGAACCCAAATGGCTCCGCGACGATGTGAACAAACTCACACAGTCGACCGCCAAGAATGTGGATTGGGTATGGACAAACACCGCCCAATACAACATCGACTTCGGTAAGAACTCCATCATGGCCCTCGCTGGTGTTGAATCGAAGAAATATCACAATGAAAGCTTCTTCGGCTATGGTACGAGCCTGACCATCGAGGACCCCAATTACCTCTATCTTGGAAATGTCACCGCAAACAAAAACGTTGGGGCAGGCGCTTCGAACTATTCGATGTTCTCAGGTTTCGGCAAACTCAATTACACATACGACAACAAGTATCTCCTCTCCTTCACCATCCGCCGCGATGCTTCCTCACGACTCTCAAAGGACCACAACTATGACTGGTTCCCATCCGTTTCGGCAGGATGGCGCATATCGCAGGAAAAATTCATGGAGAGCACCCGCTCATGGCTTTCCGATCTGAAGATACGAGGTTCGTGGGGTATCAACGGTAATGACCTTATCGACAATGAAGCCTTCTATGCCAAGTATCTCATGAGCCTCGACCGCGGCTCCTACAATATGAGCGGCGATGGCGTGACCCTCTCACCCGGAGCTTTCCGCATACGCACCACCAACCCTGACCTGAAATGGGAAAAGACTTATCAGACCAACTTCGGTGTCGACGCCGGATTCTTCAACAACCGCCTCAACGTGTCACTTGACTATTTCTACAAGGAGACAAAGGACATGCTCGTCGAAAAGCCATACATCGCAACCATCGGCGAAGGCGGCTACTGCTGGTACAACGGCGGCGAGATGACCAACAAAGGATTCGAAGGCCAGATAAACTGGCGCTCCAATGTGAACAAGGATTTCAGCTATGACATCGGCTTCAACTTCACGGTTTCAAAGAATAAGGTGACAGACCTCCTCGACGACATCTATTATTCCTACGGCGGCGGTTATGCAGGCCACTCTCTCGTCGGTCAATCGCTCGGCTCTTGGATGGGCTTCAAGACCGATGGCGTGTTCCACACTCAGGCAGAGGTTGATGAATACTGTCAGAAATATCAGGTCGAATTCGGTCATCCGGCTGTAGGTCGCGTGAAATATGTCGATGCAGACGGTGATGGCAAAATCAACTACAATGACCGCACATGGTTGGGATGCGATCTTCCCAAGGCTCAGTTCGGCCTCAATCTCGGAGCAAACTGGAAGGGCTTTGACCTCAGCATGTTCTTCACATCCATCATCCGCGATGCCTTCAACAATTCGAAATACTACACTGACCTGTTCCAGTGCTGGAACGGCAACCACGGCACCCGTCTGCTCGAAGCAGCCAAGGCATACGACCGCTTCCTTGAGACAGGAGTTTATAACTGCGACACTCCCGCCCCGACAACCGACAATAACAACAACGAACATGAAGTGTCGGAATTCCATATCGAGAACGGCTCCTTCCTGCGCATGAAGACACTAACCTTCGGCTATTCGATTCCGGCGGAACTCCGCAGCAAGCTGAGAATGTCGAATGCACGCATCTACTTCCAGGCCCAGAATCTTTTCACCGTCACCAACTACTCCGGCGCTGACCCCGAAGGTCTCGGCTATCCCTACGCTCTTCCACGCCAGTACACTTTCGGCATCCAGTTCGGATTCTAATAACCATTGAACAATCACAACAAAACAAAGACACAATGAAACTTCACAATATATTCCTCGGACTCAGCCTCACAGCAATGCTGGCAAGCTGCAGCGACGATTTTCTCGAAAACAAACCGCAGGGAAGCCTTTCGGACGGAGTGATGAACTCGACCGAAGCCATTGACCTCCTGGTGAATTCTGCCTACGCTTCCCTCACCGGATTCACAAACGAACAGGGCGACCCCTGGGTGCGCCCGACCACCAACTGGAGTTTCGGTGAGGTCCGCGCGGACAATGCCTACAAAGGTGGAGGCGGAGAAGGCGACCTCTGGGACGTACATGCGATGGAAACCTTCCAGGTACAGTCCAACAACGGCAACCTCGACGGAAAATGGTTCAACCTCTACAGCCAGATATCACGCTGCAACGCCGCCCTCCGTGTCCTCAACAAGGCAGATGAGAATGAAGTGACCGTCAAAGCCTCACGCATCGCTGAAATGAAAGTGCTCCGCTCGCATTTTTATTTCGAACTTGTCCGCATGTTCAATAAGATTCCGTATATGGATGAGAATATGCCCGAGACCGACTATGTCAACGTGCCTAACGATGAATACACCCGCGATCAGCACCTGACCCGCATAGCAGCCGAACTCCTCGAAGCCGCTGAAAATCTGCCCGAACGCCAGAGCGAGGTCGGACGCATAAACCGCAACATCGCGCTTGCCTACGCAGCCAAAGTAAAGCTCTATCAGGCATACGAGCAGGACGAACAGACCCATGCAGTGGTCAGCGTCAACAAAGGTCTCATGAAAGAGGTAGTCGACCTCATTGACCGCGTCAAGGGTTACGATCTCCTGCCCGACTTCCAGGGCCTCGACCTCATTGCCAATGAAAACGGGCCCGAATCGGTGTTTGCCATCCAGTATTCAATGAACGATGGCTCGGGTGATGCAGGCCGCGTCAACTGGAGCAATCTCCTCAATTCGCCCGGCGGCAACAGCCCCTATCACGGCGACGGCTTCTTCCTCCCCTCGCAGGATCTCATCAATGCCTACCAGACCGATGAAAACGGACTGCCTGTGTTCGACTATCAATCACGTCCCGATTATGCGACAGTAACATTCATAAATGACGAGCAGCAGACACTGTCGAACACGACACCGACCGTCGATCCCCGCCTCGACTTCGTCACCGGCCGCCCGACAATCACCTACAAGACATACCGTGCCACACCGTGCCAATCGTGGGTACGCGACCGCGGTGTCTACGGCCACAACTGTGCCAAACGTTTCTGGGTGTCGCCCGAATCATCCGACATGTATCAGGGATGGCCGTGGGGAGCCTCACAGCTCAACTGGCAGATTATCCGCTATGCCGACCTTCTTCTCTACAAGGCTGAGGCCCTCATCGAACTCGGAGGCGACAATCTTGAAGAAGCCCGCACACTCATCAACCGTATCCGCAGCCGAGCCATGAACAGCCCATACGTCAAGGATTTCAACGACCCCACCAAGTATGCAGCCAATTATAAAATCGGTCTGTATCCGGCAGCAGGATGGAATCAGGACTATGCCCGTCAGGCTCTCCGCACTGAAATGCGACTCGAAAAAGCCCTTGAGGGTGAGCGCTATTTCGACCTCGTCCGCTGGGGAATCGCAAAAGATGTCATGACAGCCTACTTCAACGCCGAGAAGGACACCCGTATCTATTATCAGAACGCCTCGTTCGACTCCGGTGAAGAATACTTCCCTATCCCCGTCGCACAATATAACTTCTCTTTAGGCAAATACACCCAGAATCCCGGCTATCCGGCTTTCTGACAAAAGTCTGCAGAAGTTTTCTCTAAGACATCATAAGGTAAAAAAGACGTTTTTTCGTAACATGAGAGGAGAATGGATTGAAGAAATCTCATCTCCTCTCATTTTTATCCAATATCAAATCCATGCATTCATCTCTGAAAAAAATATCCTTCGTTTTCGCTGCAATCCTCCAATTCATGACAGTCAATGCGGATGAAAGTCTGTATAATGAACACTGGCGTCCGCAATATCACTTCACACCCGCCCACAGGTGGGTAGGAGACCCGTGCGGACTGGTCCACTTCAACGGGAAATTCCATGCCTACAGTTGGGGAGCCGCCGAATCGGATGATCTTCTGCACTGGACAGAAATCAATGACAATGCAATCAAAGGATTGCCGGAGAAAACAGCTCCATTCACCGGAAGTGTGGTCGTTGACCGTCATGACTCAGCCGGGTATGGGAAAGACACGTTCATCGCAGCGTTCACTTCTTTTGACGAACAGAGCAAAAAACAATCCCAGTCTATCGCATTCAGCCTCGATGAAGGCCGTACGTTCCGGTACTACGACCTCAATCCCGTTATTGACATCTGGAGCACTGAATTCCGTGACCCCACTGTCATCCGTGACGAGAAGAATTCCCGATGGATCATGCTCGTTGCAAAAGCTCTTGAAAAGAAGGTTTCATTCTATGGCTCATCCGACCTGAAGCATTGGGAATGGCTGAGTGATTTCGGGCCTGCGGGTGACAGCGAGAAGTCGTGGGAATGTCCGGATATGTTCCGGCTTCCGGTCGACGGCAATCCTGACGAAATGAAATGGGTGCTTCTCGTGTCCGTCAACTGGTCAAGAGAACAATATTTCGTAGGAGAGTTCGACGGTACGAGATTCATTCCCGACGATATGGACTGCCCACCTCAATATGTCGATGCGGGCCTCGACTACTATGCGTCCAGAACATTCCAGGACTATGACCATACGCTGCCGGAGACATACACAATCGGATGGGTCTCCACATGGGACTATGCACAGCATGTCCCGACCACATACGGCAAGGGCGTATGGTCACTTCCACGGGCACTAAAGCTGAAAATGACAGATAATGGTCCTATTCTTTACCAACAGCCATACGAGTTCGCAAAAAAACTGCGGGGAAAGGTTTACGGGTTCAACAAAAAACTCCGGCCCGGAGTCACACCACTAAAAGAGATGACAACCATGGACAATTCCTATGAAATCTGCATGACAATCGACACTGAGACCGACAATACAATCGGACTGAACATATACGCCGGACAAGGACATAAAGTGGTCCTTACATACGATACTCAGTCCCACACGCTTCTCCTCGACCGTACAAATTCAACCGGGACAGATATTCCTAAATTCAGCCGTATAGCCTATTCCAAAGTCGAACCTGTCGATGGAAAAATAGAACTGAATATCTTCGTGGATAAATCACTCATCGAAATATTCGCGAACGGTGGAGAAACAGTGATGACAGCACTGGCATTTCCGGATGCCACAGACAACAAAGTTGAGCTTTCCGCACTCAATCCCGGCACAAAGGTTGAATTCAAGGCATATCCGATGAAATCGGTCTGGCAGAAGGAATTGGATTGAGCAGGGAAAAACCATGCGGATTATTTCATCACAAAAACAGTCTCTCCAAAACACCAAATGTCCCGATACCGCTACACTATTACTGTCGGCATTCTTGACTTCGCTCTCCAATTACCTTTTTAATCAGATGTCTGCGCAAACAGGAATCGGATATTTTTCGTGCGAAGAATTTTCCGGATGCCATGATGGCAGGTAAATCTGCCATAAGCAGGTTCTTCGGGTGCGGTTTAAACTCACTCCAGTCAATATATCTCTTATTGTCAGAAGATACCGGTAAACCGTAGCCGAGAAGAATAGTCTGCTTATAGAATTCATCAGGAATATGTGTGTAACGGCTTATCTTTCTTATTAATCGTCTATTGCTAATGAGGATTTCGACTGCCTCTTCTGTCAACGAAGCCCATTGCGATCCGTAAGCGGGTCTGACAAGAGGCTTCGGAAGATGTTTAAGGCGGTCGATCCTCAATTGCTTTTGTATCCACATATTGATTCTATTAAAAATCTCCGGAAGTGAACGAAGGAAACGGAAGTTATAGCGCGAATAACGCAAATACTGTTCAGTAGACAATACGGTATCAATATCCATGAAACTTTCGGTTTTCCCATCGAAAAAATCATGGATTTCATCAATCCCTAAAAGAGGCAAATCGTAGCCTGACAAAAGATGGTAATATCCATATTGACCGTGATCATACGCCAACTGGAGGGTATCAAGCTCAGCCTGAACCATAGCACAACTTCCCCATGAGACATCATGGCGTATAGATGATATGATAAGATTTGAATCAGAGACAACATTCTTGAATGCGTGAATCGGAGCATCAGTCCATTTCTTATCAATATGCAAGTATATGTCATTCAGATGGAAATCAAGCACCCGAAGCAGCTCCAAGACAAATTCGGGATTTTCATGTACCAACAATATGTATGCATGTCGCTGTTTATCCATAGAATAGTAAACTTTTTGTTTTATGAAAGAATGCTGCATGTTCTTTTTTACATCCGGAATATTTTCAATGCTGTTAACTTAGACGAATTACTCAGATTCCGTATGCCATTGAAAACTAATATCAGCCTTAGGTAGCATCACAAGCCAAAATAGCCACCTGTCTTTTTAGAGCCACGATATTCAATCACATTCAAATCCATCAAGATTTTCAACGATCGCATTATGGTTCTGAGACTTTTTCCAAATTCATCAGCCAAAGCGACAGCGCTTATACCCGGTGAAGAAACGATACGGTTATATACCAATCTCTCATTCCCATTTATCGTGCCATTTATCGTGCCATTTATCGTGCCATTTATCGTGCCATTTATCGGCTCATTCCTATGGCCCGATAAATTCGGGCGCATGAATGTCACCCTGACAACACCCATCTCATCAGTGACTGTCGGCTGAGGAAGACCGGCTCGATTGCATTCTTCAAATATCATGTCCAGTCCTCTGCCCCAATGCTCTATCACGCCACTGTAATACATACCACGGGCTATGATTTCATTCGGAGGGTCTGATGTATGGGAGGCGAGAATATGTGAGCCGTATGTAAGTTTTTCAGCCGGTATTTCCTCCGGAAGCATTCCCGGATTCTCAATCTCTATACGATCATCGTATATAGCTACACCGACCGACGCGGTACGCCTCCAGTCCATGTGTGCCAAAGCGTTGGCACAGCACTCTCGCAACGCATTTATCGGCACTTCCAATTCATCTTTGCGATACATACCCTCGAACCGACTTGTAACCGAAAGATGTTTCAGGAAAAAGGGGGTGACCTCATTGAGCAAGTCAAAGATGTTACCCTCTATCTGCTGATTGTCGATAAATTCACGTTTGTCTCTGCCACGGAAACGGGCAAGACGTATGATGCAGTTGTGATAGTAAAAGAAATCCTTGCCGAAAAGCACAGCGGCGGCATTAGTATAGACACCATTCTTAAGCACCTTGAATTTTTCAAGAATAGCTATCGGATCGCGGGTGTATGCTCCATCTTTCAAGCGCCCCAGTTCCAAAGCCTGACGTATAGCCCAATGTATGCGGCTCTCGTCAAGATCCTCAAATTTCAAATTTTCGTTTGGCAAAGTATCCCATTTGTATTTGAGTCCACCTCGGTGCATTATCATACGCGAATGTCTGTCGTGAGGCATTACAGACGTGACACTGTCGTGGCGTTGATAGGGTCTGCCATCGTATGAATAAGGCCTGTCGGGATTATTGCCATCCGCTTCAAACACAATCAACCTCTTGTCAGAATCAGGAATTTTAATGTACTTAGGCTGAATTTCCACAGATGGTTCGAAACGGCGCAGCGCCTCGCCAATCATGCGGGTGGTCTTGTCGCCAATCTCCTGACCGACAATCTTACCGGAATTTTTAACACCAAAGACCACAATACCACCGTCGCAATTGAGCATACCGCACAATGTTTCCATCCCTCGGTCAAGTTGCCCGGTGGTTTCCTTAAATTCAACGTCAACGCCTTCATGATTATCGGCCAGACGCTGTATATAGTCAAAATCAATTGCCATAGATTCAATGGTGTATAGTTGCAAAGTTAATAAATTTTATTGAGAAACTGGAGATCGACCTTGATTTATGAAACCGGAATAATCGGAAGGACAAATGAAATACCCAAGTTTGAAATATGATAACACAACCAATTAAACGGAGTTTGGCAATAAAAATACGTTGATATAGTTTATCTTTCATTGTCTGACTCAACTCTTAGTTTTAAGCAGACAACAAAGAAGAAAGCCGACTTCTTGATTCATCAAGTAATCGGCTTTCTTAGTGGTGACCCCGGAGGTTTCGGGGTTATAAGGTGCTAACTATACTGAAAATCATACGGTTGAGTAAAGCTGCTTTTGAGCGACTCACGGATAGCTCATTCCGCTACTTCAATGTTCTTCGCAGAATTACTCACGGTGGAAAGCCTATTGCCAAAGTGCCTCATTCTGCCAGTCGCACGGAAACCCCATAGCTGCCACATCTACATTCGGATATTTTGTCAGCAGTGACTTGAAACGTACTGCAAACGTGTTCTGAGGATTGACAGCCTGAAGGAAATAGAGCAGTATTGACATGATGTAGTACACGCGCTTTGTATCTGCCGGAATATTTACGAATGGCAAATGTGTGCGACGGGGAACAAGTGCGTTTATGCTCAACCGACGGTTCCATAATCGGCTATGATGTGCGCAGATGTTGCGTACATACACTATAGAATGTAGCCACGACTCCAGCACCGTATCTGTCAGGCCATAAAACCGTGCAACCTTGCGACGTGCGTGACCTGCATTGAGCCAACGGTACATCATGGATAAGGTGCCGAATGAACTTACCTCGAATGTCATCCAACTTGGGGGAAAGGCATTTGAATATCTGCGTTGGAAGTCAATTATCGCATCATCGTCACTGCGACGTAATTCTGCCTCCAAATTTGCGAGGAGTCCGGCATGGCGATTGGTATCTCTAAAATTTGACCCGTCTTCAAACCAATATATACCCGCCTCATCTCCCATTATCAAAGATAGCTGTGTCCGGATTGAAATCTCGATTTTCCCCATTTCGGAGCAAATCATCTTTCTCAGTTCGGAGTCAAATTTATAGAGTGAATACGCATCATCAAAATTTGTCCCGGATTTGAAGGTGCGAGATCCGGCCTTCCTAAAAGGCATCAGGTAACTTTTCATTCTGAAAAGACTGATGTTTTCCAATATGTGTTGCGCCCTGTTTTCATCGGAAAATTCAAGACCTTCCGATTTAAGAAGCCGTATTTGTTCAGATACTGAAATCTGAGGTTGATTATAAGTTGGAAGTGCCATAAAAAAGAAAAACTTACCCTGAGCGCGCTGTTCTTACGGGAAGCGGGGTAAGTATGTTGCTGCAAATTTAATGCTTTTATCTTAAACAACAAAATAGCTCCCGGAACTTCATTTGATTTTCAAGAGATTTAACTGATCATAGGTTGAACTGGCAATTGCAAGAGAATACCAACTGCTCCTATCCGCTGCCCCCCTTCATTACCTGACTTAGTTTTTAGTTTTGCACAGACAAAAAAAGAAGAAAGCCGACTTCTTGATTCATCAAGTAATCGGCTTTCTTAGTGGTGACCCCGGAGAGATTTATCTGCGGTGGGGTTAAGTATCTTGTCTATCAACACTTTAGAATTTCCGAAAATCACGGATGTTCCCTTTTTGCACACCCGGACATTTCAATGTTCTTCGTATATCTATAACGCAAAGATAGCAATAATAGTCTGATTTACGGCTAATTCCGGCGTTAAAAATTGTCATCAGATATCAGTTATGGCACAAGACGGCCATTCTTCAGTTCCGACAGCAGTAAGTCATAGACGTATGCCGGACTTTCGATATACAATCCTGTGGAAAAGTCCTCCAATTTAGAAAATGTTTCCGAATTGTGGAAAGTGGAGATTGCTTCCGTCAATTCCATTCCTTCCCGTTCCACAAGATAACGGACAACATCGGCAGATATGCCCTCAAATAAAAAACGTGCGTTGCGGTCTTTCATAATTTCTTCAGCATTTTGATCGCTGCCTCCGTGTGGAAAAAGTATTGTGAGGTTACTTGCGAGAATGTGAGTTCCTTTACAAGTTGCTCCTCTGAGATGAAATTTTCCGTAAACATACGGAGCAGACGGGCAATCGTATCATCTGCAACAGGGCCAATGACTATATCATAGTCGTGGCATGGCTGCGGGACATTTATATCGCGGTTAGACATCACAAATCTTGCCCACTCCTCGTTGGGAGAATTGAAAGTTTTAATCTTCAATCCTACTTTGACAGCATTCCCCAAATCAAACTCAAAGGCTGTCAATGTGGGTTCTCCCTTGAACATCTTTACTGTTCTTGCCGCCATCCTTTCAGCCTGATGCCGAATGTCGGTAAGATAGAAACCTTTTCCGAAATCCTTGTAAGGACGACACTTTTCGAGGTCAATCCTGTCTATTGCCATGTTTGAGCCGTGGTACAGTATCATCTGATAGCACCTCCATTGTTTTGGCAGACGACAGTAAGGTCGTCAACACAGTCATTAAACGACAGGGTATGTTCCACATCATAAAATTCGGTCAGGAAAGCAATACCCTTAAAGCGATTTAGATAATTACTGGCCTCACGGATCGTCAGGCGGTGTCTTTTTGAAAACTCGATGATGGCTGTCATTATATAATCTATGACATTCTTATCGGCTTTTTTCATTGGTTTCAGTTCAACGACAGGCTCAACCTCCAGAGCATCGGCAATCCGGCTGATTGTGTTGAAGTTCACACATGATCCGTTTTCAACCTTCGACACCATCGCTTTCTGCACACCAATCATGGCTCCTACCTCATCTTGGGTAAGTCCCTTGCTTTTACGCCGCAGATAAAGCAACTCTCCTATTTTTTTGAAATTTGTATTCATGGTGCAAATATAATAAAAAGTTTCTTGTTTGAGAAACATTTAGATAAACTAAGTGTTCGATGGCTCTATCTTTTTCTCTCTGCGAAACGAGGCGGAGATGCAATGCTTGGCTGTGCTGGGTTGAGTGCCGTCAAAAGGTGACGGGCTGCGCCTGACACCCATTGACCGCACTCTGCATAGTAAAAGCGGGCTAAACACCGGTAGCCTCAACGCCGCGTGAGGATGCGCCGGGGACGTCGCTGTACCTCGCACGACTCAGATCGGCAACCCGTGTTCTTCACGCCCGCTTCACAGTTCTTTTCATAGGTCGTTGCATCTCCACATCGTTGTCAGGGATACCATTTTCGTATGTCTGTCATTCAGTGTCACCCTGCGGGGCTGCGCTGGCTCTACTTTCATGCTGATTATAAGCGGAGTTCAAAGTGTGTTCGCTCGTGGCGATGAACGTGCCGGAACGGGGTATTCTTTGCCTTTCGGCTGAAAAAATCTCCAGACTTCCCGTTGGTCAGCTCGTATTTTTTAAGCCGTGAGGCGAACACCCCTTGCTTTCCGTCACGCGGGGAGTTCATCGAGCGAACAAACTTCAAACTGCGATTATACGCATTAAAAAAATATCGCCTTATGACACTGAATGACAGACATATTAAAAATTCGAGCTTCACTCCTTCACCAGCTCAAACCGCATTAAAAAAGGTTGCAAAGGTGGTTGTGGTTATCCTCGGTGCTATTGTCGGTCTGATGATATGGGCGGTTGTAAAGCCGATATTCCGAGGCGTGGGGTGGATAATCTCCATACTGACGATGATAGCGATAATCTATTGGTTATTAACTTTCTAAAATATTACGAATATGGCAAAGACAATGAAATCAAACGACTCTGCACTCGCAGTAATGCAGCAGATGTTGCAGGAGCGTTGCATCGCTGAACCGATGTTCGCAATCAAAATGGCTAATCCCTCAAAGTCTATGGAAGGGGCAATCAACTACCTATGCTCCCAAATACAAAAGAGCGGACTATGCGTGGTTGACAACGATACCGTGATGAACCTTCTGGTACATTACTTTGACGAGAACGAGATTGAGGAAGGCGCAAAGGTAAACTGCAATATAGTTGTCAGCAAGCCGGAACTCTCCGAGGAAGATAAAGCCAACCTCAAAGAGAAGGCTATGGAGCAGTACAAGGAAGAACAGCTCCGAGAACTTCGCAGACAGAGCCAACCAAAGGCGACCGCACCCAAGCACACCGCCACCGCACCGAAAGCAGGTGCAGAAATCAATGTTCAACCAAGTCTTTTTGACCTCTAAAACTTACGGATATGAAACCACGAAATAAGAAACAAGAGCGGATATTGGCACTGAGTGGGCAGCTTCGCCCACTCTCCAACGCCCAAATGCAGTGGGCACTCAACTACACCATCAACCATTTTGCATATAGGCTGAAAAACGGAAGGGCAGTCTGCCTTAAATGCGGTCATGAGTGGAACGCAAATGAAGGCGTTTGCCGTTGCCCAAACTGCGGTATCTCATTAGAGGTCAAGACAACCAAAGAACGAGTGAAAAAGGATAAGTCGTATTTCAACATTATAAATGCCAAAGGCGGTTATCAAGTAATCCGAATGTTCCTTATGAGCGTTGAACTCCGTAAGGGAATGGTAGCTGAGCCGTCATTTCAAGAAATCGGTCAGTATTGGCTTGATGGGAATGGAAACACAACCGTAGTTGGTCTTAGACGGACTATCGGATGGTATGTTGACTCCTTCGATTATTGTTCAAAATTGGAACTTAGACATGACAACGATGCTTTCCAATTCATAGCCGACCAGTGGGTCTATCCCCGTATCAAGGTGACAGATACTATCAAACGAAATGGTTTTGACGGACACACCTACGACATCAATCCCCTCACGTTGTTCAAGGAACTCCTTACCAATCCCAAAGCCGAAACACTGATGAAATCCGGCGATGTTGAGATGTTGCGCTACCTATGTCATTCTCCATTCAATGCCGATGAGATTGATTATTATTGGAAATCAATCAAGGTGGCGAAACGTGCAGGATTTGAGTTTGAGGACGCTCAAATGTGGATGGACTACATCAAGATGTTGGAGCGTATGGGCAAAGACCTTCATTCTCCGGTGTTGGTTGCGCCCCAAGACCTTAAAACTGCACACGACCTATACTCGGCAAAGGTTGAACGTCAGCGCATCAAGGCACAGAGGGAGGAAGACCGCAAAAAAGCGGAAGCCGATGAAGCCAAGTTTGAGGAACTCAAAGGCAGATACATCGGATTGGTAATGACTGACGGAGAAATCGTTATCCATACACTGAACTCCGTAGCCGAGTATTACGATGAAGGTAGCCGCCAGCACATCTGCGTAGGTTCGGCAGGCTACTATCTTAAAGAGAACTCGCTGGTGTTTACTGCCAAAATCAAGGGTCAGACCATCGCCACGATTGAAATATCCCTCAGCGACTACTCAATTATCCAATGCCGAGCCTTTGCAAACAAGGTTTGTAAGTATCAAGACCGCATCGCCAAAATCATCAGCGACAACACCAAGATGATAGCCGAGAGAAAGAGAGCCTAATGTATAATCAGACCTGCGTCAGCAATGGCGCAGGTCACAAAACCCCACAAGATATGAACGTGATAATTGAAAGTCTGATATTTGACTTTGACGATAAGATAAGAGCGGTTGTGTTAGACCTCATAAACCGCATATTGCTGACACGCAATGAAACCGAACTGAGGGAAACTGTAGCCGTATGCGCCGAGCGTACCGAACTCAACAAGTTTTTCCTATATGGCTATGGCAAACACCACTTTTGGGTAAAGCAACGCCTTGTTAGTGACACTGCAAAGACCTACGGACAGAGAATGATATTTGTAAATTTCTAAAACCTCAATGAATATGGTAACGAAAATGACCGCCAACGGAGTGAGTACGACCACCACTCCCGGCACTGAACAATACGAAACTTTCTATTCTGCCCATCGTGGCAAGCGGATAAGCCGTGTGATGTACGACTACCGAGATACCGACAACGAGCTGTTCTCTTGTGTCGCTCCAACACTCGCAGAGTGCCGACGCAAGCGTGATGAATGGCTTAAAGTAAAGAAAGGAGGTATAAAATGAAACAGACATTCTATCTTGTGTTTGCTTTGATAGAGCATTACGACCAACAACCAATATTCAGCCATACTCTATATGCCAATATCTCAGACGCTAAAAAAGCTATGCAGATTGAGATTGAGAAAGGTATGGAAATGTTCAACGGTGAAAATGGCGATATTTTGATTTGCCTTGACACCTTGTTTGAATGGCGTGATGAGGACGGCAACGGTATTACCGTCCAAATTGAAGAAATGAATGTGAAATAACGAAAAATTTGTAATTATGGACAATCAGATAGCAGCAACCATACTCCAACAAATCGGAGGAAAGAGGTTTGTGGTAATGACCGGAAGCCACGACTTCATCAACCTCGGCAACGGATTGAGAATGAGCCTTAGCCGTAACAAGACATCGGCTAACCGTCTTGAAATCATCTATGATGCAGGCGCAGACCTCTACAATGTGAGGTTCTACCGTCTATCGTTCAGCCGCAAGACTTTTGAGGTCAAAATCAAGGACATCAAGACCTATGAAGGTGTCTATTGCGATATGCTTGAGGACATCTTTTCAGATGTGACCGGTATGCACCTTTATATGTAAAGATATTATTTGCCAAATCGTAATATGACAAGTGGCGCGACCCTGTGATAGAGTTGCGCCACTGATTTTGCTGAAAATTTCGGCCGCCAAAAGGCGGCGTTTGGCTTGCATCTTAATCACCGCACATACAGGGCGGCGAATTCGGTAATCCTGCGCTTCAGCAATCCGGAGTGCCGTTTACCTTTATAGTGACAGTGGGCGATATATTCTTTATAAATATTGCGGTCGCCACGTTTCAGTTTTTTATATACCGTGGATTTGCTTACCGCGCCGGGCCCGATATTATAGGCAAGTGTGCCGAGTAAAATCGCATCTCTTTCTCCCATGTGTTTGTATAGCAATATGAATTTCATCAAGTCATTTCTGAGCAGTATGTCGGCTTGCCTTTCTGTAAGCTGTATGCCACGTCGATAAGGTTCTCCCGGTTGTACCATGTGCCCATATCCTATCGCGGGCCAGTGGCAAGGGCGATGGAGCGTTTCAAATTTCTTTATGATTAGCACAGCCCGCTCTATCAACGGCAACTCCATAATGTTGCGTTTTGCGTTGGCGGCGGGCGTTGCTGCCACAAGGGTCAGCAACGCCACGAAGAACATCAGTAGTTTTTTCATCGACTAATCGGGGTTAATGTTCCGGGATTTACGGGCTGGATTGTTACTCCGCCGTTATCGTCACTTTCGCTTTTTCCGTTGAACTCAAAAGTCTGTTCCCACGGAGTAGAGCCGAAATTATCTTCCACGACCACAAGGAATTTATGTGCATCGGAAGATTTGGCGGTGTAGTTCAAACGGAAGGTCTTGCTTTCGAGCAGAACTCGGTCGTTGTTAACCAGCACCGGGCCGTCAAAAAGTTTGAGCGTTCCCTCGCCGTCATACTGGAAATAGCGGATTGTGTAGAGGGTGTTGGTGTAGTTACCTTCCGGTTTGATCTCAAAGCGCAGCTCCACGGTCTGCCCCTTGACTATCTTTTCAGCGTAAGGCATTACCTCCACTGTGAAGGGGTAAGACTGTTGCACATCGAGATCGTCAGTGCATGACGAGAGAGTGAACACGAGGGCAAAGAGTGTTGCCCAGAACCCGAAGAACCGGGCGGGAGTAAGGCGCATCGCGCCAATCTTATTGAGAATTGTAGTCATAATTTTTCAGAGTTTTAATTTTGATTTTGTTGATTTTGCTTTTTTCGGAGTGAGCGACATAAGGTAGTCGTTCAGATCCTTGTGTTGAGGATAGAGTGAGGATTTATCCGCCACCTTGTCGCCAAACTCACGTTGTAGTCTGGCGAGTGCTGCACGTCCGGCAACATCATTGTCGAGATAGCATAGCACAAGCGGATAGTGTTGCAGATAAGGTATTGCCTTGTTGAGATTTGACACGGAGTTGAGTACCACGCTGTCGTTACCGTCATTATAGCCAAGTCTTTCCGCCGAAAGAAAGTCTATGAAGCCTTCAAACACGTTGCACCGTGGGTTGCCGTTGGCGATATGCGTGATGTTTTTCGGCGGATATGCTCCCTTGAAAAACGGGTTGCGCAATTCATATCCGTGAGCATTGTTCTCAAAGCCGACGGCATAATACCGTTTGCCATGAAGCGTGTAGTCAACCTGTACGCAGTATCGTTGGGCGATGTCACGGGGTATGCCACGGTCAGCGAGGTAGTTCAGCAGTATCGGCGACTCCAGACGTGATATTTCGACATTCTCAAATGTCGGTTCCTCAACGAATGGCACGGGTTTATAAGGCTTCTCGACCGGCAACTGCATCTTTTGAGCGATGAACTCCGCCCGTCTGATGAAGTCAGTTTCGCCTGTCAGTTCTCCGGCAAGAGTGAATATGTCGCCACCTGCTCCGCTTCCGAAGTCGAACCATAGATTTTTACGCGGGTTGACATGGAACGACGGCTTACGCTCATTGCGGTATGGAGAGTAGAACCACAGTCCTTTGCTGTCGCGTCCTGTCGGCTGATAGCCGAGGTGGTTGAGAAAATCCACCAACGGGATTTGTCTGATAGCGTCGATGTTCATAGGCGTATCTTTCGTTTGGGCTTTGGCGATTCCGGTTTTTCTTCGGCCTTCAACTGCTTTTTCTGAAAGGCATTCATTTCGCCGGCGATATATCGGTTGAGTTCTGATTTGTTAGCGCAACCTGTCAGTTCATACGCAAGGTCATAGATTCCACCGTTGGCACCGGTTTTGGTATCACGCCACAGATTTGTGCGGATGTTGACAACCATAGTGCCTTTGACTGATGAATCGTATGGAGAATTATAGATTCTCAAATCGCCGTCAGCTGCTACCGGGTGTTCCTGCCCCAATGCTTTCATAAAGTCTGTGAGCGGAATCTTGGCAATATCGAGGTGAACCACCTGTGGGTCGATGGCTCGTTTTGTGAGCATTTCTTTTGCGATCTCATTCTCGTTCATAATTTTGACGATGTAGCCGTTAATGTCTTTCCGATGGTCGCCTCTTGCGGTCAGTTTTGCCAAATCATATAAGTCCCCGGATTCATCAGTCCCGTGGTCATACCAATTATTCATTTTGGTGTCAACCACCAATAATGCCTCTGCATCATCGCGGTACGGAGCATAGTAAAGTTTCAAATATCCATAGCCGCCAACTGACTTTTCGCCAAGGGCATCCAAGAATGCCGTAATCGGCATCCCCGGAATATCTTTCTCAGTGTATATCATAGCCTGTCAGTCCATCACAATTCTAATGCCCAATCCGTAGGAGAAATGGCAGTGCCCCGTTGAATTACCGAAAATGAATCTCTCTTTGAGGTTGGCAGTGAGGGCGATTCTGTCTGAGAGATAGAAATCGGCTTGAAGATTGACCCCTCCACCATAGATAAAGGCGTCCGAGTTGTGGAGTGTTGCACCGTCGGATAAAAGTGTCTTACCCCAGTTGACCGTCTCATATCCGGCAAGAGCTGAGATTCCTCCATAGAGGTGAAAGAACTGTGTATAGTTGCTGTAAAGGTGGAGATTATATTCTGCTTCTCCAGTAAATTCAGCTACGGGGATACGACCTTTCTCGCCGTAAGACTTATAGGTTTGGAGATACTCACCCCCGAAGACCCATTCGTGGGCATTGTTGCCTTTGAAAACGGAGTAATAGACACCGAAAGAATAGCCACAATTGCGGGCTGAGCCGGTATAGAAACCGTCAACCATATTCGCATTGACTTCCACTGACTTCATGCCGGGAAGTGTTCGCTGGGCCATTGCCTGCCCCGTGAAAAGGGCAAGCATGGCAGCGAAGATTATCATCGCTTTTCTCATAGTTTACTGTATGCTTAATTCGTCAATTACGTTGGCTCTCACAATGTCCTCGTTATCGACCACAAAGGACTGATGGCGGCCGCCTTCCTTTTCGGCGACCTCGATAATGAGCTGCTTGTCGTCGGGGATAGTGAATTTCTCCAAGGCGAACACTGTTCTTTCAGAAGATTTGCCATGCACCACCGTCACATAATTCTGGGCTCGGAGGGGTTCAAGCACCTTTTCCTGCATGGCGGTTCGCTTGATAACTTTCTTATCCACAATCTTGAACGACACAAAATCAATGTCGAAAGCGATGTTTGATGTATTCTTCAGTTCTGTGTGGAAATAGAGTAATCCGTTGTTGGTGTAGATTGATTTGAGAAGGAACTGGACACCGAAACGCTTTGAGCCGATGTGCTTGATTTCTCGCTTGTTCTGCTTGTAGATTGATTTCATAATCAGCTTCACGAGCATCGGTGACTCCTGACCGAGTTTTTCCAGATAGATCTCCTGTGCGTTGTTGGGGCGATTGACCGCCTCGCCGTCATGGAGAAAGTCGGTCATCTCGATGTTGAGCAACAACGGCTCTTTGGCGAACTTTACATTAAAACTGTAATACGACCCATCTTCGGTAATTACCGAAAGATTTGTTTCAGTCTTGAACGACTTGAAAGCCGATTTGACACGCAGCACGTTTTTCGCACCGTCGGCAAGTCCGGCGACGAGGTTTTCATTGCCGAGGTCAACATAGACGACCTCCGATGGGAAGATGATGTGCGTCGTTTTCTCATACGCAACTTCCAGTGCGTGAGGGGGTATCATGCGGTCAAAGCCGACTTTACGGGTAAGAC
>CANCXM010000016.1 GCA_947381945.1 uncultured Muribaculaceae bacterium
TTTCCGCACTCTTCCGCACCACTTCCGAACTTTTCCGCACTATTTCCGCACTCTTCCGCACCACTTCCGAACTTTTCCGCACCGTTTCCGCACTCTTCCGCACTGTTCCCGAACTCTTCCACACCGTTTCCGCACTCTTCCGCACCGTTTCCGAACTTTTCCGCACTCTTCCGCACCACTTCCGAACTTTTCCGCACTATTTCCGCACTCTTTCGCACCACTTCCGAACTTTTCCGCACTATTTCCGCACTCTTCCAAAACTTTTCCGCACCATTCCCGTACTTTTCCGCACTGTTTACGTACTTTTCCGCACCGCTTCCGCACTATTTCCGTACTATTTCCGTACTGGTTGGAAAGAGATACAAAAGAACAAAAGGGGCAAAAGCGACAAAAGGATAATTTGCTTGAAATTAATCTTTTGTATCTTCTGACCGTCTGTCTTTATGTGCCTTTCCCCCTGATTATTTTCCGTTGGGGGGGAATGTTCATGTGTATCCCCTCTTCTGTCCCTTCTGTTCCCTTTTGTTCTTCTGTATCCCCTTTTCCCCAAAAATACCCCCCCTTCCCGCCGTCGGTATCTTTGGGTAATAAAAAAGCATCCTGCACGATGTCACCACGACAGCGTGCAGGATATCGGTTGTTGGCTATATGGGATACAACCTTTTTACTGAATATTACATACGATGTTAACAGTAAAGACTATGCGTAAGATTTGCGTTGCTTGGGATATATGATTGCGTCATATACAATACTGAAATTGTATCTACACATTATGAAAATTATTTTTGAAGCTTATCCGGATTGAATGAAACGCCCGGAATGATTTTAACACACAGGATTTTACTCACTGTAGCACAAAGATACCACATATTTTCCATATTAAGCGCTCCACGCTGTCGCATAAATCACACATTTATATTGCACAATCCGCATCTCCCGACCTATAAACGAAAAGACGGTGAAAACCGAGGTCACCATTGCGCTGAAAATCCGTCAGACCGCCGGCGAGGGAGGTGATTACGGATCCATCATGTCGTTCCGATCATTCCCGCTCCTTGTTGGCGGGGAGGTTCCGGCTGAGTTCCGCGAAGAAGTCGCGGTTGAGGATGACAGAGATACGCATGAGAAGGGCGGTATCAATGGAATGCTTCTGAAACAGACGGTAGACATTGGAACGGTCACAGCTCAGCTTTCGAGCGAACCAGGAGATGCTTCTCTCCTGACGCATCAGCTCTTCGCGGATGATTGTACCGATTGGCTGCATTTATGAGGCGTGCGAAAGATTGCGGCAAGCATCCCGGAGGCCGTCATTTTTTATAATCTGGAGATAGGCTTGTTACGAAAACGTGGGATGCTGAATCACCTTTCTGTTCTCCAATTCAAGGCACTTCGCAAAACCTACCAACGAAAAACAGAGACATCCGCAGCCCACGTGGTGATATAGCGGTGCGGTGTGACCTACACGTCCCGGCCGTTGGTGACCGAAAGGCGTATTGAGAATCACAACGACATACATATATCGCCGTGGACGTTCAAAGTGCGGTTTCCCCTGTCGTTGGTGTCAAAAAGTTGCGAAGTTTCTGAAAAGACAGATAGAAACGTTTTTAAACGTCATCGTAAAAATGTGAAACGACAATGCCCACCCGCCTCTGCGGATGTCTCTGAGCATACCACAAGTATTCTCAAAAGGCGTTTCACCCTGCAAAGATAAGCATTCTGCGGGAAAAATCAAATGTTAAAATCGTGAAGATTTGAAGGGTGGTTGAACAAATAAAAATGTAGTAATGTTATAAAATCAAAACGCTTCAACACCCATTCACGGCAGCGAAGACAAGAGAACAAACCCAACGTGAAGGCAGAAGTGAAAACCACACAGAAATTTATTTAAAGAAAAAAGAGTTTACTAAAAAATCGTGTTTCATTTTTAATTTATGAGAGAAATGAAAAGAAATTTGTTAATCGTAGCAGCTTTGGGCGGTATGCTCTGGAGCGCAAATGACGCAAAGGCACAGGAGACAGTGTCAGGTGTTGTAGTTGAGGAGACACCCGTCCTCGTCCAGGAAGTGGACTGCAAGGACTACTATACTCCCGGTTCTTGGAAAAACAACTGGTTCATCCAGATCGGTGCCGGTATCCGCTCACCTTTCATGGAGAACGCAGCGACAAAAAATGACGATCACCGCCGCATCACCGCCATCTACAATCTTGGCGTCGGCCGTTGGATCTCACCCTATTTAGGCTTCCGCTTCTCAGGTTACTATGGTGCTATGCACTGGAATCAGGGAGTAACAGCCAAAGCCCGTGTGGCCAACCTCAATGTTGACTTCATGTGGGATATGTTCAACTCAATCGGTGGCTACAGCCCCAACCGAGTATTCTCGATCGTTCCTTTCATCGGTCTCGGCGGTTCATTCATCTATGACTACAAGCCCGAACTCGGCAACATCAAGGACCGCGACGGCAAGAGCATCAAGAAAAACCAGTGGCTCCTCCCGGTTTCAGCAGGTCTGCAGCTCCGCTTCCGTCTGAGCGACCATGTTGACTTCTTCGCAGAAGGCCGCGCTCAGTTCTATGGCGACAACTTCAACAATGAGGCTATCGGCCGTCCCATCGACATTGACCTCTCAGCCATCGGCGGTTTCACCTTCCACCTCACCGGTTCGAAGTTCCAGCGCTACAATCCCTGTGACTACACCGATTATATCAACAATGCCAACGCACAGGTCAACGACCTCCGCGGTGCTCTCGCAGCTACCTCCGCAGCTCTCGCAGCCGCTGAAGCTCAGCTCCCCTGCCCCGAAGTATCAGAAACTGTCGTGGAATCTTCTTCAACCACTATCCTCCCCACCGTCCGCTTCAAGCTCAACTCCGCTTACGTAAGCTCAGAGGAAATGGTCAACATCTACAACATGGCCGAATACATGAAGGCTAATCCCGACGCTACCATCGTGGTTCGCGGTTACGCTGACAAGGATACCGGTACATCAGAATACAACATGAAGCTTTCAGAGCGCCGCGCTCAGGCTGTCGCCGACATCCTCGTGAATGACTACGGCATCAACGCCAACCGCCTCGTCCTCGAAGCTGCAGGCAGCAACACCCAGATTTACGATACCAACGACTGGAACCGCATCGTAATCTTCGCAATGCCTGAATAAGATATGAGTTGTGAGTTGATAGTTTTGAGTTTTGAGTTGACAGTTGTGAGTTGACAACCGACAGCAAGCTAAAGGCTAAAAACCCAGAACTGAAAACTAAAAACCGAAAACTCAAAACTAACAACTGAAAACTAAAAACTGAAAACTAAAAACTGAAAACTAAAAACTAAAAATCAGAGTTTTTTCTGTTCAAAAACAATAATTGACGTTTGCGACCCGAAGGTGCCCCCAAAGCCCTCCGGGTTGCTTTCTTTTTCGGCTGACTGCATCTCCGTGTCAGCGGAATTTGCTAATTTTGCGCTATAATACTTAATCAGCATATTTTCATGAGTGTAATCATATTAGGCATAGAATCGTCGTGCGACGACACCTCGGCAGCCGTCATCCGCGACGGTGTCCTGCTCAGCAACGTCATTGCATCGCAGCAGGTACATGCCGAATTCGGCGGCGTTGTCCCCGAACTGGCCTCACGCGCCCATCAGCAGAACATCGTCCCGGTCGTCGACACCGCCCTCAAACGCGCAGGGATAAGCAAAAGCGACCTGACAGCCATCGGCTTCACACGCGGACCCGGTCTGTTAGGCTCACTCCTTGTCGGGACGAGTTTCGCCAAGGGAATGTCGCTCGGACTGCGCATCCCCATCGTGGATGTCAACCATCTCCACGGCCATGTCCTCTCCCACTTCATCCGCCGCGAGGAGAATGACCCCGTGCCGGAATATCCCTTCATCTGTCTTCTCGTATCTGGCGGCAATAGCCAGATAATCCTCGTCAGGAACTACAACGACATGGAAATCCTCGGCCAGACCATCGACGATGCCGCCGGTGAGGCCTTCGACAAGTGTGCGAAGGTGATGGGCCTCCCCTATCCCGGCGGTCCGCACATCGACCGTCTCGCAGCCGAAGGGGATGCTGCGCGCTTCAAATTCGCCAAACCCCACATCCCCGGACTCGACTACAGTTTCAGCGGACTAAAGACATCGTTTCTCTACACCCTCCGCGATGAGCTGAAGAACAATCCTGACTTTATCGAGGAAAACAAGGCCGACCTCGCCGCCTCACTGCAGAAAACCATCATCGACATCCTCATGGACAAACTCGACAAGGCCGTGAAGCAGACAGGAGTGAAGACCGTGGCAATCGGCGGAGGCGTATCGGCCAATTCGGGTGTGCGCGATGCCGTGGCCGACTATTGCAAGCGCCGCAACCTGACTGCCTTCATCCCCCCGCGCGTATTCACCACCGACAATGCCGCTATGGTAGCCATAGCCGCCTACTATAAATACCTCGACCGCGACTTCTGCCGCTACGACGAAGTCCCCTACGCCCGAGTGCAGGTCTAACCACTCCTGTACTTTATACTTAATACTTAACACTTAATACTTTTATCAGACGTGCAACTATCTGTTATTGTCATCGGCGATGAGCTTCTGCTCGGTCAGGTGACAGATACAAACTCGGGCGAAATCGCCCGCCATATAGCCCCCTACGGCTGGGAGGTCAACGACGTGCAGGCCGTTGGCGATGAAGCCGAAGAAATCCGCCGGGCAATCGACCGCGCCTTTGAACTCAGCGACGTAATCATCACCACCGGCGGCCTCGGCCCGACAAAGGACGACATAACCAAAGGCGTCCTCCGCGACTACTTCGGAGGTGAGCTTGTCGAGGACCCGGCAGTGCTTGAAAACGTCAAGCAGGTGATCAGCTCCAAAGGTTTCAAGCTCAACGACCTCACCGCCGCCCAGGCAATAGTCCCGACATCATGCCGTGTGATTCAGAACCGTGTCGGGACAGCACCTGTCATGTGGTTCGAGCGTGACGGCAAGGTCCTCGTGGCAATGCCCGGCGTACCGTTCGAGACCCGCGAGATGTTCCAAAGCGAGGTATTCCCGCAATTGCGCGAGAAATACCGCACGAATGTCGACATCGAACATGCCGTGCTCATGGTCACCAACTATACCGAAAGCGGGCTTGCAGAATACATCGCAGCTTGGGAGGAGGCACTTCCCGACTATCTTCACCTCGCCTATCTTCCCAAACCGGGCCTGATACGTCTGCGCATCGACGGCGCTCACCCCGACAAGGCTTTCATCACCGAGGAAGTGCGCCGTGCAGCCGCCGAACTCCATGAGATGCTCGGCGATGCCGTTATCGCGACCGACGACCTCACTCCGGCCCAGATCCTTCTCAAAGAATGTGGACGGCTCGGCCTGACACTCGCATCAGCCGAGAGTTGCACCGGCGGAAACATAGCCCACGAACTCACACTCATCCCCGGCTCGTCGGAAGTCTTTGTCGGCTCAGTGGTCAGCTACAGCAATGAGGTGAAGACTAATCTGCTCGGTGTCGGTGCCAAGACACTGGAGGAAAACGGAGCCGTAAGCCTGCCAGTGGTCCGCGAGATGGCCGAGGGTGTAATCCGTGCCACAGGCGCTAAGGTAGCCGTAGCCACAAGCGGCATCGCAGGCCCCGGCGGAGGCTCGGAAGAGAAACCGGTCGGCACCGTCTGCATCGCCGCCGCACTCCTCACCCCCGAAGGGATGACACTTTGCGAGGCCGAGACCTATCATTTTGCCGGAACCCGCTCACGAATCATCGAGTCGTCCACCACCCGCGCCCTCATCAAAGCCATCAAACTCCTCCGCACCATCTGAGGCCGCAACCCTCTGAAACCGCAACACAACTTACAGGTCACGACTTGCGCGTGACCTGTAGATTTCACCTTTCACCTTTCACCTTAAAACTCTATTTGCATGAATCCTCTGTTTGCAAGCTTAATAATTGCATCCGTGACCACAATGTCAGCCACGGCTGCAAAACCGAAAGCGACATTCGCCCCGGCTCCTGGAGCTGAGAATGTGAACGTCGACACCCGTCTATCCATCACCTTCCCCTCCGCTCCGACCATCGGCGACAAGGGCATGATACGCATTTTCGACGCGGCAACTGACATTTGCATCGACAGTCTTGACCTTTCTATTCCGGCCGGTCCGACCGAAGGAACAAAACTGCCGAAAGCACCCTACACCTTCGACCCATACATCTACAATCAGCCGCGCCACACCAACAGGACCATCAAACCGGGCACTCCCTCCGGAAGCGCGGCGGCTACGTCCGATGAATATCAGCTTAATATAATAGGTGGTTTCACCGACGCCTTCCACTTCTATCCAATAATCGTCACAGGCAACAAAGCGGAAATCTATCCCCACAACAACATGCTCGACTATGGCCGTGACTACTATGTGACAGTCGATCCGGAAGTACTCACCGTGGACGGCAAGAAATTCCGCGGCGTGACGAAAAAAGACGGATGGCGCTTCTCCGTCAAGGACACTGCTCCGCAAGCCGCCAACCGGACAGTCACTGTCGCAGCCGACGGCTCGGGCGACTTCAACACCGTCCAGGGTGCCATGGACTTCATTCCCGATTTCAGCAGCGAAAAGTGGCGTGTGATAATCAAAAACGGTGACTACGAGGAGCTGGTCTATTTCCGCAACAAGCGCAATGTGACCATCGAAGGCGAGACCCGCGACAGTGTCTACATCCACTATCCCAACAATGAGGTGTTCAACCCTCATCCCGCCGATGTCAGCACCAACGAGTGGCTCGGGACCTTCCCCTCGCGCCGGGCACCATTCATGATGGACAACTGCACGGACATGGTGCTCCGCAACTTCACCGTGGCGACAACCTGCCGCGGACAGGCCGAGGGACTGCTGATTATGGGTGAACGCAATATCATCGAGGATGTCACAGTCATCGGCGACGGTGACGCTCTCCAGGCAAACGGATCGCTCTATATGGAAAACTGCCGTATCGAAGGCGGCGGCGACACGGTCCTTGGCCGTGGCCCCGTATATTTCAAGAATTGCACGCTCCTCTCCAGAGGGCCCTTTGCCTATATCCGCAACGGCAGCTCCAACCACGGTGATGTGTTCGTTGACTGCACCCTCATCGGTCTCACCCCGCGCGCCGTCTTTGCAAGAACCAACGGAACATATCCACACTGTGAATTTGTGTTGATTGACTGCACTCTCGACAACATACCCGCCACCGGCTGGGAGGGCATAACCCAAGGCCCGCATGACTATGTGAGATTCTTCGAGGCCGGAAGCAAGAATCCCGACGGCTCTCCGACCGACACATCCAAGCGCGCCGAGGGTTCGCGGATACTCGATTCCGTCAAGGACAGGAAACTCATTGATGCGTACAGAAATCCGGAATTTGTCCTCGGCTGGAAGCCGGGCGACATTCGTTAATCGTTCTTAAAGGTCTCAACCCTTCAGGTCACTGTAGCGTTTTAGATACAGAATTTTAATTTGAATATCTAAAACGCTATAATTATGACCTTCAACGAAGCTATAAAAAGTTCACGCGTAGTGCTTGTGGAGTTCTACGCCTCATGGTGTCCCCACTGCCAGCGCATGATGCCTGTGGTCTCGCAAGTCAAGGAACTCCTTGACGGACGCGTCCCCGTATTTCAATATGACATTGACAAAAACAACGATGCCGCCGACGAAGCGGGTGTCCGTTCGATTCCTACATTCATAATTTACTATGACGGCAAGGAAGAGTGGCGCCACAGCGGAGAAATCGACGGCGAAGTGCTTCTGGCAAAAATCGACTCCTTCAAGGACAAATATTGATTTCTTCATTACTCAGTTAACATCTGCATGTATGTCGGGCAGCGGAAGCAAGCAGCTTCGGGCTTGTCCGGCATACATTCTTACAATCTCTCAACAGAATCCTTCATACATTCAAGCACGATGGAGACGACAGACAGGACTATATTCAGTGATTTTCTAAGGGAACTCGGGGTGAAACACACCGAGGCATATTCCGACGACCGTTTTGCAAATATGCCCTTCAAGTCGCTGTTCGGTCTGTCAAAGCTCCTTGACAGCTACGGGATAGCCAATGAATCGCTCCGGCTTGGCTCACCCGACTGTCTGACCGACCTGCCGACACCGTTCATCGCCCACACCGATGTTGGATTCGTAATTGTCACCGGCTTCTCGGACGGTAAACTGAATTATCTGACGCAAGGCGTCGCCGAAACCATTCCGATCGATGAATTCAAAAAGGCATGGGACGGCGTGGTCATGCTCGCCTACCCCGACAGCAAGTCTATCGAACCCGACTATGCGGCCCACACACGCGACAAACTCATCGCAAAGGCCAAGAGTGTAGTCCTCATCACGGGTGCCATACTGCTTTTCGCCTACCTTTTTATCAGCAACGGGCTTTATTCCCATTGGTCGGCATGGTTCATCGCGGCCATCGACCTCTTCGGGCTGTGGCTCACCTACATGCTCGTACAGAAATCTGTAAAAATCAAGAACGCAGCCGCCGACAGGGTCTGCGGTGTGCTTCAGGAAGGTGGTTGCGACAGTGTGCTCGAGATGAAAGCCTCGAAATTTTTCGGCATCTTCGGCTGGAGCGAGGTCGGTTTCTCCTACTTCTCCGTCAGTCTTCTCGCACTCCTGATGTTTCCACAATGGATATGCTATCTGGCACTTTGCAATCTCTGTTGTCTGCCATTCACATTCTGGAGTATATGGTATCAGAAATTCCGCGCCAAAGTGTGGTGTACGCTCTGCGTGAGCGTTCAGGCATCGCTCTGGCTGCTATTCTTCGGCTACCTTGCAGGCGGATGGTTCAAGGGGATTTTCCCTCTGAAAATCGAATTTTTTGTCCTCGGTCTCACATACCTTACAGTCCTTCTCGGACTCAACCGTCTGCTACCACTCATTGACAAATCCGAACCCACCCCAACCGGTTCCGGGGATGACGGTGGTTCCGACCCCATCCCCCCGCGCCATTGACCACTCATTCCCCCTCCATCCTCATCAAGAATACCATAAACAACTCCCACAGCTATGAGCATCAAGAAAATAACACGTCCGGACATAAAGGATGCCGTCAGACTCAGCCCCCGCGAGATGAACGCCCTCCATTTCTCTCAAAAACACACCATCCTCACCCCCGACCGCCTGAAAACATCGGCAGAAGGGAAATGACACTCATCAGGATTGATGCCATATCAAAACATTTGTTTGATACGGCATCCTTTTTCATTAACACTTGTGTTAATGAATTTTAACTTCATCGGATAGCGGGTATGACTGTCTTTTTCAATATCTTTGTATAGACTATTTAACCTATACTACGCGCGCGAGACATTTCTCCATTTGATAGTATATACATTTAACCTGTAATCATTTATTTAACCTACTCAAATCCAATTAGATGTTTCACATTAAAAAATTCATCCTTGCCTTGGCTCTTGCGTCAATAGGCACGACGATGTGGGCAGCAGAGGATTCGTTGTATCTTACCTTCAAGTACACCGACGGGTCTGTAACCCAGATTGAAATTCCATTCCCGGAACAATCAGCCGTAGCATTTCCAACAATGAAGTTTACGGAAAAAACCATGGAAATCTCCATTCCGTCCGAAAAAGAGGGAGAGGAGCCCAAAATCCACACCATCGGAATCGCGGAACTTGAAAACTCGACCTTTGATTCAACCACATCATCAATCGAAAACGCAGTCCTCAACAACAGCACTGTATTCTCACTCATCGGTGACAACAGCCTGCGCATCGTATCGACCGACGACAACATACAGGCCGCAGACGTGAGAGTGTATGACGTCGCAGGCCGCAGCCAGAACGTCGCTTTAGAGATTGACGGCAATTCCGCAACAGTATCGCTTAACGGACTGAACACCGGAATCTACATCGTAAACTATAAGAACAACTCCATTAAAGTCACCAAGAGATGAAACGACTGATACTCATTCCGGCTCTGATGTCGTTGATGGCTACCGGAGCCAATGCCCAGGAAAACGTCATAGACCAGATACATATCGACACCGATGCTTACATCTGGGAAGGTAATACCTTTTATATCTCAGACATCGACAGCATCACTTTCTATAAGGGAACTTACAGTTTCGGAATCCCGGGACAAACCTACAAACTGATGAGGCTCCACGGTAACGGAGCAAACCGCCGTCTTCCCGCTTTTCCGGTTGATGAGATAAGAAACATCGAATTCAAGTTCCGCGACAGCCGCAAATTGCCATCACCGAAATTCACAATCGGCACAATCGACAAAAAGGAAAACAATCTCCGACTTGTCTGGGACTCTGTAAACGGTGCCAAGGGATATGTCATCAGATACTGTGACAATATGGCAGATTGGGAGGACGACAATTATTGGATATCAGCAGAAACATCGTCCACATCGAAAGGGGAGATAAAACTGACGGCAGACCTGACCACTGTAGTCATTGAAGACCTTAACTATTCATCGCAATACACTTTCGGAATCAAGGCCCTGTCAGACATCGACGACAGTTTCGATTCCGATTGGACGAGCAGAAACTGTCTCGCGCTCAACCGCAGATTCACCCTTATGACCGGAGAGCGCTACAAAGTCCCTACTATCCTCTCGGTAGCGAGCCGCGACACCACCTCATTGCGCATCGCCTTTGACCTTGACTATGCCAACCATGCTTCAGAGGACATTGACAAGGACTTCGCAAGCAATTTTGAAATTGCCGATGGGAAATTCGTCGCTCATGAACTGAATGTCACACCGCTGTCAGGCGAGGTCAACAACAAATGGGCCAAGTATATGCTGACAACTGAGGATATGGCGAAGGGTTATGTTGATATTGACGGATTGAGCTCCGGAATCACATATAAAATATCCCTCAGAAACAATAATGTCAAATCCGAGCCTGATGCGACCTACAACGACCTGTTAGTGGCCACAAAAGTGCTTAGCCAACCGAAGCTTATCACGCATGTAGTCACCCCCGGTATGGAAGCCTATAATGCCTGCAACATCTCTGCGGAACTTGCCGGTTTCATGGCCGACAATATCCGTGACTCCCAGGTTTTCTATCTCGAAGGTGAGAAAATATACTACATCAACAGCAATGTGGACATCACCAAGGGATTCACTCTTGAAACACTTCCCTCAGATGCTGCCGCCGGAAAACGTGCTGTCGTCTACATGTGTGACCCCTCGGGCATACCCGTAATCAGCAGTTCTACCTACAATTTCATGCTTGGAGGACAATCAAACAGCTCAGGCGCACTGACCATAAGCCCAATCGCACTCCGCAACATCGACTTCCAATGCCCAATAGCCTATAATTTTGGCAAGTCCCGCATGGATGGCATAAACGTAACCGGAAACTACTTCATAAATAATTATACCACTTCCCCGAAATACACTCTTGAAGCCCTGCAAATTGAAAACTGCACATTCCAAGGCTTTATCCGCGGATTCATAAGAATGCAGGGAAGCAAGGGCGGTGTCATCCAAAGCTTGAATTGCGATGGAAATGTTTTCTATAACTGTGGATATTATGACACCAACGGTCGTGGTTACGGATGGTTCAACGCTCCCGGAGACTTGTCACACAACATGTTCGGCAATTTCCGCTTTACCAACAACACCATCTATGATTCCCCAAGAGACTGCCTGCTGACAAACGGCAATAAAAGTCTTGACTGGCCGGAAGATTACAAATGGAATATTACCATTGAGAACAACACTTTCATCAATTTCTCTACAAGAGCAAGCGGACGACACATCATCTACATGAGATTTGTCCCCAAGGGCTCACACTTCTCCATCCAAAGAAATCTATTCTGCCAGACCAAGAATGAAGATGATGCCCGTCAGCTCTATTTCAGTGGTGCCGACATCCGTACAGGCGAATTCACATTTGAAATCAAGGACAACTATTCCGTCGGATGCCAGGAGTCGAATCTCGGCGATAACAAGATATTCACCTCCGGAGCATTCTCAGCTGCCAAAAATTCATTCGGTGCTTTCCCGGCAGGCAATAAAGGCACAGCGGCAGATCTCGTTGTGAGCGCAGGTTCAAATCCCTTAAAGGCCACCGACCTCTTCAACAATCCCAATCCTCCCCATAATCAGGTGGATGGTGAGAATCATCAAGACGACCACAAAGCTCCCGACAATATCTTTGAAGCCCTCAGATATAAACAGTCTCCCGAAGTGACCAACCACGAAATTTATACCAAGAACATCGGCGACCAGCGTTGGAAAAACTGATTGCCTCTGACTGAATAAAATTGTCATCCGGCCGGAAATTCCCGATTTTGCGGAATCCGACCGGATGATTTTTTATCACGTTACAGGAGATACAAAAGAGCAAAAGGGCATAAGAGACAAAAGATATATAGAGAACCTGACGATAACTATCAATCTATAAAATCACCAAAATAGTCGTAATATATACTACATTGCAAATCAGAATTATAGTGCCGGATGGCAATTGGTAAGCTGCGGAGCAGCGATGTGCTCATAGCCCCACATCGAACGGCAACGCAATGAAGCCCGCAGGGCGAAATTGCGTGCCGTGGAGGTGTGGGGTTATTGATTGACGTACAGCCACGGGCATCGAAGATGTCCGATAACACCATCCCGGCATAGACAAGCCATCATACACGGCATTGATTCGTTTCAAATATCGGAATAGATAATATCCGGCATTTTCAATATCAACAATTATTCGAAATATCCTGAGGCGTGTGTTATTATCGGACATCTTCGATGCCCGTGGAGGATGTTATTCCTTTTCCCCACACCTTCGCGAAATGCAATTTCGCCCTGCGGGCTTCATTGCATTTTCGCTCGATGTGGGGCTATGAACACATCGCCGCTTCGCGGCTTACCGGCTGCCATCCGGATTTAAAACTGTAAAATCATACTGTTGCAGCTCCTTATAAAACGAACGATGCTGATGTTTTCGATTGAGAAAACATCAGCATCTGCTATATAGAAGAAATATTCAGTATCAAGCTTCTGCGGGAGCGTCGGTGCCTTCTGTTGCAGGAGCCTCTGCTTCGAGAGCGGCTGCTTTGGGTTTGCGGCCACGCTTGCACTTGGGTGCATCGTCGGCGGCTACGGCCTTCTTGGCTTTCGGGCCACGTTTTGCGGGCTTTGCCTCTGCTTCTGCAGCTTTCTCGCGGAGGAGATGCTCCTCGTTGAAGTGCTCGATGTTCTTGCGCATCGACTCAGCTTCCTTATTGAGAACCTCGATTTCGCGCTCCTGATTGCGGATTGTGGTCAGAAGTGAGCTGAGTTCCTCATTGTCAATCGACATCGGGTACTGCTCCTCTACGCGCACAATGAAGTCGGCAAGGACATTCATGTAGTTGGTGAACGCATCGAAGGGAGTGTCGTAGGGCGAGAACTGCGAGTGGACGGAACCGTCGTGCATGTTCTTGGTCGACATGTAGAAGAAATGGTCGGAAGCCTGGAGATAATACCAGTCCTGCTTCAGACGGCGGTCCTCACAGAGGCGCACACGCTCGCTGACAGAGTAGAGCTTGTTGAAAGCCTCATTCTGGAGCTTGTTGCCGAGCCATGCGGAGGTGTCGCGAGCCTCGTCAGCCCAGGAGATCGGATGGAGAACGGAAAGTTCCGCAACCGGTTTGAGTTTGGAAACGGCAGTCGAGGGTGTCCAGAACTCTACGCCGCGCTCCTCGGCAAAGCGGGGAAGGGCTTCGAGGAACTGGAAGATACCTGTCTCGCGGGGCTGGAAGTCGCCAAACACTTCAAGATTCATGAAGAGGTTGACAATCTGCTCCTCGGCGGGAGTTGATGCAATCCAGTCGATATACTTGTCGGCTGTCAAGGGATATTCGTCCCATGCAGTGTTGGAGAAGCGCTCGGAAATATCGTCGGAGAACTTGTCGTTCTTGAGAAGAATCTTAAGCTTGGGAGCCGAAGCTGCGCTGTAGACATAGTTGGGCGACTTCCATCCGAGGATGTGCTTTGCACCTTCGGTAATCACTCCCTTGTAGCCCATGTCGAGAATCTGGGGAGCGAGTTCGTCGCTGTAGATAAGCTCAGTGTTGCGGAGCACCTTGGGAGTCTGACCGAAAAGTTCCTTGATTTTCTCATCGTGGACCTTCACCTGATTTGCAAACTCTTCGGGATCGGCAAGCGATGAGAGAGAATGAGCGTATGTCTCGGCGAGGAACTCAACGCAACCGGTGTCGGCGAGTTTCTTGAGAAGGTCGATGAATTCGGGGACATACTGCTCGAACTGTTCGAGAGCTGTACCTGTGATTGAAAGGGCACACTTGAACTTGCCGTTGGTAGCCTCAATCATGCGCAGGAGAGTCTCGGCAGCGGGGATATAGCTGCGCTGAGCTATGCGGGTGACGATGTCGTCGTTGGCGAAGTCGTCATAGTAATAGTGGTCGTTGCCGATGTCGAAGAAGCGGTATCTTTTCAGACGGAACGGCTGATGTATCTGAAAGTAGAAGCAAATTGCTTTCATAATTGTATCTGATGTTTTTGAAATTCTTTGTAATAATGCACCGGAAGAGTGAAGCAAGAAATAGAATCTGTCTATACTCTATACTTTAATCTCTATACTTTATCTACCCAGCACCTTGTTATAAATATCGATCACTTTGCGTCCGGCCTTGTCCCAGGTAATCTGGTTGACCTCGGCGAGACCATCTTCGCGGAGCTGCTGATACATTGCCGGATAAGTGACAATTGAGTTTATCGCATCGGCCATGGCGTCGATGTCCCAGTAGTCGGTCTTGATGACATTCGAAAGGATTTCGGCGCAACCACTCTGCTTCGAGATGATGGAGGGAACACCCATCTGCATCGCCTCAAGCGGCGAGATACCGAACGGCTCCGACACGGAGGGCATGATGTAGACATCCGAAGCCTTGAGCATCTCATAGACCTGGTTGCCCTTCTGGAAACCGGGGAAGTGGAAGCGGTCGGCGATTCCACGCTCGGCTGCAAGAAGAATCATCTTGTTCATCATGTCGCCGCTGCCGGCCATGACGAAACGGACGTTGGGATTGTTCTTGAGCACCTTTGCAGCCGCCTCGACGAAATATTCGGGGCCCTTCTGCATGGTGATACGTCCGAGGAAGGTCACGACCTTGTCCTTCGACTTATGTTCCGGGACATTAAGCTGCTCGGGAGTAAGCGGAGTGACCGCATTGTGGACAGTGGTCACCTTGGCGGGATCTATACCGTAGTTGTTGATGACGGTGTCGCGTGTGAGGTTGGACACGGTGATGATGTGGTCGGCGTGGTTCATGCCGTCCTTCTCGATGCCGAACACGGTGGGATTGGGTTTCCCTCGTGAACGGTCAAACTCCGTAGCGTGGACGTGGATAACGAGGGGCTTGCCCGAAACCTGCTTGGCATGGATACCGGCGGGATAGGTGAGCCAGTCGTGTGAGTGGATAACGTCGAAATCAACGGTGCGGGCCACGACACCTGCGCAAATCGAGTAGTTGTTGATTTCCTCGATAAGGTTGTCGGGGTAGCGGCCTGAGAACTCGATGCAACCGAGATCGTTGGTGCGCATGTAGTTGAAATCGGCATAGATATGGTCGCGCAGACGGAAGTAGAAGTCCGGATCCATGACATTGCCGATGCGGTCCTGGACATAGTCACGGTTCACGTCGCGCCACACGATGGGTACCTGCGACATGCCGATGATGTGGGCGAAGTGTTTCTCTTCGTCGCCGAAAGGCTTGGGTATGACAAAAGTGATGTCCATATCGCCACACTCCCACATACCCTTAGTGAGACCGTAGCTGGCAGTACCGAGACCGCCGAGGATGTGAGGGGGAAATTCCCACCCGAACATTAAAGCTTTCATGGGGGTGTGAAGATTAGTCCATTATGAATTTCTTAAGTGTAGTCAGTGTGCGGAGCACTTCGGCCACGTTTGTCACATGGCTTATGGCACCGCGGCCGGTGAAGGGCGGGTTGGCATCGTAGAGCTGCGAGAGCGAACCGATGCAGCCGTTGGTCATCTCGTCCTCGAAACCGATGAGCATACGGTCGATGTAGCTGACACCGCTCATGCCGAACACCTTCAGATAGGCATCCGAGTAGAAGCCCATGAGCCACGGACGCGAGGGTCCGTTGTGGAGGGCCATCTCACGCTCTTCGGGCGAACCGAGGTAGCAGGGACGATAGCCGTAGCTCTTCGGCGAGAGGGTGCGCAGACCCTTCGGGGTGAGAAGTTCGCGGGTGACGATGTCGAGCACCTTCTTGCGCTGACGGCGGTCAAGCGGCGAGTAGTCCAGACCGATGGCAATCGCCATGTTGGGGCGCACGGACGGGTCGGCGTATGTACCGTTGACATAATCGTAGAGATAACCGTAGTCGTTGAGGAAGGTATTGATGAACGGTTCCGCCATCTTCTCGGCTGCCTCGCGGAATTTCTCTTCATCGGGAGTGCCTTCAGAAAGCTTGGAGGCAAAGATGAGGGCGTTATACCAAAGGGCGTTGAACTCGACGAGCAGACCTGTGCGCGCCACGATGGGACGGCCACCGAGCGAGGCGTTCATCCACGACATCGGTTTGTCAGTGCCTTCGGTGACGACCATACCGTTGTCGTCGACCTTCAGGAGCGGATGCTTCTGACCGAGTATGTAGTTGAGGATTTCACGGACGATGGGGAGATACTTCTCCTTCGCGTCATCGCGGCCGTAGGCCTTGGCATATTGCTGCAATGCCCACACGGCCCACAGGGGAACGTCGGGCAGGTCGATGCCTGCGATGCGTTTGTCGTTTTCGCCTGTCGACATGAAATGGCGCAGTGCCTTGATGGCTGTCTCGGCGATGCGCTCGAAATCCTGACGGTGGTTGATGGCGATTGTCGCACCGGGAAGAGCCATGAATGTGTTGCGGGCAAGAATCTTTCCCCAAGGATAGCCTGAGAGGAGATACATGCTGTCCTTCTCGTTGAGATAACACTGCTTCACGGCGTTCTTCAGACAGTTGAAGAAAGATGTGCGGCAGGTGCGCTGGGCAATCTCGTTTTCATACATCTTCGCAAGCGAGCGGGGCGACACTTCGCTCAGACCGGCCGAGAAGATGACCGACTCGCCCTTCTTGATGGGCACTTCAAAGTAGCCGGGCACCCAGAGGTCCTCGCAATAGGGGACTCCGCGCTCAAGGTCCTTGACATATTCGAATCCGTTGTACCAGTTGGGCTCGTAGGTCCAAGTCGGCTTGTGGCTGAACTGCATGAACAGGCGGGGATAGCCGGGATAGAGGCAGGCCGACACACCGTTCTTGATTTCAGGAATGGCGGTGTCAAGCGCATCGTTTGCCACACAAAGCTCGTTGGCATCGCGGAAGGCAAGCACCGGACGGAAACGCAGTGTCGTCGGCGAATGGGCTTCGACAAGGGTGTAGCGGATAAGGATTCTGTTCTCGTTGGAGATGAAAATTTTTTCCTTGGTCAGAATGACTCCACCGACACGATAAGTGGTTCTCGGGACACTCTCACAGTCGAACTCGCGGATATACTTGTGGCCATTCGGACTCATGACTCCGCCCCTGTAGCGGTGGAGAGCCAGATTGAAGGGAGCTCCGTGCTGGTATACCGTAAGGTCGAGCGACGAAAGCATGACGTGCCACGAATTCCCCAGCTCGGGCACAGGGACCACAAGGAGGCCATGCTGCTTGCGGGTGTTGCAGTCAACTATCGTCGTGCAGTGATAAGCGCCGGACTGATTAGTGCGGAGCATCTCCTTGGGGAGTGACTGCTCCAGGTTAATCATGAGGTTTTTATCAAATTTAAGATAGCTCATGTAAGGGTAATATTATTGATTGTTAGATTTCTGTTATGATATTAGAATTGAGCGGCTCCGTCAGGTTGGAGAGACATACTGTATTATGCGGGGTCGTTGTTATCAAGTCACGAATTTATGCTTTTATTCCGACAAAAGCAAACTTTGCGCCGAAAATTTGGAAGATGTTTTGGAAATCTGTCATACGGCTATGTTGCACAACACAAATCCTCCGGTTTTGGTTTGTTGTCAACTCTCACAGCGCTCTGTCAGAGCCTTACATACACGAAAAGCCCCGGAACCGACATGCTGATGTCAGTCCGGGGTATATTTTCGTTTCCGAAGTGTCCTTGGAAGGTCTTATTACTTAAGAGCATCCTTGACAGCGTCGTTGGGAACCATCTGTTCCTGGAAGGTGTAGGCACCGGTCTTCGCCGACTTAACGACCTTGATGACCTTGCTGTAAGTGCGGCCTTCGCCTTTTTGCAGAGATGCAACGGTTTTCTTTGCCATGAGTCAGTGAATTATTTAATTTCTTTGTGAACGGTAACTTTCTTGAGGATGGGGTTGTATTTCTTCAACTCCAGACGCTCGGTGGTGTTTTTGCGGTTCTTCGTTGTGATGTAACGAGAAGTGCCGGGCATACCTGATGCCTTGTGTTCAGTGCATTCGAGGATGACCTGAACGCGATTTCCTTTAGCTTTCTTTGCCATCTTCTTATAAAATGTCTAAGTACTTGATTTCAGTTATATAACCCTTTGCGGCTGCTTCTTTGATAGCAGCATCGAGACCCTTCTTGTTGATGGTGCGAAGGCCTGCGGCGGAAATGGTAAGGGTGATCCAAGCTTGCTCCTCAACCCAGAAGAATTTCTTGTTGAAGAGATTTACATCGAACTTGCGCTTGGTGCGACGCTTTGAGTGCGACACATTGTTGCCCACCATTGCTTTCTTGCCTGTGATCTGACAAATTTTTGACATGGCTGTTGGTTTTTATCTCTTTTTGTTTAACTATTAATTTAAGTCACAGCGCCTTGTGGCCGCCATCTCCTTTCTCATATCAAGGCTAAGTGCATCATTCAAAGCCTTTTTCATAGGATGTGCCACAAAACTCGGCTGCAAAGTTAAGAATTTATTCCCGCTTAACCAAAAGATTTTCACTATTTTTAGAATTCAAAACCACTTTTTAAGCTCAAATTCCAATCTGCTCCTCTCCAATAGCCCTGACAAGCTCTTCCGCCAAGACAATCACGAAGAAAACCGCTCAAACCGCAATTACAGTGAGTGAAATTCGCAAACATCTGAAAAGGGCACAGAACGACAGAAGGTCAGAAGATACAAAAAGATTAATTTCAGCAAATTATACTTCAGTTGCTTTTGTTTATTCTGTTCTTTTGTATCTCTTTTCATCATACATGAACCGGATTTGCGGATTGAACCGTAAATCACCCTTCTGTTGCTTTTGTCTCTTCTGTTCGTTTGTATCCCTTTTCCTCCGCCTATAAACCGGATTTCCGGATTGAGCAAACCAAAAGGAAGGTGCTCGGAATCAACATTAATTCCGAACACCTTCCGGTGGCTATGGCTTTGTTTTGAGAAATCTGCGGGGAAGCGGATTATTCCTCGTACTTCTTCACGATGACAGTCGCATTGTGGCCGCCGAAACCGAACGAGTTCGAGAGGGCTGCGCGCACGGGGCGGTTCTCTGCCTTGTTGAAGGTGAAGTTGAGGGTATAGTCGATGTTCTCATCCTCATCGCCTTCCTCGTGGTTGATGGTCGGGGGAACGATGTCGTTCTTGCAGGCAAGAACAGAGAACATTGCTTCGAGGGCACCGGTAGCACCGAGGAGGTGGCCGGTCATCGACTTGGTAGAGCTGATGTTGAGCTTGTGGGCCTGGTCGCCGAAGAGCTCGACGATAGCCTTCACCTCAGAGATGTCGCCCACGGGAGTCGAAGTGCCGTGTACGTTGATATAGTCGATGTCCGCGGGAGTCATGCCTGCATCCTCAAGAGCGTTGCTCATGGAGAGCTTCGCACCGAGGCCATCGGGATGGGTTGCGGTGAGGTGGTAAGCGTCGGCGCTCATACCGCCACCGGCTACCTCAGCATAAATCTTGGCACCGCGTGCCTTGGCGTGTTCGAGTTCCTCAAGCACGAGGACAACAGAACCCTCGCCCATCACGAAACCGTCGCGCGACTTGCTGAAGGGACGCGAAGCAGTCTCGGGAGAATCGTTGCGGGTCGAGAGAGCGTGCATCGAGTTGAAGCCGCCCACACCTGCGGGATAGATTGCAGCCTCGGCGCCACCGGTCACGATAGCATCGGCCTTGCCGAGACGGATGAGGTTGAAAGCATCGATGATAGCGTTGTTTGACGAAGCGCAAGCCGAAACCACACCGAAGTTGGGACCATGGAAGTTATATTCCATGGAGATATGGCCCGAAGCGATGTCGGCAATCATCTTAGGGATGAAGAAGGGATTGTATTTGGGACCCTGCTCTGCACCGTTGACTGCATAGTAGCCGGCTTCCTCCTCGAAAGTATGGAGGCCACCGATACCGGCGGCAACGATTACGCCGACGCGGTTGCGGTCGAGATTGGCAGCTTCCTCGATACCGGAATCAGCGACAGCCTGACGGGCTGCGACGATACCATACTGTGCATAGAGGTCGAGCTGGCGGAGTTTCTTGCGGTCGAAGTGGTCATTGGCATTGTAGTCCTTGACCTCGCAGGCAAACTGGGTTTTGAATTTGGAGGCGTCGAAATGGGTGATGGGAGCGGCGCCGCTCTTGCCGGCTACGGCGTTGAGCCATGTGGTCTCAACATCGTTGCCTATGGGGGTGATGGCACCGAGGCCGGTCACCACTACTCTTTTTAATTCCATTGGCAAATTAGATGGATTCGTGATAAGGGAAAAATGAAGGGGAGAAATGATGAGAGAGAGGCATAATAGGCTGTGAAGCGGGGAGGAGGAAGCGAAGGGGAGCGCAATCCCCTCTGCCTAAATTGAAAAGAAGGCTCCACCGCGCTGATTTGAATTGGCGTGGGGAGCCTTTTGTGGCTCGGTCAGAGCGCAACCGTGACGGCTGCAAGACCGGTTTTTACTTCTGGGTGTTGGCCTCGATGTATTCGATAGCGTTCTGTACGGTGCTGATCTTCTCGGCCTGGTCATCGGGAATAGTGATGCCAAATTCTTTCTCAAATTCCATGATGAGTTCTACGGTGTCGAGGCTGTCTGCGCCAAGATCTTTTGTGAATTCAGCGGTTTCGGTTACTTCATTTTCGTCAACACCGAGCTTATCAACGATGATAGCTTTAACTCGAGATGCAATTTCAGACATAGCTTTGTAAAATTGTAAGTTTAATGATTAATTTTCGTTTTTAGGGGCAAACGCTGATATTTTCGCATTTGCGGTGCAAAGTTAAGTATTTTTTGACAACTTTCAACTATCCAAACGTATAAAGATGTTAACAGGGCATCGTTTTGCCGATTTTTTAGCCATTTATCCCCTCTGAGTGTCCTGTTTCACGGTTAAAAATTTACGCCCTCATGTTACAAACTTGTTACGTTATGCCGATGTTATATCTGCAAAAGGATTTTTTTATCCAATTTTGCGTCCGAATATTCACGAATGACAAACTATTTAAAGGCATGATGATGAATCGTAAATTTTATCTGCTTGGACTTCCGCTCGTTGCGCTTCTCGCAACCGCCTGCGGACAAAAAAATGACGCCTCTTCGGCGGGTGAAGACGACATTACGGAATTTGACATTAACCAGAAACTCGTCACAGCACAGAAAGACTACAAGGTGGAGACCGACTACGGCACTGTCTACCTTGAACTGTCAACATCTATCCAGTGGCCGGAAAAGATGGGAAGCTTCGACCTCACCACGCTCCGCGATTCACTCCTCAACTTCGCCTACTCCGACACGACCTCGACCTCTATCCGTGAGGCCGTCAAAAAATACATCGCCGACACCTCTGTCGTTGACGGTGCTGAAAATATAGAAGTGATCGACTCCCTGCCTGCCGACTCCATGACATATTTCAACACCATCACCGCAAGCATCCTTGACCTGAACGAACAGATGGTCACCTATCAGGTGCTCGGTTCGACCTACCTCGGCGGCGCACATCCGATGACCGCCATCCATCCCTTCACCTACGATTTCACCGAGGCTACCGTCCTTGACAACTCCAACATCTATCTTCCGGGGGTTCCCTCCGATTCAATCGTCCCGGTCATCAAGGAAGCGCTCGCCCGACAGCTTGGTGTAACGGTCAAGGGACTCGACCGCGCCGGCATCTGGTCGAACCAACTGACGTATGCAGGCCGTCCCTACATTTCCAATAATGCCCTCTATTTCCACTACGACCCATACGAGATTGGCCCGTATGCACTCGGAGCTGTCGATGTGGCCGTCTACCCCTACGAAATCGACCGCTTCCTCCAGCCAAGCGTCCGCAAGCTCTTCGATGAAGGCTTCTGAACTATATATAATATAAGTATAAGAGACGCTGTATCGTAGATTCCGTTTTTTCGATACAAACGCACAAAAGAGTATAAGAAACAAAAGAATAAAGTTTTCTGTAAGATTGAATGTTATCTTCAGATTCTTTATTCTTTTGTTTCTTATACTCTTTTGTGCTTCTGTATCCCCTTACCAACATCTTTAATTTCTCAATTATCCGATTTTTACTTATCTTTGCTGCTGATCGTAATACCAAAAACATAACACCCCTATGGAAGAAACAAAAGTCATCGCGCGCTCCCTGATGGAGTTCCTCGACAAAAGCCCCGTCAACTTTCTGGCAGTCAAGACTGTCAGCACACAGCTCGACGAAGCGGGATTCACCCGTCTCGACCCTCGTGACAAATGGGACCTCAAACCCGGTGGCAAATACTATATCACCAAGAACTCAAGCGCAATCTTCGCTTTCGTGGTAACCACCGAAGGCCCGGAGGCAGGTTTCCGAATCATTTCCGCACATTCGGATTCTCCGTGTATGCGCGTGAAGCCCAACGCCGAGATGCTCAGCGACGGCGGCATCGTGAAGCTCAACGTCGAGGTCTACGGTGGCCCGATTCTCTATACATGGTTTGACCGTCCCCTCTCGCTTGCCGGACGTGTGGTGCTCCGCAGCGATGATCCCCTCAACCCGCGCACTGAAATAGTAAAATTCGACCGTCCGCTCCTCACAATTCCCCATCTCGCCATCCATTTCAACCGCGCGGTCAACGAGGGCAACCCTCTTTCGAAGCAGAAGGACATGCTCCCTGTAATTGCCATCGTCAAGGAGGCGGCCGAGAAGGACAATCTTCTCCTCCGCACCATCGCCGATGCAGTAGGCTGCCGCATAGAGGATATACTCGATTTCGACCTTTCGCTCTACGACACCACTCCTGCCTGCCTCGTTGGACTCAACGAGGAATTCCTGACCTCAGGGCGACTCGACGACCTCAGCATGGTCCACGGTGCCATGACCGCCCTCCTCGAAACCTCATCGACAAAACAGACCCGCGTGATGGCCATCTTCGACAATGAGGAGACCGGCTCAGGGACAAAGCAGGGTGCGGCATCGCCGGTGCTCATGCAGCTCCTCCGCAGAATCGTCGGCTGTCTCGGCGGCGGTGAAGAGGAATATCTGCGCGGCATTGACGCATCGTTCATGGTTTCGGCCGACAATGCCCATGCCTTCCATCCCAACTATCCCGAAAAGTATGACCCGACCAACCATCCGGTTGTCGGCGGCGGTCCGGCCATCAAAATAAATGCCAACTGCAAATACATGACCGATGCAGAATCGGCAGCCATCTTCAAGAGCATCTGCGAAAAGGCAGGAGTCCCCTGTCAGTATTTCGTGAACCACAGCGACGTCCTCGGCGGTTCGACACTCGGCAACATCCTCACCTCGCAGATCGACCTCCGCGGAGTGGACATGGGCGAAGCAATCTGGGGTATGCACTCCGTCCGCGAAACAATGGCCACAAAAGACCACGCCTACACCATCCGCGCCTTCAAAACCTTCTTCGACCTCTAACCCAATAAATAGTCATCCCTATCAGGTCTATTTGCCCTATTAGGCTTATTTGCCCTATTAGGCTTATTAGCCCTATTAGCCCTATTCCCCCATAAAACCAACAGACTTCACTGTCCGGCTGAAAAATTCAATCCCGACTGTGAAGTCTGTTTGTTTTTATCTTTTACCAATTCCCATCAACCGAACAATTCGGAATGAGAACCAAGACGAAGAACCCCTATCTGATCCTCTTCCTCATCTATCCATATCAACAGGAAATCCCCTTCGACATGGCACTCCATGCAACCTTTGTAATTACCTGTCAAGAAATGAGGATTATAAATTTCGGGGATTGGAATTTCATCACGCAACATCTGGAGGATGCGCGCCACTTTCTCCATTTTCTTGGGTTGATTACGGAATCTTTTGGCATCCTTCTTATATTGAGAAGAGAAACGAAGTATTTTCATAAGCCCATCGACTTATACATTGCCTCGACACTCGACACATCAAGAGTGCCTTCATATTTTCCGGCCTTTGCATCCTCTATTGCAGCACGCGTTTCAGCATTCGGCTCTCTGTAAGCCAAATCCAGCAGCGCACACTCCACAAAATTATTGAGACTGCGGTTTTGCTTCTTTGCCATCTGTTTCAACCGCTCTATCAGATCCACAGGCAGACGGAAACTCTGGGCTTTCTTTTGTATTGCTATATCCATAATGATTTTGTTTGTGTGCAAAATTAATACATTTGTAATACAAAAACAAATTAAACAGTCAACCGGTTGACCATCTTATCAAAGGAAATAACCAAATAGATATAAATGATAAAAACAGACTCCACAGCCGGCATCAAATGCCGCACTATGGAGTCTGTTTCTGTCGTTTATAATGCTATGTAATGTAACTTTTACAAAGTCTTAGTTATGCTTTCGGTCCATCGAATACCATGCATAGACGATATAGGCAAGGACGAATGGAATGATGACCGAAACCCAGCTCATGCAGGTGAGCGTGAAGAGGCTCGACGAGCTGTTGAAGATGGTCAATGACGATGCGGGGTCGGTCAGTGAGGGATAGTAGGGTGTGTTGTTGTAACCTGCAATCCAGAAAAGCGCAAGCACCACAAGGACTGTTCCTATACCGCTCCACCAGATTCCACATGTCCAGTGCTTTGCAAAAGCAGAACGGATGATGCCATAGAGAACCATGACGACACCGATGAGGAAGGAGACGAGCGCCCACGGAAGTTCGATGAGATTGAAGAAGTATTTGAACTCGCGCACTGCAAACTGGCTCTGACGGCCGTCGATACTGCCGTCGTATGTGGTCTCAAGCGAATCTGTGGTCAGTACAAGTCCGACAAACAGGAGGAAGAACACGAGGAAGATGACAGCGTTCACAAGCACTCGTCTGCGGTTGGCACGGAAGAAGTCGTCATCCTGCGGATTGTTGTTCATCAGATAGAGAGCGGCCTGAGTGCGCGCAAGGAAGAGCACTGCAAATCCAAGCACAAGATTCTTCCAATAGAAGATGGCTTCGAAACCGTGGGAAGGTGCCCATGTGGAAATCACGGGTGCCGAGGCATCGAGAATGTTTCCTTTTGCAACCGTAAACTCAGCACCGAAGAAGAACATGGCCACAGCCACACCTAAGAGTATGCAACCGACGCTACCGTTGAGAAAGAGGAAAGTGTCGTAGGTGCGCGTTCCGAAAATATTTCCCTTTTTAGCACGGAACTCATAGCTCACCGCCTGAAGCACGAAACTGATGAGAATGAGCATCCAGAGCCAATAGGCTCCGCCGAAGCTCGTGGAATAGAATAGCGGGAAAGAGGCAAAAAACGCACCGCCGAACACGACAAGTGTCGTGAACGAAAGCTCCCACTTATGGCCAAAGGAGCTTATCATGCGCCGTGATGCCTCCGAACTGTCATTGACACCGAGAAGGAAAGTCTGTCCACCCTGCACAAAGAGGAGGAACACAAGGATGGCTCCGAGCACTGAAATCAGCAGCCACCAATATATCTGTAAGGATTCAAGTTCCATAATTGAAGTATGATGTTTTTGAGGGTGGTTAATACTCGTTGTTGTCCGAACCGTTCCGGATCTGGTTTATCATGATTGTAATCTCAGCCACAAGCAGTGCGGTGAATACGGCGGCAAACATCCAGAATGTCAACTGGACAGTCGATGCTGAGATGGCGGAGATGGCAGCACGATTAGGCATAAGACCCTCGATAATCCAGGGCTGACGGCCCACTTCGGCGGTAATCCATCCGGCTTCCGAGCAGATCCATACCACCGGAATGGTAAGCATGGCCACCCATTGCCACCAACGCTGTTGCCACAGGCGCGAACGGCGACCCATTGTGAAGACAGCCACGAGGAAAAACAGAAGCAGATAGCCTCCGGCCATGACCATGATGCGGAATGAGTAGAAAGTGACAGCTACAGGCGGGATAGCCTCGTCGGGATTGTCGAGATAACCATAGCCGAAATAGCGGTAATCCTCCTTGAGTTTGGCACGGGCCTCGGCCATAGCCTTCTCATCGCCGTCGGCCATCGCACGGTCAAACTCGCGGAGAGCCTCGTGGGCACGCTTGCCGATAGCGATGCGTTCGGCGTAGGAATCAGTGCGGATTGTGTCGCCTTCGGGAGTGAGAGCGATACCGTCAATGAGATCATTGATACCCGGCACGAAAGTGTTGGGGTCATGGTTCGCAAGGATTGAGAGACCGTAGGGAATCGAGATGTCGAAGAGGAAGGGATCGGAATCATCAGTGCGTTCCTTCGACGGATTGAGGATGGCAACTCCGACGAGCTCCTGCCCTACCTTACCGTTATAGAGACCTTCCATGGCCGCAAGCTTCATGGGCTGCACCTTGGCAACCTGAACGGCAGAACCGTCGCCTGTCCAGAGGGTCATGACGATACCGACAAGACCGACCCATCCGGCAATACGGATGGAATCCATGGCGAATTCCTGACGGCGTTTTTTCATGAGATACCATGCGCTGACACCGCAGACAAACACTGCTCCAACCACCCAGCCGTCAAACACAGCGTGGAAGAACTTGTTGATTGCCACGGGCGAGAGCACCACATCCCAGAAATTGTCCATGATGTTGCGCATCTGACCGGGGTCGAATTCCATGCCGACGGGATACTGCATCCACGCATTGGCAATGAGAATCCAGAGAGCCGAGATAGAGGCACCGAGAGCGGTGAGCCATGTTGAGGCAAGGTGGAAACCGGGGCTGACTTTCTTCCAGCCGAAGAACATGACAGCGATGAAAGTAGCCTCCATGAAGAACGCAAGCAAGCCCTCGATGGCAAGCGGAGCGCCGAAGATGTCGCCGACAAACCAACTGTAGTTAGACCAGTTGGTTCCGAACTCAAATTCAAGAATGATACCTGTGGCCACACCCATTGCGAAATTGATGCCGAAGAGGGTCATCCAGAATTTCGTGGTGCGGAGCCATTTTTCATTTCTCGTACGGTAATAGATTGTCTCCATGATGCCGACAATCACACTCAGTCCGAGCGTGAGCGGCACGAAGAGCCAGTGATACATGGCTGTGAGGGCAAACTGCCATCGCGACCAGTCGACTACGGTCATTAAATCATCCATAAATAAACTAAGTAATGTGTGATAAGTTAAGAATTATCGGATTTGTGAGTAATCGGAAACGTGAGGAGAAAAAATCGGGAGAAGAGGATATTATTAAGAGAGTCTATGATTTATCAATGTTTATATATTCCGGAACTTGAACAGTGAGAATTCAGCGGTTGATGAGGGAGCTGCGGACGGCTTCCGCCCTCTCCGCGTCATTGTCGTAGTCACGTTGGAGTATGTCGGGGAAAAAGAAAAGCTTGAACACGAAGAAGAGAATGAACAGCTTTATCAGTATCAACATCCACAGCTTACGGCCCACAGTCATCGACTTGAAACCGTCAATATAGAACCTCACCACCTTTCCCGGCCACGAGGGCAGAAAGGATGACGGTCGCTGCGAAAGTTTTTCAGTTTCTTTTCCCATCCGGATGGTAATTTTAAGATGCTGTAAGGTATTTGTTATGATTGAATGATGCGGCCGGAAGCAGAGGGCCGTCATTGACTACAACACTCTGCAAGGCCGAAAGTAGGGAGTAGACGGCAAATATACGGATTATTTTTTCTCAGCAATCAAAAAAAATGCTGTTCTTTAACACTTTGGATAATTTTATGGTATTGGAATAAAGCGTTACCTTTGCAGGCGGAATAGCCATGACCTATTCCACACACAAACTTATCATTTGAAATTTAATCATTTAACAAAACACTTAGATACAATGAACCGATCATTATTTTATGCCGCAGGACTTCTGATGCTCGCATCATGCTCTCAAGGTCCGAAGCAGAACTATGTCGTCACCCTCAATGCAGGCGACGCCATGAACGACAAGATGGCCTACATCATCGACTTCGACACCGAGGACAAGCTCGACAGCGCCATGATTTCAAACGGCGTTGCCGTCTTCGAGGGCGAAGTCGCAAAGCCCCGCTACGTTGCCATTTCCGTTGACGGAACAGGCGTAGGCAGCCTCTACCTTGAAGCAGACTCCATCAATGTCAGCGAAGAAGGCGTGAAGGGTGGCGAACTCAACGCCAAGAACGATGAATACTGGACAATGCGCATGGACGCAATCAAAGAGTTCCGCGAACTCCCCGATTCGCTCCAGCAGGCCCGCTACGAGGAATTCCAGACCCGCATAAACGATGCCGAGAAGAAACTCATGGACGAAAACATGGACAATGCTCTCGGTTACTACTACTTCCTCTACGGTCCCGCACGCAACCTCGACCTCGCCGGTCTCGACTCGGCCATCGCAGCCCATCCCTCGCTCGGCGAATATCAGCGCATCCAGAAAATGCGCCAGGCATTCGTGAACCAGGCCGAGACATCGGAAGGAAAAATGTTCAAGGATTTCGAAGTAACCTACAACGACTCTACTTTCCGTCTGAGCGACCACGTCGGCAAGGGCAAATATGTGCTTGTTGACTTCTGGGCAAGCTGGTGCGGTCCCTGCATCCGTCAGACAGCCGTCATCAAGGATCTCTACAAGGAATATGGTCCCAAGGGTCTTGAAGTCATCGGCGTTGCCGTATGGGACAAGCCCGAGGACACCCTTAAAGGCATCGAATCCCACGAACTCCCCTGGATGAATGTCATCAACGCACAGAGTGTCCCCACCGAACTCTACGGTATCCAGGGTATTCCCTGCATCATACTCTTCGGTCCTGACGGAACAATCATCAGCCGCGACAAGCAAAATGATGAGCTCCGCGAAGCTGTGGCCAATGCCATGAAAGCCGCAAAATAATCGTCACCTATTTAAATAAGCCCTTCTCAATCTTCCGGGAAGGGCATATAAAGACTTAAGGTCAGAAGAAACATAAGAGAGTCCAAGGCATAGTCTCATGCGCAGCATGGATGAATAGTTGCCGTATGGATTATAAAACTCTTATGTTTCTTCTGACCTTAAGTCTTTATGTACCCTTTCACACCGACTCGACAACTTACCGGATATATCTCCAATTTTCTTAACCTATTTTAGACCGTGATTTAACATTTTTATCCCGATTTCTTTGTTATTTCCACAAAAGGCCGTAAATTTGCCTTAATCACAATTCTAATTTATTGAACGGACCTATATCTTTTCATTAAGTTAAAATCTACGATACTGATACCATCCCCGTCCGCATCCGGACGGATAAAGAAAAACAAAATTAACCCCCTAAAAATATATGGAAAACGAACAGTTATTGAAAGAAGTCACCGCCAAGGCACAGGTTTGGCTGGGTGACGGTTACGATGAAGAAACCCGCACCGAAGTGAAGCGTATGCTTGACGCTGACGACAAGACCGAACTTATCGAAAGTTTCTACAAGGACCTCGAATTCGGAACAGGCGGTCTCCGCGGCATCATGGGTGCAGGTTCAAACCGCATGAACATCTATACAGTGGGTGCAGCCACCCAGGGTCTCGCAAACTACCTTAAGGAAGCCTTCAAGGATCTTCCCGAAATCAGCGTAGCAGTAGGCCACGACGTGCGCAACAACTCACGCAAATTTGCTGAAATCGTTGCCGACATCTTCTCGGCCAACGGTATCAAGGTATATCTTTTCGACAGCTTCCGCCCCACTCCCGAACTTTCGTTCGCCATCCGTCACTTCGGTTGCCAGAGCGGTGTCAACATCACTGCCTCCCACAACCCCAAAATCTACAACGGTTACAAGGCTTACTGGGAAGACGGCGCACAGATTATCGCCCCCCACGATGTCAATATCATCGACCATGTCAACCGCATTAAGAGCGTGAAGGACATCAAGTTTGAAGGCGACAAGTCAAAAATCCAGATTATCGGTGCAGATGTCGACAAGGTTTACCTCGAGAAAATCAAAGGTCTTTCGCTCAGCCCCGATGTCATCGAGCGCCACAAGGACCTCAAGATTGTCTACACCCCGATTCACGGTACAGGCGTTGAGCTGATTCCCGACTCGCTCCGCAACTTCGGCTTCACCAACATCATCCACGTTCCCGAGCAGGATGTCCCCAGCGGAGAATTCCCCACTGTCGAGTCGCCCAACCCCGAAGTTCCTTCGGCAATGGCAATGGCTATCGCAAAGGCCAAGGAAGTGAACGCCGACATCGTCATGGCCTCCGACCCCGATGCTGACCGTATCGGTTGTGTCATCCGTGACAACAGCGGTGAATATGTGCTCCTCAACGGCAACCAGATTGTGATGATTCTTCTCAACTACATCATCACCCGCAACAAGGAACTCGGCCTCCTCAAAGGCAACGAGTTTGCCGTGAAGACCATCGTGACCACAGAGACCATCAAGGCTATCTGCGACGCAATGGGTGTCCGTCTCTATGACTGCTACACCGGCTTCAAGTGGATTGCAGCCGTGATGCGCGACAACGAGGACGTGCTCCGTTACCTCGGTGGCGGTGAAGAAAGCTACGGCTTCCTCGCCGAAACCTTCGTCCGCGACAAGGACGCAGTTTCTGCCTGCTCACTCATGGCCGAGGCTTGCGCATGGGCCAAGGACAAGGGCATGGACTTCCAGGGTATGCTCGCCGACATCTATCTGAAATATGGCTTCAGCCATGAAGTAGGTGTGTCTGTGGTACGTCCCGGCAAGACTGGCGCTGAAGAAATCCAGGCCATGATGAAGCAGTTCCGTGAGAATCCTCCCAAGTCACTCGCAGGAAGCCCCGTCAAGACTATCAAGGACTACGGCTCGCTCGACCTCATCAATGTCGACACCAACACCAAGGAGAAACTCGACTTCCCCTGCACTTCAAACGTGCTCCAGTACTTCACAGAGGATGGTTCGAAGGTTTCTGTACGTCCTTCGGGAACAGAGCCTAAGATCAAGTTCTACATGGAAGTCAAGGTTCCCATGGAGAAGGTTGAGGACTACGACAAGTGTGGCAAACTCGCCGACGAGAAGATCGAAGCCCTCAAGAAAGACCTCGGTATCGCGTAAAGCTCAACACCTTTGACACCCCCTCTTGGAGGGAAGGGTACAAAAGGACATAAAATCAGAAGAGACACAGTTATTAAGCCATTCCGCTTACACGACTGTGTCTCTTCTGATTTTATGTCCTTTTGTACCCTTCCCTCTATATTTTTCAGATGGGACATAATACTCCTGTCATTGCTATTTCGTATATTTGCAGTATTATGACGACTTCTACAACCCTTCAGGATATTGTTTCCGCTGTCAGTGGAGTGCTGACAGACTATGTCATGGTGACTGTGTTGCTTGCGGCCGCACTGTTTTTCACCATAGTTACCCGTGGCATTCAGTTCCGCATGATTGGCGAGATGCTCAGGTTGCTCATGCGTTCGGGCAAGCGCAACAACGACAAGCGCAGGAACGATGCACCACATCACGGTTCCATCAGTTCATTCCAGGCATTCGCCCTCTCGATAGCCTCACGAGTAGGAACAGGCAACCTCGCCGGTGTTGGCACAGCAATAGCCATCGGAGGTCCGGGAGCCGTGTTCTGGATGTGGGTCATAGCTATTTTCGGTGCGGCAAGTGCCTTTGTCGAGTCCACACTCGCACAGCTCTTCAAGGTTAAGGGTGAAAAATCATTCATGGGTGGCCCTGCCTACTATATCCTCAAAGGACTTCACAAACGGTGGTGGGCAGTGACATTCGCCATCCTCATCACCCTCACATTCGGTTTCGCTTTCAATTCAGTGCAATCCAACACCGTCGCCGATGCGCTCCACAGCTCGTTCGGTGTGCCGACACAATGGACGGCATGGGGACTCTGCATACTGACTCTGACGGTAATCTGGGGCGGCGTGCAGCGCATATCGCGTTTCAGCGAGATTGTAGTGCCCGTGATGGCCATTGCCTATATAATCATGGCCATAGTAATTATCATTCTTAACATACACCGCTTCCCCGAAGTGATGGCAATGATAGTCGAAAACGCATTCGGATTTGATGAAGCTATGGGCGGCACAATCGGCGCGGCAATGATCATGGGCATAAAGCGCGGACTGTTCAGCAACGAAGCGGGCGAAGGCTCCACACCGAATGCCGCCGCGACCGCCTCGGTAAGCCATCCCGTGAAACAGGGTCTTATACAGACTCTCGGAGTCTACACCGACACTCTTCTCGTCTGCACGGCCACTGCCTTCATCATACTCTGCAGCGGTATCTTCATGGAGGGACATGACGGAATCGTGCTTACACAGCGCGCCATCGACGCAGGATTCGGCGGCGATCACAACTACGGTTCCACCTTCGTCAGCATCGCCATATTCTTCTTCGCGTTCACGAGTATAATCGCCAACTATTATTACGGCGAGACCAACATACGCTTTATCCACAACAACGACACTATCATCAACATCTACCGTCTGCTCGTCGGAGGTATCGTATATGCCGGGGCTGTGATGTCACTCGACCTTGTGTGGGGATTTGCGGACATCACAATGGCACTGATGACCCTTTGCAACCTCGCGGCCATCCTTATGCTTGGCAAGTATGCGGTCAGGCTAATGCAAGATTACCGAAAACAACTCCGTGAGGGCAAGGATCCGGTGTACCGTTCATCGACCATCCCCGAAATCGCGGATGAGACCGAATGCTGGGAATAAAATTAGTCCAGACAATAGGGCTTAAGCGGGAAAGGCACAAAAAGCCAGAAGGTCAGAAGAAACATAAGAATTTTTCAGCGTTTGGGAATGCTGATTATTGGCTTATGTTTCTTCTGACCTTCTGGCTTTCTGTAGCTTTTTCAGGGGGGGATTGGGTGGGATTTCTGACGGGTCAGACCGGTCGGACGGGTCAGACTTGTCGGACGGGTCAGACGAGTCCGACAAGTCCGACATCGGGTGGATTTTCCGACTCCGAGTGGGATTTTCCACGCCGGGGAGGGCTAATGGCTACTTTTATTCCTCGGTGGCGGCGAATTCCATGAGGTAGGCTTTGATGAAGGCATCAAGGTCGCCGTCCATCACACCACCGACGTCACTGGTCTGATAGTTGGTGCGGTGGTCCTTGACGCGGCGGTCGTCGAAGACGTAGCTGCGTATCTGCGAACCCCATTCGATTTTCATCTTTCCGGCCTCAATCTTTGCCTGTTCCTGCAGACGATGTTGCAGTTCCTTGTCATAGAGGATTGAACGGAGTTGGCGCATGGCGTTCTCCTTGTTCTTGGGCTGGTCGCGGGTCTCGGTGTTCTCGATGAGGATTTCCTCCTGCTCGCCGGTGTAGGGGTCGGTGAACTGGTAGCGCAGACGCACACCTGATTCCACCTTGTTGACGTTCTGACCGCCGGCACCACCCGAACGGAAGGTGTCCCACGACAGGAGCGCCGGATCGACCTTGACCTCGATGGTATCGTCGACAAGCGGGGTGACGAATACGGATGCAAATGAGGTCATACGCTTGCCCTGTGCATTGTAGGGCGACACGCGGACGAGACGGTGGACACCGTTCTCGCTCTTGAGATAGCCGTATGCGAAATCACCCTCGACATTGATGGTACATGACTTGATACCGGCCTCATCACCTTCAAGAAGGTTGGCAATCGAGGTCTTGTAGCCGTGGCTCTCACACCAGCGGAGATACATTCGCATGAGCATCGAAGCCCAGTCCTGACTCTCCGTGCCACCGGCACCGGAGTTGATTTTCAGAACCACGCCGAGCTTGTCCTCCTCGCGGCGGAGCATGTTGCGGAGCTCAAGTTTCTCAATCTTGGAGATTGCGTCGGCATAGAGAGCGTCAATATCACTCTCCTCAACGAGACCTTCCTTGAGGAAGTCCCATGCGAGTTCGAGTTCGTTGACGGTCTTGTCAATCTCCTCATAGCCTTCAATCCATGCCTGAAGGTCTTTGATTTTTTTCATCTGTGCCTGAGCTTCCTTGGGGTGCTCCCAGAAATCGGGCACATGTGTGCGGAGTTCTTCCTCCTCTACCTGGATTTTCTTGCTGTCGATGTCAAAGATACCTCCTCAGCGCCAGCTTGCGCTCAAAAGTCTCTTTTAATTGTTCCTGAGTAATCATAATATGGGTTACGGATGAAACGGGTTTATAAATATCTGATTTGTCTGCAAATTTAAGCATTATTTACTAATTTTGCATCATGGAATGGATTTATGACATATTTCTCAGCCATTCGGCCCTTCAGGCGGTGATTGTCATCTCAATCATCATCGCTGTAGGGCTTGCATTGGGTAAAATCCGTGTGTGGGGAATCTCGCTCGGGGTGACTTTCGTGTTTTTCGCCGGAATTCTCGCAGGCCACATAGGCCTTTCAATCGACCCGACGATACTGCACTACACCGAGAATCTCGGCCTCGTGCTCTTTGTCTACGAGCTTGGTCTGAAAGTCGGTCCCGGTTTCTTCAGCTCCTTCCGCAAGGGTGGACTGCAGCTCAACCTGCTCGGATTGGGAGTGCTGGCCATCGGAACAGTCATGACCATACTCATCAGCCTCTGTCTCGGTGTACCAATAGGGGAAGCTACCGGTATCCTCTGTGGCGCTACGACAAACACTCCTGCCCTCGGTGCGGCCCAACAGGCACTCGAACAGATGGGGCTGTCGGCCAACGGTGCCGCCCTGAGCTGCGCGGTGACATATCCGCTCGGCGTTGTCGGCGTAATCCTCGGAATAATAGCCTTGCGCAAAATCCTCATCAAACCCGGGACACCGCTATCGTCTGCAACCGAAGAGCCTGACGGCACTTTCATCGCTGAATTCAAGGTCTGCAATCCTGCCATCTACGACATGACCGTCCGCCAGATCTCACAGGTCACGAAAACGCCGTTTGTCATCTCCCGTCTGTGGCGAAACGATAACGTAAGTCTCCCGGACTCCGACACGATATTGCAGAAAGATGACCATCTGCTCGTCATCACCACACCGACCGACTGTCCGAAACTCAAAGTGCTCTTCGGCAAGCAGGAGGCCCGCGACTGGAATAAGAAAGACATCGACTGGAATTCAATCGACAACCAGCTTATCTCGCGCCGCATCATCGTCAGCCGTTCATCAATCAACGGCAAGAAACTCGGATCGCTCCGACTCCGCAACCAGTATCACATCAACATCAGCCGCATCAGCCGCAGCGGTCTGCATCTCCTCGCCACTCCGGGACTCGTCCTGCAACTGGGCGACGTGCTAAACGTCGTGGGCAGTGCTGCCGACATCGAAAAGGTCGAACGTATCCTCGGTAACACCGAAGTCAAACTGAAGGACCCCAATCTCGGTGCCATTTTCATCGGCATTGTGCTCGGCCTCGTGGTCGGTTCAATCCCTATCGCTATCCCGGGCATATCCACACCAATCAAACTCGGTCTTGCCGGTGGTCCCATCATCATCGGCATACTCATCGGTCGCTTCGGCCCGCAGTTCCGCCTCGTCACCTACACCACCCGCAGTGCCAATCTCATGCTCCGCGGAATCGGACTGTCGCTCTATCTCGCCTGTCTCGGACTCGATGCGGGAGCGCAGTTCCTCGACACCATCATGCGCTCGGAAGGACTGCTTTGGATTGGACTCGGCTTCCTCATCACCGTCATTCCGGTCCTGATAATGGGAGCTGTAGCCATGAAGATGTTCCGCCTCGATTTCGGTCTCACATGCGGTATGCTCTGTGGCAGTATGGCCAACCCCATGGCCCTCAACTACGCCAACGACATCGTCCCGGGCGACTATGCAACCGTCAGCTACGCCACAGTCTATCCCCTCTCGATGTTCTGCCGCGTAATCATCGCCCAACTCATAATCCTCTGCTTCATATAGTTCCGGAAAAACGTTTCTATCAGAAGTTTCCGGATAATTTACCAAATGCAACTTTGAATTAAGGAAATTTGTTATAACTTTGTAAAAACGACCGAGAAAAGCAATATGAGAACATGTGATGAATATATCGACATCCTGAGGCATAACGCCCATACGCTCCGCGACGATTTCGGGGTGCGATCCCTGTGCATATTCGGTTCGGTTGCGCGTGGCGAACAGAGGGATGACAGCGACATTGACGTTTGCGTGGACATGGATGCAAAAATGTTTCTCATAATACGCCTGAAACGCTATCTTGAAACACTCCTCGGAAAGTCAGTCGATATTGTCCGTGACCGCAAGAGTCTCAACCCATTCCTGAAATCGGAAATAACCCGCGATGCAATCTATGCCTTACGATAGAGCGCTGATAGCGGAAATACTTTCGCAAATTGACAAAGCCATTGCCCAACTTATCGAGTGGAATGTCGATGTCAACGACGGGGATGATTATCTTCGTTCTCCCGAAGGCATGAAAACATTGGCTGCCTCCTGTATGCTCCTTGAAGCAATCGGGGAAGGCGTAAAAAAGATTGATGACAGAACCAACGGCGCCGTCTTCGCGTTATGTCCGGATATTCCCTGGGCAGACGTGATTGGAATGCGAAACCATATCGCACACGGCTACTTCGACATTGATGCCGACATAGTCTATGATGTCATAACCAATGATATTGCAAACCTACAGGATTCCATTAGATTCCTACGGAAAATCATATAGCACTCTCAACGCCACCATCCGGACGCAAACAATCACTGATAACCATTCCATGAGTTTCTCATAGAGTGGTCTGAAACGAGTTTTTCGTTCCGCTAACCGCCGTTTCAACCCTCTTATCGCGTATTCCCATCCTATTTTGCGTGTGCCGAAACGGCTGTTTTTGTAATTTGTGTTGTTTTCCATTGTTTTTTGGTTTTAAGTTTGATGCAAAGTTAAAACCGGAAATCCCGGAAAAGGTGCGAATTTGCAAAACAGGCAGGATTTTTTTGCAAACCGTTTGTAGGGACGCGCTGTAGCGCGTATGCCGGATGAAAGATACAATAAACCGCATTGCATCTCTTTCTTTCATTCGGCATACGCGCTACAGCGCGTCCCTACAAGGCTGAAATTAATCCGCTTAGAATATCGATTCGCGGGTATGGGTTGTGAGGAGCTCGAGGGCTTTCATACCCATCACGGAATTTCCTTTCTCATTGAGGCGCGGGCTCCATGTGGCCACGGCATATCTCCCGGGATAGACCGCCCCTATGCCACCACCGACACCGCTCTTGCCCGGAAGACCGACGAGGTAGGAATACTCCCCGGCATCGTTGTAGAATCCGCATGTCTGCATGACGGCATTGATTCGCTTCACCTGTGAGGATGTCAGCCTTACATTGCCAAAGGAAAACTCCGAGTGGCGGTCGGCAAACGGGAGGAAGGCGCGCGAAAGCTGCCGGCAATTCATCTCTACCGAACACTGCAGGAAATAGAAGTGCAACACCTCCTCAATATCATTCTCAAGATTCCCGTAATACTTCAGCATATTGGCTATCGCGGCATTGATATAGCCTTTCTCACGCTCTGAAGCGGCCACCTCGCGGTCATAGTCAATGGTATCGTCACAAGCAATTTTTCTGACGAAGTCAAGATAATCAGCCTCGGGATTGGCCAGTTGCGTCATCAGCACATCAGCCACCACTATCGCACCGGCATTGATGAACGGATTGCGCGGGACTCCACGGTCGAGCTCAAGCTGAATGAGAGAATTGAAAGCTGCTCCTGAAGGCTCCTTCCCTACCCTCTCCCACAGTCTCTCACCCATGATGGAAAGGGCCATTGAAAGAGTGAACACCTTGGTTACACTCTGGATGGAAAAACGCTCGTCGACGTCGCCCCATTCAATCACATCGCCGTGAGTTGTCGTTATGCAGATGCCAAAACGGTCGGGATTGACCTTTGCAAGTGCGGGGATATAGTCTGCCTGACGGCCCACTGTGCGCAACGGCTCTATCTCCGCTGCAATTTCCGAAAGTATGTGTTTATAATTCATGGTTGATAATATATGTTGCAGGAAGGGTACAAAAGGACAAAAAGGTCAGAAGAAACACAATTATTTATATTCATCTTTCAAATCATCTTATCCGCACAATCTGACAGGTAGCCATTAATCACCTGATTATCATACGGATTATATCTTTTTTTTGTTTCTTCTGACCTTTTTGTTCTTTTGTACCCTTCCTGCAAGTGCTTTCCTGCAAATGTATTTTTCCTGCAAATTTTGTCTATGCGTCCGACGACCTGCGCGTCCCTTCGGGATAGGTCACATCCCAGAGATAAAGCGCATGGCCCGGCATCGAGGTCCCGGCCGCGCAACGATCCTTCTTGGCTATTACCTCGGCGAAACGTTCGACCGACATCTTTCCACGGCCCACTTCCACGAGCGTACCCACCACGGCCCTGACCATATTGCGGAGAAAACGGTCGGCGGTGATGACAAAGACCCATGCGTCAGGCCCGACCTGTTCCCACCGCGCCTTGGTGACGCGGCAGATATTGGTCTTGGCATCCGTATGGAGTTTGGCAAAAGAAGTGAAATCCGAGGTTTCGAGCAGCAGAGCCGCAGCCTCGTTCATCTTGTCGAAATCGAGACCGGCGGGAGCCTTCCAGCTAAGCGGATAGAAAAACGGCGACTTGGAAGTGACAGCATAGTAATGATAGGTGCGCGAAGTGGCATCGAAGCGCGCATGGCTCTCCGGACCCACCTCATAAATCTCCTCGATGGCAATATCCTTGCCTACGAGCGCATTGAGCTTCCTGACAAGCTGTCCCGGCTCCGCAAGAGGTTCGGCCACATCGAAATGTGCGACCATCATGCGGGCATTGACTCCGGTGTCGGTACGGCCCGCACCGACAATCTTCATGTCGGTACGCATTATGGTCGACAGCGCCGCCTCAATCACCGACTGCACCGTCACTTCCCCCGGCTGGCACTGCCAACCGTGGAAAGGCGCGCCACAGTAGGCCAGACGCATGAAATATCTCGTCTGTCCCACAGCGGTCAATCTTTTTCTATATATGTATAGCCGTAAAGTCCGGAGCGGTAGTTGCTGAGGAATTCGCGACCCTCATCGGGAGTGATCTTTCCAGCCTTCATCGAGGCAGTCACCCAGGCCTCGACATTGCGCACGAGTTTCTTGGGATTGAACTGAACGTAGTCAAGCACATCAGCCACGGTCTCTCCGTCGATGATGCGGTCAATCTCGTAGCGGTCCTTGTAGACCGAGATATGCACGGCATTCGTGTCGCCGAAGAGGTTATGCATGTCACCGAGGATTTCCTGATATGCACCGACAAGGAACACACCGAGATAATACGGTTCACCCGGCTTGACGGGATGGACGGGGAGCGAGTTGGCCACGCCGCCGTGGGTCGAGATGAAGTTTGAAATCTTGCCGTCGCTATCGCAGGTGATGTCCTGGAGCGTGCAGGTGCGGTTGGGCTTCTCGTCAAGACGCGAGAGCGGGATAATCGGGAACACCTGGTCGATGGCCCATGAGTCGGTCAGCGACTGGAAGAGAGAGAAGTTGCAGAAATATTTGTCGGGCACCATCTTGGCCACCTTGCGAAGCTCTTCGGGAGCATGTTTCATTCCGGCTGCAATGTCGCCCACCTCGCGGGCGATGCTCCAGAACAGTTCCTCAATCTGCGCACGGGTGCGGAGGTCGAGCATACCGAGGCTGAAAAGGTCAAGAGCCTCCTCGCGTATCTGGAGGGCATCATGCCAGCTTTCGAGAAGACGCTGCTGGTCAAGGCGGTCCCAGATTTCATAAAGCTCCTTGGCAAGCTCATGGTCGGTATCCTGAATATCCTTTGAGTCCTTCCAGAAGGGGAGCTGTGTGGTCTCAAGCACCTCGAACACGAGCACCGAGTGGTGGGCAGTCAGCGACCGTCCGCTCTCGTTGATGATATTGGGCTGCTTTATTCCGTTTTTGGCACATGCGTCAACGATGGTCGAGACGGCATCGTTGGCATACTCCTGAATGCTGTAGTTCATCGAGCTTCCGGATGCGGAGTTGCGGGTGCCGTCGTAGTCGACGCCCAGACCGCCGCCTATGTCCATGAAGTCGATGTCGAAGCCCATCTGCGTGAGCTGCACATAGAACTGCGCCGCCTCGCGGATGGCTGTCTTGATGCGGCGGATCTTGGTAATCTGGCTACCGATATGGAAATGGATGAGTTTGAGGCAATGCTTCATCTTGTTGCGCTCCATGAAATCGAGCGCTTCGAGAAGCTCGGAGGAATTGAGTCCGAATTTCGAGACGTCTCCGCCGCTTGTCTCCCACTTGCCCGAGCCGGACGAGGCGAGCTTGATGCGGATGCCGACGTTGGGATCGATGCCGATACGCTTGGCGGCATCGGCTATGATGCGGAGCTCGTTGAGCTTTTCCACCACTATATATATGCGGCGTCCCATCTTCTGGGCAAGCAGCGCAAGCTCGATATAGGTCTGGTCCTTGTAGCCGTTGCAGATAATAAGGGCATTTTCCTTGATGTTTGTGGCAAGGACGGCATGAAGCTCAGGCTTTGAACCGGCCTCAAGACCGATATTGAACTTTTCGCCGTGAGTGACGATTTCCTCCACAACGGGACGCATCTGGTTCACCTTGATGGGATAGATGATGTAGTTCTGCGCAGTGTAGTCATACTCCTTCGATGCAACCGCAAAACAATTGGAAATCTTCTCGATACGGTTGTCCAGGATGTCCGGGAAACGCAGAAGCACGGGCGATGTGATGTCGCGCACCTGCAGCTCATCCATCACTTCGCGGAGGTCTACGGAGGCGAAACCCTCACGGGGTGTCACTGCCACATTTCCTTTTTCATTAATGGAGAAATACTTACGTCCCCATCCCTGGATGTTATACAGCTCCTCACTGTCTTCAATTCGCCATTTTCTCATCGGCTGGTGTTGCTTATAAAAAATTTATTAGAACTAATGAAAACAAACGGTTTTTGATGTGCCCCGCCGTAGCGATGCTATTATTCAACAAACAAAAGTACAACTTATTTACGAAATCATCCATTTTTCACACAATTATTTTCATAAATTTGGTTTATTTACAATAAAGGTTGTATCTTTGCTATTGAATTGCGTCCGCCTATATTTAAACGCATAAATTCGTCACAATTATAACTACTTTTTTTGCTATGGACAAAAAAATCGCTTTCTCAATGCTTCTCGGCTCGGCAGTCATGCTGACCGGCTGCGGAAAGAAGATGAATCAGTTTGCAGCTGATTACTTCTCAACCAACCCCAATCCCCTCGAAGTGGTGGGTCAGAACGTACCCGCTACCGTAACCGGCAACATTCCCCCGAAGTTCTTCGTCAAGAATGCTACCGTGACAGTTACTCCCTATCTTACTTTCGACAACCAGGAACTCGCAGGCAGCTCTATGACATTCCAGGGTGAGAAAGTTCGTGGCAACAACCGCGTTATCTCCTACGACAACGGCGGAACAGTGACCATCCCCGTAAACTATGTTTACCAGCCCGAAATGCAGAAGTCTGAGCTCTACCTCGGCTTCACCGTTGACCAGAAAGGCAAGCAGTATGTGCTTCCCCGCGTGAAGGTTGCCGACGGCGTTATCGCAACTGCAGCCATCGCCGACGCAGCTTCTGTCGACCCCGCCCTCTCAGCCGACAAGTTCCAGCGTATCATCAACGAAAAGTACAAGGCTGACATCCTCTTCCTTATCAACGTTGCAAACCTCCGCGACAGCCAGCTCAACTCTGACGAGATGAAGGCTTGGAACCAGCAGGTTGCCGACGCTAACGCTGACAACCGTCGCGAAATCAAGGAACTCAACATCGAGTCCTACGCTTCACCTGACGGTCCCTACGATTTCAACGCTCAGCTTGCTGAAAAGCGTGAGACCAACACCAAGGGCTACCTCGAGAAGAAACTTAAGAAAGACAACATCACTGAATTTGGCGAACTCACTGCCAACTTCACTCCCGAAGACTGGGAAGGCTTCCAGAAGCTCGTTTCTGAAAGCAACATCCAGGACAAGGACCTCATCCTCAGCGTACTCAAGATGTACAAGGATCCCGAAGTCCGCGACCGTGAGATCCGCAACATGTCAAGCGTATTCGACGAACTCGCCGAGACTATCCTCCCCCGTCTCCGTTACTCTCGTCTGACTGCCTCTATCGACGTTATCGGTAAGAGCGACGCTGAGATCAACCAGGCTTTCGACAGCAACCCCTCTTCGCTCACTATCGACGAGATCCTCTATGCTGCTACTCTCACTGACGACCTCAACCGCAAGAAATCTATCTACGCTGCCGCTGCCAAGAACTATCCCAACGACTACCGCGGATTCAACGACCTCGGTATGGTTCTCTATCAGCAGGGTGACTTCGACGGCGCTCTCTCTAACTTCAAGAAGGCTGCCTCAATCAACCCCTCTGCTCCTGAAGTTCAGATGAACCAGGGTCTCGTTGCTCTCGTGAACAACGACTTCAAGGCTGCCAACCAGGCATTCGGCAAGGCCGGCGGTATCCCCGAACTCGGTTCTGCCCTCGGTGTTTACTACCTCCAGCAGGGTGATGTAAATGCTGCTGTCAAGGCCTTCGGCAACGACAAGAGCAACAACGCCGCTCTCGCACAGCTCCTCAGCAAGGACTACAGCAAGGCTAAGTCTACCCTTTCTGCAATCCAGACTCCCGACGCTACCACTTACTACCTCATGGCCGTTCTCGGTGCCCGCACCAACAACGAGCAGATGGTTACTTCTAACCTCCGTCAGGCCATCAAGCTTGACAACAAGCTCGCAAAGCAGGCTGCCAACGACCTCGAATTTGCACGTTTCAACGTCTCTAACCTCTAATTGAGGTTACTGCGGGCCGCTTGACGGTTCCCGCAAAGAGACTTCACCAACACAATCCACTCACCCGCATCCGGCCTGCCGGACGCGGGTGAGTTTTTTTATATCCATATATTAATACCGCATTCCAATCAACCAAGCAACCGGCATAGGCGTTATTTTAACATATACACACATTACAGTTCTCACATTATTATATATAATATTATGGCAAGCAACGAGGGAACAAGCAAACTGCATAAATATCTGATGGACATTCTCCGGTGGATCATCATAATCCTGTCGGTGCTGCTCATCGTGTTCATATCTGTCGACACCTTCAAGGGAATCAACTTCCTTGAAAACCACCGCTACATGACCTTCCAGTTCTGGGTCTGCGTCATCTTCATGGCCGACTTCTTCCTCGAACTCGCACTCTCGGCCAACAAATGGCACTATCTGCGCTCCCATTTCTTCTACTTCCTCCTGTCCATCCCCTATCTCAACCTCATCAATATCCTCGACATCCGTCTCAGCGGCGAAGCCCTCTTCTTTGTGCGCTTCATTCCTCTTGCCCGTGGAGTGATGGCCATGACCATTGTGGTCGGCGCTTTCTCGCAAAACAAACTGACCTCCTTCCTCGCGTCCTACATCGTCTCCCTCGCATCCTTCATCTATCTTGGCAGCCTGCTTTTCTACTACTGCGAGAGCGGAGCAAACCCCGAAGTCACCAACTTCGGCCTCGCACTCTGGTGGGCCTGCATGAACGCCACCACCCTCGGCTGCGACATCTACCCCGTCACCATCACCGGCAAAATCCTCGGCTGCATCCTGTCGGTCGGAGGCATCGTCATGTTCCCCCTCTTCACCGTCTACATCACCTCCCTCATCCGCCAATACACCGCCAAATATCGACACAATCTTACAGATTAATTGCCATTATCCATATAAAGCCTGATTTCATAAAGGTATTTTTATAAATTTGAGGTACGCAACCTACTTTTTGGTACACATTATCTGAAATTCGGATTTAGTCAACCGCCTTTATTGACTGAGATTAATTTCTTATAATCAGAATAATTTTCTAATTTTGCACATGGATAAGACAAAAGGCACCCCACATATTGTAAGAGTCAAGGACTTCAATATTGACTCGGATTACTCATCATGGCTTTCCGATATTATACAGCGATATAGATCGGCTCAAATAAAAGCCGTTCTAAAAGTTAATTATGAAAAATTGCAATTCAACTGGAGCATTGGGCGCGACCTTGTGATACGGAAAGCTGAAGAACGTTGGGGTTCAGGAGTTGTTGAACAACTTAGTTTTGACTTGCAAGATGCTTTTCCTAACGAAAGAGGATTCAGTAGCCGCAATATGTGGAGGATGAAACAATGGTATTTATTTTTCTCAACATCTGAAGCTGCCGAAAAACTGCCCCAACTTGGGGCAGAATTGCAAAATACTGAAATCCAATCATTAATAAAACTGCCCCAGGCTGGGACAGAATTGAAAGAAGACGATTTACCAATAATTCTTGGACTTGTGCCATGGCGACATCAGACAGACATTGTAACCGGCAGCAAATCGTTGGACGAAGCCATTTTCTACCTTAAAGAGTGTGTGACAAGAGGATGGAGCCGTCAAGCGTTGGCAAATTCAATGAAGTCCAAATTATATGAGAAGCAAGGCAAGGCCATCTCAAACTTTCCAAAATATCTGCCGGAAGCTCAAAGCCGACTTGCGCAGGAAATCACGAAAGACAACTACGATTTCAGTTTTGTAACAGTCCCTGAGAATTATCAAGAAGAACAGTTGGAAACAGCCCTTGAGCATAACATCACCCGCTTTCTTCTCGAACTTGGAAGCGGATTTGCTTTTGTTGGTCGGCAGAAAGAGTTTATCGTCAATGGCCGTAGCCGGCGCATTGATATGTTGTTCTACCATATCAAACTGAAAGCATATGTAGTTGTCGAACTCAAAGTAAGGCCTTTTGAACCGGAATTTGCAGGAAAACTCAACTATTATGTAAGTGCTGTTGATGAATTATTGAAAGGCTCTGATGATAATCCTACCATCGGATTGCTGATATGCAGTGACAAGGACGAAACAGAGGTGCATTGGGCATTCAGAGGTGTGCACACACCTATGGGAGTGGCTTCTTATGATAACGTCAATACCTTTGATGAAACGAATCTATTACCTTCTACCGAAGAACTTCAAGCGCGTATTCGGTTGGTGGAGGAAAAGATAAACAAAAATAAATAATCCATACCCCAACTCATTAGTATCCAATTGTGATTCTTCTCACAGTCTGTAAGTCACTTATGACGATTCAGAATATCTTCAGATGCCTCGTTCTTTTGCCTCTTGTGCCCTTTTGTGCTTCTGTATCTCATAGATAACAGACTGCATATCTGAATTTCAGATGACATTTCCGCAAACTTTGGATGATAAAGTTTTTCCGACACTCAAAAAAATTGTAACTTTGCATCATCGGAAATAGGCCTCGGCCGGGCGACGACAAAATGTCGCATACTTCCCGCCATCAGCCTCCCAACTAAAACTGAAATCATGGCAGAACAGACATTGACCAACAGGCCAAGCATCGACCGGGTGATAGGTCACCTGTGTAGCATAGACGAGATGCGCCACGTCTGCCCCACCCGTGCGGGTGAGGGTGACCCTCTTCTGTCCAACAGTAATGTCCGCCGGATAGTCGAACTTGCGTCCCGCCTCATGTTTCCCGGATTCTTTACGGAGAGCGACCGTGGCTCCTCCGTCATGCGCGCGGTCATGACTCTCGAATGTCACGAACTCTATGACCTGCTCGTCGAACAGATTTCCGCAGGAATGTGTTTCGACGGCGACAACTGCGACAGGTCACTGACCGTCATCCGCGACCGCGCCGCGCTCTGCGCCGAATCCTTCATCGACAGTCTCCCGGCTCTCCGCCACATCCTCGACACCGACATTGACGCGACATATCTCGGCGACCCCGCAGCCGTTTCGACCCATGAGGTCATTGCCTGCTACCCCGGTTTCCGTGCCACAATGAGCTACCGCATCGCCCACTGCCTGCTGAAGCTTGATGTGCCCATCGTCCCCCGCATGATTACCGAACTTGCCCACTCCGACACGGGCATCGACATCCATCCGGGAGCCACGATAGGCGAACGCTTCGTCATCGACCACGGTACGGGCGTGGTCATCGGAGCCACGGCCATCATCGGTGACAATGTCAAGATATATCAGGGTGTCACCCTCGGAGCCAAGAGCTTCGTGACCGACGACTCCAACAACCCCGTCAAGGGAATCCCCCGCCACCCCATCATCGGCAACAACGTCGTCATTTACTCCAACTCAACCATACTGGGCCGCGTCACCATCGGCGACAATGCCATCATCGGCGGTAACCTCTGGGTGACGCGCGACGTCGAGCCGGGCGAAAAGCTCATCCAGGCCCGCGCCGACAATTTCCGCTCGACGCGCTGACCGCCATCGGAAAGCCACCGGCGGCTCCGCAGATGTCCACCCCCGCTCAGGCACTGACCACGCAACCGCCGTGCCGGTCTCTCCCCGAATCCATATTCCATATAATATAGGATAATTATAGCAGATAAGAATAGAATAATCAGAAAGTCAAAGAAAAAGAATGGAACATCGTTTTGAAATGGTCGCCAAGACCTTCAAGGGTCTTGAAGAAGTGCTTGCCGAAGAACTGCGCGCACTCGGGGCAGTCAACGTTGAGCCGGGACGACGCATGGTATCCTTCGAAGGTGACCTCGCTATGCTCTACCGCGCCAACATCTGTTGCCGCACCGCACTCTGCATCCTCAAGCCGATTTACAAATTTATCGCAAAGGATGCCGACTCACTCTATGAAATGGTCAAAGAGTATAACTGGAGCGATGTGCTCACGCTTGAAAAGACTTTTTCAATCGACACCACCTCTCACTCAGCCGAATTCACCCACTCCCGCTTCGTGACCTACAAGGTCAAGGATGCTATCGTGGACTATTTCAAGGACCGTTTCGGTCCCGACAAGCGCCCCGGCGTGCGTCTGAGCGATGCTGACGTGATGATTAACGTCCACATCGACGGCGACCGCGTCACCCTCTCGCTCAACTCATCGGGCGAATCCCTCCACAAACGCGGATGGCGTGTGGCCCAGACCGAAGCACCCATCAATGAAGTCCTCGCCGCAGGCATCATCCTCAAGAGCGGATGGCGCGGCGACTCCCCCTTCGTCGATCCCATGTGCGGTTCCGGCACCTTCCTTGTCGAAGCAGCCATGATTGCCGCCAACATCAAGCCCGGCAGCTACCGCAAGGGCTTCGCTTTCGAACACTGGCATGACTATGACAGCGAACTCTTCGAGAAGGTCATGGACGAGAACTCCGAGCGCCGAGACGTACCCTTCAAAATCTACGGTGCCGATGTGTCGCCCAAAGCCGTAGCCATCGCCGAGCGCAACATCCTCTCAGCCGGTGTCGACGAATATATCAACCTCCGCATCAAATCACTCCAGCAGTGGGACGCAGCTCCCGCCGACGGAACTCCGGGCATCTTCGTCACCAACCCCCCTTACGGAGAGCGCATCAACTCCCAGGACATGGAGCAGCTCTACAAGCTCATCGGCACAAAGCTGAAACGCGTCTTCCTCGGCTACCATGCATGGGTGATTTCATCCAACACCGACTATCTCGCAGCCATCGGCCTCAGCCCTTCCACCAAGGAAGCCATGCAGAACGGCGGCCTTGACTGCGAACTGCGCGAATATGTAATCTTCGAGGGCACAAAGAGCGACTTCCGCAAGGAAGGCGGCATACTGAAGGAAAGCCCCGTCGACCGCCCCGACCGCAAACGCCCCGGACGCAAGAGCGACAGCGAATGGAAGCGCGATGCCCGCGCCAAAGGCATGGGAGGCAAGGAAGCCGCTCCCGCGCGCCACAAATCCAATCCTCTCGAGGACAAATACCGTCCGAAAAAGGGTGGATATGCCAAGAGCGAGGAACGCCGCCGCAAATTCAAAGAGGAAACCGCAGCCCAGAATGAAGCTGAGGAACTTCTCTCGCGTCACCGCAATCCCCACGCGCTCAAATCGCTCGGCGAATCACCCAAACGCCCCTCTATCCCTGCGCCGACAGGACCGTTCATGCGCACACGCCGCCGCTGGAAACGTCCCGACAGCAACAACCTGACCGGCGAGAACAACAGTGAGAACTAATCCATTTCCCATTCATCCCCACACCATAAATTACCCATGTCGATCCAACAGAACCTCAACACGCTTCGTCATCCCGTAAGCAACGCTCCCGAAAAGAGCCCCTTCAATGCAGGTGAAACCCTCGCGCAGCAGGGCGAAAAGCTGAAAGTGCTTCTCCTCGGCTCCGGAGGCCGTGAATGTGCGCTTGCATGGAAGATTTCACTCTCACCGCGTCTCGAAAAGCTCTACATCGCACCCGGCAACGGAGGCACAGGAGCCTACGGCGAGAATGTCAAGCTCTCACCACTCGATTTCAAGGCCATCGCCGATTTCGCAGCAGAAAAGGAGATTGACATGATTGTGGTCGGAAATGAAGACCCGCTCGTGGCAGGTATCTTCGACTATTTCCAGGAAATCGAAGGTGCACCCGTCATCGTCGGCCCCTCGAAAGCCGGAGCCGCCCTCGAAGGCAGCAAGGATTTCGCCAAGCAGTTCATGGTACGCCACTCAATCCCCACCGCGCGCTATCAGAGCTTTACAGCCGAGACTGTCGAGGATGGATGCAAATTCCTTGAAACCCTCAAAGCCCCCTACGTTCTCAAAGCCGACGGCCTCGCCGCAGGTAAGGGCGTGCTCATCATCGACTCGCTCGAAGAAGCCAAGAAATCGCTCCGCGAAATGCTCGGCGGAATGTTCGGTAAATCCTCAGCGACAGTAGTCATCGAGGAATTCCTCAAGGGAATCGAATGTTCGGTCTTCGTCCTCACCGACGGCAACGGCGGCTACCGCATACTCCCAGTCGCAAAGGACTACAAGCGCATCGGCGAAGGTGACACCGGCCCCAACACCGGCGGCATGGGTGCTGTCAGCCCCGTGGTGTTTGCCAACGAGGAATTCATGCGCAAGGTTGAGGAGCGCATCATCCTCCCGACCGTCAACGGACTCATCGCCGAAGGCATCACCTACCGCGGATTCATCTTCCTCGGACTCATCGAAGTCGAGGGCGAACCGATGGTGATTGAATACAACGTCCGCATGGGCGACCCCGAAACAGAAGTCGTAATGCTCCGCATCGCCTCCGACCTTCTCCCGCTCCTCGAAGCTGCAGCCCGTGGCAATCTCGGTCAGCTTCCCCTTGCCGAAGACCCGCGCTTCGCCACCACCGTCATGGTTGTGTCAGGCGGTTATCCCGGCAGCTATTCCAAGGGTGAGGTCATCACCGGAGCCGAGGATGCCGTCAACGCCATTCTCTTCCATGCCGGAACAAGCCGCGCCGACGACGGTGAACTCGTCACATCGGGCGGCCGAGTCATCGCATGTAGCGCCTACGGCAAAGACATTGACGAAGCTCTCGCCAACAGCTATGCCGCAGCCGACACCGTTGAATTCGCAGGCAAATACATGCGCCGCGACATCGGTCAGGATCTTAAAAAATTGTCTTGAAGACGATGAGTCAGATTCCGCTGCTCATGCGGATTTGACTCGTCAAGTCGATTCACTCCTCTAATTTTCATCTATGACCCGAAAGGAAGTCACATTCACACGAATCATCAGGTCGCGAGGGATGGCAGTGCTCATCGCCCTCGCGGCCATTTTCATGACCATACAGGCCTACGCATTCGGAAAAATCCCGCGTATCGGCGACTTCCGCACAATAGCCTTCCCGACACCCGCCGAATGGCTATCATCATCGTGGCTCTCACTATGGGCCAACGTGATATTCGTCGGCGCGACAGCCGGATTGATGATACTCATCAACAGGAATTTCAACCTCCTGCGGACCACATCGGTATTCTTCGCGGCCTACTTCATGTTCACGATGGCCTGCGTTCCTGCCGTCATGGGACAGTTGGGGGCATCGTCAATCATCGCCCTGCTCATCCTCGCAGGAGTGTGGCTGATGTTCAGTGTCTACAACGTCAGGCAAAGCAGCCGAAGGGTATTCCTTGCCTTCTTCCTTCTTGGCATAGGCCAGTTGATTGAATATACCACCGTCCTCTACATCCCTCTTTTCATCGCCGGGCTCGGCCAGATGCGCATCTTCAAATTCAAGAAGATACTTGCGGCCATCCTCGGCAACATCACTCCCGCATGGATCGTATGGGGACTTGGCATAGTTCCGCAACCTGAAATCCCACACTTCGAGTTCACCCCTCCGGCAATGCTGCTCTCGATGCCGGGAAGCTGGCCGATGCTTGCAGCGACCTTGCTGACACTCATCACCGGATTCTTCCTCGGAGGGTTCAATCTACTCAAAATCATAGGATTCAATGCTCAGGCTCGTGCCTATAACGGAATGATTTCGCTGATTTCCGTCGCGACTGGCCTCTTTGCAATCATCAACTTCACAAACATAGCCTTCTACGTGACCATACTCAACGCCTGCATAGCCTTTCAGGTTGGACATTTCTTCCGCCTGACAGTCATGCGGCGAGGCTACATCGTGGTCGTTTCACTGATAGTGGCCTACCTTGGAATCTACATCTGGGCTATGCTCGTCTGATTCTTCCCCCCTTCATGACTATGGACAAGACACTGACAATAGTTGCCGACCGCAACATACCTTTTCTGAAAGAAGCTCTTGAAGGGCTCGGCAACGCCATCTATCTTCCCGGCGACGCGATAACTCCGGAGGTGATGCGCGATGCTGACATTCTCCTTACACGCACACGCACAAAATGCAACAGCAATCTGCTCGATGAATCGAAATGCAGCTTCGTCGGGACTGCGACAATCGGTACTGACCATATTGACCTTGACTATTGCTCGTCACAGGGAATATGCGTCGCCAACGCTCCCGGATGCAACGCTCCCGCTGTGGCGCAATATGTGCTTGCAGCCATCGGACGCTCACTCCGTCCGGGCGAGACCTTTGCCGACAAGACACTCGGAATCATCGGTGTCGGAAATGTCGGCTCCATCCTCGAACGCTGGGCAAAGGGACTTGGCATGACCGTGCTGCTCAACGACCCTCCACGCGAAGAGGAGGGAAAAGACGGCAAGAAGTATATCGGGATTGATGAAATTGCACGGAAGTGTGACGTTATTACTGTCCATACCCCTTTGACCCGCACGGGAAAGCATCCTACCTACCACCTCATCAACGACAGCTTCCTTGACAAGACCGAAAAGCGACCGATGGTCATCAACGCCGCCCGTGGTCCCGTCACGGATACCGAAGCACTGAAACGGGCTTTCAATATCGGCAAGATTTCAGCACTTGCCATTGACTGCTGGGAAGGAGAGCCTGCCATCGACACAGAATTGCTCGAAATGGCAACCGTGGCCACACCACATATAGCCGGTTATTCGGAAGAAGGTAAAATCCGCGCGACCTCAATGGTACTCGACGCGCTTGCACGTCATCTTGCCCGGCACTACGGAATGGACATCACTCCTGAAAAGCTCTCCGCAACCCTTCCACACACTGCCCCTGTTCCTGACGCCATCACTCCGGCAGCAATCAACTACGACATTGATGCTGACACCTCATCCCTGAAATCAATCCCCACGGCATCCCTCCCCGCCACCTTCGAATCCCTCCGCAACAACTACAACCTCCGCCCGGAACCGAGAGGATGATAGCCAAATCCGAAAAACGCAAAGATAAAACCGGGCTTGAAGAAGCGTATGAAGATGTCAAAGCCGGTCGTATCAACCATTACGACAGTGCCGATGATCTATTCAAAGCACTCGGGATATGAGATATTCGCGATGTCTCACACATCCGCATGGGCCAGCCTATAGCTTTATCTCAAGCACATTGGTTGATTTTATCTCATTGAGCACAAATGAGCTCTGCATCTTGATGATGCCCTGCACCTTGGTCAGTTTTTCAAAGACGAACTTATTGTATGCCTCCAAATCCTTCAGGACCACCTTCAGGAGAAAATCATAGTGACCGCCGGTGCAGTAACACTCCATGACCTCATCAATCTCAGCAATTTCCGAGCAGAAACGCATGATGTGTTCATCGTCGTGGACTGCAACCGAAACGTTGCAGAATACCACAAGAGGCAAACCCACCTTCTTCTGATCCACAACGGCAGTATAACCCTTTATGACACCCTCTTTCTCCAGTCGGCGGATACGGTCATAGACCGGAGTTTTCGAGAGGTTGACCTCATCGCAGAGAGTCTTTGTGGCCATTTTTGCATCATGCTGCAATGCCTTAAGCAATTTCACGTCAGTTTCGTCAAGCTGTATCATAGTCATTATGTCCTTTACAAGCACCTTCTTCAATCCATCGGGAGGAATCGGAGCGCATTTTGCGGGCAAATATAGGAATATTTTCTTACTTTCAAGCAATATTGCAGTACTATGGTAAAGAATAAGTAATTTTGCACCGACAAAAGTCAACATCTATAATGAATCGCAGCACTATCCTCCCGCATTTTCTCGCAGCCCTATCGGCAATCATCTGGGGTGTGACCTTCATATCAACCAAATTACTCATAGCCGAAGGCCTGACACCTCTTGCAATCTTTATCTACCGCTTCATATTAGCTTATCTGTGTATTCTTCCGATGATGCGCAGATTCTTGGCTGCCAGCCTCCGGGACGAGCTGACACTTGCACTCGGAGGGCTTGCGGGAGGCTCGATATATTTCCTTACCGAAAACACCGCTCTCGGCATCACATTTGCCTCAAATGTCTCGCTCCTCATCTGCACCGCCCCCATCTTCACGGTCCTTCTTGAAAGAACAATCTATGGGACACCTCTGCGCAAAAATCTGCTCGGAGGGTCAATGATTGCCCTCGCGGGAGTGGCTCTTGTGATTGTCAATGAGGGTATGGAATTTGAAATCAGCCCACTCGGCGACTTTCTCACCATAGTCGCCGCCCTCCTCTGGTCGAGCTATTGCCTGATTGTACGCCGTCTGGCCAAGAAATACGACACATTTTTCATCACCCGAAAGGTGTTTTTCTACGGTATCATCTCAGTGCTCCCATTCTTCCTCATGAACACCGGCAAAGCCGACTATGCACTCCTGACCCGTCCTATCGTATGGGGCAACCTTATCTTCCTCGGGGTGTTCGCTTCAATGCTGTGCTATCTGATGTGGAATGTGGCCGTCCGCAGACTCGGCGCTGACAACGCATCCAACTATCTATACATAAACCCGCTCGTGACCATCATAGCCTCTTCAATCATACTCGAAGAACCCTTCACTGTTTACACATTCACAGGAGCCATCGCCATCATTGGAGGTGTGTTCATCGCCGAACGAGGAGGAGGTGTCGGAATAAAGCGCACCTCCACTCCGGCAATGACCGAAAATGTCTGATTACGATACCGGAGCCTGCCGTCTGACAGGTTCGGAAACGACAATCAACAATAAGTTTGGGATTTCCTACGCTGAATCAGTGAATTTTTACTATCTTTGCAGTGATAAACCGTGGCTATGCGCCCACGACATTGTATAACTTAGATTTATAGTCTTGGACTCTGACCCTTTCCCGGCCACTGAACAGGTGGCTAACCTTCTTCTTGACATCATCAACAATCCCCTCCTGAGCATCCCCGCCATGTCGACGGCCCAGATTGTGGCCCTTGCATTGGCTGTGCTTGCACTTGTGATCTCAGGCTTCGTGTCGGGTAGTGAAATTTCTTTTTTCTCGCTTACACCCGTGCAGTGCGACGAACTTGAGGAATCATCCTCGGGTGAGAGAGTGTTGCGGCTGTTGCGCGTCCCCGAACGCCTTCTTGCCACAATCCTCATCATCAACAATCTCGTCAACGTCACCATAGTCGTGCTCTGTAACTTCGCTCTCGGTCCGGTATTCTCCGGGTTGAGCGCAGTGTGGAGTTTCATCCTTCAGACCGTACTCCTTACCTTCCTCATCCTGCTCTTCGGTGAAATCCTGCCGAAACTCTACGCCAATTCCAACAATCTGGCATGGGCGAAGATGGCCGCACCGATGCTTGAGGCCGGTGTGAAAATATTCTATCCGCTCTCATCGGTGTTGGTGAAAAGCGGTAGCATCGTCAAGAAAGTGGTGACAAAGGAAAACACCGCCGTGACCGCCGATGACCTCTCGCAAGCGCTTGAAATAGCGCAGGTGAGCGACGATGACAACAAGGACATGCTCGAAGGCATCCTTAAATTCGGCGACACGACAGCATCGGAAGTGATGACACCGCGCGTAGATGTCACAGGCATTGATGTGGAGGATGATTTCGCAGAGGTGATGAAAGTCGTGATTGAGAGCGGCTTCGCACGTCTCCCGGTCTATGAGAATTCGATGGACAATATCAAAGGTGTGCTGTATTCCCGCGACCTTCTCCCCTATATCGGCCAGACCAAAGAGGGTTTCGAATGGCAGAAACTGATGCGTGAACCCTACTACGTCCCCGAATCCAGAATGATTGACGATCTTCTTGAAGACTTCCGCTCGCGCCGCGTGCATCTCGCGATTGTGGTCGATGAGTTCGGAGGCACGCAAGGCATTGTCACTCTTGAAGATGTGCTTGAGGAAATTGTCGGTGACATCGACGACGAATATGACGTGGAGGAGAAAACCTACCGCCGTCTGCCTGACGACACCTATATTTTCGAAGGTAAAACGCTCCTCAACGACTTTTTCCGCGTGACAGACCTCGACGAAGAGGATTATTCAGCCGTAATCGAGGACTGCGAGACACTTGCCGGTATGCTGCTTGCCATCAAGGGCGACTTCCCGAAGGAGAAAGAGTCGATTGTCTACGGACGTTGCCGTTTCCTTGTCCTCTCCATCCATCAGCACCGCATTGTCAACGTGCGCGTGAAGGTCATGCCTGAAGTGCAGGCTGACCAGATGGCACCAGCCCACGTCAACTAAGCGAGGATTCTTCAATCATGAACATCGTGTCCTCCCTCCCATTTCTCAAAGCATTGTCCATCCTTGCGGTTGCGCTCGTGTCGTGGAGCTGTTCCGGGCCGGCTGATGGAAATCAAGCTGTCCCCAAGCCTGAGGCATGGCCACGGATTGAAATCCCTGCGGAGGAGTACAATGTCAGGACTTTTGACGACACTGCAATTCCATTCAACACCTCAGCCAATGTCGACAGCCAGAATAAGGATGGAGGAGTATGGATTGATGTTACCTACCCGACATTTGCCAATGCCCGACTTTATCTGACACTCCTCCCGATTACGAACCGTCAGGAACTGACCGAAGCTATTGAAAACAGACGCGAACGCATGGAACTCAACACCGGCGGAGCTGTTACTGAACTGACTGAACTGACTTCGGAGGGAGAGTGGGAAGGACTGCTTGCAGTGACACGCAGCTCGCTCACCACACCGGTTCAACTGCTTGCCCACGACGGACGTCATCTGCTTTCAGGCGCACTGTATTTCAATTTTCCACCCGAAACACCCGCTGATTCCGTGGCTCCTATCGTCAGGACAGTGCGCCGCGATATGCTTCATGCGCTCAAACATATCACCACCATCAAATGACAGAAATAATCGAGGGAGCGAGCTTTATGGTCTATCTTACACCCATAACGGCTACAGGGAATGATTCACGGAGCGAGCGCGAACAGGCGGCGAGCCGACGGTTGCTCTCAACCGTGTTCGGAGAAAAGACCATGAAAGGCCATCATGCCGATGGTGCACCCTTCATTGTCGGACGGGAAGACATCCCCATCTCCATTTCACATTCCACATCCACATTTCTGCTTGCAGTCGGGAAAACGGGTAGTCCAATAGGTGCAGACATCGAGTGTCCGCGACCTCAGCTTGAAAGGGTGAGACAAAAATTCCTGACTGCGGATGAAAACAGACGCAAAGACCGGATTGAAGACAAAAACGCGGGGATGGACTTCCTTGTGAAATGCTGGACTGCAAAAGAGGCAGTCTACAAAGCCGCCCGCACACCCGGACTCGGACTGACGGAGATAGAAGTGACCGATGATTTCAGAATGGCAGATGCACGGGGGACCAGATATGTCATCTTCTATTATTCAACCGATGCAGGCGAGACCATCTGCATAGCCACCACTGTCAGATAATCTCATAGTTGAGAATCGCCTCCACAACATGGAGCGAGCGGATGTCGGAGCGCAACACATCCATGTCATCGTAGGCAGGATTGTCGCTGTGGAGGATTACCATGCCGGGGTCGGAATGACGTCGCAGATACTTCACCACGCGGAATTCAGGCAACTCCACCACATAAATCTGCCCCCAATAAATATTTCGCATGTCACGGATAGGACGAATGGCCACATAACCGCCGTTGATTATGCGCGGCGACATACTGTCGCCCCTGACTTTCACTATATTGGAATTCTGCGGTATACCGGGAATGTCGATTGCACCAATGGGACGGATCTCACCGAAAAGCTCATCAAGGCTACGGCATCCCGCCGTCACATCAAGATCATAGACAGGTATGCCCTGCGGTGCCGGAAGCTGAGGCATTACCACATCTGAATGGATTTCTTTGGCTATCAATGTCTTGTCGAACGGCAGGCCATCGCCGTCGCGCAACCACGATTTCGAGACTCCGAGGTCGGCCACGATGCGGTTGACAAGCCCCTCTGAGAAGGGAAGCTTGCCGTTGAGGACTTTGGACAAATTGGATGTGTCGATGCGTAGCAACAATGCAAGCTGCCGTTGAGACAGCCTGCGCAATTCCATCAGATAGCGCACACGGCCAATAATGGCCTCGGTATTAGGAGAGATAGTGTTCATGATATATAATTCAATTATTAAAAGTCAACCGGATTGGTTTAACACCAACAAATATACGAATATATGGTGGATTTAACAAGAGCGCAACGTCCAAATCTTATCATTGTTAATAATAATGTTGAAAACTGGCAGGGGATTTTTGTTGGAGAGTCGGAGATTTTTGATTACTTTTGTAGTCAGCCTCTGATTTTCAGGAATAATCCGGAAATCGGCATTTGTCTGTAAACACCGTTTCCGACAGCCGGGAGGCGAAATCCGGAATAATCAAAAACACAATATCCACACATGGAAATAACAGGAAAAATCATTGTAGCACTCCCGGAAGTGGGGGGCACTTCCCAGAAGGGAAACGCTTGGAAAAAGCGTGAATATGTACTTGAGACTCAAGAAACATATCCCCGCAAGGTCTTCTTCAACTTCTTCGGTGACCGCGTTGACCAGTATCCTCTTCAGGTAGGTCAGGTCGTGAAAATCAGCTTCGACATTGACAGCCGTGAGTACAACGGTCGTTGGTATGTGGAAGTCCGCGCATGGAAGGCAGAAGATCCCAATGCCGGTATGGCCGCACCCCAGCCCGCAGCATACGGTGCTCCTGCAGCCTACGGACCCGCACAGAACATGCCTCAGGGCTATGCCGCTCCCGCAGCAGCTCCCGCTCCTCCGATGCCCGACCTCACACCGTCGGCTACCGATGACCTTCCCTTCTAAGAAACTTCAAAAGCCTGTCACTCCAAACCTGACAGGCTTTTTTTATATTTCTCCCAGACCGCAACAGACAGGAATTAGCACAAGCTGTAATTACTCTCTAAGAAAGGTACAGAAGTCCCTATAACGCGTTCCGCATTATCTTGAAGCAATAAACAAATTTGTTATATGATAGGACAGAGGGGCATAAGATACAAAAGATTAGATTCAAGTAAATTATACTTCTGTCGCTTTTGCTTCTTATGTTCGTCTGTATCTATTTTCCGAATTTTCGGATTGAGCCGGGAAAAACGCATCAATGAGCCGGATATTCACCCGAATACCCGGCTCATCACTTTTTATCACTATTATAGACGGACGGAATCGCTTTTTCCAATATATGTGTAAATTATAGCTTATATACTTATATAATCAATTATGGTTTATATCTGAGAATTCAATTATAGCTTACATAGTAATTACCGCCTGAAATTGAGGTGACGGTTTTTGAATGTGAACGCTTCATGGACTTTTTCTTAGCTTCAGCAGCTTTTTTCTGAGCCTTAACCGCTTTCTTCTGCGCCTCGACGGCCTGCTGACGGGCGTAGGCAGCTTGTTCGCGGGCGTAGGCGGCCTGCTGACGTGCGTAAGCTGCTTGCTCACGGGCGTAAGCTGCTTGCTCACGGGCGTATGCGGCTGCCTCATCAGTGTTATTCACTACAGTCACGCAATTATATGACCTTGCACCGCCACCGGCCATATCTTTGTCACACTTCTCAATGACAATAGCGTTGCCGTTGGAATCATGTATGGTTCCGGCTCCAATGCAGGCCCATTCGAACGGAATACCCTTCTCGTCACATACGGCAAGATTGTAACCCTTATGATAGATACCGTAGGTCGACTGCACACCGGGCACCTTATAGTAGAGGCTATGGTCCTTGCTCTTGCCTTTCTTTTTGGAAGAAGATGTCTTGGCGGTGGATTTGATGACGGAGAAGACCCACATGCCGTCGCCCTGCTGAACGAGGGTGTATTTCGAGTAGGCAGAGCCATCTTTCTTCTCAAATGTTATATTGTAGGCTGCTTTCGGATTACGGCTGTTCATCTGAAAAGAGGCAGCATTGCCACGCTCCTTGCGGATGGCATCAATGAGCTTGTTTGCAAGCTTGTCATCAGAGAATTCGTAGAGACGATTGGAACTGACCACGGCCTTTGTCACCGGATTTCTACGTTCATTGTAGACCTCGTTGGTGACACTCTTGGAATTCTCAAGAGATTTCATAGCCGATTCAATCGACTGCTGAGCAAACAGGCCGAGATTCGAGAACAGTATGAAGGAGAGGGCTATCAAGCGGATAAACTTCATGATGTGAGGCGTTATCTTTATAATTTTGGATGTGTGAGACAATTGTTTCTTTTCTGAAAAAGATATGATGGAAAGAGGAGAACGGTGGAAATGTAGCCGGAGCGATAGGGAGGGAGGAGAATCAGTAGTCGAGGGTAGCGAGTATCACTTCTTTCACCGTAGGGTCGGAGGTATCGTATGACTCAAAGACGGCTCTGTCAAAGGCATCCTCAGCTTCCTCGAGACTGAGGTTGATGGCATCGATGCGTTCGTTGACTATGCCCTCTGTCCTGAGGATTTCGGGTACCACCACACGCAAATCAGTAATTTTCTTTCCATTGCGGATGATGTAGCTGCCTTCATAGCTCAGATATTCCTCAGGAATGGAGCTTGACGTGCGGTAGTAGAACCCGAGGGTAAAGACCAGGGCAAGCATGGCTGCGATGCCGAGCCAATGCAAGGGGCGGAGAGGGAGAATGAGAGCTTTTTTGCTGCGTTTTGACAGGCGTGTGTCGGTGTGTGCTTCTTCCGACGCTTCGACGTGGACTTCGCCGGAGTTGCCATCCGTCACCGTTCCGAGCGAGGCATACCACCCGAACATGGGGCGATAGGCTTCAAGCTCCTTCGGTAGACCGGGCCGGGCAAAGAAGGCATAGAGCGCCTTCTCCTCCTCGATCGAGGTCTCGCCCGCCATGAAGCGTTCGATTGTCTGTTTGATATTTGAACTGTCTATATGATTCATCATTGCTGCTGCATGAAAATTTCCTTTATGTTCTGTCGGGCTCTTGAAAGCGCCACTCTGATGGAGCCGGGGGTGGAACCGGTGATGCGCGCTATTTCTTCGATTTCCAGACCTTCAATGTGACGCATACGAATCACATTTTGCTGAACCGACGGGAGTGACGCGATTATCTCCATGACACCATCGGTATGCTCTGCCCTGATGATGGCTTCCTCGACGGAGGGGGTGATGGCCTGCTCACCGACGGCATCGAGGCCGACCGTCAGACCGGACGAGTCGCGCAGAATGTCAATGGCACGGTTGCGGGCTATGACGATTGCAAGCGACTCTACGCTGCGGTATTCATCAAGCCTGTCGCGGATTGTCCACAGTTTGAGAAGGGTGTCCTGAGCGACATCGTCGGCAAGCGAGGGGTCGGCTTCGGCCGACATCCCTATGACCATGCTGACAATGCGCTTCCTCAGTGGGATAGCCATGCTTTCAAACTCGTTGCGGTTCATGTTTCCGGCGGGGTGGTAGCTTCAAGATGTCCTTTTGTTATATAGACGGAAAAACCGGTCAAACGTTACTTCAAAATTCAAAAAATTTCGCTTTTCAGTAAATATTTATGAACAGAGGGGATGATGATAATGTTATAAAAAGTGAAATTAGATTTCAATATGCTTAGCGGCAGCAGCCGTCGGCCATTCATCACCGGCCCAACACCATCCACCATCACCACCACACTTCATCACCATTAACATTCAATTCATCATGAACATCCGCCGAATCATATCCGGTATCGCGCTGTCGGTCCTGACAGCCCTCCCTTCATTGGCTACAAGCCCTGTTGAAGAGCAGCACAAAGCCCTTGTCAACGACCACAAAATCGTGTTTTTCGGTGAGGGTGAGACCCCTGAATCCGATTCTATACGCAATTTAGTGGAAAACTTCTACTACGACCAGTTCCGTAGCTTCCAGGACCCTCAGGCTCCATATTTCCTATTCATGAGCAGAGACACCGAGCTCGCGATGGGTATCGGCGGAGTTGTCAGGATGCGAGGATATTTCGACTGGGGCGGAACTACAGGAATCCCCGGATTCTCGACATACTTCATCCCGGTGAAACGCGATGAACTTAACCGTCAGGTGCTCGGCACCACCCCTGCGGGAACCGCTCTTTTCTTCCGCGTCATCGGCCGCAACAAGCGCCTCGGGAGCTATCAGCTCTACATCGAAGCGAATTTCAATGGCTACCAGAGCCGCGACTTCCATCTCAAGAAAGCCTACGCGGTCCTCAATGACTGGACCATCGGCTACGCTCCCTCGACCTTCGGCGACGGAGCGGCCGTGGCACCGACCGTCGATTCGTCAGGCCCGACCATGAAGATGGACGCGACCAATGTGCTCATCCGCTATATGCACCATTTCCGCAAAACCGGAATGTATGTCGCCGCTTCGGTGGAGACTCCGAGCATGACATTGCAGACGGACGGCACTCAGACTGCTGCACGAAGCGAATTTCTGCCCAATTTCGCAGCTATGGTGCAATATGAGTGGGCAAGCGGACAGCATGTGCGCCTCTCTGGTATTGCACGCTTCCTCCCCTACCGCGACCTCATCAACGGCCGCAACCATCAGGCCGTGGGCTACGGCTTCCAGCTCAGTACCGTGTTCCGCCCCGTGGCTCCGCTCACCGTCTATGGAACTGTCAATGCCGGTAAGTCATACTCCAACTTCGGCGGTGACTTCCTGCTTGGAAAATACGACCTCGTCACCGACACCAAGAATCCCGGCAAGCTCTGCACTGTGCCCGGTTGGGGATATTTCTTAGGACTGCAATACAATTTCACTCCGCAGCTCTTCATGTCGGCCACCTTCGGTCAGGGACGCTATCTGCCATCGACCGGAGTGGAAGGTACAGATTACAAATATGGCCTCTACAGTGCGGTAAATGTATTCTGGGACGTCACACCACGCATCCGTTTCGGAGCCGAGGCCAATCTTGGAAAGCGTCAGAATTTCAACGGTGAACACGGATGGGCACGCCGAGTCGGTGCTCTCGCACAGTTCTCGTTCTAAGACGATGTGATTAAATGAAAGATATTTTTCAAATTTTAACGCCCTGCAATCCAACTTTTACATAGCCACATCTGTTAGATATTCGTAATCTACGAAAAAAACATTCATATCCGTCAGGAAAAACTGCAAGGGAGTCCCCCTCAGAAACGGCCTGACGGATATTTTTTGTTTATATATCCGAAAAAGGTACATAAAGCCATAATGGCAGAAGATACAAAAGGTTTATTATCAAGCAAATTATACTTTTGTTACTTCTGTCTGTTTTGTTCTTTTGTATCTCCTTTCACCGTATATGAACCGTATATGAACCGTATATGAACCGGATTTTCGGATCAACCCGATTTTTTCCCGAGTTCGATGACTTCGAGACCGGTGACGTGGCCGTTGTCAAGGGTGAGGCGGAGAAGAGTCCGCACTTTCTGCCATCCGTGATAACCGGCCGCTCCGGGGTTGACATGCAGCATACCGAGCTCATGGTCGGGAATGACTTTCAGTATGTGGGAATGGCCGCAGACCATCAGATTGATGCGGTTCTCGGCGAGGATACGTTTCACCCCGGGCGCATATTTCCCCGGATAGCCCCCGATGTGGGTCATCCAGACCTTGACACCCTCAACTTCAAAACATTCCACCTCTTTACAGCGGCGACACACGTCGCCGTGGTCGATATTGCCACGCACGGCCCTAACAACCGGCGCTACTCCTTCAAGCCGACAGATGATGTCGATGTCGCCGACATCACCTGCGTGCCATATCTCATCACAATCCTTAAAATGGACGGCGTAGCGGTCGTCCCAGCATGAATGAGTGTCGGAAAGTATGCCTATCGTTTTCATGAGCGTTTCAGAAGAGTTAGTTTATTGAAGAGGATGGTGCCGCCAACGTATGTGAGCCACAGCTTATTGACCCCCTCGTTGAGATGGATGACTGAGGTGGTCGACGGATAGACATGCACCCAGTCGTTGAGGCGGCGCGGGGGGAATAGCAGTGTAGCGACATCGACACCGTTGACACCCAGCGTTCGGATTCCGCAGCGTTCGGAGCCGTTGCTGTAGCCTACGGTGATGAAATAGTCACCCTCGACGGCGACATTGACATAGCATGTGATGCGTGTGTTATGGCGGGCGGCAAGCTCGATGTAGTTTGTGGCCGTTGCCGGATCCTTTATGAAATGCAACGGTGGTCGGCGCGGGGTGATGGACGAGGCGTGAATGCTGATGACCTCATCGGCAGGAAGACAGATGTGGGGAGGAGTGGCATAGCCGCTCGATCCGCGTTCGAGCGTAGGCACGACCGTGACAACTCCACACTCTCCTGAACTGAGATGGTAATTGTCAGTGGATATTGATTCTGACATCACACCATCAAGGTAGACATCATAGTGAAGGAGACGGTCGTAATTGACAATCTTAAGGTCATTGACCGTCGGCCATTTCACCGAGGGGGTCTGCGGGACTGTGACAGGTTCGAAAATCCGGAGCGGTTTGGCATTGAGGTCATTGCCGGAGAGCGTAATGACCACTTTATGGTGTCCCTTCATGCCGGCGGGGAGACTGTGGCTGTCGGTGCTGACGGAGTCGACCATGAAGGAGACAATACGGTCGCCGGTACCGTTGAGCGAGATGTCAAGGACAGCGTCACGGTAGCGCAAACCACGGATATGCTTCTCTCCGCCGAACACTTCCGGCACCATAGGCCGGAATTCAAGCCCGGTAGTGGTGGCTTCGAGTCCGAAGAGACCTTTCATGACGAGCGACGGCCACAGAGAGGGATAATTTGCATCGAGCGAGAGATTCCACACCGAAGCCATCGAGTGGATGAAAGCGCGCGGGTTGCGCACCTTTGCAGCCGCCAGTCCGTAGAGTGCCTGCACAATCGGACGCAGAGGGGTCGGATTTACGACGTAGGGGTAGACCGACGGGACACCGCTTGCAATCAGCGGAAGCTCGCCGACCATTGCAGACGACATCTCAGCAGTGGCCGTTCCGGTCATCACGGCAAGAAGATTGGCTTCGTTGTCGGTCACTGACGAGACTATCGGATAGTAGTCGCCATAGAGATACTGCCCGTAGCGTTGGAGGTCGGGGAGCCAAAGACGGTCGTTGACAACTCCGGCAAGCTTATCAGCCTCCATTTCCCACTCGCGCTCGGCATAGAGCTTCAGTTCGCCGGCCATCCGCGAGGCGATTCTGAGCGAATAGGCGCGCATGATGTTGACGGACGCGCTGAATGTCTGGAATCGCGACATCTCATCCATCGAAGCAGGATAGAAAGTCGACTGTTCGGTCACTCCGCGCGGTATTCCGCAATAGAATTCCGAGAGAGCCGAGCGGTTTAGCTTCCATTGCCGCGAGAGCATCCGGGTCAACGCATCGTAGGCTTCGCGCAACCATGTCCGCGACCCGGTGGCACAATAGACCTCCCACGCGGCTGCAGCCCAGTAGGGCGAGAGGGTGGAATAAGGGAAGTCCTCGTTATCGTTCGCGGGGAGCGATGCCAACGAGCGCAGCGCCTCCATCGACTCCTCCGGTCGGAGGAATCCGAGGCTGAGCCATATTTCTTCGGGGGTGAGGAATGAGGGGGATATAACGGCCTTAGCAAACAGCGCATCGGCCATCGGAAGCGTCGAGGTGAACTCGGGAGCTACCGTCGTACTGTCTGGGAGCGTCCATGCGTTGCTTATCTCACGTGGCGACACAGCTCGATAAATTCTGTTGCCCCTCACAATGCTGTCGGGGTATATCTCAAAACCCTCACAACTGAAAATATCCTCCTTCGGAAGCGACACACCGCCACATCCCACCGTAAGAACGGCAAGCAACAGCACCGATATGTATGTCAGCATCCTCATTTTATTATTCCGAGCTGTCTGATTCCCGGGAACCGGATCCACCTGTAGGGACGCTTTTCAAAGCGTCCGCCACAAAAATACATCAAAAAATCGAATAAAATCAAAACCGCATAAAAAACCACACCCCCAAACCGGCTCCGCGCCCCAACCAATCGTTTCAAATATTCGTCATGGCACACCTTTTATTCGTCACGGGACACCATTTATTCATCACGGCACGCCATTTTCTATCAGGATGCGGACGCTTTGAAAAGCGTCCCTACAGGGGGCACCAGCATTCCCATAACAACAACAATAGCGATGAGGAAAGGCTGATGCCAATCCTCATCGCCATTATAGCGTGTATTGTTATCAAATAAATTCGGGTGATGTCCGGGGGATAAACTGCCTCCTTTCGATTGATTTGAAAAATCCGGTTGATGTGCGGGGGGGGCGACGATTATTCCTCGTTGGCGCGGAGCTGCTGAACGTAGACAGCCTTCATCATCTTCTTGCGGTTGGTCACAGAGGGCTTCTGGAAAGCCTGACGTGAACGAAGCTCGCGAACGATGCCGGTTTTTTCAAATTTGCGCTTGAATTTCTTAAGTGCCTTCTCGATGTTCTCACCTTCTTTTACTTGTACGATGATCATTGTGGTTTTTTGATTAATTGGTTTTAGTTAATAATATTGTGAAAATCAACCGCTTCGCCTGCACGCGCCACCACTGGGGACACACCTCCGGCATCGGCCGGCTGATTTTGCGGGGCAAAATTACGAATTCTTTTTCGAATTTCAAAGAAAAAACGGTCATACTCGCGTGAGTGTGACCGATTTTCTTTTGTAGCGAGACCGAGAATTGAACTCGGGACCTCCGGGTTATGAATCCGACGCTCTAACCAACTGAGCTATCTCGCCATCAAATCTTTTGGATAAGATTCTTTTGCTTTTGCGATTGCAAAGGTACAAACTTTTTCCAATTCTCCAAAACATTTCAACAAAAAGTTATTAACATTTTTATCAACAAACCCACCCATTTTATCAACATTCACATCATATACCATTGATATACACCGTAATTACAAAGTTATTTACAGTTCAAAAAGTTATTAACATTGTAAATAACTTTAGAAATTTTCCATATTAAACCCACAAAATAAAAGTTGTATTAACATAAACGTATATTTCTAAAACAACGGCTTTTATTTATAGAATTATATTATGTGGCATAATGGAGAATTAAAATAAGATAATAGGATAATTAACTCTATAAGTAAGCTTGTAGTTATGGTTTATTCTTTTGCAAGAAGTCACAGTTCCGCAATGCAAACCTAAACATTTTCAGTAAATACGGAATTTCAGCCTATTTCCATAATGTTTCATTTCCTTCTCAACTTTTGAATGAAGTTTAAGTACTCCTAAGCTTTTGTGATTAGTGAGTAAATAAAGAAGCCATAATTCGAAAAGGAAGCTATCATGGAAGCCTACAGGTTTTGCATATCCGGTAACAAGTTTCGCTTGCGTAGCAATCTTGAAACCATCTATGATGCCATCTGAAACCTTTAGAGTGCTACATGATCCAAAGTGGACTTTTTTATCAGAGAAAATACCAGGATAGTTTTCAGATATTTCAGAAAGACTAATACTTTCCTTATTTGCGAAGACAATTTTACCTTCGCAACCATGAAAACATAGATAAACCGTATCAAATCTATTATATGTTGGTCTTGAAAGATGTTCAAGATAATATCTAAAATCGCTTAATGTTGCAACTTGCCTAAATACGAATTCTGTACCAAGAGATTTGAGATATTCCAGAAGAGGACGTGCCGATGAATCCCTCTTCATATCGTGAACTGACTGTTCCCACTCTGTTTCAAGACAAAAAATACTGCTCATAATCATCATTTTAAGAAAAAGTCTCATTGACATGCTTTAAGAACCAGCATCCTTACACCATATTTTACATCCATTCCACAAAAAATAGACTCTTTCAAGTTTTGACATGAAAAAAGGTGTGAGGAATGTATCTTGTTTTATCCGGTTCTCAGGTCTTGGTCTGCCTACTGCATGGATAAAACAATAGCCCCACACCGATACAGCTATATAGCGTCCACTTTAGCAGACGGATATAAGCAGTCGATGCAGGTGCTATTGCCAATCTCACCTTCATGCAGTTCTTCAGACGACCAAGTTTGAGAAACCGAAGATAAAATTTCAATAACACCTTTTTATTAAAATGTTGAATCAAATTACACGCAACTCCATGCGCTGAATTTCTGATTCAATGCAAAGATAATAAAAAGTTTGTTATTGATGTATGGGGCATATTAAGAAAATATGATTTTTCTCAATATGATTGTGTCTATCAATAAACTGCCATATAAGCTCTTCTGTTCCTTATGCTCTTTTGGACTTTTGTATCAAATAGAGTGCATTTTGGGCGGGGATTGATTTTTCTTGGGTCATGGTGCCGGTGTTTTCGCGGATTCTGTGTAATTTTGCAGAGTTTTAGCCCCTGTTTTGCGGGTTTAGTTGTTATTAATTCATTCGGCAACCAACGCCGGTGTTCTTTCGGTCATTACTGTCAGGCAAGCAATTGACATTCGTGGCCGGTCAAACTATTGTCAACCACACTATTATGAAGCGCTATCTCAAACATCTCTTTCAACTGATTCTCTCACCGGGCAACGGATGGGAGGATATAGGCAAGGCTGATGATCCGACGCGCGACATAGCAGTCAACGGCTACTATCCGCTGATCGCTCTGACGGCTGTCAGCGTCTACATGCAGGGGGTCTACCACCACGTTGATTTCCTCGTGCTTTTCATGAGGATGATAGTGACTTTCCTTGTCTACTTCGTGGCCTATTTCTTCGGGGTCTTTGCCCTCTCGCTCTTCGCGGAGCCTACCCTCGAAAAACGCTATAACGAAAAGAAAGCCCATACGTTTGTCCTCTACACGCTCGGACTTCTCGCGCTGATTTCGTTTATTGTCAACGTCCTCCCTATCACTTCCGCGATGCTCTTCTTCCTGCCGTTCTATGTGGCACTTATCGAATGGAAAGGTTGCACCTATATGGGAGTGAAGCCTGAACGGATAGGTATTTTCATGATCATCGCCATCCTCGGCGTCCTCATGCCGCCATATCTCTTCTATTTCCTCTTCTCCCTCGTGATAGGAGGGTGAGAGCACTGCGTGCTCTAAGCATCAAGGGTTAAGGACTAAGTATAAAGTGAGTATTGGTGGACAGTCCCGGTAGTTTATAAGCCTTAACCGCCTACCCAGACTTAAAACTGACAACTCTCAACTCAAAACCCACAACTCCCCCTAACTCTCAACTCAAAACTCACAACTAAAAACTAAAAACTCACAACTCTCCCCCCTAAAAACTATGATTTCAAAAGACATAAATATAAAAAACAAACGCGCCACCTACGACTATGCTATAGGTGATACCTTCACGGCTGGTATAGTGCTGACCGGTACTGAGATAAAATCGATACGTCAAGGCAAAGCCTCACTCGCCGACACATTCTGCTATGTCGACAAGGGCGAGGTGTGGGTCAAGAACATGTATATCGCCGAATATTTCTACGGCACATACAACAACCACGTTGCCCGCCGCGACCGCAAACTCCTGCTCAACAAGAAGGAGATTGCCAAACTCGAGAAGAACGGCAAGGAGACCGGATTCACCATCATACCCCTCCGACTCTTCATCAACGACCGTGGCCTTGCCAAACTCGTCATCGGAGTGGCGCGTGGTAAGAAGGAATACGACAAGCGACAGTCAATCAAGGAACGCGAAGACAAGGTCACTATGGCCCGAATGATGCAGAAGTAGCCCACCGGCCTCCATTCTGTATCCGGATTGCGACATTCGCGAACAAATATAATTACGGCAGAACGAGGATATGATTCTTATCATCCACGTCGACCGCATGATACCAGACCGCTTCGGCGGTCTGTTTTTTCATCCTTACGCTTTTGAGCCTTACGGCTGACCCATTGACAGCCAAACGAGCACCCGGCATGAGCGAATCGGGCTGAATGTCGGCGGGTGCGAATTCCACACGCTCCCCTCCGTCAAGATTGATGAGCTCGCGACGGCCATCAGCATGGACCTTGGCAAGCACACCTCCTCGATCGAAACGGAGAGTCAATCCACTGCCCTTGTAACGCACACACGCATCGGGCAACTCAGACGTAAAATCATAATCCTTGTCCGACGGCCCCGGACGATTCTCCTCGCCGGGAGGAGTCGGTTTGTCATCATCGCGCCCACCATTCTCCTCCTTTTCAGGCTCACGGCGCACATTGTCAGAGCCTCTGTCACACCCGCTGAGACAAAGCCCTGCAAGGAGCAGGCAAAGCACCATCGGACGACGGAAATAGCGCGCTAAATGCACAACTACAGTCTTTATATTACCAATCCCTCTCATCTGTCAAGAATTTTGATTAACATGATGCCTTTTTCACCGGTCGAACGCGACGTGTAGGAAAGCCGATGCTCCCCCTTGCCTAAATCAGTCGCGGGAACCGAGGTTGAAGCTGTAGGGAGTCCGTCAATCATCCACTCAGCGTCAGCAGGCACTTCCGGGGAATAGAGGTCAACACGGTCGGTGGCCAGACTGTAGGTCGAACGCAAAGGCTGCGGTTCACCTTCGACAATGAAACTGTCGTCCTTATGCGTACCCCAGATGTATTCAGCCAGATCCGGATAGTCGACAAATGGATTCCGGTTGCCTTGCAAAGCCTCGCCCATCTCATTCTTCTCGCGCTCCCGGTCGGAGGGTGGGTAAATTCTGTGCCAGTCAAGCAGAAGAGTGACGGCATAGTCGGTCAATCCGGGGTAGGCTTTGGTGGTCATCATCATAAAGCCACGCGGAGTCCATAGCGAAACATGGTAGACAGCAGCCATGTAGAAGAAAGCTCTTGCCAGTTCTCCGCGCAAAGCCTCCGGGGGCGAGTAGAGGTCGGTCTCCACACCGTAAATGATTCCCTGTCCGGCACTCCACCATTGGTTAGAGAACACGGGGGTCGTGACCGTGCCCGGAACCAACTCCCGGCGGTTGCGCGCCGTCTCGGCTATTAGTGGAAGAAGGTTATAGATGTCACCGCTGACCATTGCGCCGTATGTGTCCTTCGAATTGTCCCACCATTCCGACGACACAAGGCAATTCCATGAATAGCCGTCGGGAAGTTTACCGGCGCATACCGCGATGTCAGTAGCGGTAAACTCATCCCTCATACTGAAGTCGAGTTTACTTTTGTCAACCACTGTGACCGGACGCGAGGCTGCGGCCACACCTTGCAGGAGCGCCTCGCCGCTTTTACCGTTAAAGGGCACTTCGGCCACCGTAAGGGTGGAAGCCGAAGCGCCCAATAGCATTATCAGAGAGACTGTATGTCTCATGGGGAATCTTTATGTTTGTGAGGTAGAGATTGAAACGGAGAGAGGCAGGTGAAACCCGGAACACGTCCGGAAAGCACCGGTCGGGAGGAAAGGGAACGGCTATTTAGACATAACCGCGGACGATGCCACGCTTCGAGTTGCGCACGAAGAGGATGATTTCATCGCGCTCCTTGGTGGCAGGCAGTTCGGCTTCGATACGCTCTACGGCATCAGAGTTGTTGAGTCCCGAGAGGTAGAGGTAACGGTAGGTCTCCTGAATGTCGCGGATGGTTTCATTGGAGAAACCGCGACGACGGAGGCCGATGGAGTTGACACCGGCGTAGGCGATAGGTTCGCGACCGGCCTTGACGTAAGGAGGAATGTCCTTGTTGACAAGCGCACCGCCCTGGAGCATTACATGAGGACCGATGTGGCAGAACTGGTGGATGAGAGCACCGCCACCGATGACAGCGAAATCGTCGATGACAACTTCACCGGCACACTGCACGGCGTTGGACATAATAACATTGTCACCGACCACGCAATCGTGGGCCACATGGCAGTAGGCCATGATGAGACAGTTGCTGCCGACCACAGTCTTACCCTTGGAGGCAGTGCCACGGTGGATGGTCACACACTCACGGATGACGGTGTTGTCACCGATGATGGCGACTGATTCCTCGCCACGGAACTTGAGGTCCTGAGGAGGTCCGGAAATCACGGCACCGGGGAAAATAGTACAGTTTTTGCCGATACGCGCACCTTCCATGATTGTAACATTGGAGCCGATGCGTGTGCCCTCGCCAATCTCAACGTTCTGGTCAATGGTCACAAAAGGATCAATCACAACGCTGGGATGAATCTTGGCAGCGGGATGGACGTATGCTAAAGGTTGTTTCATGTCTTATTGTTATTTATTCTTGATAATCTGGGCCATGAACTCACATTCGGTGACAATCTTCTCACCGACGAAAGCGTAGCCCTTCATCATGGCACAGCCGCGACGCAGCTCAGTCATGAACGATACGTGGAAAATCAGGGTGTCGCCGGGAACCACTTTCTGACGGAACTTCACGTTGTCGATCTTCATGAAGTAGGTCGAATAGCGTTCGGGTTCATCAAGGCCGCTGAGCACGAGCAGACCACCGGTCTGTGCCATAGCCTCGACCTGAAGCACACCGGGGAGCACAGGCTCCTGAGGGAAGTGGCCCTGGAAGAAGGGTTCGTCGGCAGTGATGTTCTTCACACCGACGATATAGTTTGTACCCTTCTCGATGATTTTGTCTACGAGAAGGAAGGGATAGCGATGGGGGATAAGTTCGCGGATGCGGTTGTTGTCCATCAGCGGCTCCTTGTTGGGATTATAGACTGGAGCCTGCACTTCCTGATGCTTGATTTCGCGACGGATTTTCTTGGCGAAAGTAGTGTTGATGGAGTGACCGGGGCGGGTTGCGATGACGCGGCCCTTGAGGGGACGGCCGATAAGTGCGATGTCGCCGATGAGATCGAGAAGCTTATGGCGGGCCGGCTCGTTCTCGTAGGTGAGGGGCGAATCATTGATGTAACCGAATTCGCTCACGTCCTTGCGGGGAACATTCATGAGATCGGCCAGACGGTCAAGCTCGGTCTGCTCCATAGGAGTGTCGTAGATGACGATTGCATTGTCGAGGTCACCACCCTTGATGAGATTGCCCTTTACAAGCGGCTCAATCTCGCGCACGAAGACGAATGTGCGGCACGAAGCGATTTCGTCGCCGAAATGCTCCATCGTGTCAAGTGTGGCAAACTGATTGTTGAGCACAACCGAATTGAAATCAATCTTCACATCGGCCGAGAATTCGTCGTCGGGAAGCACGAGGATTGACGAACCTGTAGCTTCGTCACGGACCTCGATTTTTGATTTGATATAGAAGAAATCCTTGTCAGCTTTCTGGTCCTGAAGTCCCACGCGCGCAATCTCTTCGCAGTAGAAGCGGGCGCTGCCGTCAAGGATGGGAAGTTCCGGGGCATTTACTTCGATGAGCACATTGTCGACTCCGGCAGCATAGAGAGCAGCCATGGCATGTTCGATTGTCGACACTTTTGCGTCACCTTTTGCAATGACGGTGCCACGGTTTGTGGCAACGACATTCTCGGCGAGAGCATCAATCACAGGCTCTCCCTCAAGATCGACACGCTTGAACTTGTAGCCATGATTCTCAGGCGCGGGGAGGAAGCGTGCTGTAATTTCAAGGCCTGTATGAAGGCCCTTGCCGGTGAGGGTAAACTCGCCGTTTAATGTCTTCTGGTTCATATTCACTTATAATGTTGGCTTATTTTATCTTTTTTTCAAGCTCCTTCACGCGGTCATAGAGCGATCCGAGCTTCTTGACATATACAAGACCTCGCGCATACTCACCCATATCGACGGCAGGCGAGCCCATCACACGTTCTCCGGGCTTGGTAGCCTTGCTGACACCGCTCTGGGCACCGATCTGAGTTCCGTCGGCAACAGAAATATGGCCAACGAAGCCGACCTGGCCTCCGACCATGCACTGCGCACCGATTTTTGCAGAACCTGCGACACCGACCTGTGCAGCCATGACAGTGTTAGCACCAACCGAACAGTTGTGGGCAATCTGGATAAGATTGTCGAGCTTCACACCCTTGCAGATGCGTGTCGCACCCATCATCGCACGGTCGATAGTGGTGTTGGCTCCAATCTCGACATCGTCCTCAATCTCGACATTGCCGGTCTGGGGTATCTTCTCATATCCGCCGTCGACGGGGGCAAAACCAAAACCGTCGGCACCGATGACAGCACCCGAATGGATGATGCAACGCTTGCCGACCTTACAGCCTTGATAAATCTTCACACCTGCGTAGAGAATAGTGCCTTCGCCAATCTCACATCCATCGCCGACGTATGTCTGCGGATAGATTTTCACACCGGGTGCGAGCTTGACACCCTTGCCGATATAAGCGAAAGCTCCGACGTAGGCATCCTCAGGCACTTCCACACCTTCAGAAATGAAAGCAGGCGATTCAATGCCCACCTTCTCGACCTTGGTCATCTGCGTAACCATTTCCAAAAGATGAGCAACAGTCGCGTATGGGTCATCCACACGAATCAAGGTAGCCTTGACAGGATGCTCGGCTACGAAATCACGCTTCACCAGCACTACTGATGAATCTGTGGAATAGATATGATGGGTGTATTTGGGATTAGCCAAGAATGACAGAGCGCCGGGGTGGCCCTCTTCAATTCGGGCAAATGTGCTGACTTTTACATTTTCATCACCTTCAACCGTTCCGTTGACAATAGCCGCGAGTTGTGACGCAGTGAGTTCCATGTATGCGAGGTTAAATTTCTTTTTAAGGGTAAATATAGAATGGCTAAAATAGTCATTTCCATGCAAAATTACAATAAAAATATGTAACCTCAAACAAAACGCGGTAAATAAGACTTTTTCGTCAGTATAAAGAAGGTGAAAGTTAGTGAGTGAGCATTAATAAAATTCGGTTTGCTGCGCAGAAATCAATTTGCTACCTCATTTGACATAGTGGCCGGAGGGGGAGCCTGCAAGGGGGCGTGGGATGGGAAAGGTCGGGAAGGATACAAAAAAAGACCGGAGCCGAGATGCTTTCGCATTTCAGCTC
>CANCXM010000017.1 GCA_947381945.1 uncultured Muribaculaceae bacterium
CCTTTTTAAGACAGATTTCCCATTTTCTCATTTGCTGCTGCAAAGTTAGAGTTTACTCGACGCTCTTTCTTGACTCGCTGGAATCTGGTAAATTCAAGAATCAGTCAAGAATGTAGCAATGGTAAGCGGCACTATGTGGATATGTATATTGACCACGTTGGTTTCGCTATGGCGTTGCCAATGCGTTTATGCATATTTGCGTGAGGCCTCTGCTCCGTTGCTCGTTCTACTGATTCGGGCAATACCAGAGCCTCAGCGAGTGGGAGCGAGCAATAAGTATGGCTCTCACGCTTTTTTACAATTAATATGCCGATGCCGGGGGCCCTGAGGCAGATAAAAGTATGAAAAACAGTTATAAGTTTTTTGCAATGGGACTTGTTTCCCTCATGGGTGTATCGTTCGCTTCTTGCAGCGATGACGATGATCCTAAAGGACCGGAAAATGTGGAAGGTCCTTCAGTTGAGAATGTGTTTACTGAAGGTTTGCCCTCGAATGTGGATGGTGCTACATTCACAACCAATGAAAAGGGACAGCTCACAAAGATTGTCGACGGTACCACAAGTATTACTTTTGAGTACGGCTCGTTCAATCCGTCGAGAGCCAGCAACTTTACAGTTCTCATGAAAAAACGAGACTCAGCATATCCCACCGAAGGTAGCGATATTTATATGGAAATCAACAAGCAAGGTTTTGTTTCATACGCTTATCAAGTATATCTTGACGGAGACGATGCTGATGAATGGTGGTTCGAATATAACAAGGATGGACAGCTCACTCGCCTTAAACGTACTGAAAGCGGAGATGATTTCAAGATAGCCTATACTAATGGAGACATCGCCAAGGTAACGCATGATGAAGATGACGGCGACCATCGTGAGTATACTATCAACTACACCAACACTGAGTATAAGAATGTTGTCGCAAACAAAGGCTGCCTTATGCTTTTCGATGATTTCTTCGAGGTGGATATGGATGAGATGGGCGAAGCTTATTTCGCAGGCCTTCTTGGTAAAGCCACAAAGAATCTGCCGATGGGTTACAGTGAAACCGGTAAGGAAGGTAGTGGTTCCTATACATATAATGAGACTTATCATTGGGTTTTCAACGCTGATAATCTGCCCGTTAAATTTTGGAAGGGCGATTACGAGAATGAGGCAACGACGTTCTCTTGGAAATAATCACCTATTGTTGTAAGCGGCAATGTGACATAAGCTTGCCGGATGGCAATCGTTAAGCTCCGAAGCAGCGATGCGGTGGTAGCCCCACATTGAGCGGCAACGCAATGAAGCCCGAAAGGTGAAATTGCGTACCGAAGTGTGGGGTTATCTTTTTCTAAATTTTTTATGTCCGGATGAACTGATTCGGGGAAAATCGCGTTATTAGAAATGAACGTCAACTATTGTTTTATGAAAGGGAAATCAAGATTGTTAATGGTGTTAGCAGCGTTATGTCCTCTGGGCTTGTCCGCCCAGGGGATTGCTGACGTTGTGGCAGCTCTGGAGAAGACAGGCTGCTTCGAGGCTGACGCGACTTTCAACGTATCGCTCCCGCAGAGCGAGAACGATGTGGTCTATAATGTGAAGCTTTCGTCGGCTCCCGCTCCGTCAAGCCGTCTGTCGCCCTGTGACTACATCACCGAGTGGAGCCTCGAAACTCCCTCAGGTCCGGTCAAAGGGTTTTCGGCTTATTTTGACGGACACCATTACCGCTACCGCAACGAACGTCTGCAGGAGTACCATCTCGAATGGGACTCCATCCCTTTCATGGCCCGTGGCAATTCGGAAGGTGTGCAGGCTTCGGCGCAGTTCACCGACCTCTATCCTGCGTATATCGCCAAGGAGTTGACCAAGATGTCGGCCGACAAGCGCTATTCCCTGACCGTGAAGCCCGACGCGATGTTTGACGGGAAGAAGGCTGTCGAGGTGAAGGCAGTGATGACTGTCAACGATGTCGAAGCCATGGAGAAGCGTTTCATCTTTGATTCCTCCACAGGTCTTCCGCTCAGAATCGACACCGAGAGCAATCCCGGACAGATTACGGAGCAGTCGATGCTCGTCAGCTACACCTATCCCGCTGAAATGCACTGTCCGGAACTCAGTGAGGAGACTTTGACGGCAAGCTATCCGGAGGTTTTCGAGAAATACAGAGAGAATAATTTCCGAATCGAGAACCTTGCGGGAACCCAATTGCCGACCTTTTCGCTCCCCACGACTACCGGTGAACGTTATACCTACCACCGCGGCGACAGTTTCGCTGTCCCGACAGTAATCGCCCTCCTTGATCCGACCGCAGGATTCAACGCCGAGATTGTCGAAGCTGTGAGAGGTGCCGTCGACCGTCTGCCTGCGCAGGCTGATGTGATATGGGTGTTCAATTCGACCAATGTCGATGCAATTGAAAGTGTGGTGCCTCAGATCCGTGTCGGAGAGCATCTGCTGATGAATGGAAAGTCCCTTGCGCGTGACTGCGGGGCAGCCTCGCTCCCTGTGGTCATAATGGCCGAGAGCAGCGGAAAGGTGAAAAATGTCGTGCTCGGATTCAACAAGGAGCTTGGTAATGTTGTTTTACAGACGATGGCCCTGGTCGAATAGTCCGTCCATCCGGTCGCCACATCGCACAGTGATTACTTTAACTGTTTGAAATAAAGAAAACTATTATATATAATGGAAACTGTATTATTTAAAGGTCAGCCCTGTCACACTTGTGGCACTGTCCCCACCATTGGTGAAACCGCTCCTTGCTTCCACCTTGCAGGAGCCGATTTGTCGCAGCTTCTCTGCACTGATTTCGCAGGAAAGCGCGTAGTCCTCAACATCTTCCCGAGCCTCGACACTGAGGTGTGCGCCCGCAGCGTCCGCCGTTTCAATGAGGAAGCCGCCAAGCTTGATGACGTCGTTGTCATCTGCGTGTCAATGGACCTTCCCTTTGCAATGGGCCGTTTCTGCACCATCGAGAACATCAAGAATGTGCTCTTCGGTTCAGCGTTCCGTTCGCCCCTCTTCGGTCAGAAGTATGGCGTGCAGCTCGTCGACGGTCCCCTCGCAGGTCTTCTTGCCCGTTGCGTGCTTGTGCTCGATGAAAACCGCCGTGTGATTTTCCGCGACCTTGTCGAGGAAATCACCAACGAGCCTGACTATGATGCCGCTCTCAAGGTTCTGAGAAAGGAAATCTGATAAAAGGCATATCCTCCCGATAAGGGAAGTTAATAAAGGAATCCGGACAGTGATTGCCACCGTCCGGATTCTTTTTTTATTGTATGGGTAAATTAGAGTTTAGTAATCGCTGAACAGTTTCGGCTTGATGACGAAGCCGACGCGGATGGTCGAATGGAATTCCTTATAGGCAAGGAGGCCTTCGCCATAGCCGTTGTAGTATTGGACAAAGAGGTATTGGTTGTCGCGGGGGAAGACGCGGTAGTTGAATTCAACCGTAGTGTTGTAGTTCAGCTTCCAGCCTTTGCGTTTGACAAGGTTGACGGCGAGTCCCCATCTGCCGTTGGGCGAGGTCATGGCCGTCCCGACCTGATATATGCCGCAATAGTCGAGGATGTCGCGGTTCTCCGAGCCGTCAATGATGGGTATCCATGCTTTGGCGTGGACGAGCAACTGCGGATCAATCATGAAGCTTCCCGCGATGCTGATGCGGTTCCATGAGCGTGAGGCCGCCGCGTCGCGTCCGTTCGATTCATGTTCGGCGATGAGGCTGACTTTGCCGACATAGCGTCCCTTTACGAAAAGAGGTTTCGTCAGACCGATACCCGGATTGAAGTTGAGGTCGGTCATTGGCATGGAGTTTTCAAGGATGTTCCAGAAACACTTCTGGGTATAGAAGAGGTAGAGGTATGTGCCGAAAGGCAGGGTGCTTCGGGTGAGCCTCTGCGAGATGGACAACTGGAACTTTATATTGCTGTTCTCGCGTGTGATGCGTTGGCCGACAGGGCAACCGAATATGAAGTAGTTGTCCTTGTAGAGTCCGAAGTAGGGTCCATCGTCAAACGCACGGCGTATGCTGTCGTTGTTTATGTCATCGTTGCCTGTCGTCACAATCTGTGCCTGCGCTCCGTCGCGCGACCCGGCAAGCAGCATGATGGTGAATGCAATGGCGATTCGCAATAGTGTTTTCATCCGGTGTGGAATAAATAGCCTTGAATATGAGTGCAAATATAGTGAAAAATTAGTAATTTTGCGCTCATGCGCTATCTTCATGTTATACTCATGTCCCTCCTCGTTGTGCTGACGGGGTGTGGCAACGACGAGGAGTTCGTGATAAATTGTGAAATTCGCGGGCTCGGCTCCACGGGTGTGGAGATGTATTACACCTCACGCGGCATCCAGCATTCGAGTTTCCACCCTGTCGACGGCAAGGTGGCGCTCCACGGTGTGTCTTCGGAACCGACGCTTGTTGAGGTCTATACGATGGACAATCAGCCTCTCTTTTCGTGCGTGGCACGCAACGGTGATGAAATCAGCGTCAAGATGGAAATGGATAAGCCGTCGACGTTGAAGATTAAGGGTAACGATGCTTCCGAGCAATATGCCCGCTTCGTGGCAGAGAATGATTCCCTGCTCCGCAGCAACGATGTGGCTGCCATCAATGCGCTCGTTGCCGATGAGGTGCGCCGTCATCCCGACCGGATGTCGTCGGCTCTCCTTCTTGTGACCCGTTTCAATGCGCGCGGCTATGAACTTGAGGCCGACTCGCTCATCAATACACTCAAACCTGAGGCAAGGGCCAACGGTGTGATCGGTGCCTATCCCCGACTTGTCGGAGAGCAGGTGTCGACCTCTGCGCGTGGAAATGTGAAGCCCATGACCATACAGACCGGTCGGCAGAACCGGCGCGATACGGTGGTGCGCTACTGGCCGTCAAACCAGAGCTATAGCCTGATTGTAGTGACAGGCAACGGTAAGGGTGACAGTGTGCGCCGTGTGCTCCGCGAACTGACCAAGTCGCTCCACGAACGCCGTTTCAAGGCTCTCGAACTCGCCGCGATGGGCGACAGCACTTCCTGGGCCATCGCTACCGCGCGCGACAGTGCCAAGTGGATGCAGGGTTGGTTGCCGGGCAGTGTTGCCTCTCCGGCAGTCCGTGCGCTTGCAATCCCTTCGGTTCCGTTTTTTATCGTGACAGACAGCACCGGCCGTCAGATTTACCGTGGTCATTCGATAGTTGCTGCGGAGGATACGGTGAAGGCGCGTCTTGAACGCTTCCTGAAGTCGGGAGATGGCGAGGAGCAGGACAATGATGCCGCCGGTGAGACTGCGGTTCCGGCTGCCTCAGCAGTGAAAGCTGATGATACCCGCCCTACCAAGGCGCGCCTGCCTCGGCCTGAACTTGAAAAAATGCAGGCTCTCCCTGCGGATGGCCGACAGGATGAAAAGGTTCGTCCCGCCCGACAGCTTCAGCGGACAGCCGACAGCCGCAGGGTGAAACAATAAGTCGCGGGTTTTCACGTTGGTAAATAGTATGCGGTGCGGTAGATGCCGGGTCAAAATCTCGGCCCGATGTGATATTTTGCCGCCACGCACATTTTTCTTGAAAACCAAGCTCAATTTACCACGATGAAAACACTCCTCAGAATATTTTTTACTCTCACGGTCCTCTCGGCTTTCTCGGCCTGCATCGAGGATGGTATTGACACGTCGCCCTCCGCGCAACCCGAATTTTCGGTCGATACGCTGAAAATGGGTGTAGTGTTCACCGGCCAGGCCACGCCTACAAGCCGTTTTATGGTCTATAACCGTCATGGCAAGATAATCAATATCAGTAATATCTCGCTGCGAGGGGGGGACGGGACCTTCCGCATCAACGTTGACGGCTTTGCCGGCACGGAGTTTCAGAATGTGGAAATCCGCCCCAACGACTCCATCTATGTCTTCGTCGAAGCCACCCTCCGGCCCAATGGCGCGCCTGCACTCACGGATTTCAACGATATTCTTGACTTTACCACCAACGGTGTGACCCGCAGCGTTGTGCTCAACGCATCCGGTCAGGATGTGGAGCGTCTGCGCGGTCTTGTGGTCGATGCCGACACGCGCCTCGAAGCCGGATACCCCTATCAGATTTTCGATTCGCTTGTCGTGGCCAAAGGTGCGACCCTCACGGTTGGCGAAGGGGTGATGATGCATTTCCACGACAAGGCTTTCATGCGTGTCGAGGGGAGTCTCGTGACGGAAGGTACGCCCCAAAATCCTGTCAACATGAGCGGTGACCGTACGGGCAACGTCGTTTCCGATATTTCCTTTGATTTAATGGCCTCGCAGTGGGAGGGTGTGCATTTCACTCCTGAAAGCCGAGGCAACAGACTCAGCCATACAGTCATCCGCAACACCGTTGCGGGCGTGATGGCTGATTCTCTCTCGCAGGTCGACATGCTCAACTGCCGTCTGCGCAACAGTGCCGGATATTCGCTTGCAGGCCGCTACGCCGACCTGACCCTTACCGGTTGCGAGATTGCCGAGGCTGCCGACGGTGTGATGGCGCTCATTGGTGGCAAGGCAACCGTCAGCAACTGCACCTTTGCCAACTACTATCTTTTCTCAGCCTTGCGCGGAGAGGCTGTGCAGCTCTATCATCTGAACTACAGTGATGATGACGGTTCGGGTATGCCCTTCATGGAAGCCGAATTCAACAATTGTATCTTTTATGGCAATGGCACGGACTTCTCTCCGGGCGATCTCACCGGAAGCATGGTCACGGTGCGCCGTTCGCTCCTGAAAAGCAACGGCAGCGACGACTCAAATTTCATCAATTGCATCTGGGGGGAGGATCCCCTCTACTACACAGTCCGTTCCGACTACTACTTCGACTACCGTCTGCAGCCGGAATCACCTGCCATCGGCACAGCCGACCCGGCGCTCATCCCCGAAGCAGGGCGCAAAGACTTCTATGGCACCGACCGAGGTTCCAACCCCAACCTCGGCGCCTACCAGACCGCCAAGGAGGAAGAGTGAAGTTCTCTTCGTGAAAAGCATCGCGGCTCAGAAGGTGTATTTCAGGGTGGCGAGGAATTCGATGGGGCGCAGATTGAAGGTATAGGTGTAGAGGTCAGCGTCCGTGAAGTAGCTGTATGTATAGGTGCGGCAGTTAGTGAGGTTCTTGGAACTTAGCTCGATGTCAAACCGCCTGATGTGGCAGCGGATACCTGCACCGATGAAGAAGCTCTCTTTTGCGACATCCGAAGCAAGTGATGTGTGGTTCCAGTAGAGTTGTGTGTACAATTCCACTGATTTTACGGGATGCACTGATGCGGAGAACCGTCCCTCCATGTCATTGACACTGTTGCGCACGCCAAGTGATTTTATCTTTTGGACCGAAGGGCGGTACCATCCCTCTGCCGAGAATTCCAGAACGTTGGCCACAGGATTGCTGCGGATTGCAGCGTGGATGGTGTAGGAAGTGTTTTCAACGGTATAGGGAAGCTTTTGGCGCAACACTTTGCGTTTGAGCCGTTCAAGATGGGTGTCGAGGGTGAAGGTGGTGCGCCACGCCCTGACATTTTTCGCTATGTTGAGACCGAGATTCAGCATGTCGCTCTTGTTGCCGGAATTCTCGACGGTGGTGCTGACCTCTCCGGGCGTAACGGTGCTGCCGCTGATGCGGTTGTTGTGGCCGATGCGGTAGAGGCCGGTGAAGGTGATGAACACCGCGTGGATGGGGTTCTTGTAGAATACGTTGGTCATGGCGCTGTAGCCTTCGCGCTCGTTGAGCAGTCCGCTTCCGAGAGTTGTGCGCTGGCGGTAGGTCGTGTAGACCGGATTGAGAATGAAGTCCTTTATCCCTCCGAGAGTCATCTGCCGTCCAAGTGTAAGGGAGGCTTTGATGTTGAGGGGCAGGACTCCGTGGATACCTATTCTCGCACCGGCATCCACACGGTGTGCGGGATAGGAGGCGGAAGTGAGATGGTTGTCGTAGTCCAAGGCGGAATAGCTCACTGGTATTTGGACTTTGAGTGAGAAGCGGGTGCCGGGTTTGAATTGATATTCAGGCTCGATGGTTGTTTTGAGGGTGTAGCCGCTGACGTTGTTCGAGGCGTTTCCGGCGGTCTCGGTGATGTATGTTGATCTGAAGCGGTCATAGACCGATTCGAAACGCAGGTTTGCGCCTATGTGTGAATACTCTCCGAGCATCCATGAATAGCCCGTCTTTTCATCCGTTGTGAATGAAAGCGCGCTTCCCTTCTGCCGGAGCATGGTCGAGCCTGCATCCGTGGCGCTGAGGTCGGCTGTTGGGGTAGTGGTCACGGCGATGTCGGATTTGACCGACAGGACACGGTTGCCGGTGCGGATTGTCGCATCGAGTGTGTTGGTAAATGCGTAGTCGTCCGTCCGCGAATGTTGGCTGATGTCGCGGGTGTTGAAAATCGAATAGCGGTTGTCGGCGAAATGGCCTTTGAAGGTGAATTTGTCGGAGATGTAGCGCCGGGGAGCGTTGTGCTCGACGTTGATATTGAGTTTTGCCTCGCGGGAGTGCGGTCGGCTTCTGACGGTCTCATTGAAGCCGATGTCGGGGTCCGAACCGTTGTTGTAGCTAATGCTTTCGGAGTTGACTGTCCGGTTGTCCTCGTCGGTATAGTCGGCGGTTATGCCGAGTTTGCCGAACTCTCCCAGTTTCCTTACGGTATTGACCGAGGCGGAGGCGGAAGTGTTGTCGAAATATCTTTCGGCCGGTATTTTCGCAGTGCCGAAGGGTGTGTCGCCGTAGAGGGTCGATGCTGCTGAGGATTTGGCGGTGAACTCGCTGATGAGGTTGCCGGTCTCGGTAGTGTATGATTTTCCCCAGTTGTTCCCCTTGCCGGTCACAAGCACTTGCATCTTCGGGGCGACGAACATGCTGAAAAGTTCGCCGAGCCATTTCGCGTTGCCGTCATCGTCGGCTCCCGCACCTCCGGTGACGTGGCCCACCGGTTTCAGCATACTCTTCTTTTTCATTTTCAGATTGATGGCAGCCCTGTCGCTGAAGGCTATGTCCTTAAGCACCCGCTTGGGCTGATGGTTCTCGTAGACGTTGACAGAGATGATGTCGTCGGGCGAGATGTTTTTAGTCGCTATCGCGTAGCGCCCCGACACCACGTCGAGTCCCTCGATGTAGAAACGGTTGATGGCCTCGCCGTTGTAATAGATGGTTCCTTTGTCATTGACCTCCACCCCCGGAAGTTTCTTTATCACATCCTCGATTGTGCGGTCTGCCGCGCCACGGAATGAGGCGACGTCGTAGGTCAGCGTGTCGCCTGTCATCTTTATTGGCGGAACCTTGACCACCACTTCTTTCAGTTCCAGAGGAGCCTCATCGAGCGTGATTTTCATATCATCCCGCAGTTCGGTTGCCGGAATCTCCTTTGTCGAGAATCCGAGATAGGCTATGCGCACGACCGACCCTTTGGCCGGAGCAGTGGCTGTGGAGAGGCGGAAACGTCCCTTGCCGTCGGTCGAGGAGAAGGCAAGAGTCGACCCGCCCGGCCCTATCAGCTTCACCACCACACCCGCAAGCGGTTCTCCGGAGTTGTCCACCACCAGTCCGCTCCCCTGCCACTGCGCTGCATGGCAGCGGATGGCGGAAAGAAGCAAAATCACGGTGAGGATGGCTGTCGATATGTGGGAGATGGTTTTCAATCTGATTCCATTGGGTTAAAGAAACGTCTTCTGTGGTCTATCGCGGGAGTGCCGTCAGTCTTTGTAGGTGCCAGAGGTGAACCGTTGACAAAACTTCCGGCATCCGTCTTGTATTCTTTCTTCATCTTGTTGAACGATTTGCGGTCAATCGGGATGATGAATGAACCGGCCGTGAAACCGAACGGTTTCGAACTCTTTCGGATCTGGACGGCTTCAAGTCGGTGTTCATGCTTTGAATCCTCGGCTTTGAGTATAAGTCCGGGCAAACCGTTGAATTTCCAAGGACCGTTGTCGACGGGAATTTCTTCGGTGTACCAGACATTCCAGTCGCGTCCTCGAAACGTGGCTACAGCCTTTTGGCATTTGTAGCCGCAGACAATATCCGTATCCTCTGTAAGACTCCAGTCAAAATGAGGAAGCTCCTCTTCATATCTGTATCTGTCCATGAAAAGCTGCTCGTCGTTAGCGAGTTTGTTGTTCGCGATGTCCTTTAGGATTTTCCCTCCGGATTTGTAGTTCATCCTATAGCAAAGTTGCAACCGATCGTTGAATCTGATTCCGTCAGGATAATCAACACGGATAACAGAGTCTTGACGGTAAGCCCCATAATCGGCATAATAGCTCTTTAGCCGTCCGATTTCAAGTATTTCATGCTGAGTATTGGTCTTATTGAGGACAGGGTCATGTATGATATGCATATAGACACATTCCATGTAGCTTGTGTCTGCGACCTCTATTTTCTCCGGATAGGTCATCATGTCAGCTCCTTCACCCTCAATTGAAATCTGTTGGGCGCGTAGGGAAAGGGCTGATGACAGAGAAAGTATGACAAGAAGAGTGGTTTTTACTATCATTATGCGATGAATTAGTTCTGATAGCAAATTTATGTTTTATAAACGAATTTTGCAAATAATATGAGATTTATTTAGTCTGTAACGATTGAAAATTCGTTTAAAGCGCTGTTGCCAGTGGTTATATTATGGCACATTATTAATGATTGCAATGATTATTGGATGCCCATCACTAATGGAACCAATGTCGCTTTTAACATGTCTTTTTCTCAATCCTTTTCAATGGGGTTGTAGAAAAGGCGTTTGTGGCCGAATGGAGATGAGCCGTCAGGCTTCTTGGGGAGGTTTTGTGAGCCTGCGAGGAAGGTGCCGACATCCATCTTATAGTCATTCAGCATTTTGTTGAAGGTCTTTCGGTCAGTCGGGATGAGGAACGAGCGGATTTTATAGCCGAATTCCTTGTCGCTTTTGCGCACCTGCATGGCCTCGATGATGTGCTCATTCCTGTCATCCTGAATTTTGAGGATGAGTCCCGGTAATCCTGAGAATTTCGCCGGGCCGTTATTTACCGGAATCTCCTCGCAGTACCATGCGGTCCAGTTGCGTCCACGGAAAGTTGTGGTCGCGGTCTTGCACGGATGTCCGCATACTTCTTCAATGCTGTCTGTCAGCGCCCATTCGAAAACCGGAATCTCTTCTTTGTAGATATAGTGGTCCATGAAGATTGTTTGGTAATGAGATAGGACATTAGATTCAAAATCCTTAATCTCCTCGGTCAGAGATGTTTCCGAGAATCTGTCCGCAATTTCATTATATTTTCTTCTTGTAAGTCCGTTCGGATGGTCAGCAGCAATGATTGAATCACGCATGTATACATCATAGAGTGCATATCTGCTTGCTTTTTTCCCGATTTCGAGGATATAATCCTTTATCTCGCTACTTTGGTAATAAGGATCGTAGTTTACATGTTCGTAGACACATTCCATGTAGCTCCGGTCAACCATTTGGCGTTTTCCCGGACGTACGATCTTGTCATCACTTGGTTGACAAAAAACGGCTGATGATACTGCGGAATAGAGTATGAAAAACAGGGTTGCTAAGAATGGTTTCATGTTATTGTCTATATGGAGATTAATGCTTGCTCAAAGCATGTTTCAATCCTTTTCAATCGGGTTGTAGAATAGGCGTTTGTGGCCGAATGGTGAGGAGCCGTCAGGTTTCTTTGGCAGGTTCTGTGACCCTGCGAGGAAGGTGCCCACGTCCATCTTATAGTCATTCATCATTTTGTTGAAGGTCTTTCGGTCAGTCGGGATGAGGAACGAGCGGATTTTATATCCGAATTCCTTGTCGCTTTTGCGCACCTGCATGGCCTCGATGATGTGCTCCTTTTTATCATCCTCAATCTTAAGTATTAGTCCCGGCAATCCCGAGAATTTTGCAGGACCGTTGTTGACCGGAATCTCCTCGCAGTACCATGCGGTCCAGTTGCGTCCACGGAAAGTTGTGGTCGCGGTCTTGCACGGATGTCCGCATACCTCGTCAATGCTGTCGGTCAGCGTCCATTCGAAAACCGGCATCTCCTCTTTGTAGATATAGTGGTCCATGAAGATGGTTTCGTAGTGAGATAGGACATTGGATTCAAAATCTTTAATCTCTTCGGTCAGTGATTTTACAGAAAATCGGTCGGATATGGCATGATATTCTCCGTTTGTTAGCCCATTCGGATGGTCAGCTGCGATGATGGAATCCCGCATATAAGGTTCGTAGAATGCATATCTGCTTGCTTTTTTCCCTATTTCCAATATGTAATCTTTTATTTCGGTACTTTGGTAATAAGGATCGTAGTTTACATGTTCATAGACACACTCCATATAGCTCCGGTCAACCATTTGGTGTTTTCCCAAGCGTGCAGGCTTGTTGTTGTAGTCAGATTGACAGAAAACTGCTGATGATATTCCTGAATAGAGGAGGAAAAACAGGATTGCGAATATTTTTTTCATGAGAGATTTGTTTTGGAAAGAGATAAATTGATAGGGTGCTTTAAGGGAATAGCACCCTATCATTAGAAGGGTTCTATCTATGGGTACATAGAATAATATCTAATTCATTAAAATAGGCCTCAGCTTCAGCAGGATCAGCAAACGCCTCTCTGTCGACAGTCACAGTCTGTTCACCACAAATCTTTGAGGTGTACATTACTTCTCCAATACACGGGAGTATCGCCGAAGCAATGCAAAAGCATGAAATGAATAATTTTTTCATGAATTTTGGAATTGAAGGTTAATATTAAGATTGTTTGTCTCTATTGTGGCCACAACAGAAGTTTATTTCAGTCTCGATTAGAATGTTAATTCCCCATAGAAAATTTGATTACCGTCGGTGCGGCATGAGATGTGGAATGTGCCGATTAGAAGGGGTATATCGGTTTCGGGCATCTGCTTGGTCACTATGCCGGTCCAAACAGGAGATTCTTCCTCTCCGATGGTTATTGAGATGAATTCAATATCGTCGGGGATGGTAAAGGCAAGGTGTCCGGCACTGTAACGGCATTCAAGGAATATATTTGAAGGTACTTTCGGATATTTGTATTTACCGGGTACAAGAACGATGTCAGTCTCACTATCAGTTGTCTTCTCAATGCTTTCTGCGAAGCATCTGATGGATGGGACGGACAGGAATAGGATGGTTAGAAATACAAGGGTTGTTTTCATGTTCAGAAGAGGTTTGTTGACATGGGCAAAGTTAGGTGTTTAGGCTGATATAGCCAAAAAAAATCACAAGATAAAATTAGTCAATGTGTAGGTATGTGTTTGCTTGATAGATGGTTACATCCTGACTAAAATTAAATTTTAGTCAGGATGTAACTGTGGGCTATAATATGCTGGTATTTAATATCTTATTAAAATAAGAGGCGAGACAAAAACGGGTATTATTGTTGTAAATAACTGATATGCAGTTGGTTATTTTATAGCATCAAGAAACAGTTGTCGATTCGGGCTGTCGGAGGCTTCAAATTTGGCTTTCAACCGCTTCCTGCAATTATATATTGCCATCATTTTTTCGGCTTTAAGGAAGAGGGCAATCGAGGAGTTGGAAAAGCCGAGACGGGAGTAGAGGAAGAAGATGTACTGCTCATTTTTGAGTTTCGGGAATTCGGAGCGGAGTTTCTGCATTATGTTGTCGAAATGACTGTTGGCATAATTCTCAAACTCCGTGAGTTTTTGTGAGTCAGATGAATATTTGTTGAAAATCTCCTTGATGTTTGTGGTGAGGCGCATTCTCATCTTGTCAGACTCCTCTTCGTTTAAAATCTTGCAGATGCAGTTGATTTCATCAAATGACTTGGCAAGGAGAGAGTGGATCGGGTCGTGGCGGGATGCCGCAGCAGCTTCTCTCTCTTGAAGAATTTCGCGCAGCCTGAGTGCTTGGTCTATAAGTGATGAGATGCGGGCTTTGTTGCGCCGACGGTGAGATATGCCGAAATAGATACCGGCAATGATGACGAGCAGGAGCGTGGAGGCCACGCCCCATAGTTTAAGCCGGGCCGCGCGGAGCTTGCCGGCATTCACGGCAGCCTTATAGTCCTGGTATTCTATCAATGTCCCCACAAGATTTTGTCTATGTCCTTCCCGGAATGCATTTTTACTGTCAGAATTCATCAGTTTGAGCATTTCAAGGGCTTTATGGATTGAATCGGCCGAGGCGTAGAGATTGTATTCCATCCAGTGTCGCTTTACGGGATTAAGGTCACTGGATATTTCACGCGCGATGCACCATGCGCTGTCGGGCTGCCCGTTACGCAGATAGAGGACTGCAAGATAGGCGGAATCCTCCGGAGTGGTCTCAGTGCTTCGACAAGCCTGCCTGTAGTAATTCAGAGCTTTCTCATGGTCATTAGTGGCCAGGCATGACAGTCCGAGCAGAGCATTGGCATTGTGTTCAAGCAAGCTGTCATTATGGACACGGGCCGAGTCGAGGGCCTGACGGGCGAGTGACATTGCGGAAGTGTAATCTTCGTTGCAATGCCGGGCAATGGCAAGATTGATGAAGGCATGGCGGAGGAACAGCGGATTGCCGGCGCGGCGGAAATTTTCCATCCCGATTTCAGCAAACAGCAGCTCCTCCTTAGCGCAATAGTTATCGTGATATATCTGTGAGAGGGTGCGGGCGCTCATTGCAATCCAGAACGGGTCGTCGAGTTCCTTTGCCATCTCATGACTGTCGGTGAGTGACGCGAGCGCCTTGGTATAGTTCTGAAGTTCATAATTGACATCACCGAGATAGAAGTTGGCGAGCATCAGGTGATAGCAGTCTCCGGAGTCAAGAAAGAAGTCGGTCGCTGAGGCGATGAGTGAGTCGTTTTCGAAGGGAAGGTAGCACTTGCTCCGGGCTTGGGTGAGGAGCAGGGCGTGGAGCGCACGGTCGCGGTCCGAACGGAGTCCGGATGAGGGGATGGATTCGAGGATGGCAAGCGCGGAATCGGGACGTTCGTTCATTATGGTTTCCGCTTCGGCCAAAGAACAGCGCGCTTCTCCGCTCCCGGTGCAGGAGCAGATAAGCAGAAACAACAGGGGTATAAGCAGGAGTCTATGTGTCATCAGGTTTGCGTGTGTCACGTTCGGTACTGCAAAATTAATGATAAAATTGATATTTCAATGGCCGATGGAAGATTATAGCTCCCGAACAAATACTTTGTGCGGGAGCTATAATCAGTAGGATGCTCAGATATAATTTATGTCTGCGTGTATTCGACTTAAAAGTTTAAAGTTTATTGATGCGGCCTGTAAAGAGAATCGCGCCTGTGGATGTCTCCTCTATTATGAATGCAAATGGGCGGTCGATATGGAATTCGACCTCCTCGAAGTAAATATCTGTGTCACCTCCAACAAGTTCAGTCACAGCTGTCGCAACCGTACCTTTTTCATCAACTTCAATACTGGTGAACTGTTCTGACTTTGCCAGATGAGTATTTCTGTCAGACATGGCCGACAAATCGGCATTCTCGCCATCATATACCTCGCCGAGACCTATACGTTTAAAATATTCGTCGAGTTCAAAGTGAGTTGTTATGTTGAATTTAGGCATTTCGAGCTTGCAATCTCTGATAATCCTGTCTTTTTTCCATGCCGACCACGCGTATGAATCGAGTTCCTGCAACGCATCGCCGAGTGGTGTGTCTTTGGACGGGAGAAGAAGTATCATCGCGTATGCCCCGTTGCCGTAATTCATGCGGGCAAGTTCATATTTCTCCGCTTTGAAATAGTACATGTTTTCATCTTTGCACATGGTTGGCACTTTTGAAACAGTCCCGTCTGCATTGTTGAAATCCTTGCTCACAGTATTCTCTGTTTTAAATGGTTGTTGCCATTCGCTTTTGAAATATAAGGCGTTGAGAATTATAAATGTAGCTTCGTCAGTGTAAGGGCTGCTGATTACCTTTGGAATCATGCCGTCAGTATTTGAAGAGCACCATTTATTGATTTTCTTCACTGCTTCTTCGGTCGAAAGGTCTATTGTCGCGGCATTGGCCCGGTAGAAGTCCGCCACAGAACGAGAATACGAAGGAAGAACATTGAAACCGTCGTTAAGCCATACGGAGTTGGCAATGTAGAGGCTGGTTTTCTTATCGGCTTTGGGAAGTTCAGAGAGCAAGCGTTTATTCAAAGTATTAAGATCTCCGATGGAATTGCAGCCAAGGACAGTGGTAATCTCGTCAAGGGTTTTTCCCTGTGCACCATTGGCAAGCATACCGAGAGCAAACTGTATGCTCAGAGGCGATACCATAAAATTAGGCTCGTCTGAACAGGCGTCAAAATATCGTAGCATATCAAATGTTGAGTTGATTTGGGTATTGACAATCCCTATATCATGAATGCCAAGTACGATATCTTTACGCACATTATTTTCTCCCTTATCATCACTGCTGCACGCACTGAAAAGAAGGGCAAACATCAATAGTAAAGCATTATGTTTTTTCATAACTTTTAGTAATTTTTATTTAGTAATCGAAAAATATTGAACATTATATTTATAATCTCTTTCGGAATTATATGCAAATACCTCATCATAGAAATATCCATCGTTAATGCCATCAAGCCCCCAATTGAAATAATTGTATAATTCCTCGTTTATACAATCAGACAGTATATTCCACTCAAGTGAATTAATATTTCTTACATATTCAATCACATGAGTTGATCTATATTTATGCCCACTTACAACCCACATGTGACCTACTGATTTTTCCTGATTATTTTCTGTATATTTCCGATCACCACGTACTAATATAATTCCTCCACCAACACCTCTAAAACATAGTTTTTTATAATTTGTTATTGGGCTAACGTTGTAACCCAAAGCTTTTATGGTTGCTCTTGTGTTGGAAGTTGCAGTCGAGGTCCCATTCGGACCTGAGTAATCTGAATTAGATCGGTGACCTAATTCTCTCATTAGCCTTCCTATGGTTGAATGCGGTGCATTTGGGTAACAGCAATAATCGGAACTTCCACTTATATGACGTTTGATATTATCCCAATCTAGGGTTATTTCCGCTTTTCCGCCATTCAAAAAAGATAAAGATAGGCTTTTGGGATATTCAAAATAACTCATAGCCATAGCCGCTGCCGTGTTGCTGCATCCGGCGATATTATTCGGACAGAATGTTCCATATATGCCGGTTTGCCCCCATTTCATTTTTACTCGTGGCAATATTGTATCTCCATGAACTTCTACTTCTCGTCTTACTTCTTGGATAACGAAATCATTAGGATTTTGGCTTGCAGATGTATCAATAGAAGATTTTGCTACATAATCAACGGCCATATCCATAAACATAGCCAAACCGGGATTGTCACACTCTTCTATAGAGGTATATCTTCCTGATTCTGTAACGGCAAGTAATGGGGAGTCTTTAGTTCTCTTTGCGGAAATGACAGCAAAACCAGACTCATCCCTATAATTAATTACATATATAAGGGTGTCTGATTCAGACCGTGAGATTGCTGATGTAATATACCTAATATCATCGAAGTTAACAACATGGGTAATGGAAGAACGAGATGCTTGAGTGTCATCGAGCATAGACCTTGCATCATTCGCAATCTCGATTGCCTCGGAGAGAGTACGAGTTGAAGTCTGTCGCATCTCAGTGATATTATTGTTAAAATCAGATTGAAACGGTTCGTTTATTTCTGATTTACATGATACTAAGATGCCTAAAGAAAGCGGTAGTAGATAATAGGGATTTGATTTCATGATAGTTTAGATTAAATAATAAATCATATCTCGTGGTCTCTGATAGTTCCTCATTAGTTGCATTATCATCTCCCGTATTCATGCTGATGGAGAAAATGAGGAGAAATACTGCAAGTAAATTTTTGAAATAACATATAGTGCATCATCTTGTATAGTGCATCATCTTGTAGTGCATCATCTTGTATTTTTTTGAGGTTGGGGGTGGCTCAAAGATGGTCGGTGTGCAGAAGGCTAACACAAACAGAAATATGTAAAGAATGATATTATACATCTAAGGTCGAGAGTTTATTTGCCCTCAAAGATAAGGATTTTTGACGGAAATTTCGTAAATTTGCCTCAAAAGATGAAAATTCCATCCAAAGCGCTGAGAATCATGATAAACAACGACGATATCGCCTCTGAAAACGTAGAGTTCATCGCTGAAAGCGGTGGCAACGGCTTGGACAACGAGAAAACCACCGAGACGCAGATTGCTGCGGACTACAGCGAGGACGACATCAAGACCCTCGACTGGAAGGAACATATCCGCCGCCGTCCGGGCATGTATATCGGTAAGCTCGGCGACGGTTCGAATTATGACGACGGTATCTATGTGCTCATCAAGGAGGTGCTTGACAATGCCATCGACGAATACATGATGGGTTTCGGCAAGCAGGTGACTGTCGACGTGGCCGACGGGACTGTGACGGTGCGCGACTTCGGCCGCGGTGTCCCCTTGGGTAAGCTCGTCGATGTCTCCTCGCGCATGAACACCGGCGGCAAATATGATTCCAAGGCTTTCAAAAAGTCGGTGGGTCTGAATGGTGTCGGCATCAAGGCCGTCAACGCCCTCTCGACTGAATTCTACATTGCCAGCGTCCGCGACGGGATGCGCAAGAGCGTCCTCTATCATTGCGGCGACATAGTTGAGGAGAGTGATGTCGAGCCGACCGACGAGCCAAACGGAACCCTCGTGCGTTTCACCCCCGACAATACAATCTTCCGCGACTACAGCTACCGCGATGATTTCATCGTGCCGCTCATCAAGAACTATACCTTCCTCAACACCGGGCTTGCCATGATATTCAACGGCAAGCGCTACATCTCGCGCAACGGTCTGCTTGATTTGCTGAAGGATGCGATGACGACCGAACCCCTCTACATGCCCATCCATCTCAAAGGTGAGGACATAGAGATAGCCATCACCCACGCCAACCAGCGCGGCGAGGAATACTATTCATTTGTCAACGGTCAGCACACCACCCAGGGCGGCACTCACCTGACAGCCTTCAAGGAAGCTGTGTCGAGGACAATCAAGGAATATTTCAAGAAGGATTTCGACTACTCCGACATCCGCAACGGCATGATTGCGGCCGTGTCCATCAAGGTCGAGGAGCCGGTGTTCGAATCGCAGACCAAGACCAAGCTTGGAAGCCGCGACATGGGGCCGGATGGGCCGACAGTGGCCAAGTTTGTCGGTGATTTCGTCAAGACCGAGCTTGACAATTACCTCCACCGCAACACCGATATCGCCGACATCATCCTCAAAAAAGTGCAGGAGAGCGAACGCGACCGCAAGGCAATGGCCGGAATCACCAAACTGGCCCGCGAGAAGCAGAAGAAAGCCAATCTCCACAACAAGAAACTGCTTGACTGCCGTGTGCATCTCAACGACATCCGTGGCGATGAGGAGAAGAAACTCGCCTCGTCGATTTTCATCACCGAGGGTGACTCCGCTGCAGGCTCAATCACCAAAATACGCGATGTGTGGACCCAGGCCGTGTTCTCACTGCGAGGCAAGCCCAAGAACTCCTACGGCGTGCCCGCCAAGATTCTCTATGAGAACGAGGAATTCAATCTCCTGCAGGCCGCGCTCAATATCGAGGAGGGTATCGACGGGTTGCGCTACAACAAGGTCATCATCGCGACCGATGCCGATGTCGACGGAATGCACATACGCCTGCTTCTCCTGACCTTCTTCCTCCAGTTCTTCCCCGACATGATTAAGAAGGGCCACCTCTACGTCCTCCAGACACCCCTCTTCCGTGTGCGCAACCACAAGACCACAAAACGCGGTGCGCGTGGCGGAGGCGGACAGGCCGACGATACATACTACTGCTACACCGATGAGGAACGCATCGCCGCCATCGAGAAACTCGGCGACAATGCGGAAATCACCCGATTCAAAGGTCTCGGCGAGATTTCTCCCGAAGAGTTCCGCGGCTTCATCGGCCCCGACATGAGGCTCGACCGCGTTACGCTCCGCAAGGAGGATGCCGTGGCAGAACTGCTCGAATTCTATATGGGCAAGAACACCATGGAGCGCCAGAATTTCATCATCGAGAACCTCGTGGTGGAGGATGACTCCGAAATAAGCTGAAAAACGGATATATGAACACTATACTTTTCCCCGGATCCTTCAACCCGTTCACTGTCGGCCATCAGTCGCTCGTCGAGCGAGTGTTGCCGCTTTTTGACCGTGTGGTCATAGCAATGGGTGTGAACTCCGGAAAACGCTACGACTTTTCTGTGGCGGAAAACCTCGCTGCCATCACCCGCCTTTATGCGGATGAACCGAAAGTCAAGGTAATCAGTTATGAAGGATTGACAGTGGATGCCTGCCGTCGCGAAGGTGCGCGATGGATGCTCCGCGGAGTGCGCTCGACGGTCGATTTCGAATATGAGCGCAACCTCGCCGACATCAACCGCCGGATTTCAGGCATAGAAACCCTGCTGCTTTTCACTCTTCCTGAATATGCCGCCGTCTCCTCGTCGGTGGTGCGCGAGTTGAAGGCCTACGGCCACGATGTCAGTGAATTCTTACCGAAGGAATAGACCCGGTCAGTCATCAGCAGAAACCGAAGTTGGCTTATAAAAGAAACATAAGGATAACACATACACGAACAAGAACGATTTATACGAAAAACATGAAGAAAACAATTCTCGCCATAGTGCTTGCGGGACTTGCCCTGACCTCATTCGGCCAGATGCAGATTCAGTTCACCCCCGAGCGCAAATTGCGTTATGCCGAACAGATAATCGAGAATTATTATGTCGACACGGTCGACACCACCAAGGTCGTCACCGAGGCGATTGTGGCCATGCTCAAGACTCTCGACCCGCATTCCACCTACTCCTCCCCCGAGGAGACCCGCGAACTGACCGAACCCCTCGAAGGAAACTTCTCAGGCATCGGCATACGATTCCAGATGGTCAACGACACGCTTTATGTGATAGAGTCAGTGGCCGGAGGGCCGTCGGAGAAGATGGGCATCATTCCCGGTGACCGCATCATCGAGTGTAACGACACCGTCATCGCCGGAGTGAAAATGAAGAATTCCGGCATCATGAAGGTGTTGCGTGGTCCGAAAGGGACGATTGCTAACCTTAAGGTGCTCCGCAAGGGGAGCGCAGAGCCTCTTGAATTCCGCGTTGTGCGCGACGACATTCCCATCTACAGTGTGGATGTGGCCTACATGGTCAATGACTCCGTCGGCTATATCTCCCTTTCCCGCTTTGCCGAAACCACTACCGACGAGGTGAAGGAGGCGATGAAGAACCTCCGCAAGCAAGGTATGCGCCATCTGATTTTCGATCTGACCGACAACGGTGGCGGCTACATGCGTCCCGCTACCGAACTCTCTGAAATGTTTCTTGACAAGGGGGATATGATTGTCTATACCGAGTCGCCGAAAAACGGAATGTCGGAATTCGTGGCCGAACGCCGCGGTGACTTCCGTGATGGCCGCGTTGTTGTCATGGCCAACCAGTTCTCCGCCTCTGCCTCCGAAATCCTTTCGGGAGCCTTGCAGGACAATGACCGTGGTGTCATTGTTGGCCGGCGCACCTTCGGCAAGGGCCTTGTGCAGCGCCCCTTCCCCTTCCCCGACGGCTCGATGATGCGCCTGACAGTATCGCGCTACCACACTCCATCGGGTCGCTGCATACAGAAACCATACGTCGACGGTGATGACGAGGCTTATCAGCGCGACATGATTGACCGCTACAATTCAGGTGAGTTCATGAATGCCGACAGCATCCATCATTTCCCCGATTCACTGAAATTCTACACCAAGCGTCTCCACCGTCCCGTCTATGGAGGGGGTGGCATCATGCCCGACAAGTTCGTGCCCATCGACACGACGATGTATTCCGCCTATTACCGCGACCTAATTGCAAAGGGTGTCATCAATACCTTCTGCGTCAATTATGTTGATGCCCATCGTGGCGAAATCAAGCAGCGCTATGCCACCGACAATGACTATGTGAGGGATTTCACCATCACTCCCGAACTGATGCAGGGAGTCATTGACCTCGGCAAGAAGGAGGGAGTGGAGTATAACGAAGAGGAATACAATCGTTCGCGTCCCATACTTGAAGCCATTGTCAAGGGGCTTATCGGACGCGATATCTATGAGCAGGCTACCTATTCGAAAGTCGTCTCGCCCTTCGACCCGATTTTCTCCGAGGCCATTGCCATCATCAACGACCCTCAGAAGTATAACTCCTACCTTGCAGGTAAGTAAGGAGCTATTTTATAAATCTTTATGACTGAGGCCTGAAACCGATAGCCTTGCCGGATTGTTAGATTGTCAGGAGCGCGTTGACGCTCTGATGTTTCACTAATAATTAACCGTCATGGCTTACAAGATTGAACAAATCGAGGGTATAGGTGAGGCTTACGCCCGCAAACTCGAGGCAGCCGGCATAAAGACGACTGAGGATCTTCTCGAAAAGTGTGCGACACGCAAAGGTCGCGAAACCGTTGCTGAGGAAACAGGTATCAGCGAGAAACTTATATTGAAATGGACTAATCATGCGGATCTGTTCCGCATCAAAGGTGTCGCCGGACAGTTCGCCGAACTCCTTGAGGCGGCCGGTGTCGATACAGTGAAAGAGTTCCGCCACAGAGTCGCTGCCAACCTGCAGCCGAAGCTCGTGGAAGTAAATGAGGCCAAGAATCTTTGCAACCGCGTGCCGTCAGTGTCAGAGGTCGAGAAGATGATTGTCCAGGCCAAGGAACTTGAACCGATCGTGACATATTGACCTGTTTATAGAAAATCTATATATAGTTAGAAACTATACAGGTTTACATAGTTAGAAATTATAAATACGAGTCGAAATTATAAATGCTGGATGCTCAAATCGAGCATCCAGCATTTATAATTTCGACGGTCAATTGTGTAGCCGTAGATAGAGTTGAGCAGCCAGAGCTGTGGATTAAAATAGAATATAGTTAGATTAATTAGGATTAGATTAAGATAGAGTTAGATGAAAATAGATTCGACAGAGAATCCGAATAAGTATTATCTATACTCTATACTTTAATCTCTATACTAAACAAAGTACTCTATACTTTAATCTCTATACTGAAACTAACAGCACTACTTACCCATGAGATCCTTGACCTTGTCGGCACCTGCCTGTGCGGCATCTGCTGCTTTTGCCTTAGCCTCATCGACAGCTTTCTTTGTCGCATCCTTGGCCTCGTCTACTTTTTCAGCTGTAGCGGCCTTGGCCTGGTCAACTTTGGCTGCGGCTGCGTCCTTGACGGAGTTTACCGCAGATTTTGTAGAGTCTACTGCATTCTTTGCAGCGTCTTTTGCTGCTTCAAGTGCTGAATCGGCTTTGGCTTCAAGACTTAGACCTGTGAATGCTGCTGCGGCAGCTGCGTCCTTGGCCTGAACGGCGGGAGTCACTTCATTGAGGAATGCTTCAGCGGCACCGTCCTTACCCTCTTTCACGAGTTGGTCGGCATATTCCTTTGCCTGTTGTACATAGACTTTGAGGCTGTCGGGGTTTGTGCAGTTTTCGATTTTAGTTTTGAGTGCTTCGCCTTTGTCTTCGGCTTTCTTCTCGGCGCTGCATGAAGCCATGCAAACTGCGCCTACAATTGCAATAGAAAGAAATAGCTTTTTCATAATAAAAATATATAATCTATTATAAAAAGCGTGGAGCGGATAAAAAGTTCATCCGTTCCACGCTTTTTACTCCGGCAATCCACATCAATGCGGAGCGACGGCTATGCGCTTTGTCTGCGATGATGTGCGGCCTTCTGACGAGACGGTGGCGCGGTAGATGTAGATGCCACGGGTGACGCGTGAGCCGGAGGAGTTCGTGAGATTCCATGTGACAGGACGTGAGGCATACATGTCGGCGCGTCCGCGGGACTCGGAGGTCCAGACATGGGCACCGTTGAAATCGAATACCTCAATCTTAAGGTTGAGCATCGCATCGGGACGGTCATGGGTCACATAGAAGTTAGCTTCGGTAGTGGCCGGGTTTGCATCGGAATATACGTCGAAAATCTTGGGTGCAAGGCCGGGCGAGACGAAGAAGTCGATGGAGGCAGAGGTTGAGTTGCCTCCGGTGTCCCATACGGTCAGTGTGGCCGTATGGTTTCCGGCTTTGAGGTCGGATAGCTGATAGAGGATGGTTCCTGCAGGCGAACCGTCGGCATCCGGAGTGAAGAATGTGGCCACATCCGTGTGGTTCTGATCCTTGTCGATGCGTACACTCATCTGGCGTCCGATACCTGCGGCTGACATGTTGAGGGCCACATCATCGCTGACGCGCGCTATGAGCATCGGGTTCTCATCGACTTTATCGGCAGATTTGAAGTCCGAATGGTTGAGGTACAGTTCCTCGATGACCGGAGGGACATCGTCGGCTGAGGCGGTTTCGTCGTAACCGTAGACATACAGGTCACGGCACACGCCCGATGCCTCTGCGCCGTTATTGTCATCGGCAGCGAACATCGAGATGGTTGCGGGACGGAAATTGTCGGCAATCTCTTCAGGCATGTTGATGGTGATTTCAAACTCTCCGTTGGTGACCTGAGTGCGTCCGGCATACAGACGGTCGCCCTGCTCGTCAAAAGTGACGGATTTACCGTCGTCTCCGGAACTTCCGGCATTGCTCGGTCGTCCGAATGTCGTGAAACTCTTCTCTGCATCGTAGAGGGTCATGGAGAGCCAGCCGTTGAAGCTGTCGATACGTTGACCTTCGGGATTGCAGATATGACCGCGCACCACCGAGCGTGAGCGTGCAGCAAGTGTCGGTTGGGTCTCGCCGTTGACCTCCTCGCCGTTAATGGTGAGGATGCGGACGGAGTTGGCCGGAGTTGCCAGACGCAATGCCGGGTCGGCGAAGAGAAGGAAGCGGCGGATATTGTCGTCGCCAAATTTTCCGCCGGAGAGGCGGTTCTTGGCTCTGCGGAACACCTCGCCTATAGGCTGGATATTGCCGTCGTTGGCACGGACGGCAAGTTCGCGTGCGATTGCTCCGGACAGCACACCGTTGCGTACGATAAGCACCGGGCGCACGGCGCAGAAACCGCCGATTGCACCTCCGGCATCAGTGAGCATCAGCGATTCCATACCTGATGTAGCGTTGCCGTCGACCTGTCCGAACGAGCATGTGGCTCCATAGAAGAAGAAGGGATGGCGGAGATAGAGGCTGTTGAGATAGCTTGCGGTGAATATGCCGTCGTTCGAGAGATTGGTCAAAGCTCCGTGTCCGATATAGCTCCAGAACACGATTCCGTCCTTGAAAAGGTTGTCGATTTTGGCTTTGGCTTCTTCCGAGGTGCCGTTGCGCAGGGGGTAAGCGTCGATGTAGACTTTATGGAAGGTGTAGTCGCTGCCGAAAGAGGTCTGCTTCATGAGTCGCTCGATGGAGTCGGACTGCTGGAGATGATCAGCGTTGTTGCCTTCATCGCTGAAGAGGAGGATGCGGTTGCGCCATTCGCTCTGGTGGGGAGTATTGACGTAGGAGACGAAACGGTCCACATAGTTCTTCATGAGGTCGAGGCTTCGGGCAGGTATTCGTCCGACAGCTATACTCAGGCCATCATACGCCATTCTCAGACCGGAATTGTCTTCAAGGAAGCCGAGCATGTCATCGGTGCAATATGATTTGCTTTCGCTCAGACCGAGATCTGTCTGCCAGATAGGGAGCGTCACAGCCGGACTCCCCTTCATGGCTGAGGTCAGGCGGCGGTGGTCGTGATGGACACCGCCTGCGAGAAGCACATATTGGAGTTTGCGCTCCGACGTGCCTGCGTTGCCACGGTCATAGAACATCTTCAGCATACGGCGGAGAGCGTTGATGTCGGGTGAGCCGGAACCGAATTCATTGTAAGCCTGTTCGTCGGTCACGACGAGTACTTTCAGATTGCGCGGCTCGGCGGAGTGGACAGCCGCGATTCTGCGGCATTGTTCCAGATATGAGGCCGGGCTGACGATGACCAGGTCGGGCACCTCCTCGGCATGTATGTTCTGGTTCGACACCGCGCCCACCAAGCGTGGCGATGGGAGCGAGCTTGTGCTTGTCCATGCAGCGTAGGTGCGGAAGCCGCTGTAGTCGTTGGTCCAACCGCTGTCAGTGAGAGGCATGGCTATGGGGGAGGCAGGATTGGTCACGTCCCACACGCGTGTGTCGGCCTTAGCTCCTTCAAGCCTGAGCGAGCGGTTGGTAGAAGTGAACACGAGAGTGCCTGTGGCAGGAAGTGACAGTGAGCGGGTATAGGTGACGGTGAGGCGTTCGAGGTTTGCAAGGGTCACGGGAGCTGAGATTGTCACTCCGACGCCGAAGGCAAGCGATGTCCCTTTAGGTGTGAAGCGCTTGCGTATGCGGCATGTATCGCCCCAGAGTGAGCTTTTACGGACGTAGTCGGAGCGTCCGGCCGGAAGTGTCTGGCCGTTGGCGCTGATGGTGAGCCCGACTGTCGCACTTGTGCATTTTGCGAAAAATTCGCATTGCATCCACACCTCAGTGTCTTCCACACGTCCCGGAAGTTGGAAATTAAAGGTTCGCGATGGTGTGTAGCGGAAATCCTCGCCGACAAGCTGATGACCGCTTTCCGCAGGAGTGATGAGGTCCTGCTCATGCCACAGACGTTCGATGAAGGTCGTGGCCGGGGTGGCCGACGGTGCGCTTCCTTCGGTTGGGATAGTGTTGTCGATTTCCGTTTGGGAGTCGGTCAGGTAATAGTAGCCCTTTGTGGTGTAGGGATTGAGGGAGTGGTTGAAGATGTCGTTGCGTTCGCGGGTCCACACTCCCGGGCCTTGGGCGTAGAATACAAGTCCGGATGCGGTGAGTTCGCTTTTCACGAGCGGGAGGTCATCGACGTATGACGATTGGCTCAATTGGTCGGGAATGCGTGCGCCTCCATAGCCGAAGACCCTGACCTTGGACGGATCGGAGAAGCCCCATGAGCGGAGGGAGGAGTTGGAAATGAAATGTGGGCCGCTCTCTTCAACACTTATCTTTACCCATCGGCCTGTCGAGAGGACCGACGATGGTGCGTAGGAGTCGAGTGTGAAAGCATTCATCGCGGAGGGAGCGACGGTTGCGGAGAGAATGAGGAGGAATATGTTGCGGACGAAGCTTTTCATGAAGTTCGGACGGTGTGTGGAGTTTACTTTGTGCAGTGTGTATGGTGATTGGTCGGGAGAGAGTGGAATGATGGTTGGTCTATCTGATTAATAACGTGTTGACGGTGGCTATTATTGCATTATCGCAGTCGTCTGTTTTCGTCCGGTCGGGTCATCGAGAAATGCAGCCCATTCGTCGGCGGTACCGGCAAAAGCGTTGATGTCGACCGGATGGTTTATGCCGTTGACACGGCCATTGTGTGTCCCTTGCCATAATACCCAGTCGATTTCTTCCGGCTCGTCGACCAGTGAGCATATCCAGAGCGGATAGCCTTCGAGACGGCCGCGGACGAAGCGGGCAAAACCGTTCTTGTTAGTATAGAGCATCACTTTGTGGCCGTGGTTTTCGAGATGGTCAATCATCTCCGACAGGCGGTTGAGCACCATCTGTGTCGGCTGGCTGTTGGGGTTGGCCCACTCCTCGATGTCGATTATCAACGGCAGGTCTATCTCGCGCGATGCGAGCGAATTGAGGAAGTTGAGACCCTGCATGTAGCCGGGTGTATCGAAACGGAAGAAGTGATAGGCACCGACTTTCAGCCCTGCCTCGCGGGCTTTGCGGATGTTGTCGATGAATTTACGGTCCTTGAATGTCCCCCCTTCTGTGGCTTTGATGATGACAAAAGAGATGCCGTCAGCCGCCACTTTGTGAAAGTCGATGTCGCCGTTGTGGGCACTGATGTCTATGCCGATGATTTCGAAACGGCTTCGGTCGGGATAAATTTTTTTCGGGCCGTTGCCTCCATGGCCACATCCTGAAAGGAGAGCGGTCAAAATCATGGTACAGACTATGTGGAGGAAGGGCTTCATGTCACAAAATTAGCAATTATTTCGTGAAAACGTGCGGAAAAGCGTAAATTTGCGATAGAAATATAAACATACTTGAAATATTGACCATGAACAGACTTTTTACAGTAATTCTCGCTTCGGTTCTGACGCTTGGCGCTATCGCTCAGACTTCAACAACTGAGCAGCCGGAGTTTGTCGGCACAGTTCTCAACATGAAGGCTCCCTCGTTTGCCGACCGCACTCTGAGCATCGCAAAGACAGGTGCGAAGCAGGGCAAACTTTCGACAGCGGCCATTCAGAAAGCAATCGACAAAGTATCGGCCCAGGGTGGCGGAACAGTGCTCGTGCCTGCCGGACAGTGGCTTTCCGGGCGACTGATGCTCAAAAGCAATGTAAACCTCCACATTGATGAGGGGGCTACGCTCGAATTTACCGGAGAGGTGAAGGATTACCTTCCTCTTGTCGATTCCCGCTATGAGGGTGCCGATGTCAAGTCGCTCGGTGCGATGATATATGCCAACGGTGCGGAGAATATCGCCGTGACCGGAAAGGGACATCTCAAGGCTCCTTCGCGCGAATGTGAGATTACCGGCAAGATGGACACCGGACTTTCCGTCACGGCTGAGAAGAAAATCGAATCTGGTGCCGCCCGCGAGGCCACTCTCGACAAGATTTATATGCCTACGTTCATCGGCCCGGTCAACTGCCGCGGCATACTGATTGAGGATGTGACGCTCGACGGTTCGATTTTCTGGAACATCGCACCGGTCTATTGCGAGAATATCATCATCCGTGGTGTGACCGTCAACAGCCACGGTCATCCGCGCACAGACGGTATCGACATCGATTCGAGTGTCAACGCACTCATCGAGAATACCACGCTTGACTGCGGAGATGATTGCTTCACCCTCAAAGCCGGTCGCGGAGAAGAGGCGGTCGAGCTTGGCCGTCCGACTCAGAATGTGGTCATCCGCAACTGCCGTGTGAAGCGTGGTGTTGGCGGTATAACTATCGGTACGGAGACTGCCGGTTTCATCCGCAATGTCTATGCCGAGAATGTCGTCATGGAGAATCCCCGTATGCCGCTCTACTTCAAGACCCGTCGTCCGAGAGGCGGAGGTGCCGAGAATATCTGGATAAGGAATATCAAGGTTGAGTCGGCCTCCGGACCTGCCATACAGATGGACATGCTCGGCAGTCCGTCGTGGATGGGAGCTTTGGCCGAACGTCTGCCTGCACAGCCTGTCGGAAAGGTGACTCCACGTTTCAGCGATATTCATGTCGATAATATCGAGGTCGGTGAGTGCCGGATTTTCATTCAGGCCAAGGGTCTGCCGGAGATGCCGGTCGAGAACATGACAGTCACCAATGTGAAGTCAAAGAACAAGAATATAAAACTTCAGGATGTCGGCACCATCGAAATCACCTTCGCCGACTGACGGCAAATGGCGTATACGGGAAGGGTACATAAGGACATAAGGTCAGAAGAGACATAATTAATATAGATGTAAAGATTTTCTGCAAATATTTAGATAATAAATAATTATGTCTCTTCTGACCTTATGTCCTTATGTACCCTTCCGTCTGATTTTCACCATTTTCATATTGAAAAATCAATTACCATGAATACAATATTCAAAACCTTATTATCCCTGGCTTTAGGACTTGGTTATGGAATGCCGGTTTCTGCAGCCGTGCATGATATAACCGTTTACGGGGCGGTGAGCGATACTACCCGCCTCAGCACCGAGGCTGTCCAGCGTGCGATTGATGAATGTTCAGCCTCCGGTGGCGGGACTGTCCTCGTGCCGTCGGGCAATTACAAAATCGGTAGCATTTTCCTCAAAAGCAACGTCACGCTCAATCTTGAGAACGGCGCTACTCTCTATGGCAGTACCGACATCAAGGACTATACTCCTGTGAAGACTGACTATGTGTCGCTGCGCACCCACACACCGACAATCCAGCTCATCTATGCCGACAAGGCTGAGAATGTCGCCATCACCGGCGAGGGTACGATTGACGGTCGTGGCAAGGCCTTTCCGAAACTGTCGTGGAACGACGAGGGTATCACTCGTCCGCACCTTTTGCGTCTCATCCAATGCAAGGATGTGAAGGTGACGGGTGTCACGTTGAAGAACTCCGGATGCTGGATGCAGCACTATCTTGCCTGTGACAAGGTGAAGATTGACGGAATCACAGTCATCAACCGCAATAATTACAACAATGATGCCCTTGATCTCGACGGTTGCCACGATGTGACTGTCTCCAACATGATTGCCGATTCCGACGATGACGCAATCACTCTCAAAAGCACTTCGCCCCGACTTTGTGAAGACATTGTCATCAGCAACTGCGTGGTGTCGAGCCATTGCAATGCAATCAAGCTCGGAACCGAGACCAACGGCGGTTTCCGCAACATCATCATCCGTGGTATTGCCGTCAAGCCCTCGGCTGACCAGTCGAGCCAGTATTTCGGTTATCCCGGAGGCATAGGCCACGGTGCGATAGTGCTTGAAATAGTCGACGGCGGCACCATGAGCAATGTCGATATAGGCGACATCACCATCCGTGGCACTGAGTCGCCGATATTCATCCGTCTTGCCGACCGTGCGCGTCCATATTCACCTGATGTGCCGGTCGAGGGTGTCGGGTCCATGCAGCGCATCTGTCTGCACGACATCATGATTGATGAGGCAGGGCCGACCGGTTCGTCAATCACAGGTCTGGAAGGTCATCCGGTGTGTGATGTCGAGTTGCGCAACATCCGCATCCGTCAGCAGGGCGGACAGAAGGCCGTTGCTGCTCCTGAGGATGAAAAGCGTGCGGAATATCCTGAATCGACAATGTGGGGCATTCTCCCGGCCAAAGGTTTCTGGCTCAACCATACCCGCAACATCACTTTTGACAATGTGACAGTCGAGACCATCAACCCCGACGAACGCGAAATCTACGTCGCAACCGATTCTGAAGGAATGGTGGTGAAATAGGGTACATAAAGTCAAAAGGGAAGGGCCAATAAGCCTAATAAGCCCAATAGGCATATAAAACCTCAAAGAGGATTGACAGCATAATCAACTGTCAATCCTCTTCGAGGTTTTATCGATTAGAGATAATCAGGCTTATTTGACTTATTAGGCTTATTAGGCTTATTGGGCTTATTAGCCCTATTAGCCCTTCCTTAATGGCTTTAAAGTTTATAGACTTCCGAGCCTGCGAGGAGGACGCAACCTGTTCCGTAGTCATCGAAGTCGGGCTTGGAGTCATACTTGACGGGTTGTCCGTCCTTAGGTTCTTTGCCTGTACCCTGCACATAGCCGATGTAGCCGTTGGGGTGGATGGCTTCGTTCACGATAGCGTTCCAGCCCTTGGTGAGCGAGGGAAGATATTTGTCGCGGTCGAGGATACCGTTGTTGATGCCCCATGCCATACCGTAGACAAAGAGAGCGGTGCCGGTGGTTTCCTTACCGCAGAAGTTGCTGTCGTCGTGGAGGCTGACATTCCAGAAACCGTCCTCTCGCTGACACTTCACGGCAGCATCGAGCATGGCTTTGAGGTCTTTGATGTAGACATCGCGGTGGGGATCATCCTCGGGGAGTTCCTGAAGCACTTTGGCGAGGGCTGCGACAACCCAGCCGTTTCCGCGTGACCAGTAGCAGTTCTTACCGTTGGGTTCCTTGTAGGGGGGGACGAAGTCCTTGTCGCGCCACCAGAGGCCCTCTTTTTCGTTGAAGAGACCGCCTGCAAGAGTGTTGCGTGACCATTCATACATCTGCCATGCCTTCTCGTTGTAGCGCTGGTCACCGGTGAGCGCGCTCATTTTGGCAAGGAGGGGCATACCCATCTGGATGGCATCAATCCATGTCCAGTCGTCAACCTGGGGTGTGTTGACGAGCATGTTCATGCAAGCCTTGGTTTTGGTGAGCATCTTGGGCTCCGGAGTGAGACGGTAGAGGTCTACGTAGGTCTGTCCGCAGCAATAGTTGTCGGCGTTGCGGGTGGTGGTGTCGTCGCGGCGCATACCCCACTTGAAACCGTCGCCCCATTTGTAGGCATAGTCATAGTAACGGTTGTCGGGATAAATCGAGTGGAGGGCCATCAGACCTTCGAAATAGACGGCGCGGGTCCAGATGTTGGCCTCATAGACTTTCTTGCGCGAGTAGTACGGAATTCCGAGCAGAGGGTCGGGATGATTTTTCAGATAGAGGTCGTTGACCTTGATGAGTGTCTTGAGTGTTTCCTGACGGGGAGGAAGCTTGTCGGCAGCAGTGGCCGGAAGCATGAAAAGCACTGCGAGAGCTGTGAGCAATAATTTTTTCATGGGGTATGGAGTTGTGAGTTTTGAGTTTTCAGTTTTTAGTAGAGAGGGTGAGGGGAGTGAGAGTAACTTTTGAGTTGAGGCCGGATGGAATCGTGGGCCAATCGCCGAAGCTGAATTTCTTGGCATTGGTCACAGATGCAATGTTGGCATCCTTGAATATCCGCCAGTTGACACCGCGGCGCTCGAAGTCGGCTATACGGTTGGCCTGAAGGTTGGTCACGTCAATTTCAAGAGTGTTGACACCGGGTCGGAGGAAGCGGCCTATGTTGAGGGTGAAAGGTACGCTCCACACTTTTCCAGCCGGCTGGCCGTTGACTTTCACATCTGCACTTTCGCGCACGTCGCCGAGGTCGAGCATCCAATCGTCGGCAACCGAGGGGTCGTCAATGGTGAATTCGACGGTGTAGCGTCCGGTTCCAAAGTTGATGGCTGCATTCGGGTCGGGGAGTGCGCACCATTGGGTGAGGGTATCTGTCGAGAAAGTGCCTTTGATTGCGGGTTCGCTTTTCGGGAAGGAGAGCGACCATCCGCGGTCGATGACCATCGGTTCTCCCTTGGACTCGACGTAAGCCCATTTTTCGCAGTCGGTTCCTGAGGGGAATGATTTGAGCATGACTGATTGTCCGGGCGCGAGTTGCAGACGTACCTCTGTGTCACCTTCTGCTGAAGTGCGTGTTTCGGCCATTCCCTTTCGTCCTGTGACGGGGTCGAAGATTTCAACGGCCTTGGCCGGATTGACAAGTCTTACCCATCCGTCGAGGGGACGGTCTTGCAGGAGCGATGCGAAATAGTTATGTCCGCCGGCCTCATTGCGGCGGCGTATCATCGACAGTCCGTTGATGGTGCGCATCGGCTCAGCCTTGACCCCGGTCAGCGGAAGTGCCTCCGCGAAATCGGGAGCGGTGATGATGCGTCCCTTTCCGTAAGGACTTACAGTGGCCTTGTTGCCGATTGTGGGAATTGTGGCAGTGAGGTCCGTAAGTTCTTTTTTGCGTGCTTCTGCATTGGCGAGGCCGGGGACTTCGGATGGTGCTGTCCCGATGAAAAGGACTGTCGCACCCTCATTGGCCAAATCAAGTATGCGTCTGAGTGTCGCGGGTTGCATGAAACGTGCGGGGGGAACTATGATTGCACCGTAGCTTGCACCGCCGTTGGCTTCGAGCTTACCGGAAGTGCCGACGGTGATGCGGTTGAGAAGTTCGTCAGAGATATAGTCGGCGTCATAACCGGCTTTGATGACTTCACCGACAGCGCGCTTGATGTCGGGCATACGTTGGTGCATCTTGTGGATGTCAAACATCAGGTAGGGGTTGCCGCCCTGACGTTGCCAGATTTCCTCGATAGGGAAGTAGAGGAGGAAATCATTGTCGGGCACTCCTGCCGAGAGGAATGACTGGACGCGGGTGACATAACCGAACAGCGAGTCGGCATCCTGCCAGATGCTGTTGGTCGGCGACATGTTGATTGACGCGTAGAACATCCAGCCCGGGAATTCCACACCCTTGGGAGAGTAGGGCGCACCGTGGAAGTAGACGTGGTTCACGCCTGAGCAGAACATCTGGTCCAGCTCCGGTTTGCAGCGCGAGAGAGATGTGCGGAAGTGTTCGGTCAGCCATGTCAAGGTTTCGGCCGATGTGAGTTTCTTGCCGGTGATGTGGGCTGCTGATGAGGCGAATTTCAACACTGCCGGATCCGAGTCACTGGGACGGGTCGGGCCGTCCTGATTTAGTCCGGGAATTGAGAAATCGGTTTGTCCGAAGGATTCACATTCAGGAATGTCGACCGCGGCATAGAGGTCGATGATGTTGGCGGGTGAACCGTGGCTCTGGTTGCGGATTCTCGCTCCGTTGGCATGGGCACGGGCCATCCACACTTCGGTGAAGTTGTCGCGGAGCATACGGGCGAGAGTGGCGCGGTAGTCGCGCACCACGCGTGAACGCAGGTCGTCGTGGTTTTTCTCATCGAGGAATTCCGGGAGGTAGGCTTCAAGACTGTAGCCATGGTCCTTGCGGAATTCATCGAGGATATTGTCGGCCCAGTCCGAACCGTAGACTTCGTAGGAGTCGTTGAAGAACGTGTCGGGGATTTTGCATCCTGACTCGGCGAAAGCGCGGTCGAACCGGTCGAGATAGTGATTGACTGCGACACTGTCGTAGTGGTTCACGACAAGACCGACACCACCCGGGGCGGCACGTTTGACTTTCTGGAAGGTACGACCCGAAAATACGGCATAGACCGTCCAGTCCCCTTTGGCCTTGGGCGCTTTCCATGAGAGAGTGCCGTCGGCGCGGAGTTTGGATGTGATATTGATGCGCTTGTCGCCGTTGCAGGCCATGATGACCTGAAGAGTCGCTACCGGTGCTTGCTTTGCATCCTTGGGGACGATTTTTTCAGTCAGTTTTTTGCCGGGCGCTACGGTCCACTTCTCGACCACGCGTTTGCGGGCACTGTGGTCGGTGGTGACTTCCGGACCGCCGAAAGGCCAACCGGTGCCGTTGTTCATGTCAATCTGCAGGCCGAGGCGGTCACCTTCGGCTATTGTATGGCCGAGCATCTGCATCCATTTTGGCGACAGATAGTCGATGTCGTTGGCCTCGTTGCCCTTCACACCGTAAATAGGCGTGATTTCTACGCCTCCAAGTCCTTTCTTTGCAAATTCCTCAAGGTTGAAGGTCAGACCTTCGCGGTCAACGGCACTGCCGAGCCACCACCAACGGACAAAGGGCCTGTTTTCAACCGTCGCGGGATACCAGTCGGTCGCATGGTTGTCCGGCGCGGGAGGAGTGGAAGCCTGCGCACCGGTCCATGACAGCAATCCGAGTAGGAACAGATTTTGAATACGGTTCATGTATTGTTGTGTGATAATGTGATGGTAAAAGTTGGTGTGAGGAGAGGGTTGCGGTTTCAGGGACGTTGGAGTGTGAGTCCCATGAGGCCGATGACCACATCGCCCGAGAGTGTCTCGAGTGAGAGTGATGCCAGTTCACGCTTGGGGTCTACGGGAATGTCAAGAACCACACCGGCTCCACCTTTGATGAAGCGGTCGCCGACACCCTTGATGCCGAGTTCATCGCCGAGATTGCGGCTCATACGGCCCGAGGCGAAGTGCAGACGGTAGGGAGGCAGTGCGCCGGGAGCCTGTGCGAAGGCATGGTCGTCATGGTAGAAGTCAAGTTCGATGGGCGCCCAGTTGTGAGGGTTGATGAGCGGAGTGACCTCTTCGCTTCCGTCGGCGTAGCGGACACGGATGAGGCCGTTCTCAATGCCCCACTGCATGTGGTTGGTCGAACCTGCCATGAGCAGGTAGAGGTGAGATGCCTTTCCGGAAAGTGCTACGGATGCGCTGTCGGGATAGTTGTCCCAGAGAGAGGTGAAGAGGATATTGCTGCCTTCGGCGGGAAGTGCAAAGGGTATGCCGGCTTCGGTGCGCAGGATTCCGCCTTCATTAGCAAGGCGTGAGCGGAGCCCTGAGTCGTCGATGTCGGCCGTGAGTTTGGGATGACACCATTCGCCGATGCCTTGCTTGGGAAGCTGGAGGGTGGTCACGTCGGGACGCGGTGAGAGATATTCGTTGCGGAAGATGTCGGTCACCGAGGCATTGTAGTTGCCGGTGAGGTCGGCAGTCTCACAGAGGTCGCTCTTGATGTCGTCAAATCCGTTGGCGGGAACCGGCGAGGATTTCACTGCATTTTGGTCAATTTCGGGAATCCACCATGCAAGTTTCCCGTCGGTCATCTCGCGGAATTTGACAGGGCCTTCCGCGCGGTTGCGTCCGGTGGCCTCGGGCTTGAAAGATGCACTTTCGACAATCTCGATTTCAAGTTCGGGGGAGTTACCGGCATAGACGGTGATGCGCGGTGTGGAGATGGAATTAGGTGTCACTCTCCATTCCGCATCCTTGCCGTTGACCTTCACGCTCTCAATGCCTTTGGCCGGAACTGTAAGTTTGACGGATGACCGTTTGCCATAACGGTTGGATATGTTGTAGACCGATTTGCGGTCTGTGCGCTTGAAGCTGTATGAGAGGTCGGGAAGATTGACAGATGCCTCGTCCCATGAAGCGGGGAAACCGGGCACGATGTCGATTTTGGGATTTCTTTCGATGAGGTTTGGACGTATGCCGAACAACCCTTCGGTCAGTGCGCGGCTCCAGACACCGATGGGGTCGGCGAAGTCGCGGTAACATTCTCCTCGGGCGGCATCGTAGTGGCTTATCTGCCCGAAATTGAGGGGGGAGGCACCGAGATACATATTGTCCATCGCCACGCTCTTCATCAAGTTGTAGGCTTCCTCGTTGCGCCCTGCCTGCCAGTAGGCAAGCGCGGTATGCATCACTTCGGCAATAGCCACATTATTGATACTCCACGAGTAGGGTTTCCAGTTGGTGGTGGAGAGTGTAGCCATGCCATCTTCCATGCCTTCGCCCTTGACGGGAATGTGGGGAGTCTCGCGGTCGATATAGGTGGTGGCAGCATAGCTCTTGAAGGGGTCAGCGATTTCCGAGTCAATCGCATGATAGATGGTCCAGAGAGCGGCTGACGGATGCAGACGCTGATGGCCTCCCTTGTCCTTGTATTCCGCCCAGTGGCCGAGTTCTGGCATCCACAGGACGCTGTCGATGGCTGCGGCTATCCCGTCAGCTTCCTTGACGAACGGAGCCGGGTCTTCACCGATGGCGCGTGCGACAAGAGCTGTCATTCGGTTGGCGAAGAGGTTGTAGGCCGACGAGTGGGTGACGGCACCTCCGCTGTAATAGAGGGCATCGCTTGCCCAGATGCAGCAGTATGCGTCGTAGAGATGGTCACCGTCGGGGTCGAAGTTGAGTTTTTCCCATTCGAGGTGACGTTTGATGACAGGGAAGAGTGAGCGCATGGCCTCGGTGTCGCCTGTGTGGCGGAAATGGCGCAGGAGTGCGTCGATGTAGACGAGGTTCATGTCGTAGTGCGACATTTCGTCCTTCTTGCCCGGACGGCGGCAGATGTAGCCGTTGCTATACATGGGTGTGCCCCATTTCTTCTCGGCGCGGGCAAGGTTGAGGGTGGAATCCTGACGCGGATGCGTATAGATTGGGGGGATGTCCGTAATCTGGTTTGCTGCGTATGTGTTAAAGTGGGTGAGCGCACGGTCATGGCGGCCTATAGCATCACCGACGTATGCGCCTCGCCAACCGAGGTGGGGCGTGCGCCAGCCGATTGAGCCGTGGAGCCATGCGTTGCCGCTCCAGATGCCGTCGGCAGCCACAGCGAGTGCGCCGCCAATCGGGTTGAGCCATGCGTCGGGAGTGTTGAACTCGACGTTGGCCGCGAGTTCGGCTCTCTCGCTTTCTGCCTTCTTCATCAGTGATTCGAGACTCGCTTTAGGAGCGTCGGCCGAAGGGAAGAGGGCAATGTAGGCGGTTTTTCCCGGCTTGATGCTGATTTCACCCTCGTAGGCCGGGAGGGAATTGATGGTGTAGGTCTTGGAGGGGATTATGAGGGTGAGTTTCTTGCGTTCCTTGGCTCCGTATTCCACGTTGACTTTGTCACCTTTGACAGTGTAGATATTCCCCTTGCAATACTCCGGCTTGAGGTCGAAGCAGGTCGGGTCGTCAACACCGAGGTCACCTTCACGGTAGAATTTCTTTTCTGCCACACCTCCGAAACGGACGGGGATGGTGACGGTTTTCTTCGTGGTGTTGGTGATTGCCCAGAGTGCCATATCCTCACTGCGCATCACCTGTGCCTCGACTTTCACGCCACCCTGCTCGTAGTCCATGCGTCCGGGAGTGTAGCGTGCGGTGCATTTGCCTTCCGGGAGGGTCAGGCGGAGGTTGCCGCCCATGCGGGGAAGGTAGATGCCGAACTCGGGGGTGTCCGAACAGTCCATGCGGAAGCCGGAGTGTGCGCCGTAGAGCGCACGGTTGAAACGTGACTTGCCGTCGGTGGTTACGGCTGAGTTGCCGTCAGGCACATAATGCTGCGGGCGAATATCACTCTTGGCGACGGCAGTGAGTGCAGTCGCCAAGAGGATTACGCTGATTATTTTAATTTTCATCAGTTTCTTGTATGTGTGGAAAGTCTCAGATCATTTGTGGAGGAATAAGGAGTCGGAATGCCCGGATTAGGGGAGGGGCTTGATGCCTTCCCAGCGGACATCCCATGTGCCGTCCTTCGGGAATCCGGGATTCTCGGTCTCGCAACCGTCCCAGCCGGCACACATGAGGGCCACTGCGGTGAGCAGACCACCGTTGCCGGGGAGATAGCAGCGCAGACGGTTGTCCTGGAAGTTATGACCGTTGGGGAGGTAGGTGTTGGTGCGCTTGTCCATGAGGAGGGCGTTGAGAGCCTTCTCGGGGTGTCCGAGACGCACGGCGTTCATGGCTGTTGTCGGGTAGTCCCAACCCCATGTCTTGTCCCAGTTCCAGTTGTCGTAGACCCAGTCGAAGGTGTTGTCCATGATGTCGGGCTGGACGAGGGGTGAGTGGGGAAGGATACCAACGGCTGCAAGCACGGCCATGTGGTCGGAGGTCAGACGGATGTCGCTGTATGTTTCGGGTGCGGTCTCGGCTGCGAGATAGAGGCTGTCTTTCGCAGCAAGGGGCGAGAGGGCTGCAACGATTTCATCCCATTCGGCCACGCGGGGTTCACCCTTGCGCTCACGCCATTTCTGCGCGGTGTTGAGGGCGAAGTGCCAGTAGGAAAGCTCGAAGGGGGGATTGACGGTCTCGGCTGCACGGAGTGTCTCCTGGGCGGGGATGATGCCGCGGAGTGTGTAGCGGCCGAGTGAATCCTTGTCGGCGAAGTCAGCCATGAATTCGGCTGTGCCCTGCACGAGGTCATAGTAGCGGTTGATGATGGCGCTGTCCTGCTGTGCGCGGTAAGCGAGTTCGGCAAGGTAGATGAGGTGGGGCTGCTGCCAGATGAGGAATGAACCTACTTTCGAGGGGGCCTCGATGCCGGAGGGGTCGGTCATCTTCATCCAGCGGAGACCCTTGAAGCCCTGACGTTCGGCAATGTCGCGGGCGACTCCTGCCGAGCTTTCATACCAGGGGAGGGTGCGGTTGAGAAGGTCTTCGTGTCCCCAGAGTGCGAACTGGGCCTGATGCCACCATATCATCTCCATGTGGAATTTTCCGAACCATGAATTGTAGGTGAGGCCGGTTTCCTGAGGTGGAGTTGAGCCTGCACACTGGATGGCGAGGAGGTATTGCGAGAGGACTACACGGCGTTCGAGTTCCGAGGCGCGCGGGTCGGTGCAATGGCTGAAGTCGACCACACCGCCTTTTTTCCAGAAGTCTGTCCAGTAGGCCGAGGATGCGTCGCGTGTCTCAGCAACTGAGGGATTGGCGTTGTCGGCAGCTTCGGGGGTGAAGGTTGCTGTGACTGTCCATTCATCGGCAGTCGGGGTGATGGTGGCAACGTTGCGGCCTGTCATCACGGGAGCCTCAGCGCCGGTCCATGCGAGGTTGATGTAGTATGTGGTCGAGTCGAGGGTGTGGCGCAGGGTTGCGTGGTTTTCATCCGATGCCACGATTTCAGTGATGTGGAGCGAATCGGCATCCCAGTTGCAGGCGTCATCGCAGTGACCGCCTGTCGGGTAGGGGAGACGGAGTGCCACAGGCAGACGCTTTTCAGACTTGATGGAGGCTGCGACCATATCTTTTTCGGGGTGAACGTAGGTGCGGACACTCACGGGCGCGCCGTCAACCTTGAAATCAGAGCGGATTTCACCGTTCCACATGTCGAGGGTCTGGTCAATGTCGGTAATCTGTTCGGGGTTGAGGTTTGCGAAACCGAGGGCACCGAGATGCAGACGGTGGGGATTGACGCGATACCAGTTGGCTGCCTGGCGGTTGCGGCCCTGCTCGTTGAACTGGACAGAATATGGCTCCATGCGTCCGCGTCCGAAGTCATAGTCCTTGAGGGTTTCCTCAAACTTCAGATTTTCGGGATTTGAAAAACTGTGCCATCCCCACTGGCTCTGTGTTCCTAAGGGCACACCCTTGCTATAGAGTTCGGGGAACGACTGGAGACCTGTCACATCGACTGTGACTGCAAACTCGCCGTTACCCACCGAGAGCGACGCCATTGTGTCGATAGCGGTGATGTGAGGATTGTTTCGCTCAACGAGAGCCTGACGGTCAATGGCTGATGCACTCTGACACGCCACGAATGCCTGCAGCGGAAGCGTGCACGCTGCGGCATAAAAAAGATTCTTTAATGTCATCGGACTTAAGTCTATGAATGGTCTGTTTAAGGTGAAAATTCTTGCACTGCCCATATTGCCTTGCCTGTAAAACGCACTGCAATGGTTAGATTCTTCGCAAAGTTAACACTTTTCCCCCAAGCAATCAAATCAAACACCCCCTCACCGCAAGAAAAATCACTCCAAGTTCAGTTCAGGTAATTGCATTAACAATGTTCGGAGTGGTTGTAGATCGGATTCTATGGTTGATAAAAGTCTTTCGGGCTTGATTTGATAATAACCATGCACAAGCACATGTCGCATCCCTATTATAGATGGCCATGGAATCTGAGGGTTAGAAGAGCGGATTGCCTCTATTAATTTGTAGGCAGCTTCACCAATGATTTCTACCCATTTCACAATACCGTAAAATAAGATAGGATCAGTAGTAAGTTGTTCTGCGGTATATCGCTGTTGAGCGTTTATGATTTGGTCAATTGCTTCTATCATGTGGAGCAATCGTTCACGATCTCTGATTTTTTCTCTCATAAATCAGGATTTTATCATGTTCAACAGATTGGAGGGCGAAAGGCATTAGCGTATCCTTCTCAACGAGATCTACGGATCGGTGCAATAGAGATGTGAGCGCAGAATGCATTCCACCGAGTGTAAAGAGTGTTATCTTTTCTTCTGAATCAAATTCAAGGAGTATATCGACATCGCTTTTTTCAGATTCTTCTCCACGCGAATATGACCCGAATAGCCATACTCTGGTGACGGGTTGCGTGGAGAAATATTTTCTCAATTTAGGAATTAAATCTGTAGCTGTTAGTCTTGTCATTCTTGAATCTTTACATTTTGCAAATATAGCGAATATTTAATTATTAACAAGTTGCACTATGAAATTAGAATTTGAAGAATATTTAATTTTAGGCTGTCTTCGTTGCCTGCCGTGAAAATAGTAACGGCAATAATATGTTAAAAAAGATTAAGCGAATAGGCCTGGGTTCGTGGAGGATTGCCTTCTGAACGGATATTATGTCTAAATTTGCAAGGCTTTAGGATTTCCGGTAATTTCTAAAGCGGATGTGCACTGTGCAGAATTCAATAATACCATACGATAAAAACTTTATTATCATGAAATTTCTTTCATCACTCTTAGTAGCTCTCGCGCTTCCGGCAATGGCTGTGGCGCAGGTTCCGTCCGATACCATCACCGTGTTCATGATCGGCGACTCTACCATGGCCAACAAACCTCTCGACAAGGAGAATCAGGAACGCGGTTGGGGACAGATGCTCCCTATCTATCTTGAGGGTGCAATCAAGGTCGACAACCACGCCGTCAACGGTCGTAGTTCCAAAAGCTTTATCAACGAGGGCCGTTGGGAAAAAGTGCGCGAGCAGATCCGTCCGGGTGACTATGTAATCATTCAGTTCGGTCACAATGACGAGAAGCCGAAGGAGGACCGCCATACCGATCCCGGTTCCACTTTCGATGCCAACCTTAAGAAGTTTGTCAATGAAACCCGCGAGAAGGGTGGCAAACCGATTCTTATGAACTCAATCGTGCGCCGCAACTTCCCGGTTGGCGATGCAGTTGCCGAGGACACCGATGACCTGCGAAAGACATGGAAGAAGAATATCAATAACTATCCTGCCGAGGGTAAGATTCTTGTTGACACTCACGGTGACTATGTCGTTGCTCCGCGCAATGTGGCCAAGGAACTCGACGTTCCCTTTGTCGACATGAACGCGCTCACCCATGAGCTTGTCCAGGATCTTGGTCCCGACAATTCAAGAGCCCTCTTCATGTGGATGCCTGTCGGAAAATATGAATTCGCTCCCGAGGGACGCATTGACAACACTCACCTCAACGTCTACGGAGGCATAGTTGTGTCGCGCCTCGCTGTCAACGGTCTTGCAGAGGCTGTCCCCGAACTCCGCCCCTACATCCGCCGCACTGTCTATAACCTCAATAAGTAATTCCTTATTCCGGGCTGCATGACAGGCCGGGGATAGAAAAAGGCAGAAGGAACATAAATTTTTTTTAGAACCGAAAGGCTTTCAGCGCAGGCAAAACACCTGATTGCATATCGGTCCTGATGAAAAATTTATGTTCCTTCTGCCTTTTTCTATCGCAGTATGTTTTTCATATCATAGCCATTTCATCAGATCGTCCTTGTAGCTGCGCGACACAGTTATGGTCGTCCCCGGAAGATGAAGCATATTGCCCTCGATGCACTCCACTTTTTCCATGTTGACGATATAGGATTTATGGACTTGCAGGAAGCCATGCGAGGGGAGATCGGCAACGAGGTTGCGCAGCGGGCAACGAGTGATGACAGCTCCGCTATCCGTGACTATCTTGACATAATTCTCGACAGCTTCGAGATAGAGAATGTCGGCAAAACGGATTTTGTGGAATTTCTTGTCGGATTTCACAAAGAAAAAATCCCGTTTTTCAGGATGCGCCGTAAGGTCGGCGAAATCGCAAGCCTTGGTCACTGCCTGTAGAAAGCGCGCGAAAGGGATGGGTTTGAGAAGATAGTCGACGACGTTGAGTTCGTAGCCCTCAAGTGCATACTGACTGTAGGCACTGGTGATGATGACCATCGGATGATGCCCGACAGTACGGAGATAGTCAATTCCCGAAAGCAATGGCATTTCAATGTCGAGGAAGATGAGGTCGGTTTCCAATCCGGCCCTGAGCATGGAATCGAGTTGCAGGGTATCCTCACATTCTCCCTGCAATTCAAGGCGGTCGACGCGCCCGATATATCTGCGTAACCCATCGCGGGCAAGCGGTTCGTCGTCCACGATAATACATTTAAGTTTTCTGTTCATAGCAGTCTGTTTTTTGAGGAATACGGTTGGGAGAATGCCGTGTCATTCAACCGGACGCAAAGTTAATATGGCTTTGAATTCGTTATTATCCTTTGTCAAGGATAGCGAATGGGTGCCGTCGGGGTATAGCAATTCAAGCCTCCGGCGCAGATTTTCGAGGCCCAGTCCCGAATCAGCTTTCCGGACAGCGCCATTGTCAGGATTGACAGTATTAGTGACCGTCAGGATGAAATTTCCGTCAGCCATTGCAAATGTGATGGATATTCTGCGGCTTCCTCCGAGGTGCTTGAACGCATTTTCCACCAGTGGAATAAGCAACAACGGGTAGATTTTCAGCCCGGATGGCGGATTGGATATTCTGATGTCAAGTTTCAATGAACGAGATACACGCATACGGCATAGCTCAATGAATTTTTCCATTGCTTCAAGCTCATTTCGGATTTCCACAGGTTGCTCGGGGGAGTAAAGTTGATAGCGCAACACTTCCGAAAGACATTCGATGGTGTGGCGCGGGGCCTCGTTGCTTTCGTCAATCTGCACATAGATTGTGTTGAGCATATTGAATAGAAAGTGAGGATGATACTGGGCGCGCAGTAGCCGCAGTTCGGTGTCGAGTTGCCGGTTGCGTGTCTTTTCGAGTGTTAGGGTCTGGTTCATCAGCCATCGTTCGCGTTCGCTGTTGCAATAGTAGGCATAATAGAGGCAGGTGAAGAGGACGACTATTGTCGCCGGCAGGATGAATTGCGTGAAGCTGACACCGTCTAATGTGAGCGAGTGGGACAGTACCATGCCAAGACCTACCGACAGGGCTGCGAAGAGACTTGCGATGGCATATTCCAGCGGGGCTTTCCATCCGCGTCGCCGCGCGGTGTGCATGAGCAGCGGGGCAAGCAGTATAAGCTCAATGGAGTAGAACCACGCAAGCAGCGATTCCGTCACAATGAATGTCGTGGAGTGGGCATTCCAATAGTCCTCGCCTATGGTGAGGTCATGGGCGACCCTGACAATGGCCATGAGCATTGCCGCGAGAGCGAGTGAGGTGAGAAGTTTATGGAGTGCCGGTTTCAGTTTCCGTGACAGATGTTTCATGTCTCAAAATTACTGGAAAATAATTTCAAATCAAAGTCTTTCGAGTTCTTCGGGACCTTTACGCTCCTTATAGTTCGCTGTCTTTCTGCCGGAATGGAACTTATAGTTGAACGAGAAGCCTGCAATCCGTCTGTATTCCGTCTCTTCGTAGTATGATTTGCGTCCTCCGAGTGGAATTTGAGTGCGGGTGGTGTTTGTGGCGAGAATGTCTCGGACAAACAGTGTCAATGCAGCCTTTCCATCATGGAAATTCTTGCGCACTGCGGCATCGATGTTTCCGAAAGGGAGCAATGTCACCTGTCCGTAGGCCATTTTGCCGGTGTAGGAGGCTTTCAGTTCTGCAGTCCAACCTTTTCCGAAGTCAAACTGATTGTCCATGCTCAGCATCGGCGTCAGTCTGCGTGTGGATTGTCTTGCGTCCTTGTCTTTCCAGTCATAGCGGTTGTAGACACCTGTCGCTGTGAATGTCGAACGGATTCGGCGGCCGACAGGCAGATTGGCCACGACGACTCTGACACCCGTCCGGAGGAAGTAGGGGAGATTCTCTGCTCCGGCATAGATGCAGCGGTCCGATATTTCATGATAGCTTTTCATTATGACATCGTCGGAGCGGGTGAGGAACAGGGCGGCTTGCAGCCATCCGCCGTAGGAGAGACCGAGCTGGACGTTGTCGGAAGTTGATGCATGAAGGTTGATGTTACCGCCGGAATGTGTGTATTCGTCAAAGATGTAGACGAACGGATTGAGGTCGGCGTAGTTCGGACGGTCGATTCTCCGTGAGTAGGATAGCATCATGGCGAGGCCGGAGCCTGACAGGTATTTGATTTCCGCCACCGGGACGATGTCGAGGGTATTGACATGGTAGGAAGTGTCGGCAGCGGTCTCGTTGCCTGAAAAATGGCCACGCAGTTTTTCGTGCTCGAGACGCGCGCCGACTGTAGCGGTCAGGTGACCGCGCGTGAAAGAAATCTGTGTGTATGCGGCATTGGTGTTGGCTTTGTAGCGGAAGCGCGAGCTGAGATTGTCGGCAGGAATAGGAAGCCCGTTGGTAAGTTCGAAATAGGCCCCTGAGTTGCGGATGTCTATGAAAGTCGTTTTGGCTCCAGCTTCAAGGCGCCACATCTTGCCTATCGGGAGTGTGAGGTCGATCTGCCCGATGTTCCATCGGATATGGCCCCCGACATTGCTGCGGAGAGTGTCGGCCGATGTCGGTTCGAGTAGCTGGTGCTCGGTGGTGTTGAAGCGGAAGTGGTTGTAGCCTGCGGTCAGTCTTGTGCCGGAGGAAAATGTGTGGTCGAAATATATGTCGGCCATTACATTGCGCCAACGTTTACGGTTGTGATTGTCCGAGCGGTCCTCCTCATGCAGGGCCGGAATTTCCATGTCCATGCGTCCGAATTCGTTCTGTCCGTTACGGCTGAGGGTCAGCGAGGTCCCGATGACTGTGTTTTTTCCGGGACGGTAGCGCCAGCCTCCTTTAACGGTGTGGGCGTTCGATGTGCGACGTCGGGTTGATAGCTGTAACATCCGGTCTCCTTCTTTCAGGGTGTAGCGTTCGATGTCCATTCGTATTCTCTGCCGTGCGGCGAAGAAAGAGTAGAGCAGGTTGAATTCCGATCGTCCGGCATTGTAGGTCATATTCACGTTGCCGTGGCCGCGTAGGTTGCGCCAGGCCGATGCGCCGCTGTTCAGCCCGAGTGTGAAGCCTTGTTCGCGCACTCTGCGGGTGCTGATTTCTATCACTCCTGCCTTGTCGGACGCATCGTCCTTGGCGTTGGCTGTCGTGCGCAGGCCGATTGTGCTTATAGTCGAGGCCGGAAGCGACCGAAGATAGTTGGCAAGCTCCCGACCTTTGAGATATGTCTTTTGTCCGTCGATGCTGATTGTTGCTCCGGAGTTGCCATAGAGACTGACAGCTCCATCGCTGCTGACGTTCACTCCGGGAATTGATGAGAGAGCGTCGAGCAGAGTGCCTGACTGCCCCATGACTGTCGATTTCAGGTCGTAGATTGTTTTGTCGGGTGTGACTCTTACGGATGGCCGCTTGGCAGTCACCACGACTTCATTCAGAAGCTGTTCGGAAAATCCCGGTATGCTGTCTGTCGCAATGACGGTCGTGTCGGATTGCCCGAAGAGCTGCATTGGCAGATATAATGATATGGCAGCGACGATTGCAGAAGCAAGGTACTTGCCGGGATGGCAGATTGTGCATTTAAGATTGAATAATGTCGGTATTCTCATGGATATAGGATGCTGTTTTGTCATATAGACCGGTTGCATTGTAGTGATTTTGTAAGGCGAAATTACCGAAGAGCCATATATCTATAAAATAATAGTGACAAGCTGCACGAATGGCATGTCAAGATGCATATTGAAAATAAGATATGCAGACAATGAAATGTTTTTGGTCGTTGAATCAGATTGAATTTGATATTGGACTTGGGGGAAATAAAAAACCGGCGTGGGGGGAGGGTTTCACAACCATCGGCCACGCCGTTTTAAACAATAGCATCAATTTCAAAAATAGATTACATAAGCCAGGCTTGTCAGCGGTTCAGCCGGACTGAGCCTGCCTTGTATTGTCCAAGTGTTTTTTATCAAATTTCGTATAAATTATCGTATATCTTTCGTATAAATTAATCTATATATTCGTATAAATTATCTTGGTGAATGAGGGCGCTTTCGCGTTTCATTTACACGATGCAAAATTACTACGGGATTGCAAGCTTTGCCATACCTAAATTTGAGTAATTTCACATATTTTCCTTTGTCGGAGTAATTGAAATCAATTAGAATGGCCGGTCAATGGCTGTTTTCGACCGTCCATAATGGCTTTGACGCGGTCGAAAAATTCGGGATTCGCTCCTCGCTGTATTGCCGCGATTTTCCCTTCCGGGTCAATGAGGACGGTGACAGGGATTGATGTGATTCCGAGCGCACGGACAGGATTTGCATTGCTGTGGTCGGTCGGGTCGTTGAGAAGGTTTATCCACGGCATGTCGAACTTGTCTAAGAGCGGACGCCATATAGGGGCCTGATCATCTATGTCGATGGTGATGACAGTGCAACGGTCGACATATTCTTCTGAAAATTCTCTCAAAGCTCCGAAGCCACGGATGCAATGACTGCACCAGCTGGCCCAGAAGTCAAGAAGCACCCAGTTTCCTTGAAAGGAAGAGAGCGATATTTTTCGGCCAGTCGAATCGGGCAGACAGAAGTCCGGCATGACGGCGCCTTCCTGCATCATCGTCTGAGCATTGAGGTCAGCCCGGCTTTTGGCTGCGATTTGCCGCAGGAAAATATATTCATCTCCGGCAACTGAATTTTCAAGTGCCGGGTCCAGTTCGTCGAAATACATTGCCATGGCTTCATGAGATGACCAAACGAGTGCATATACGCCTATCGGCTCATTCTTGTGGGCCATAGCATAAGCGGAATAAAATTGGGAGGTCAGTGCCATCTTTTCTGTGAATGACATCGTCGAGTCGCTGTTGGCCGACATGAATTCCGCACCCTGTCCGAAAAGCGAACTGATGCTGTCGATGAGCGGCGAGCCGGAGAATGTGGCGTTGCGCAGACGGCCATCGACTGTCACCGTGATTTCGTCGTTGATGTCAATCGGGCGTATTAGAGAACCCGGTTCAAAATTCTCTGGATTGGAGATGCTGAAGGAATATGGTCGGTTGATGTTGTAGCGGACGGTGGCCGAAGAGTCTTTTACCACGACGGTGTCGCGGAAAATAAGCTCTGCTGTCGGATTCTCTTTGTCACGGCAGCGTCGTTCAATTATGATTTTTTCAGGGGGATTCTGCTTGAAGATGACTTTGAGGACCGCAGCTTCCGTCACTCCGGAGAGGGCGGTCAGGGCTAACGAGGCAGAGAGTAATGATAGCAGATGGTTGTGTCGCATGATGTGAGGGGTGAGTTTTAGGTTGAGAGTTCTGTTCATTGCAAAGTTAAGTTATTTTAGTTGTTAAACAAAAGAATTAATGATAAAATGCAGAATTGAGGGTGATAATATGCATAAAATGGGTAAAAGTATATTTTTAATTGCTCTAAGGTTCAGAAAATCAGGTGAGGTAAACAGATATTGAAAAAAATTCCATCAAAAACTTTCATGTTTCAAAAATAGCGTCTACATTTGCGGTGTACTATTATACTAATACACCATTATGCTTAAAGTCGAAAACCTTACTTTTTCCTACCGGCGCAAGGCCCGTCCGGTGCTCAGCGACTTCTCTCTTGAGGTCGAGGCGGGAGGCGTCTACGGACTTCTCGGTCGCAACGGAGCCGGAAAGTCGACCTTGCTCTATCTGATTGCAGGGGCACTTACCCCGAAGAGCGGACAGGTGCTGTTTCGCGATGTGAACACCCGTCGCCGTCTGCCGGAAACTCTCTCCGATATGTTTATTGTTCCTGAGGAATTCACTCTCCCGCGCATACCTCTTAAGGACTATCTGAAAGCCAATACAGCTTTCTATCCGCGCTTCTCGCATGAGGATCTGCGCCGTCATCTTGAAATCTTCGATATGGACATGGACCTTAATCTCGGCGCGCTGTCGATGGGTCAGAAAAAGAAGGCCTTCATGAGCTTCGCTCTTGCCTGCAACACTTCGCTGCTTCTGATGGACGAGCCGACCAACGGTCTCGACATCCCCGGCAAAAGTGCTTTCCGCCGTTTCATCGCGCAGAACATGACAGATGAACGAGCCATCATCATATCAACCCATCAGGTGCGCGACATCGACCGTCTGCTCGACCATGTCATCATCATGGATCATTCAAACGTGCTTCTCAACGAGAGGGTAGACCGCATCACCGACCGGTTGAAGTTTTTTGTCACTGATTCGCGTGAGGTCATTGATTCGGCCCTCTACTCACAGCCCTCTCTCGAAGGCACTTCCGTCATTCTTCCCAACGAAGACGAGATGGAAACCGAACTCAATCTCGAAACACTCTTCGAGCTTTCAATGGCAAAACCGGCCGTAGTTAAGGATATGTTTAACCGAAATACCGATAAACAATGAGCAATAATCAGACTTTCAGCCTCTCCCGTATGCTTCTTTTGTGTCGCCGTGATCTGAGTGAACGCTGGCGTCAGCACCTGGTATCCATCGGTACACTTTTGGGAATACTGCTTGTGATAGCTGTCATGACAGCCTTTAATGTCAGCCGCTGGAACGACCCGGAGACATGCAGCCATTTAATGATTACGTATGAACTGCCATTTTTTATTGTATCACTGTTCTTTTTCGGCTGTCTGATGGCTTCAACGGCTTTCAAATCTATGTCGACCCCGACAGGAGCGCTGTCAACCCTCATGCTTCCCGCTTCGCAGTTCGAGAAGTTTCTTTACAGGTGGATTATATCCGTCCCGTTGGCTTTCCTGCTGTTTTTCGTATGCGCTGTGATAGCCGATTGGCTCCGTGTTCTCTTCGTTGATTTCTATATGGGAATTGAGGTGAGTACGATAGACTGGTGTAAGTTGATTTTCCATTCCGCGGACGCCGGCTTCAACACTGATGCCGCTTCATGGATAGTCCTGCTTATCTTCTTCATGACGCAGTCATTCTTCCTTGTGGGTTCCGTCGTTTGGCGACGCTCGCATTTCGTCAAGACATTTTTCAGCATGTTTGTCATCACGCTCATCTACGGACGCGTGGCTGTATGGATCTATGATTTATTTCAAAAAGAGGATTTGTTTTACGGAGCGCCGCCTCTGCTTGATAATGACAAGACTGTTTTCTGGTCGGCCGCTATCCTTATGACTGTCATCTCGCTCTTCAACTATCTACTGACCTACCTTAGATTCCGCGAGTCGGAAATCATCAACCGATGGTAGTTAACAGAAAGGATTACAATGATATTCAAGGAAAACAACAAGGCCATCTATCTTCAGATAGCCGATAAGATTTGCGACGACATCCTGACAGGCCATTTCATCGCAGGCGCACGCATCCCGTCGGTGCGAGAGTATGCCGCCTCGCTTGAGGTCAATGCCAACACGGTGATGCGCAGCTATGAGTATCTCGAACGTCTCGGCGTGATTTTCAACCGCCGTGGAATCGGGTTCTTCATCGCCGACACGGCACGGGATGTGATAGTCAATGAACGCAAACAAACTTTTCTCAACGGTGAAATGAAATATCTTTTCCATCAGCTGATGCTTCTCGGCATTTCGCCGGAAGAGGCAAAAACAATGTATGAAAACTATTTAAAAGAGAACAACAAATGAAACGTACAACATATATGATGCTCGGGGCCTTCATCTGTGGTCTCCTATTGGTTTCGGCGTTCAGCCTTATCCTTCTCACCGGAGGAAGGGACCGAAAAGAGATGGACAAGGAACGCGAGTTTGGAGGAAGCAAAATTGAAATTCCCCTGCCCGAATCTTTCAGCAGCATTGCGTTTGAACTGGAGGATGATGATTCCGGTTTCCGTATCGGAAACTTCAAGGGTATTGCCGTTGAGGTTTCGGACTCTGTAACCGCTCCTGTTCTTCGGGCCAATACGGCATGGCGCAAGATTCTCAATATCTCTACGACTGTTGACACGCTCAACGTCCGCATTAACTTAATGCAGCTCTACGATTCCATCAAGGCGAGCGGAAGCTTCATGGACATACGCTATCTTGACAGTTCAGAATCATGGCCACTTACAGTTGTGGTTCCCCGCAGTATGACTTTGAAGAATATGAGCAATAGCTGGAACTCAATTCTGGTGAGAAACATGACTTGTGGAACGATGACAGCGCATGTGTATAAGAGATTGGTGCTGGATTCATGCCGCATCGACACTCTGCATAGCACCTCTCCCGGCATGAAAGAATTGAAATTGGAAACTTCGACTGTTAAACAAGCATCACTGGCTCAACCTTCCGGAGAACTGAGGGTAAAATGCGTTGACAGTTCAAGTTCAATCGGTAGGATTACCGTTGAAGGTGATAGAAAAAGCGATTCAAGTCTCCTCAACCTGACTTCGGCCAACTTCGGAGCGGTCAACTGGACTCCGCTTGATTCGACTGCCAAGATGAATATCCGTGTTCACAAACCTGTTGAACTCGTTTCTGGAAAATAGTAAGTTTTTTTAAGAAAGATTGTTTTAGTATCCATGTAAGTTTCCATAAATTTGTAACGCGGACTGATTTGAACATACAATGGGATTATATATAAACTGCGATAAAACTTTCATTCCCATAATCGGTTAAGCTTCCGATTACTTCAAATCAGTCCGCTTTTCTCTCTAAACAATTGCGGGAAGGGTACACAAAGACAGAAAGTCAGAGGGGACATAAGATAATTTTCAGCTATTTGTTTGACTGAAAAAATCTTATGTCCCTTCTTGCCTTATGTCTTTATGTACCTTTCCCGCTTGTACCTTTCCCGCTTGTACCATTCCCGCTTGTGCCTTTCCTGCTTATAGGGGTTAGTCTTGTTGGGTTTTGGCGGCGGGTGTTTCCTCCCAGATATAGAGGCGGTCGGAGGGGCGGATTTTGCGGGGTACTTTTATTGAGAAATTGTCGCCTTTCTTCACCGATGGGACGGGATCGTATTCAAGGCGCAGTTCCTCGACGGTCATTATCAAGGCACCGGTATCGGTCCCGGTGATGACAACCTCGTCGCCAACATGCAATTCTCCCGCTTCCATGACGAATTCACCAACACCGAGTTTCGGGAAGTAACGGACGCCCTTGGCCACATAACGTTTGACGCGTGTGGCCGACGAACCATATTTGGCCGACCATTCGCCGAGGCGCTGGCCGAGATAGTAGCCGTCCCAGAATCCACGGTTGAAGATTTTGGACAGTTCCTCGTCCCAGCGGGCAATCTTGTCATCAGTGAAATCACCGGCGCAGATGGCGTTGATAGCCTCGGAGTAAGCCTGCACAGCGATTTTCACATATTCGGGACCGCGCGCGCGTCCTTCGATTTTGAACACACGCACTCCCGCATCAATCATCTTGTTGAGGAAGTGGATGGTCTTGAGGTCCTTGGGCGACATGATGTATTTGTTCTCCACGGCAAGTTCGTCGCCGGTCTCGCGGTCGGTGACGGTGTAGCCTCGGCGGCATATCTGGGTGCAGGCTCCGCGGTTGGCACTCGAATTCATTTCGTGGAGGCTGAGGTAGCATTTGCCTGACACGGCCATGCAGAGGGCGCCGTGGCAGAACATCTCGATGCGGATGCGCTCACCCTTCGGGCCGCGGATGTCCTCGCGCTCGATTGCATCGGAAATGGTCTTGACCTGGTCAAGATTGAGTTCGCGGGCAAGCACCATCACGTCGGCAAACTGAGCGAAGAATCTTACAGCCTCGATATTTGTCACGTTGAGCTGGGTGGAGATGTGGACTTCAACGCCGATGCTGCGGGCGTAGGTGATGGCTGCGATGTCGCTGGCGATGATTGCCGATATGCCGCTCTCCTTGACCGCATCAATGACTGAGCGCATCTTGTCAAGCTCGCCGTCATAGATGATGGTGTTGACTGTCAGATAGGTTTTCACTCCTGCCTCATCGCAGATGGAAGCGATGTTGCGGAGATCGTCGAGGGTGAAGTTGACCGAGGAGCGGGAACGCATGTTCAGACCCTCGACACCGAAATATATGGCATCAGCTCCGGCCTCGATTGCGGCGTGGAGCGACTCGTAGCTCCCGACGGGAGCCATGATTTCAAAATCTTTTCTGTCCATTGGATAGTGTGGTTTGGATGGCGGTCAGAACGATAATCCGTGGGTTGCTGACCGCAGTGCAAAGGTAGTCAAAATCGCAAATTTATCCAAAAAGAGCGAAGCAGCGGGAAATGTTGCCGACTGCGTGGGGATGCTTTCGGGGAAATTTGCTAATTTTGTAGCTTGACGTTTATGGCGGAAGGTATATGCTGTCCGGCATACGCGCTGCAGCGCGTCCCTATAGTCAAGGGGATGGTTGCGTTGCGGCAAATCACTACAAAAGACTCTCTAAATGGATTCAGAATTCGATATACATGACCGCGTGAGTGCGGACAAGGATTTTGAGAAGGCTTTGCGGCCATCGTATTTTGACGCGTTCAACGGTCAGGAGAAGGTCGTGGAGAATCTCAAGGTTTTCGTGCAGGCGGCACGGATGAGAGGGGAGGCCCTCGACCATCTGCTGCTGTTCGGCCCTCCCGGACTCGGCAAGACCACTCTCGCAGGTATCATTGCCAATGAACTTGGTGTCAACTTCAAGGTGACCTCAGGCCCCGTGCTTGACAAACCCGGCGACCTTGCGGGCATCCTGACCTCGCTTGAGGAGAACGATGTGCTTTTCATTGATGAAATCCACCGCCTGAGCCGCGTGGTGGAGGAGTATCTCTACTCGGCTATGGAGGACTACCGCATTGACATCATGATTGACAAGGGGCCGGGTGCGCGCTCCGTGCAACTTTCGCTCTCGCCGTTCACACTTGTGGGCGCTACGACGCGCTCGGGTATGCTGACGGCTCCTATGCGTGCGCGTTTCGGCATAAACTGCCATCTGGAATACTACAGCCATGAGGTGCTTGAACGTATCATAAAGCGTTCGGCGGCACTTTTAGGCGTGAAATGCACGCCTGAAGCGGCCCATGAGATTGCCCTCCGCAGCCGTGGCACTCCCCGTATAGCCAACTCGCTTCTGCGCCGTGTCCGCGATTTCGCCCAGGTGAAGGGCAACGGTGACATCGAGCCTGAAATTGCTCGTTTTGCCCTCGAAGCGCTCAATATTGACCGCTATGGTTTGGATGAGATGGACCATAAGCTCCTGTTGACCATGATAAATAAGTTTGAGGGTGGCCCGGTGGGCCTCTCGACCATCGCGACGGCCATAGGCGAGGAGCAGGACACCATCGAGGAGGTCTATGAACCATTCCTGATAATGGAGGGTTTCTTAAGGCGTACACCCCGTGGCCGTGAAGTCACTTCGCTGGCTTACACTCATCTGCATCTCAATCCTCCCACATCAATGGGGAGTCTGTTTTGATTGGATTGTAGGGACGCGCTGCAGCGCGTATGCCTGACAGATTGGGCACAATATGGGTAGTTCATTTGGCATACGCGCTACAGCGCGTCCCTACAAGCACACGTTTTAAACTATATATTTATATAAACGAAAATGGCAGGAATAAAATCACTCGCCAAGGATACGGCCATCTATGGCCTCAGCAGTATTATCGGACGTTTTCTCAACTGGTGTCTCGTTCCGCTCTACACCCAGATGTTTCCGTCGTCGGAATATGGTGTGGTAAGTTACATCTACGCCATCGTGGCTCTCGCGCTCATTGTCCTCACCTACGGTATGGAGACCGGTTTCTTCCGCTTCGCCAACCATGAGCGCTATAAGGATCCGATGGAGGTGTACTCGACATCGCTTATCTCGCTTGCAGTCAGTTCGACGGCTTTCCTCGCGCTCGTCATGATTTTCATCAAGCCGATTTCCGGTGCGATGCACTCAGCGCTTCATGAATCCTACGTCGTGATGATGGCGATAGCCGTAGCCTGCGATGCGTTTACCGCCCTGCCGTTCTCCTATCTGCGTTTCCGCAAGCGTCCGATGCGCTTCGCTGCCTTGCGTCTGGTCAACATCGGTCTCAACATTGGGCTCAATCTTTTCTTCATACTCATCTGTCCGTGGTTGTGGGCGCAGACTCCCGGTTGGATTTCGTGGTTCTACAATCCTGATTTCGGCATAGGCTACATCTTCCTTGCCAATATGATTACGTCGGTCATCAACGTCGTCCTGCTCCTTCCCGAACTGCGGGGTTTCCCCTATAAGTTCAATCCGCGTCTTTGGCGCGAGATGCTTGCCTATTCCGCCCCGTTGCTTGTGCTCGGTATCGCCGGAGTGATGAACCAGACCCTCTATTCAATCCTCTTCCCGATTCTTTATCCCGATAAGACGGAGGCCATGTCGCAGTTGGGTATCTACGGTGCTAACCTTAAGATTGCCATTGTCATGGTGATGTTCACCCAGGCTTTCCGTTTTGCCTACGAGCCATTTATTTTCGCGCGCGCCAAGGAGCGAGGCGACGGTCAGTTGCAGAGTTATGCCGACGCGATGAAATATTTTGTCATCTTTGCCATGATTATCTTCCTCGCTGTGATGTTCTACCTCGACATCCTGCGCCATTTCATAGCTTCAAGCTATTTCAGCGGACTTAAGGTCGTGCCGATAGTTATGGTCGCCGAGTTTTTCTTCGGGGTGTTTTTCAACTTGTCGCTATGGTATAAGCTCACCGACAAGACTGCATGGGGCATGTGGTTCTCGCTTCTTGGCCTTGTCATTACGGTGGTGCTGAACGTCCTGCTCGTCCCGCGCTACGGCTATATGGGCTGCGCTTGGGCCTCCTTTGCATGTTACGGAACAATGATGCTGGTCAGCTACATCATGGGACAGGTGAAATATCCCATCAACTACGGCCTGTCGCGTCTGACATTCTACTTCGTAAGCGCCATAGCGCTATGGTTCTTCTCCGAACTCATCGCGTTCACCTACAAACCGTGGCTCAACATGATGATCCGCACCCCGCTCCTCATAGCCTACATCCTCATGGCCATGAAAATCGAGCATATCACCCTCCGCGACCTCATCCCGAGAAGACGGTGAGAGGCTATCGGATTGAGGTGTTCAGCAGCAGTTCCCCGCAGTTGCTGTAGACCTCGTCGAAAATCTCACGGCAGCGTTTCTCACTTATTTTTGCTCTTGTGCCGACCGCAATCATGTCGGTAAGAGTCGGTTGGCCGGTCTTGTTGACAGATGTGGCATGTTCGCCGTTATAGCCCTCTTGGCATACGGTTAAATCGTAGGCCGGAGCAAGATGCCATGCCCATTTCCCGTTGGAATTCTGACGCACGATAAAGGAAAAATTCTTACAATGATCATCCTTGTTGTCCGTAAGGTAGTTGAACACCATCCGTCGGAACATTTCCTCCACATCTGCAGTCTTTTTTGTTAGGAATCCGGTAAGGGCAAGGAGGTTCGAATAGTCAAGTATCGGCATTGAAAGCGATACACCGGTGAGAGCACCGGCGGTGGCGATATGGAGCCGTTGACCGTCCTCATCTATGTCAAAGCGGCGGCTTGCGAAATACCTGTCGTTTACGAGCTTGAAATCCGGAATGTCCAGCCCGCATTTTCTCGCTGTGAGATTGTGGAAAAATTCCTGTCTGCCCATGTCGAGAGGGTCGTATGTGTGACGGAATTTTATCAGCCAATGGCCTTCTGCATCCTTGAAGATGGATTTGGGACGGCAACCTCCGCTGTTTCCGCTGTTGAAGAGCAGAAGTTCGGCATCGTCATCGTTGCGTTCACGGAGCACTTCAAGAGCTTTTTCCTGGAGCATATCGAAATCATCGGTCTCCATGTCATGGAGCATATGGTTGGCCGGTTGATAGGTCAATGCGCCCATACCTCCGTTTCCAACGAGGCTCAGGCGGTCAAGTGCTGACAAAGAGCTGTCATCAATTCCCTCCCGGAGCAATGCCTTGTGAAGGAGGTAACGCCCATAGCCATCAGGCAGACTGTCTTCAAAAATTCCGAAGTTTCCGTAAAATGGTTCGGGGTTAGCGATGAATACTCCCGGACGCAGAGGCAAATCAAGAGGTGAGATTGAAAAGCCGTTGGCAATCCAATCTTTATCATATTCGAACATACACAGCCGTTTGTCCGAACCCAGTGAGAGTGTTCCCACCAGAATGTCACGGTAGCTGACTGAAAGGCGGTCTATTTTCATTTTTATGTCCTCGTTTGCGGTTAGCGTTCTTGCGTATGAATGAAAGTTCCTCCAGAGTGGTGAATTTTGGCTCGGAAAAAATGTTCTTGATTTCCGAAACGTAGCCGAAACTGATGGCAAGTGCAATCAGGTTGTGGAGCGAGATGAGTCCGGTACGCTCGAAGCGGATAAGATTGGACACTGAGATACCCGCCTCTTTGGCCACCTCCTCGCGCGTCATGCCCCTCTCCACTCGCCTGCGCTTGAAGTCCTCGGCAATCCCTTTTCCGATGTCACCCGGATTATCGGCCATATATGCATCCAATATGGATAATATTTTATTTGTATACATGTTATTTTGTAGATAAAAGTTTAAATATTATCTGTTACAAAGATAGGATTTTTTGTTCTCTCCTCCAAAAAATCAATTTCCCTTTTGCAAATATACCACCCGAATATTCCACTTTTGGTGCGATAATGCAAAACGAAGCGAAAAAAATGGTTAAATTTGCATTGTTTGACAAATAACTACAGATGAAAGCGATATTTCTTATAGGCTACATGGGGAGCGGAAAGTCCACTCTCGGCAAGGCGTTGGCCCGGCGTTGCGACGTTGAGTTCATTGACCTTGATGACTACATCGAGGCCCGTGCGGGCAAGAAAATACGCGAGATTTTCGCCGATGAGGGTGAGGCCGCTTTCCGCGACCTCGAACGACGTATGCTCGTGGAGGTCAGCGGAAAAGACAATGTGCTTGTGGCCTGTGGCGGTGGCACTCCGTGCTTCGGCGACAATATGGAACTGATGAACAACTGCGGAATCACTGTGTTGTTGCAGACCTCACATGCCCGCCTGTTCGAGCGCCTGAAACGCGGTCGCCACAAACGTCCGCTTATCGCCAATCTTTCTGATGACGAGCTTGATGTGTTCATCACCGAGCAGCTTGCCAAACGTATGCCACACTATGGAAAATCGGCCGAAGTGTTTGACTCGACCCTTCTTGAAGATGAGAATCAGATTGAAGAGAAGTGTGAGGCTTTCATCAGTCGATTTGGTTTACCGGTGAAGGGGAGTATAGAGGAGAAAGTATAGAGAGGAAAGTATAGAGGGGAAAGTATAAAGTATAGAGTATAAAGTGTAAAATATATGGTTCAGGACATTCCCACTCCGCAGGAGCAAGCTCAGGAAACATGCACGGCTCACCGAGGTTTCACTATCGGTCTGCCGGCTTGTGAGTACCCGTACGAGCGCCGTTTCCCAATCACTCCCGAAGCTGCCGGTCAGCTGATCGAGCGAGGTTTCCGTGTGAAGATGCAGGAAAACGCCGCCCAGTGCATCAACTATGGCGATAACAGCTACATGCGTGTCGGGGTCGAGATTTCGACTCGCGAGGAAGCACTGCGCAGCGACATAGTCATACATCTTGCTCCGATGACGGCTCCGGATGTCCGCAAGATGCGTCGGGGAGCCATGTTGCTGACCTTGCTGAAGCCCTCGCATCAGGATTGCGAGGCGGTCAAGGAACTTCTGCGCCGCCATGTCATCTCCATAGCTGTTGACCTTATAGAAGATTCGCGTGGATGCACTCCCTTTGCCGACATTCTTGCGGAAATCGACGGACGAGCATCAATAGCAATGGCTTCGTCGCTTCTTGCCGATTCGACCCGTGGGAAAGGTATTCTGCTCGGAGGCGTGGCGGGAATCATCCCCTGTGAAACGCTGATTATAGGTTCGGGTATTGCTGCCTGTGCTGCCGCGCGCTCGGCTGTCGGACTCGGTTCGACGGTGAGGATGTATGACAACGATGTCTATTCCCTCCGCCGTGCGCAACAGGAACTCGGACCGTGGGTCATCACTTCCACGCTTCATCCCCATACGCTTGAAAATGCACTCCGCAGTGCCGATGTGGTGGTCGTCACCCCGACCCAAGAGCCTTTTGCCGTCAGCCGTGAGCAGACCGACATTATGAAACGCGGTGTCCTTACCTTCGACCTCGCTTCCGACACCGGTGCGGCTTTCCCGTCAATGCTTGCTGTGGATCTTGCCGGTGCTTTTGCCGTGCGCAATTCGGCTTCCATCCGTGACCGTGTCTGCTTCACCCATACCGGATGTGCGGTTGCGCGCACCGCTGCAATGGCTCTCAGCAATACTTTCCTGACGCTGATGAGTTCGATTGTCAGTTGCGAGGGGGTAAGCAATGCCCTGAAATTGCTGCCGGGAATGCAGAAGGCGACCTTCACATTCTTCGGACGCATTGTCAATCCGCTCATCGCCCGCGCCACAGGGATGCGCAGTGTCGATATAAGCATCTATCTAACATTATCCTGAATCTAAAACATAACGCAATAGTCAGAGTAAAGTAAATGGCACCGAGAAGGAAATTTTATGTCGTGTGGAACGGTTATGCCACCGGAGTCTTCGACTCCTGGGAGGAATGTCAGCTTCAAGTGAAAGGCTATCCTGATGCCAAGTACAAGAGCTTTGACTCACAAGAAGCCGCAGTGGCCGCCTATCGTGGCGACCCTGCCGAGCAGCTCGACATACTTAAAGCCATAGCCAAAGGTCCGGCGGTCAAGGTCAACTATGAGGCTATTCCGGAAATCAAGCTCGACGCGCTTGCCGTCGATGCCGCTTGCTCGAAGAATCCTGGCCCGGTGGAATATCGTGGGGTGTGGGTGCGCACGGGTGAACAGATTTTCCATATCGGACCTCTTCAGGGTGGTACAAATAATATAGGTGAATATCTTGCGCTTGTCCACGGTCTGGCCTTGCTTCATAAGCAGGGACAGCCTTACACACCTATATATACCGATTCGCGCACGGCCCGCTCGTGGGTGCGCAACCGTCAGCCGAAAACCACATTGAAACCAACGGCTCAGAATGCGGAACTTTTCGACATGATGCGCCGCGCCACCGCATGGCTCCAAAGCCACGAAATCACCAACCCGATTCTCACTTGGGACACCCCCAACTGGGGCGAAATTCCCGCCGACTTCGGCCGGAAGTAAGGCAATTATCACAGTAGGTATATCCAGTAGGGACGCTTTTCAAAGCGTCCGCAACAGCATAGAGAAAAAGAGAATACCAGAATTGATTAACGTTTTAATGAATCCCGGATCTGATGTATTTTATTCGTATTCGGGTTGCGGACGCTTTGAAAAGCGTCCCTACCGGAGGGATTTGGGTTTGTAGCCGTGGAGGGCGTAGTAGAGCATGAAGAGTTCGCAGACGAGGGCGATGACCCATGTCCATTGCCAGCCTCCCCATGCGTCGGCGAGTATGCCTTGAAGTACGGGGAAGACAGCTCCGCCGAACACTCCCATCATGAACACACCGGAAGCCTTTGATGTGTATTTGCCGAGCTTGTCAATGGCGAGGGTGAAGATGCAGCCCCACATCACCGAGTGGCATAGGCCGACCGAAACGAGCACCCAAAGATTGTTGGATATTATTGCTATTATGATGAGGATGGTCGCGAGGATGGTTGTCACGATGAGCAGCAAGCGTGGAGGAACATTCTTGAAGAACGAGAATATCAGACGGCCCACCATTAGTCCTCCCCAGTAGAGGGTTGCGAGGAGTGCGGGGATTCCGAGATCGAGACCCCAGAGCACAATGTGGTCCTTGCCGAAGAAGGAGGGTCCCATACCTTTCTCAATCAGTTCCATCGCATGGAGATTGACGTTGACACCTACTGCAACTTCCGTGCCGACGTAGAAGAAGATTGCCACTACGCCGAGGGTCAGATGGCGGAACGACCACACGCTCCTCTCCAGTTTCTCTTCAGGATTCGAGCGCGTTCCCTCGATGTCGGGCAGATGCAGACGCGAGGTGACGAGGAGTGTCACTGCTATGCAGAGCGCGATGAGGATGAAGGGGATGAGCAGACTGTCGGCGGTCACGCTTTCGATGGCTACACCTGCGAAGATGATGCCGGTCACGAAAAATGGCGCGATGGTGGTGCCGAACGAGTTGGTGGCGCAGACGATGTTCATGCGTTGGACCGGTTTGGTGCCAGGAAGTTCGTAGGCAGCAATATAGGGGTTGATGACCACCTGGAGCAAGGCTGCCGAGGTTCCCATCAGGTATGAACCGAAGAGAAACACGAAATATGCTCCCGGAATGGAATCAGTGCCGACAGTGACATGTAGGTCGGGGGAGATTTTCACAACCCACGATGAGAGCGCATACATCAGCAAGCCTCCACACATCACCCCGAGGGCACGCATGAGAGTGGTCTTGTAGCCGTGGCGGTTTATCCATTTGCCTCCGGTGGAGCTGTTGAGCAGGTAGCCGAGGAAAAAGAAGAATGAGATGAGGGTTGTGAGAGTGTTGCGCAGTTCGTCGGCATTCGAGAGGAAGGCCACTTTCATGGGGCCCTGAAACTGTCCGTTGACAGTTGTCAGGAAACCCACGATAAAGTAGATGAAGGTCAGGACGAGAAATGGTCCCGCCGTCGGAGTTTTCTTGTCAGTCATGGCCTTGCGGTGTTAGAGGATGGATTCGAGGACCGGCATGGCTCCGCGCTCCGCAATGGCCTTGCACATTTCGAGATAGAGACCGACGAATTTTTCCTCCTTGCTGAGGTCTGTTGCAGTGAATGCAGAAAGGCCGAGGAAATCCACGGGATTGTCGGAAGAGATGAGGGCTTTGTCGGCCTCGGTCATCCAAGGTTCGGCGATTTCGAAGTTCTCACCGTTATCGTCCGTGTGAAATTTGAGATAGTGACGGTAAGCAGCGAAGAGATAGCCCACACGGCAGAGGTCAGCTTTCCCGTCGGAAAGCATTTTGATTAAGTTAGGCATGATATAGACGGGGAACTTCGAAATGCCGTCGAAACATAGGCGCGCAACCTGGTCGCTGACGCTGCGGTTGGCGAAACGCTCGATAAGTGTCTGCTTGTAGAGTGCGAGGTCAGTGTTGCCGGGTGCGGGGACAAACGGGGTGATGTCGGTGTCCATGAACTCGCGCACGAGCGTGACTATGCGTTCGTCGTGCATGGCTGCATCGACCTTGCGGTAGCCTGCGAGGAATGATGGGTAGGAGAGGAGTGTGTGGGATGCGTTGAGCAGACTCAGCTTCATGTTTTCGTAGGCCGTAACGTCGTCGGTGAATTCCACACCGACTTTTTCCCAAGCGGGGCGGCCGGCGGCAAATTTGTCTTCGATGACCCACTGGATGAAGTCCTCACAGTAGACGGGTGCCTTGTCATCGGTACCGTTCATTTCGTTGAGACGCTTGATGTCTTCCGGACGGGTAGCGGGTGTGATACGGTCGACCATGCTGTTGGGGAAGGTCACGTTGGTCTTTGCCCACTCGGCAAGCGCGGGATCCTGAGCCTCAAAGAAGGTCATGAACGCACGGCGGGCAGTGTTGCCGTTGTGCTGGAGATTGTCGCATGAGAGGATGGTGACGGGAGCGCCCGAACGCTCCATGCGGCGGCGCAGTCCTTCGGCGATGAATCCGAAAGCGGTTGTCGGGACAGCCGGGCGCTTGAGGTCTGCTGCTACCGCGGGAGTTTCGAGCATGAAGGCTCCTGTGGCACGGTCGGTGTTGTAGCCACCTTCGGTGATGGTGAGGGTGATGATTTTGGTCGCAGGGTCAGCGATTTTTTCAATGATGGCTTCGGGATTTTCACCGGCCCAGAGAAGTTCGGTGAGTGAGCCTATGGTATATGCCTCGTCATTGCCGTCACGGCCACACACGGTCAGGGTGTATTCGCCGTTTTGGCTCTTGAGTGCTTCGTAGAGTGCGCGGTCCTGCGGCATGAGCATTGCGCCGCAGATGGCCCATCCGCTCTGCGAGGGGTCGGAGAGAAGAAGGTTGGTGTAGAATTCTTCGTGGGCACGGTGGAAGTTGCCTACACCTATGTGAAGGATACCTGTCGAGAGGTTTGAACGGTCGTAGCTGTAAGGTAAGATTTGATTTTTCATGATTGTATTTCTGTTTATATTTAGAGAGGTAAGAATTGATTATTTCTCAGATTTGTAGTGCAAAGATAGGCCGGAGAAAATACTATAATAAATAAATTGGTGTTATTATTAATGAGAACGTTTGCGGGAACGTTTCCAAAATCTGCAAACGTTTTCATCTTCCCCAAACTTTTCATCCGGAATTAACCCTGACTTCCTAATCTGCCCCTAAACAAATGAAGCGTATCACCATCAAGGACATTGCACGGACACTCTCGTTGTCGGTATCGACCGTCTCCCGTGCGCTTACCGGCGACAAGAACATCCGCACCGAAACACGCGATGCCGTCATTGCTGCTGCCAAGCGTCTGGGCTACCGTCCCAACCCGGTGGCCAAGAACCTCAAGGCCGGACATTCCAACACTGTCGGTGTACTTGTCCCGGAGATGGTTACCCCCTACGCGGCCAAAGTCATCGGCGGAGTGCAGAGTGTACTCTACGGGAGAGGCATTAAGGTGCTGATAGCTGATTCCGGTGAGGATTCGGATAAGGAACGCGACAATCTTGCCCTGATGGAGCAGTTTATGGTCGATGGTATCATCATCAGCCTCTGTGACTACAAGCGGAACAACGATGAGATACGCCGTTTGGCTGAGGCGGGAATGCCCATCGTGTCCTACGACCGCATGGCGCGTGGTCTCGATATTCCGCAGGTGACTGTCGATGACTATATGAAGGCATTTTTCCTTACCGAGAAATTGATTCTCGGTGACCGTAAGACGGTTGTCCATCTTCAAGGACCGGATTGTGTCTACAATTCCATCGAGCGTTTCAGGGGCTATCGTGATGCGATGGCGAAATACCGTCTGCCGGTCACGCCCGAGATGGTCATCAGGACCGGCCTGTCGTTTGCCGACGGAGCAGAGGCGGCCGACAGAATCATGCGGGAATGCCCTTCATGCGATGCAATCTTCGGATTCACCGACACGGTTGCCATCGGTGCGATGAACCGCATGAGGGAACTCGGCCGGTCAATACCGGAAGGTGTCGCGGTGGCCGGATTTTCAGGGACGGAGCTTTCAACCATAGTCTATCCCCAGTTGTCGACCGTAGAACCGCCCCTCGAACTCATGGGCCGTACAGCCGCCGAACTCCTTCTTGAAAAAATCAACAACCCCTCCGCCCCCAATCGCTCCGTGGTCCTCAACGCCGACATAATCATGCGCGGTTCAAGCCAAGCTTGAGGAATTGGATTTTGGAAAGTTTACTAATAAATGACAAATTATCTTTTTACGAAGCGTCAGGACACTCCGTAAAAAGATAATTTGTCATTTATGCTGTCTATGTTTTTTGCTCTTTATTTCCTGCTGCGGTCGATGAGGTGGGAGGGGAGGGCGGGGGTTGCGCCGTGGCAGGTGCAGACGTAGGCCGAGACGTTCACAGCAAGCCTATGTGCCTCGACGATTGGAAGTCCGTTGAGCAGCGATGCAACAAAAGTTGCTGTGAATGAGTCTCCTGCGCCTACAGTGTCGGCAACTTCCACAACCGGAGTCTCGACGAAGCTGACATTTCCGGGGGTGAAGACGTAGCTTCCGTGGGCTCCGCAAGTCAGGATGAGGATGTCGAGCTTGTAGCGTCCGAGCAATTCCTCGGAAATCTCCTCCATACTCAGTCTGTCGAGGTTGAAGAGACGGCCGACGGTTATAATTTCCTCATCGTTGATTTTAAGCACATTGCAGCGCTCCATTGAAGCCTCGATAATCTCGCGGGTATAGAAATTCTGGCGCAGATTGATGTCAAACACTTTATAGATACCATCGCCTTCGGGCATGGAGTCAAGGAAGGCGTTGATTGTCGCGCGCGAGACAGCATCGCGTTGGGCGAGCGAACCGAAGCACACCGCCACGGTTTCCGATGCAAGTTTCTGCATCTCAGGTGTAAAGGGAATATTGTCCCAAGCAACCTCAGTCTTTATCTCGTATGACGGAATTCCGTTATCATCGAGAGACACCTGAACGGTTCCGGTCGGAAAGTCAACAATTGAGAGCAGAGAGTTGACATCTTTCCCTTTAAGTACGCTGACGATTTCCCGTCCGAGTTCATCGTCACCGATGGCGCTTACTGCCACGCCGTCGAGACCGAACTGTGAGATATGATAGGCGAAATTGGCCGGTGCGCCACCGAGTTTCCTACCCTCCGGCAGAACGTCCCAGAGTAATTCACCAAGACCCACAACTTTTCTGGCAGCAGGCAGAGAAGTATTGTTGCAATTTTCAGATTTCATGATAATATCGAGTCAAGATAAGTTTGTTCACTGCAAAGTAAACATTTATCTCCCGAACATTCAACTTCATAAGTGATAAAACATATAATCGGATTGTTTTCAAACGTTCCCAAAACCTGCAAACGTTTTCCGATAAGGTCTCAACTTGTCATGCTTGACAAAGTGGAGTTATGGTGAAAGGAAAAACAGAACAAAGATTAATCTATTTCCAGTTAATTTTAATTAGGTTAAATTAAACTTTTAATATTCAAAAGAGGTTATATTTGCAAGTCCGTTTGTGTGTTTTAGAGACATTCGGGCATTTTGACGTTTCAACTAAGTTTCCAAATATGCAAATCATGGCAACACGAAGATTTTTCCTCGCTTTACTTGGCCTGTGGGCATTCGGTGCGGTCGCCCAGACTGCCACCGTGCCTGATGGGAGCGTGCTTTCGCTCGAACAGTGCCGCGAGATGGCGCTTTCCAACAATAAGAATCTGAGGAAGTCAGCTCAGCAAATCAAGGTGGCGGGTTATGAAAAGGACCAGGCTTTTGCCGCCTATCTCCCCGCGCTCGATTTTGCGGGTGGCTATATGTATAATCAGAAGGGAGTGTCGGTCTTCGGCTCGGACCAGCTTCTGCCGGTCAAGACATTCAATCTTGAAAAGCAGGACTATGAGTTCGGTCTGGTGAAGAATCCGGTGACGGGTGAGCCGATACTTGTTGACGGAAAACCGATTCCGGAGCAGATGGCCTATCTTCCAAAGGAAGCGTTGAGCTATGATCTTCATAATGTCTTCTTCGGTGCCGTGACATTGACTCAGCCGATTTTCATGGGTGGCAAGATTGTGGCGATGAACAAGATTACCGGTTATGCCGAGGACCTTGCCCGTGCCATGCACGACAATACGGCGCAGGATGTGGTCTATGCCGTTGATGCCGCCTATTGGCAGGTGGTGTCGCTCAAGGCAAAACAAAAACTTGCTGTCAGCTATGTCAATCTCCTCGACACTCTCAGCCGCAATGTGTCGCTGATGGTCGAGCAGGGTGTGGCCACAAAGCGCGACCAGCTTACGGTTGATGTGAAGCTCAATTCGGCTCAGGTCGATCTCACCAAGGTCGACAACGGCCTGGTGCTCTCGCGCATGGCTCTCGCGCAGGTTTGCGGTCTGCCGGTCCATTCAGTGTTCAGCCTCGCCGATGAGGATGCCGATGCGATTACTGCGACGGCTCCGATTGCCAAGTCATACAACATGCAGGAGGTCTATGCCTCCCGCGAGGACCTGCGTGCCCTCGAACTTGGGGTGAAGATATATAAGGAAAAGGAAAATGTGGCCCGCTCGTCTATGATGCCCAATCTGGCTCTCGTCGGCAGCTACTCCTTCTCGAACCCAAATATGTTCAACGGTTTCGAGAAGAAATTCAGCGGCATGTTCTCGGTCGGTGCCATGCTCACTGTCCCCATCTGGCATTGGGGTGGCAATTATAATAAGGTGCGCGCCGCCAAGGCACAGACCGTCGCCGCCCGTCTCGAACTCGACAATGCCAAGGAACTTGTGGACCTGCAGGTGAATCAGGCTTCATTCAAGGCTCAGGAAGCGGTCAAGACCTTCAACATGACCGATACCAATCTCGCCAAGGCCGATGAGAACCTCCGCTGCGCCAATCTCGGATTCCGCGACGGTGTGATGACGGTCGACAATGTGATGGAAGCCCAGACCGCATGGCTCAAAGCCCATTCCGAGAATGTCGACGCCCGGATTGACGTCTATCTCTGCGATGTGTATCTCAACAAGGTGCTCGGCCGTCTTGACGTGAGCGCACCGGTTGTCAAATAAGAAAGAAAAAACAGAAAAATCAACCTTATAAATCCTCTGAATCATGTCAGATACAAAGAATAGCCCCGCTGCCAATCCCGAACAGCGCGAAAACAAGATTCTCATGGTGGCCATGGGTGTCATGCTGGTCATCTGTATAGTGCTTGCAATCCTCGGTTTCTGTTTCCTTAACAAACCAAAGGAAATCGTCGAAGGTCAGGCCGATGCCACTTCCATCCGTATTTCCGGCAAGCTCCCGGGACGAGTGATGAAGATATATGTCCATGAGGGAGACCAGGTCAAGGCGGGCGACACGCTTGTCCATATCCATTCATCGCTTGCCGATGCGAAGCTGATGCAGGCCGAAGGCATGGAGACTGTGGCCCGCACGCAGAATCAGAAGGTGGATGCCGGCACACGCAAGCAGATTGTGCAGGCCGCCCGCGACCTCGTCAGTCAGGCTGAGGCCGGGGTCGACATCACAAAGAAGACCTACACCCGAATGGAGAACCTGTTCAAAGAGGGTGTCATCTCCGAGCAGAAGCGCGATGAGGCAAAGGCCGCATACGATGCTGCCGTGGCCGCCCATAAGGCTGCCCAGAGCCAGCTCGACCTCGCGGTCTCGGGTGCCCAGAAAGAGGATAAGGAGAGCGCGGCTGCCCTGGTCGACGTGGCCAAAGGTGGAGTGGCTGAGGTCCAGAGCCTTCTCGAAGACCAGTATCTCATTGCTCCCTGCGACGGTCAGATTGACGCTGTCTATCCCGAGGAAAGCGAGCTCGTCTCATTAGGCGCGCCAATCATGAGCCTTCTCAAATTGAAAGACAAGTGGGTGACCTTCAATGTCCGCGAGGAATTGCTCAACGACATGCCCATGGGTGGTGAAATCGAGATTATGATTCCCGCCCTTGACCAAAAGAAGGTGAAGGCAAAGATATACTATATCCGCGACCTCGGCAGCTATGCCACATGGCAGGCAACAAAGGCAACCGGCCAGTGGGACAGCAAGACCTTCGAGGTCAAGGCCCGCACCATCGACACCATCCCGGAACTGCGCCCCGGCATGAGTGTGGTCTACTTCAAATAATATATGGTCATACGGAGGTTGCGGCGTAGGACGGGAAGAATCCTGTCATATCTGCCGCAATACTCTCTAAAAACTTGTAACAGCCATGCTCTTACAGATAATAAAACGCGAACTCCGCCGGATCACATCACGCAAGATATACATTGTCATGATGTTGGTCGTGCCTCTCGGCTTCACCTTCTTCTTCCTGAATCTGATGAACGAAGGATTGCCGTTGAAGATTCCTGTGGGTATGGTCGACATGGACCATACGTCGCTCTCGCGTCAGGTGGGCCGTGCGCTCAATGCCAGTGAGCTTATCGACATTTCGGCTGCGCCACAGGACTTCCATGAGGCTATGAGGCAGGTGAAGAGCGGTGAGACATACGGGTTCTTCTATATCCCGCGTGAATTTCAGAAGAAATCCATTTCCGGTGAGACACCCACGCTCTCCTTCTACTCCAACATGACAATCTTTGTTCCCGGTTCGCTTTCGTTCAAAGGTTTCAAGACCATTGCCGTCACTACGAGCGGTGGAATTGTCAAGACAACCCTCGTCGGGATGGGCGTAGGGGAGAATATGGCCGGTTCGCTTTTGCAGCCGGTGGTCATACGATCGCATCCGCTCAATAATCCGTGGCTCAACTATTCGGTTTATCTTTCCCAGTCGTTCATACCCAGTCTGCTCGCACTGATAGTCCTTCTTGTGACGGTGTTCAGCATTTGTCAGGAACAGAAATCAGGGTCATCCATCGAATGGCTCGCCATGGCCAAAGGCAATATGGCCGTTGCGCTTCTCGGAAAGTTGCTCCCGCAGACAGTGATATTCACAATAGTGGGAGTGACGATGCAGGCGATAATGTTCGGTTTCATGCACTTCCCGATGAACTGCCATCCGCTCAACATGATTTTTGCGATGCTGCTGCTGGTCATGGCTTCGCAGGCGTTCGCGACATTCATCGCCGAGATGCTTCCCAATCTCCGAATCGGCATGAGTATTGTCTCGCTCACAGGCATCCTCTGCTTCTCGATTGCCGGATTCTCGTTCCCGGTTGAAAAAATGTATGGCGGTGTCGCCATCTTCTCCTATCTTGTCCCTATCCGTTACTACTTCCTGATTTATATTGATCAGGCACTTAACGGAATTCCCTTCTACTATTCACGATTCTACTACATTGCCCTTCTGGCCTTCCTACTTCTTCCCGTGCTGGGGATGCGGCGTCTTGCCCGGCATCTGTCGCATCCTGTCTATGTGGCATAAGACGGGGAAAGAAGAAGAGACCGGACCGATGCTAAAGATATTGATATATGAACTGGTTTAAAAGTCTATTCAGAGTCTGGCGACGGGAAACACGCCTTGTGTTCACCGATGTGGGTGTGCTTCTGTTTTTTTTCGCACTTCCCATCGCATATCCTGTCGTCTATACACTCATATATAATCCTGAGGTGGTGAAGAAGATCGACACAGTCGTGGTGGATCATTCACGCAGTTCGGAGAGCCGCGAACTTGTGCGTGAGCTTGGGGCCACGCAATCCATAAATGTCATCGGCTATGCCGCGGACCTGAATGAGGCGAAGCGTGCGTGGCATGAGAAGAAATGCTATGGCATCGTGGAGATTCCTGCTGACTATGCCACCTGTCTCGGACGTGGTGACCAGACTGTGGTGCAGTTCTACAGCGACGTGTCGCTGCTGTTGCGCTACCGCCAATATCTCACATCCATCACTGATGTACAGATGAACGAGACCATGCGCATCACCTCCGACCGTCTTGCCATGGGAGGATTGCTGACAAGCAACATCCACGGACTTCCAGTAAACTCCCAGGCCAATTTCCTCGGCGACGTGACCCAGGGATTCGCCTCGTTTGTCATGCCCGGTATAGTAGTGCTGATTCTTCAGCAGAGTATGCTCTTAGGTATCACGATGATTGCAGGAACGGCGCGTGACCGCCGTCGCAAGAATGGTGGGGTTGACCCTCTCGACTATAATGCCGGACCGCTTGCCACGGTGCTTGGAAAATCGCTGTGCTACATGATGGTCTATCTTCCGCTCAGCTATTACATTCTTGAGATAATCCCCTACATGTTTGCGCTTCCCCACGTCGGGACCTTCTGGAATTTCATGCCGGTGGTGTTCGTGGTCCTTCTGGCCACCACTTTCCTCGGACAGACCATACAGGTGTTTGTGCGTGAGCGTGAGACGAGCCTGCTTGTTGTGGTGTTCACATCTGTTGTGTTCCTCTTCCTCTCGGGTCTCACATGGCCGCGCTACGCTTTCAATAAGTTCTGGTATATGATTTCCGAACTCATTCCGTCGACACTCGGTATGGAGGCCCTTATCCGCATCAACAGCAACGGTTCGACCATTTCGGACCTCAGCCATTATTATCATGGGCTTTGGATGCTTGCCGGAATCTATTTCCTCACCGCACTTCTGCTGCGCTACTTCGCCACCCGCCCGCTCAACTCCCATACCTCCACCGAGAACGCAAGGGTGTAAATGCCGGAAGGGTACATAAGGTTTCGGCCGGAAGGGTACATAAGGACATAAGGCCAGAAGGGGCATAAGGATTTTTCAGCTATTCGAATCACTGGAATAAAATCAGCTATTCGAATCACTGGAATAAAAATCAGCTATTCTAATTAC
>CANCXM010000018.1 GCA_947381945.1 uncultured Muribaculaceae bacterium
AACTCAACTTCCATGTCGACCGTCCATTTGCCTTCATGATAGAGGAAAGCTCGACGGGTGCAATACTTTTCGCCGGATGCGTCAATAGACTGTAAGCTGCAATATCCGTATTTCAATAAAATATATCATCCACCATCGCCCGGCAAAACAAATAAATGCGCCCCGAAAGTCATATAGTATCGACTTTCGGGGCGCATTGCAAATTTCAGAGTCGGTCAAATGACCTCCTCCTATCCTATCGGGAATTATTCTTCCAAACGGCGGGCTCCGTCAGAGATAATCACATCGTAGATTTTCGGGGCGTGACCGTAACGCTCGTTGAACTTCTCAGTCACGGTTGCGATGAACGAATCATGGATTGCGTCAGGCACGAGGTTGATTGTGCAACCGCCGAAACCGCCACCCATGATGCGCGAACCTGTCACGCCACATTCCTTAGCAACATCGTTGAGGAAATCAAGCTCTTCGCAAGACACCTCATAATCCTTGGAAAGACCTTCGTGAGTCTCATACATCAGACGGCCGACTGTAGCGATGTCGCCACGGTTGAGGGCATCGCACACACCGAGCACACGCTCCTTCTCGCCGATGACGAATTTGGCGCGCATGTAGTCCTCGGCACTGATGTCGGACTTCACAGCATCAAGCATCTCCATGTCAGCATCGCGGAGAGTCTCGATTCCGAGACGCTTTGCCACGCGCTCACACGACTCGCGACGCTTGTTGTAGGGAGAATCCACGAGCTCATGTTTCACAACCGAGTCAACAAGTACAAGCTTGTAGCCGTCAATCTTGAAGGGGAAGTACTCATATTCGAGCGAACGGCAGTCGAGACGGATAAGGCAGTCCTTCTTGCCGAACACTGAAGCGAACTGGTCCATGATGCCACAGTTCACACCGCAGTAGTTGTGTTCGGTTGACTGACCGATTTTGGCAAGCTCAAACTTGTCGATGGAGTTACCGTTGAAAAGGTCGTTGAGCGCGAAAGCGAAACATGATTCAAGAGCCGCAGACGAAGAGAGACCTGCGCCGAGAGGCACATTTCCTGCGAAGACTGCATTAAAACCCTTGACAGTGCCACCGCGCTTGATGATTTCACGGCAGACACCGAAAACGTAGCGCGCCCACTGCTCGGCAGGAGCATCAGCCTCGTTGAGACCGAAGCTTGCGCTTGCGTTCATGTCAACTGAATAAAGATTGACCTTATCAGTGTCGTTGGGACGGATTTCGGCCATGATGACCTTGTCGATTGCACCCGGGAACACGAAACCACCGTTATAGTCGGTGTGTTCGCCGATGAGGTTGATGCGGCCGGCAGAAGTATAGAATGTGCCTTCGCCTCCGAAATGCGATGCGAAAGCCTCGCTGATTTGTTTTTTTAATTCCATGGAAGGATTGTATGAGGTAAGATAGATGTGATAGGTATGTTGTTTTTGTCAGATTTTGAATCAAAACATCTTGTCGGGATAGACTCCGTCGGCATGAAGCTGGGCGAATTTCTCCACGACACCGGGACGGTCGGCTGCGTATGTCACACCAAACCAACGGGAATCGGTGTCGAGAACCTTGACTGTTGCCTCGCCGGAATGGATGAGGGTGTCGATGACAAGGGGGATGAAGAACTCAGCCTTCGGAGTGTTGAGATCCTTGTCAAGGAATGTGCGGAACTCACGCTCTGAATAGTCGAAGTAATCGGGAGTGAAGCCCCAGAGGTTCATCGACACGGGAGTCATGGGGTCGAGAGTCTGCTCAACTCCGTTTTCGTCAGTGAAAACGATGTCGCCGTTGGGAGCATAGGAAATAGCTGTACGCTCGACAACACCGGTGAGGTTTCCGTCCTCACCCTTTGAGCATACGCCACGGGCTACGGAGCCGTTCTCGGTCATGGTGTTGCCAACGCGGAAACCTACCATCGAATAGTCACCCTTGCGGTCGCGGGGACGCATGAGGTCTTCGGCCATCACACGGAAGGCATCGCGACCATAGAAGTCATCGGCATTGATGACAGCAAACGGCTCATTGATGACCTCGCTACCCATCATGACAGCATGGTTGGTGCCCCAGGGCTTGGTGCGGTCGGCCGGGCAGGTGTAGCCTTCCGGAAGTTTATCGGTTGCCTGGAAGACAACCTCAACAGGAATATGGCCTTCATATTTTGAAAGGATTTTTTCGCGGAAATCCTTCTCGAAATCTTTACGGATAACAAAAACCACTTTGCCGAATCCTGCCTGGATGGCATCGTAGATTGAATAGTCCATGATGGTCTGACCCTGGGGGCCTAAGGGATCGAGCTGCTTGAGACCGCCGTAACGGCTTCCCATACCTGCAGCGAGAACGAAAAGTGTAGGTTTCATTGGGTATGTGATAATATAGTTTTGAGTTGTAAGTTTTGAGTTGTGAGTTTAGAGGACGTTGAATTTGAAGACGATGGTCTCGTCATATTTCTCTCCCGGACGGAGCACCGGTGAGGGGAATTCAGGTTTGTTGGGGGCGTCGGGGAAGCCTTGACATTCGATTGCCACACCGTCATAATCATTGTAGCTGCCTCCGGAAATGCTTTCGGGACAACCGGCAAGCCAGTTGCCGGTATAAATCTGCATTCCGGGCTGAGTGGTGGAAATCACAAGCGAACGGCCCGATTTTCCGGAACGAAGCTCTGCCACTTCCTTGAGCTGACCTTTCTCATAGCCGTCGATGACCCAGCAGTGGTCATAGCCCTTGCCAACCTTGAGAGGATGGAAATCAGCATTGATGTCACGGCCGATAGCCTTGAATTCGGTAAAGTCCATAGGAGTTCCTGCGACGGGAGCGAGTTCGCCTGTAGGAATCTGTGTGTCGTCCGTGGGGAGATAGCGGGATGCTTTCAGGAGGAGCTCATGGTCAAGCACAGTGCCGGAATTTTCGCCATCAAGGTTGAAATAGGCATGGTTTGTCAGATTGACCACTGTAGCAGCATCGGTCTCAGCCGTGATATGGAGCGAGAGTTCATTGTCATCAGTCCATGTATACTCGGCCTTGACATCGAGATTTCCGGGATAACCTTCCTCACCGTCAGCAGCACGATAGGTGAATGTAACCTTATTGCCTTCCGCCTTGCTTTCCCAGATGCGGTTCATGAAACCGGTCGGACCTCCGTGGAGGGCGTTGGGTCCGTTGTTGATCGCGAGGCTGTATTCTTTTCCATCGAGTGTAAACTTGCCGAGTGCTATACGGTTGGCAAAACGCCCGGGAATCTTGCCCGCACATGGACCGTCACCCATATACGACGCCGCATCCTTGTAGCCGAGAGCCACGTCGGCGAGCTTACCGTCGCGGTCAGGGACATGAACTGCCACAATGCCTGCGCCGAGGCTTGAGAGAGTCACCGACGCACCTGAGGCGTTGGTGAGAGTATAAAGTGTGATTTCTCCGGCGGGAGAAGTTGAGGTCAAAGTCTTAATTTCCATTTTCGTTTTTGAATTGATGAGCCTTTCACGGCAATAGATTTTAAACATCCAGACGGGATAAAGACATGGCAGGTCAATACCTTGCACACATCTGCAACCCGATTGGCTACTGCAAATATAGTCAATGTTGACCGTTTCAGCAACCCATCGGGCTCAAAATCATAAAAGTTGACTGATTTATCACAATAAATGACTGATTTTTCATCAAACCTACTTCCCCGCCCCTCCCCGCAACCCGATTCAAAGTTACAATAACCCGTCCCACTATTCCGACACGACGATGGTCATAAGCACAACTATCAAGATACCTATATCAAGATGCCGGAACCATGTATCAACCCCTCAAACATCCGAAACCTTATGTAAAAATTCATCGGTATACTTTAAACTTTCGACAATTCATGCAATTTTTCACATGTATACTTTAAACTTTTGCAATTTATGCAATTTTTAGCATGTATACTTTAAACTTTCGACAATTTTGTTTTGTTTTTAAAGTATAAATGACTATTTTTGTATATCTCAAATTTTATCATGACAATAATTACTCGAACATCATATCTCGAACACATTATTTCTCGCCTTGATAGAGGAATGATGCTCATCCTTATCGGTCAACGTCGCGTAGGCAAAAGCTATATGCTTAGACAGCTACATAACTGGCTGGAAAATAATCGCCCGAGTGCGACAGTGGTATACATAAATAAAGAACTTCAAACATTCGGTAATATCACGAATGCAGAAGAGCTATATACCTATGCAGCTTCAAGGATGCAATCTGATGAAAACAACTATCTGTTGGTTGACGAAGTACAGGATATTGATCGATATGAGAATGCCTTGCGAAGCCTTCACGCCGAAGAGAGATGCCAGATCGTAGCTACCGGTAGCAATGCCTATATCTTCTCTTCGGAACTGAGCACCAGACTATCCGGACGATATATTGAGATTCCTATATATAGTCTGAGCTATCGTGAGTTTCTCGAATTCCACAAACTTGAAGATTCCGACAGGAGCCTCCAGTCATTTTTGCGCGTTGGCGGTCTTCCGGGACTCTGTCATTTTGACATAGATGATGAGGCACAGGTTCGCGACTACTTACAAGGGGTTTACAACACCATCATGATGCGTGATGTTATCTCAAGAGAAGAAATCAGGAACGTTGCGTTCATGGAAAACCTGTCACACTTCATTGCAGACAATATTGGCAAACTAATTTCTGTCAACAGTATTGCCAAGTTCATGAAGTCGCAGGGCGATAACGCATCCGGGCCGGTTACATCAACCTACATCAAGTATCTTTGTAAAGCTTTGCTGATTGACCAGATAAATCGCTTTGACATTCATGGGAAGAAGCTGTTTGAACAGAATTTCAAATACTATTTCGCAGACCATGGCCTGCGTAATTTTATCTGTGGGTTCAATCTGCGCGGAAGTATTGAGAAGATAATTGAAAACGTCATTTATAATCAACTGCTCATTTCAGGATATCAAGTCACGGTCGGGATTCTCCGTGCGGGAGAGATTGACTTTGTTGCCGAGAAAAAAGGTCAGACAATCTATATCCAGGCTACATATCTTCTGGCATCAGATGAAACGGTGAAGAGAGAGTTCGGAAATCTGGCCGGCATCAAGGATAATTACCCTAAATATGTAGTCTCTATGGATCCCATAAGCGGAGAGTTGCCTGAATATCCCGGTATACAACACCTGAATCTGAGAGATTTTCTGAATATGGAATTATAGATTTGGGGGCATGCAACGTATCTTCGTATTATTCACTGATTATGGATTGGGTAATATGGAGAAAAATTCGTAACTTTGCACCCCGAAAATCAAATCGGACAGACCGAAAATCAATTTATAGAATGATAGCTGTTAATAATTTAGGAATACAATTCGGCAAGCGGGTTCTTTTTCAGGACGTGAACCTCAAGTTCACACCCGGCAACTGCTATGGTATTATCGGTGCGAACGGTGCCGGCAAGTCAACTCTCATGCGAATCCTCAGCGACCAGCTCTCCCCGACACACGGAACTGTGTCGCAGGGCCCCGGTGAGCGTATGAGCGTACTCGAACAGGACCACTTCAAATTCGACGACTGCACTGTGATGGAAACCGTGCTCCGTGGCCACACCGTCCTCTGGGACATCATGCAGGAAAAGGACGCCCTCTATGCCAAGGAAGATTTCTCGGACGAGGACGGCATCCGTGCCTCCGAGCTTGAAGAGAAGTTTGCCGAGCTTGAAGGATGGAACGCCGAGAGCGATGCCGCAGCCCTTCTCAGCGGTCTCGGTATCAAGGAAGACAAGCACTACACACTCATGCGCGACATGAGCGGTAACGAGAAAGTGCGCGTACTTCTTGCCAAAGCCCTCTTCGGCAATCCCGACAACCTGCTCCTCGACGAACCTACCAATGACCTCGACCTTGAGACAGTGGCTTGGCTCGAAGACTATCTCTCAAAATTCGAGAACACAGTACTTGTCGTCAGCCACGACCGTCACTTCCTCGATTCGGTCTGCACCCATACGCTCGACATCGACTACAATAAGCTCACACTCTTTGCCGGTAACTACAGCTTCTGGTATGAGTCGTCGCAGCTCGCCCTCCGTCAGCAGCAGCAGGCCAACAAGAAGGCTGAGGAAAAGCGCAAGGAACTTCTCGAATTCATCCAGCGATTCAGCGCGAACGTGGCAAAGTCGAAGCAGACCACATCGCGCAAGAAGATGCTTGAAAAACTCAACGTCGAGGAAATCCAACCCTCATCACGCCGCTATCCGGGCATCATCTTCACTCCCCAGCGTGAACCCGGCAACAAGATTCTCGAAGTCAAGGGTCTTACAGCCTCTGTCGACGGCGAAATTCTCTTCAAGGATGTCAACTTCCAGGTGGAGAAGGGCGACAAGATCGCATTCCTCAGCCATGACCCCCGTGCCATGACTGCACTCTTCGAAATCATCACCGGCAACCGCAAACCGGACGAAGGCACCTACGAATGGGGACAGACCATCACATCGGCCTACCTCCCCCTCGACAACTCCGCCTTCTTCAACTGCGACCTCAACCTCGTCGACTGGCTCTCACAGTTCTCCAACGACAGTTCTGAAATCTACCTCAAAGGCTTCCTTGGCAAAATGCTCTTCTCCGGCGAAGAGGTGCTGAAGAAAGCATCCGTGCTTTCGGGTGGAGAGAAGATGCGTTGCATGATTGCACGTATGATGATGACCGATGCCAACACTCTTGTGCTTGACTCCCCCACCAACCACCTTGACCTCGAATCAATCCAGGCATTCAACAATACCCTGCAGGCATTCAAGGGCAATGTGCTTCTCTCAAGCCACGACCACGAATTCATCCAGACCGTCTGCAACCGTATCATCGAGCTTACTCCCAACGGAACAATCGACAAGCTCATGGACTACGACGATTATATCACCGACGAAAAGGTTGCCGCTACCCGCGAAAAACTCTACGGAGCATAATCCGCCCCGACAATCGACAAAACAACAACCTGCCCCTCACACAAACCGAAGGAGCAGGTTGTTTTTTATCCCCATCCAGACCGAATAACATTCACACTCATCGAAAACGCCACAAATCCTTTTATTATCACGAAAGCTCGATTGATAATAAAAGGATTTGTGGCGTTTTCGATGAGGGATGTCCTCTCGTATAGTAATCCTATATTAAGCTATATAGTCAATCAACCATTTGCCGATTTTTTCTTCTTTGCGGGGTCACATGTGAGACCGACACCGAGTTTCTTGAAAATCTTATGGTCAACCTCTCCAAGCATGACAGTCGAGTGGACCTGACAACCGTTCAGTTCAGGAAGTTTTTCAAGCGCCCGACGGCAATTCTCGTCATGCGTACTGAGCACCGAGAGCGCGACAAGCACCTCATCGGTATGCAGGCGCGGGTTGTGGCTGCGGAGATAGTTTATCTTCGTGTTCTGAATCGGCTCAATCATATCCTGAGGAATCAATTTGATTGAGTGGTCGATACCTGCAAGATATTTGACAGCATTCAGGATAAGTGCGGCACTCGGACCGAGGAGGGCACTTGTTTCGGCAGTGATAATGGTACCGTCGGCAAGCTCGATGGCCGAACAAGGAACACCGCTGCGCTCCGCACGCTCGCGGGCAGCAACTGTCGGACGGCGATACGATGTGTCAATCTTCGCTTGCTTAAACAGAAGAGCGATTTTATTGACCTCAGCCTCATTATCCTCTCCTTGGGCAAATCGGTTGAGAGCCGTGTAGTAACGACGGATAATCTCGTCTTTCGAAGCCTTGCAGCACACCTCATCGTCATTAATACAGAAACCAACCATGTTGACACCCATATCCGTAGGTGACTTATAGGGATTTTCGCCGTAGATACCCTCGAACAGAGCGTTAAGCACAGGGAAAATCTCAATATCGCGGTTATAATTGATGGCCGTCTTACCGTATGCCTCAAGATGGAATGGGTCAATCATATTGACATCATTGAGGTCGGCAGTAGCAGCCTCGTAGGCGATATTCACAGGGTGCTTCAAAGGCAGACTCCATACCGGGAATGTCTCAAACTTCGCATAACCGGCCTCGATACCGCGCTTATTCTCGTTATAGAGTTGGCTGAGACATACCGCCATCTTGCCGCTTCCAGGACCGGGTGCAGTCACAATCACGAGAGGACGCGAAGTCTCGACATAGTCATTGCGGCCGAAACCCTCATCTGAATCAATGAGGTCGACATTCGTCGGATAGCCCTCGATGGTGTAATGATAATAGGTGGTGATGCCCATGCGCTCCAGTTTCTGACGGAACGCATCAGCACTGCTCTGACCATTGTAGTGAGTGATGACGACAGACCCAACAAGGAATCCGCGCTTCTGAAACTCCTCGCGCAGACGAAGGACATCCATGTCGTATGTGATGCCGAGGTCATTGCGCACCTTGTTCTTCTCAATGTCAAGAGCGCTGATGACGATAACGATTTCTGCCTGATCGCTCAATTGGCTGAGCATACGCAGCTTGCTGTCAGGCTGAAAACCGGGCAGCACACGGCTCGCGTGGTTGTCATCAAACAGTTTACCTCCAAGTTCGAGGTAAAGCTTGTTGCCGAACTGAGCTATACGCTCCTTGATATGTTCGGACTGAATCTTGAGATATTTCTCGTTGTCAAAACCGTATTTCATAACGGATTACAAAATTACAACATTTTACCCGAACCAACAAAAACGCATCATAAAAAAATTTCCATCCTTAGACTCTTTGCATCATACTCAGATTACAGAAGCCGCAGCCATCATTTCTCCCATACATGGAATAATGAATGACTGCGGCTTAATCTATATTGCCGCAATAGTAAAATAAAGAAAAAGGTTTATCAGGAAAGATTAGCGAACTATGATTTTTGCGGCTTCTGTAGATGAATTTCCATTTTTAACAGTGACAATAGAAACGAGATGTACCTATTTCAAAAGCCACAATAATCGCACATCATAAATTCCTGAGCAAAACAACAAGGAAATTGTTGCAATTCCGGGTAAAATTTTTCTCATTGTGATTAAATTTAAATGTGATAGTTATTAAAAGCTACTTATAATATCCAACCAAATCCTCAAATTACATCTGTTGAATAATCTAAGAAAAAAGTATGATGATGTTCTGAATGACAACCAAATTTAATATCCTGTCCAACATCTCAGGCAAAGATAAGATTATTTTTATTATCTTCAAAATGAGTGTATTTCGGACATTTTTCCCGCGTTTTGAATCAAAGGCATCTCCTGTTCATAATATATCATATAAAAAAGTAAGATTGCGACATGGGATTAAGTCTGTCGCAATCTTACTTCTTAGTGTATACAGAGTGTGATAAATCTATAAAAGCGTATTAAGTCACTACACCTATTTATAAATATACCTTTTTATCTTTCATTTGTCCATCGGGACAGGGAGCTTTCCGGTCTTCGGGGCTTCAGTCTTGATTCCGTCGCGCTCGAGGAGGGCGTCGATGGATGCGTCCTTGCCACGGAAACGACGGTAGAGTTCATCGGGGTTTTCAGTACCACCGCGCATGAGGATGTTCTGACGGAATGAATCGGCGGTCTCACTGTCGAATATGCCGTGCTCCTTGAAGTGGGCAAACGCATCCGCGTCGAGGACTTCCGCCCACTTGTAGCTGTAGTAACCGGCTGCGTAGCCTCCGGCAAAGATATGCGAGAAAGTGCTACCGGTGACTGAACCTGCGATGGGGTCAAACATTGCCACTGATGCTCCTGCCTCCTGCTCGAACTTCTCAGGGTCGTCGACAGGCGACGTAATGCTGTGCCATACCATGTCGATGAGGCCGAAGTTGAGCTGACGCAGACAAGCGTAGGCAGCTCCGAACTGCGAGGAGCTTACAATCTGCTTCACAAGGTCGGCAGGAATTGCCTCTCCTGTCTGATAGTGGCGCGCGAAACCGTCAAGAAATTCTTTCTCGGTAAGATAGTTTTCATTGAACTGCGAGGGGAGTTCCACAAAATCGCGGAGCACGTTGGTGCCTGAAAGTGACGCATACTTGGTACTTGCGAAAAGACCATGAAGAGCATGACCGAACTCATGCAGGAAGGTCTCGACCTCGTAGGGGGTAAGAAGCGAGGGCTTCGAGCCGGTCGGTTTGGTAAAGTTCATCACGATTGAGACGTGCGGACGCACCATAGTTCCATCAGCCGTAATCTCCTCGCTCTTGAAATCTGTCATCCATGCGCCTGGACGCTTGCTTGCACGCGGGAAGAAATCTGTGTAGATGACTCCGAGGAACGAACCGTCACGGTCAACCACATCAAATGCCGTCACATCGGGATGATACACCGGAATATCAGTATTTTTCTTGAAAGTAAGGCCATAGAGACGTGTGGCGAGGCCAAACACACCGTCAATCACATTGTTAAGTTCGAAATACGGACGGAGTTTCTCCTCATCGTAAGCATACTTGGCATTCTTCAGTTTGTTGGAGTAATAACTGTAGTCCCACGGCTTGATTTCCATCTGCTTGCCTTCGAGTTTCGAAGCATAATCGGTAAGTTCCTTGAACTCGGCTTTCTGCGCGGGAATGTAGGCATCGCGGAGCGAGTTGAGGAGTTCATACACCTTGTCGGGCGACTTGGCCATTGTCTTTTCGAGGGCATAGTGCGCGTAAGTCTTGTATCCGAGCAGATTTGCAATCTTCAGGCGGGTTTCAGCGATTTCCTTCATGACCGGAAGATTGTTGTAGTCCCCCTTGACGTTACGTCCGGTGTAGAGGCGATACATTTTCTCGCGGAGGTCGCGGCGGTCGCTGTATTTCATGAATGCCATATAGACAGGCTGGTCGAGAGTGAAAAGATATTCTCCATCACGCCCCTTCTCCTTAGCAGCGAGTGCGGCAGCCTCTACCGAACTTTCGGGAAGTCCGGCAAGGTCATTGGCACCGAGCCAGATTTCGTAAGTGTTCATTTCCTTAAGCACATTCTGACCGAAGATGGTGGTGAGCTCGCTCAGACGGCTCGACAGTTTCGAGAAAGTCTCACGGTCAGCACCTTCAAGGAGGGCACCGTTGCGCACAAATGAATCGTAGGTGCGTTTGAGTAGCATACTGTCCTCCTTGGCGAGATTGTAGTCGGCGCGATGGTCATAGACACTCTTCACACGCTCCCAAAGACCTTTGTTAAGGGATATGGAAGTCGAATAGTCCGACAGTCTTGGAGTGATCTTCATTGAGAGATCCATCATATTGTCGTCGCTCAACGCCGACAGGAGGGGGTCAAAGACGAGCAGCACTCGGTTGAGATCGGCATCGGCACGTTCGAGAGCGACAATAGTATTGTCAAAGGTCGGAGCCTCCGGATTATTGACTATGGCATCGACAGCTTCAAGGCCGAGTTTTATGCCACGGTCAATGGCCGGTTCGTAGTCCTCGAACTTTATCTTGTCGAAAGGTGCGGCTCCGTGGGGAGCTGAACTGAATTCCTGAAAAAACGGATTTTGAGCTTGAGTCATAATACTAATAGCGGCAAAAGCCGATAATACGATTTTACGCATGGATTGATATTGAAATGGAATGTGATTGGTTTGCATCGGCAGAACTCACCGGCCCTTACATTTTGTGGCCGAGTGAGGAAGAACGCCTTATGGCCTCGTCGAGAATAAGGCCAAGCGTGAGAGGATCGAGCGACGACAATCCCCGGTAGGTCTCCATGTCGGCCTTCATCGCACGGACATAGTTTCCGACATCGAAGTTGTCGGCAGCAATGGCCTCGGCATAACACTTGACACCCTCGTCGAGATTTCCGGAGAGGATTTCGATATGGCCGGCGTTGAGATAATCTGCGGCTGACGGTGTGCGCGCTACAACCGACTTGGAATAGCGGCGCGCCTTGTCGAGATCACCCTCCAGAAGCGCACACTTCACCAACGGACGCGACGAGCGGTCACTCTCGCCCTGCAGGAATTCCACCTTGTGGAGAAGCTGAACAGCCTCGGCAGTCTGTCCGGCCTCAAGCAGACATAAAGCAAGATTCAAGGCGACTCCTGCATCATCGGGATTGGCGGCGGCAAGACGTGAATAGTAACGCGCGGCTTCCTTCCAGTTGCGCGAGTTGCGATGGCAGATTGCAAGACGCTTGACGGTCCACAGGCTTTCGGAATTGAGAAGCTCACTCTGCTCATAATACTTCACAGCCTCATCGACAGCTCCAAGCATCTGCATACAGTAGCCCATCTTCTGATAGAGCTGCGCCGTAGGCGGGACACGGTCGGCAAGACGCTCGAACACATCGAAGGCATCCGCGAAATGCTTGTGCTTGAAATAGAATTCACCGACAAGAAGAAGGGTGTCGGCATCATCGAATATATCCGACAGCAAGGGAACTGTCACGAGATTCAGAGTGGTGGCGAAGGGGTCTGAAAACTCTCCTTTACGACGGAAGAGGCGGAAGAAACGGTAGATGTCCTGAACATATTTCCCGGCAAGGCGCTCACGTCCTTTGAGCGATGCGTCAAGGTCACCGAAACTCATGGCAGCCATCTGGGCCGAATAGGCTTTGAGCTGCGACGACATCATCTGCTTCTGGGCTTCCGGCACCTGAGCGAGAGAAAGAATGATTGAATACTTGTCGCTGTTGCAGAACATGGGGACACCTTCCATCACATCGGCGAGCATCCTGACGGAAGCATCGTTGCTTCCTGCAATCGAGGAATGGGCGGTGTGGAAAGGAAGGAACCAGTTGGCTATATCGTTGAAAAACGGGAATGTCTTTAGCTTGCTGAAAGTGACCATCATCACATCGCCGCCATCCTCCTGGATTTCCTGAAGTTCTTTAAGCTTGTCGGCCACTCCGGATTTGTCGAGCAGTTCAGCCCATTCGGGATTCTCCTCCATTGATTCGGGGTCAAGCGGCTTCTCGCGTCCAAGTTTCTCAAGTTCGGGCTGCAACTTCATCATCTCCGGAATCACCTCATCAGTGAGTTTGCGGCCAATTCGCTCAGTGTCACGCGCACGGATGAACTGAAGCAATGCCATTTTCACATCGGCTCCCCATCCCGGCAGTTCGCGCAATGAGTCAAAACGTCTTACAAGCGACGGCGAGAACGGGCGGTCACGCTGAACCGACATGACAATCAGCAGCGAACAGAGTGCGCGGACCGACAGCTCGGCATCATCCGATGTATATGCATCCATCAGCAAACGCAGACGGCGCTCGTCGGGATATTCGAGCTGTCCAAGCATCAGGGCTGCCACACACAATTGCTTGAAATGGCGCGGGAGAGAAATGTCGGTCATAAGATTGCCGATGGCAGCAGCATCGTCGACACTCAGTGGATAAGTGGTCCAGATTTGATTGAACAACCGTTTCTCAATGTCCTCCGCACGGATTGTGAACTCACGTCCGGCCTTCTCGACATCCTCGGTCAGCATGGCCATCTGCAGACGGCGGTTGACACGGCGATACTCGTCAAGAAGCGAAGCGATATTTATGTCAGGACGGGTGTTCTGATAGCGGAGAGTGTTGAAATAGAGCGTCGGTGCATCCTCAAGACGCGAACGGCGGTGAAGCTCGTCGGCAAGCGCACGGATGTCGGCAAGAATACCGGCATACAGTTCAGGGCGTGCCGGATCCGGCATACCCATCAGCGCGTAGTGGGTCATGAACTGATAGCTTTCGCGCAGTCGCGAGGTAGCCGACCGCAGTTCCGGACTTGCTCCGAGTGTGGCGGTAGCATTGTCAATGAGGTCGAGGGCATCATTGACACGGCGCTGCGAAAGCAGTCGCTCTATATCCTTGGATATATCTATATGATGATTCATAAGCGTAGTTTGGTATATGCAAATTTACTACTATTTCAGCAAAAACCATGCCAAATCACACATTTTCACATATTTGTCAGCGGTTTCACATCAATTATACATAATCAGCCACACCGGATGATGCTCCTGATGTGGCTGATTACGACTTTTTTACGGTTTCACCGGCGATATGATGAATGAATATTGATATTCCTGGTCCACAAGCCTGTAGCTGTCATGCGGTCTGCTGCCCCAACTGTTGTCGCCACCAAGTCCGCGCTGGGCGAGGTCTATGTTGAGATACACGGTCGAACGGCTGTGGCGCACATCGCTGTTATGCATGTTATGCTTCTTCATTCCTGGGTCGAGGTCTGCCGGAGTGACATCAAGCGCGCTTACATTCAATGGCTGACATCCATCCACCCTTATTCCGAAGCCGGCGTTGTCAGTCAGGGTCGCCCGGCGGACATCTGTCTTGTTGCCAGACTCCTGCGGACGGATATAAGGATAATACTGCTCACCCACGCTTGCACTCCACTCACCCATGAACGAGGATGTGTTTCGGTCAGAATAATTTTCCCACGGACCGCGGCCATACCAACTGAAATTGTCAAATCTACGGTCCATGGGCAGCATCATTCCGAAACGCATCAGTTCCGGAGCATTTCCGCCGTCTGACTTCCATGCCACATCCACCTTGACCTTACCGTCAGGCCTCACCGTATAGGTCACATTATAATCAGACGGCACATCTTTAAGTCTGTAATGTGCAGTGACAACAACGCAGTTACCAACAGTCGAAATCTCCGTACCTGTACACTTGCGGTTTTCAGACGCATAACGCCATGCGTTGGAACGGATATGAGCATTGTTACCCCAGTCGTTGTCAGTCGGCGCACGCCAGAACGATGGCCGAGGACCGTCACGGAAAAGCATCTTGCGATCGACCGCATAATCACGCATCATACCGTTACGGCGGTCAAACTTCATCGTGACGCCATCGGCACACCCGACAGTCCACCCATCTTTACTTTCCGAAACCGATGGTGCCTGACCTGACACACTCGCGCCGCAATCTGCAAACCAATCACCCTTGTTCAGACAGAATTCCTCACGGGCAACTTCATGATTTGCCGGAACCAATTCCGTCGGATTCTTGGTCATTGCATAGACCTGTAGATAATATTCCGACTCAGGATTATCACACGTCAAGCCTGAAATTGTGACAATTTTTTCAGTCTCCGGAGCGGCATCCACGGCGAAAGTTCCATTCTTGACAATCTTTCCGTTTTCGAGCAACTGCCATCTGAAATCAAAATCATTCAGATTAGTCGAATGGAAGCGGTTTTCAACCCTTATCCGGCCTTTTTCAAGGTCAACGGGAGAAAACAGGATGTCCTGATACACCTTCTTGACCTCCATCAATCCCGGATGGGCGGTGCGGTCAGGCTGCACAAGACCATTGCAACAGAAATTTTCGTCATCAGTGTATTTCTCGGCACCGAAGTCGCCACCGTAACCCCAGTATTCCTTTCCGTTTTCATCACGTGTCAGCAGACCTTGCTCCACCCAGTCCCAGATGAAACCACCCTGCATCTGCTTTGACGAACGGATTATATCGTAATATTCCTGAAAATTACCGGTTGAATTACCCATGGCATGGGCATACTCACACATTATGAACGGACGCGTTGCATCCTCCTTTGAAGCATAGCTCCGTATATAATCCATTGACGGATACATCGGGCAGATAACGTCGGTATTCCTATCCCAGCCGGCACGTTCGAACTGCACGGGACGCGAAGTGTCGCGCGACTTTATCCAATCGTATGCAGCATGGAAATTCACACCATTATCAATCTCATTACCTAAGCTCCATATTATCACACTCGGGTGATTCTTGTCGCGTTCCACGAGTGAATAATGACGGTCAAGGACAGCCCCTTTCCAGTTTGCTTCATGGCTCGGATGTCCGTTTTTCCTGCCGTCAAGTCCGTGGGCCTCGATATTGGCTTCATCGACCAGATAGATGCCGTAACGGTCACAAAGGTCATACCAGAGGGGCGACTGCGGATAGTGGCTTGTTCGCACGGCGTTGACGTTGTGTTTCTTCATCATGGCTATGTCCCGGAGCATTGTCTCCATATCGACGACATGGCCTTTCGTCTGATGGTGTTCATGGAGATTCACACCGTTGATTTCCAACGGTTTTCCATTAATCATGAGTTGAGCATCCTTTATCTCCACTTTCCTGAACCCGACATGGGCCGATGTGGCCTCGATGACATTCCCCTTGCTGTCTGTAAGCGAGAGGACGAGCGAATAAAGATTGGGATGTTCGCTGTCCCATTTCCTTACATCATTGACCTTGCAATCAAAATCAAGAGAAGCATTGCCGTCGGCCACGACACTGACCTTTTTGGAGGCCGTCGCTACTTTTCTGCCATCGGGAGATGTCAGGAGAAGATTTGCCCGAATGTCGGATTTTTTTCCGGATAGATTCTGAACATCGAGACTCACATTTAGATGTCCATTGCGATAGGCTTTGTCAAGGTCAGCCAAAGCGAAGAAATCTCTGATGCGGACATCGGCCGTGGAATAGAGATACACATCGCGGTCAATTCCCGACAGACGCCAGAAATCCTGGTCCTCAAGATATGACCCGTCTGTCCAGCGATACACTTCACATGCAATAATATTTTCATCCGGCCGGAGATATTTGGTAATGTTGAACTCAGCCGGATTTTTTGTGCTCTGCACATAGCCGACTTTCTCGCCGTTGACCCACACATACATTCCTGCCGTCGATCCGTCGAAATGAAGAAACACCTGTCGTCCGGCCCAATCTGGCGGAAGCATGAAACTCCGCCGGTAGCTGCCGACAGGATTGTCATCATGAGGGACGTATGGAGGATTATTGGGATATGGGTATATGACATTCGTGTAAATCGGGACTCCATATCCTTCCATCTCCCAATTCGACGGAACGGCAATTTCTTTCCATGACGAGACGTCAGAGGTCGGCTTGTAGAAATCGACGGGACGCACATCCGGTCTCTCCGAGAAATTGAATTTCCACTGACCGTTCAATGACATAAACCATGGCGACTGATTGTAATCAAAACTTTCGGCCTCTTTGACCGAAGCATACGGAATTGCCGTTGAGCGCGGATATTCCCTTCCGACCGCAAAGACCTCCGGATTTTCAATGTCGCCGGTCAGAGGGGTTTCACCATATACCGTCATGGCTCCTGCAAAACCGCACAGAACAGGGATGAATATTTTCTGCAACATGTTCATAATAAACTTTAGAATGTGATGATTCTGAAATTTCAAGCAAATATAAGATTTTTCACGGATATTTCACCCAAACATAGCAATTTTAGCTCATTGCAGGCATCGAAATCGAATGTTCATTCCTGATACATTCACTTTATTTGGCCGGACGCTATCATTATCTCACGAATTTTCCGTATTTTTGCAGTTCTTAAACGCATTGCGTAAATAAAGATCATACATCCATGCCACATAACATAGCAATCCTCGGCTCAACGGGGTCGATAGGAACGCAGACACTCGATGTCATCTCGCGGTTCCCTGAGCGCTTCAAGGCGACAATGCTTGCCGCCGGATCCAATGTAGAGCAACTGATTGAACAGGCCATCAGGTTTCGCCCCTCTCTGGCCATTATCGCCGACGAATCGAAATACGATCGTCTGCGCGAGGCTCTCTCGCCTTTTGGCATAGAAACCGCTGCCGGAAGCGCAGCCATGGCCGACGCGATGGAGCGTCCGGACTTTGATACAGTTGTCACTGCCACCGTCGGCTACAGCGGTCTGCTCCCGACAATCCGTGCCATCCGTGCCGGAAAGCAGATAGCACTTGCCAACAAGGAGACACTGGTCGTAGCCGGTGAGCTTGTCACAAAACTTCTCGCTGAATCTCCGACACGGGTGATACCGGTCGACTCCGAGCATTCAGCAATCTATCAGTGTCTGGTCGGCGAGGACAACTCAACCGTAAGTAAACTCATCATCACAGCCTCTGGCGGCCCCTTCCGTACTTTCACACGCGAACAGATAGCGGATGTCACTCCTGCCCAAGCCCTCCACCATCCGCGCTGGAACATGGGTGCGAAAATCACAATCGACTCCGCAACCATGCTCAACAAGGCATTTGAAATCATCGAGGCCCGCTGGCTTTTCGACATCACCCCCGACAGGATTGAGGCCGTGGTGCATCCGCAGTCGATTGTCCACTCAATGGTTGAATTCATCGACGGCGCTGTCAAAGCTCAGCTCGGCATCCCCGACATGCGTCTGCCAATCCGCTACGCTCTTGGTGATGCCACACGTCTGCCATCGTCGGAACGTCCGCTCTCGCTCAGCGATTACGCCCAACTTACATTCGAGAAACCGGATCCTGAAAAATTCCCCTGCCTCACGCTTGCTCCCTACGCACTCAACCGAGGCGGAAATACAGCTTGTATCATCAATGCTGCCAATGAGGTAGCCGTCCGGGCATTCCTCGAAGAAAAAATCAGCTTCCCGCAAATCTACACAACCATCACCGACGCACTCGCGGCCATCCCCTTCATCAACTCCCCCACTCTCGACGACTATGTGGCAACCCACCGCGCCACCATTGCATTCTCGGAAGAAAAAACCGGCTGCAAGATGAAACTGAGATAAGTCCTATCGGGCCTATTGGCCCTATCTGACCTATTAGACTTATTAGGCCTATTTGCCCTATTTGACTTAAGTAAGCCCAATAAGACTAATAAGCCCAATAGGCCAAATAACTCAAAACTCACAACTCAAAACTAAACCTCCACTCCCTTAATGGAAACATTTCTCATAAAAGCTCTGCAACTCATTGTCGCACTGGCCTTCCTTGTGATTATCCACGAGTTCGGTCACTTCATATTCGCCCGAATCTTCGGCATCAAGGTCGAGAAATTCTACATGTTCTTCGACCCATACTTCTCGCTCTTCAAATGGAAGCCTAAACAGAAACCGAATGCCGATCCAAACAAAAGCTCTTGGCGCGACACCGAATATGGCATAGGCTGGATTCCTCTCGGAGGTTACTGCAAGATTGCAGGCATGATTGACGAGTCGATGGACACCGAGCAGATGAAGCAGGAACCAAAGCCTTGGGAATTCCGCACCAAACCTGCATGGCAACGCCTTCTGGTGATGCTCGGAGGCGTGATGTTCAACTTCATCCTTGCCATCCTTATTTATGCAGGCATTGCAATGCACTGGGGAGCGCAATACATCCCCTTCGATGCCGCTACCGAAGGCTTCGACTTCACTCCTGCGGCCCAGAAAGTGGGTTTCCGCAACGGTGACATACCCTATATGGCTGACGGTGTGCTCCTTGATGCTTCAAAAGGTGATTATCCTTACCAGATGGCAGATGCCGATGTCGTGACCGTGATCCGAAACCATAAGGATACCGTAAATATCAACATCCCCGACGACTTCCTTTTCCGCCTCAATGACGACAAAGGCTTCCTCGCCTACCGTCTGCAAGTCTACATCGACCGCATTGTCCCCGGTGAGGCAGCCGCCAAATCAGGGCTCAAAGAGGGAGACCACATCGTGGCTATCGACACAATCGCGACTCCTGCCTTTACGGAACTCACCGCAGCGCTCCTCCAATATGCCGGCAAGCCTGTCCCCGTGACAGTGGAACGCGAAGGCAAGACCCTGAAAATGACTGTCACTCCCAACGAACACGGCAAACTCGGTTTCCAGCTCAAACCTATCACCGCTGTCTACGAGCCTGTCACCATCGACTACAACTTCTTTGAATCCTTCCCCAAAGGCTGGGAAATAGGCACCACAACCCTCACCAACTATGTCAGCTCGATGAAACATGTGTTCTCGCAGGAAGGCGCAGAAAGCCTCGGCGGATTCGGTGCCATCGGAAACATGTTCCCCGAACGCTGGAACTGGCTCTCATTCTGGGAAATCACAGCCTTCCTCTCGGTGGCACTCGCCTTCATGAACATCATTCCTATACCCGGTCTTGACGGTGGCCACGTCCTTTTCCTCCTTTGGGAAATCGTTTCCGGAAAACAAGCTCCCGAAAAAGTTCTCATCGTAGCCCAGTACATCGGCATGGCTTTCCTCCTCATGCTCCTGCTCTATGCCAACGGCAACGACATCTTCCGGGCTTTCTTTAAATAAACAGTCTGCCGCCACGCACAAACTATCCATACGCTAAAAAACGCAATTTTTTTCGATATGTCATCACAGCTCAAAACAATCACACTGAAACGCGGCAAGGAGGAATCGCTCCTGCGCTTCCATCCCTGGGTCTTCTCCGGAGCCATCGCGCATCTTCCCGAAGGACTTGAAGAGGGAGAGACAGTCCGTGTGGAGGCTGCCGACGGCCGCCCGCTCGGTGTGGGCCATTATGAAATCGGTTCGATTGCCGTCCGTATGCTCGACTCGGCTGAAAGAGAAATCGATGCATCGTTCTATGCCGAACGTCTCGGACAGGCATGGGCGCTGCGCAAGCGTCTCGGACTCATCCGCCCCGACAACACCACCTTCCGCCTCGTTCACGGCGAAGGCGATTTCCTCCCCGGTTGCGTGGTTGACATCTACGGTGACACCGCTGTCCTCCAGGCCCATAGTCCGGGTATGCACTTCGCGCGCAATATCATTGCCGAAGAGCTTACCCGTCTGCCCGATGCCGGAATCAAAAATGTCTACTACAAATCCGAGACAACACTTCCGTTCAAGGCGCGTCTCGACCCTGTCAACGACTATATCATAGGTGGGTTTGACACCAATATCGCGGTGGAAAACGGACTTAAGTTCAACATCGACTGGCTCAAAGGTCAGAAGACCGGTTTCTTCGTTGACCAGCGCGACAACCGCGCCCTCATCCAGAAATTCAGTCATGGCGCGAGAGTGCTCAACATGTTCTGCTACACCGGAGGTTTCTCCGTCTATGCAATGCGTGGTGGAGCCGAGCTTGTCCACTCTGTCGATTCTTCCGCAAAAGCAATCACACTCACAGATGCAAACATCGCGCTCAACTTCCCCGGTGACGAGCGCCACAAATCATACGCTGAGGATGCTTTCAAATTCCTCGGACGCATGGAGAAAGGTACCTACGACCTCATCGTCCTCGACCCGCCGGCATTTGCCAAACACCGCAGTGCCATCCGTAACGCGATGATTGGCTATAGAAGACTCAACGCGGCAGCCTTTGAAAAAATCGCACCCGGAGGCATCCTCTTCACCTTCTCCTGTTCGCAGGCCATCTCCAAAGAGCAGTTCCGCCTCGCCGTCTTCACTGCTGCAGCGATGTCGGGCCGCAAGGTGCGCATCCTCCATCAGCTCACCCAACCTGCTGACCACCCGGTCAACATCTACCATCCCGAAGGCGAATACCTCAAAGGCCTCGTCCTCTACGTTGAATAGCGCTACGCGCTAAGTATGTGGAGCTTCGCTCCAAGTATAAAGTATAAAGGATAAAGTAAAAGTTAAGAGGTAAAAGTTATGGATAAAGTAAAGGAATCCCAAGTACCTCTCCTCTCCCCAACATCAGCAAAACTATTATCTATACTCTATACTTTATACTCTATACTACTTTATACTCAACGCTTCAATGACTTAACACTTTAACCTTAATACTTTATACTTAAAGAAATGTCTTTAACCAAATTCATCTATCCAGCCATGGCAGCATTAGCCATCTCGTCGTGTGCATCGAAAGCCACCGACGTTAAGAGCGATGATTTCGACTATACTGTCGACCGCTTCGCCGACATCGAAGTTCTCCGCTATAAAGTGCCCGACTTCGAAAAACTCACCCCGCAGCAGCGCATCCTCATCTACTATCTGACCGAAGCAGCAATCACCGGACGTGACATGCTTTGGGATCAGAACGGAAAATACAATCTCGCCATCCGCGACCTTATCGAAAACACCTACAAGGCTTACGACGGTGACCGTGAAAACAAAGATTTCAAAGGTCTTGAAACCTATCTCAAACAGATAGAGTTCGCCAACGGCATCCATCACCACTATTCGATGGATAAATTCACTCCGGCCTTCTCCCGCGAATTCCTCGCTGAGCTCGTTGCCAAACTTCCTGCTGACAAGCAACCTGAAAACGTCGAGACACTCTATGAGGTTATCTTCAACCCCACAGTCATGCCGAAACGCGTCAATCAGGCAGAAGGTCAGGACCTCATCGTCACCTCTGCCAACAACCTCTATGATGGTGTCACCCAAGCAGACGTCGAAGGCTACTACAATGCCCGCAAGGACACAACCGATGCCACTCCCATCTCATGGGGCCTCAACACCCGCGTGACAAAAGAAAACGGCAAAGTCATCGAACAACCCTACAAGGTCGGTGGCCTCTACTCCGAGTCAATCACCAAGATTGTCGACCTCCTCGGCAAAGCCGCACAATATGCCGAAAACGACACTCAGCGTGGTGTCATCAACAAACTCATCGAATTCTACACCACAGGCGACCTCAAAGCTTTTGATGACTACTCAATCGCATGGGTCGAGGACACCGGTTCTCAGGTCGACTTCATCAACGGCTTTATCGAAAGCTACGGTGATCCCCTCGGCATGACAGGAGCTTTCGAATCAATCGTCAACTTCAAGAATCTCGAAGCCTCACACCGTACCGAAATCATTTCCGGAAATGCCGAATGGTTCGAACAGAATTCACCTGTAGACCCCCGCTTCCGCAAGGATAAGGTGAAAGGCGTGACAGCCAAGGTCATCACTGCCGCCATCCTCGCAGGCGATGCATATCCCGCAACCCCCATCGGCATCAACCTCCCCAACGCAAACTGGATCCGCGCGGCCCACGGCTCTAAATCGGTGACTCTTGAAAACATCACCCAGGCTTACGACGAGGCTTCGCACGGCAACGGATTTAATGAGGAGTTCGTCATTGACCAGGAGACCTCAGACCTCATGGACAAATATCTCTTCATCACCGACAATCTCCACACCGACCTCCATGAATGTCTCGGTCATGCATCCGGTCGTCTGCTCCCCGGTGTTGACCCCGACGCACTCAAAGCCCACGGTTCAACCCTTGAGGAAGCCCGCGCCGACCTTTTCGCGCTCTACTACCTCGCTGACCCGAAACTCCTCGAACTCGGTCTTCTTGACAATCCCGATGCCTACAAGGCTGAGTACTACAAGTATATCCTCAACGGTCTCATGACCCAGCTCATGCGCATCGAACCCGGAAAGGATGTTGAGGAAGCCCACATGCGTAACCGTCAGCTCATCTCGGCTTGGGTGTTTGAAAAAGGTAAGTCTGACAACGTCATCGAAATGGTGAAGCGCGATGGAAAGACCTTCATCAAAATCAACGATTACGCCAAGCTCCGCGACCTCTTCGGACAGCTCCTCGGCGAAGTGCAGCGCATCAAGAGCGAAGGCGACTATGAGGCCGGACGTGACCTCGTCGAGACCTACGGCGTGAAAGTCGATCCGCAACTCCACAAGGAAGTGCTCGACCGCTATGCCAAACTCGACATCGCCCCCTACAAGGGCTTCGTCAACCCCGTCTACACTCCTGTCACCGACAAGGATGGCAACATCACCGACGTGACTGTAAGCTACGAGGAGGAATATCTTCCCCAGGTGCTCCGCTACTCTGAACAGTACCGCACACTCCCAGCCACGACTAAATAATCCATCACTGAAATCAGATGGTGTCTAATCACTAAAATTAGACACCATCTGAATATCTTCCGTAAGATACAATAAAACCGATACATAAAATCGGCCTCATTCCGGACTATACCTGAAATGAGGCCGATTTTATGTATCGGTTTTATTTGTCGTTTTTCTTACGCCTTCAGCGTCCTCTCGGAAAGTGGTTTCACCTGACGGTTACGAATCTTCCAGACCACTGCATCGTATGGAGGAATCATCGTACGGAACGGTTTATGCGTACTCAGATCCTTCACATCTTGCTCACGGGTAATAAGTTCGGTTGCCACGACCTCTCCTTCCGGAATATTGAGCATATCGAAGGCGTGACGCGGAATCTCGATTGCAAGGTCACAGGAATCGGATGAGAAATTAACGGCAATCAGCAATGTCTCCCCGTCGCAGGAGCGGATGAACACATACTGGCGGTGAGGGTTGAGAGTCGGATTCTGATAGTTGACATACATCAGGTCAAAGAAACGGCCATGGGCAATTGCGCGCTCACGGTTGCATAGTCCGAGGATTGTGCAGTATTTCGCACGCAGCCAACGCTCACGCGGAGTGAGCTGCGAACCGTCTGGCTTGCCGTTGTTGTACCAGCGTCGCAACGTAGCCACACTCCAGTAGTCAAAGATGGTCGTACGTCCGTCATAACCGCTGAAGCCCTCAGTATCCGTGGCCTGTTCGCCAAGTTCCTGTCCGGCATAGATAAGCATCGGACCGGTGGAAATCATGGAGCTTACGACCAATGAAGGAATCGCCTTGGCAGGGTCGCCGGCATAGAATTTCGAGCCGAAACGCTGCTCGTCATGATTCTCAAGGAAGTTGAGCATATTTCCGGATATGCCCTCGACTGTCTGCCAGCAATTGGTGATGGTTGCAGCAGAATAGTTCGAACACTGTATGCCACGGAGCGTGTCGTAGAGATTCACCTTGTCATACAGATAATCAAAACCACCCTTTTCAATGAAATCGCGGTAAATCTTCACATCGTAGAGTTCCGCGATGAACTTGATGCGCGGATAGCGGTCCTTGACATTGGGTATTGCCCACTGCCAGAATTCGAGAGGCACCATGTGGGCCATGTCGCAGCGGAAAGCGTCGACACCCTTCGAAGCCCAGAAACGCAGGATGTGGAGCATCTTCATCCATGTGTCGGGAATCGGACGGAAATGCGTGGTCCAGTTGCCGGGGTCACGGCCATAGTTGAGTTTTACGGTCTCATACCAGTTGTTGACACCCGGAAACGCCGAGAAGCAATCATCGCCGGTAGCCTTTGCAGGGAACTCGATATATGCCTTCTTGCCGGTCCCGAGATCAATTGAAGGAGCGAAAAGCTGACGGGTGATATAATAGTAGTTGTTGTTCGGGCTGAAGAACATCTCTGTATTGTCATCCTCACCGAAATCCCGGATTCCAGCAGGCTTCGCATCGCTGTAGTAGCGTCGGGCCGTATGATTGGGGACAAAATCAATCACAACCTCAAGACCTGCGTCATGGGTGCGCGCGACAAGAGCCTCAAACTCACCCATGCGATTCTTGACATCGACCGCAAGGTCAGGGTCAATATCATAGTAGTCCTTGATTGCGTATGGCGAACCGGCCTGCCCCTTCACGACGTATGGATTGTCGGGACGTATGCCCTCGCTGCTGTAGTCAGTCTTGGTGGCGTGTTCGATCACACCTGTATACCACACATGCGTGGCACCAAGTTCCTTGATTCCTGCGAGAACCGTATCGGTTATGTCATTCATCTTTCCCGAACCGTTCTGAGCGTATGTGCCGTTCGGGATACAGTGGTTGTTGGTATTAGTGAAGAGACGTGGTAATAACTGATAGATTATTGGTTTTCGATCCATACTACATTACTATATATACATTTTTTGCTACGTTGTGTGGCTAATCGCTTTCATGACTTCAACCTCGGTCCCCGATGGGTGAAACCCGCGTCGAGGAGCGCCGACAGAGTGCTGTCGTAGCCGGAGCGGAACACCCTGCGGATTTCTTTGAGATTGAACACCTTATATGATGCCACATCATCAATGCTTATGGCCAGGTCACAGAGTTCCATCTGTGGCTGGGAATTGTTTTTTACAAGAAGATCGTATGTGCGGTGAGCGATGTCCATGATGGACTTCGGCTTTCCACGGTGAGGCACCGGACTGCAATTTATTCCGATTAGATACTTGCAACTGTCCCTGAGCGCCCATGCCGGAAGATTGGCAAGCACACCGCCGTCAACGTAGGTCACACCTCCGATTCTGACAGGCTTGAAGACAATTGGAATACTGCACGAAGCAGCCACACAGTCGACTATGCTCCCTTCCGAAAAGGCCACAGGCTTATTATTGTCGAGATCCGTGGCACATATCATGGCCGGCAGTGGCAGATCCTCAATCTTATCGTAAGGAATTTGCTTTTTCAAGAACTTCTTGAAACCGTCCATCGAAAAAAAACCGTCGCGTGGCACTCCAAGCTCGGCGAAATCGCCAAACTTCACATCGCTGAAAGCCGTCACAATCTCCTCCGGAGCCATTCCGGAAGCATACATGGCCGTCACTACTGATCCGGCACTCACCCCGGCGATAATATCGGCCTTGATACCGACCTCCTCCAAAGCGAGCAGTGCACCGGCGTGTGCGAAACCTCTGGCCCCACCCCCGCTGAGGACAAGGCCAACCTTATAAGGCTTTCTTGAAAATTTAAGCATATCAAGCATGGCGATTGCAAATTTACAACATTTCCCCCAACTTCCCCCAACTTCCAACGTTAAAATTCAGTGTTAAATTAATGCAAGTTCGATTTGGCCGTACAAAATATTCTGCGTATATTCGCCATACCGTTAATATAAAATCAAAATATCGATGGAAACCCTCATTGTTCATGATTTCCGAGGACTTCATGAGTTTGCGATGTCATTCACACCCGGCGTTAACATTATCGTCGGTGATAATGCGTGTGGAAAGACCTCTGTACTCAAGGCCGTAAAATATGCACTCAGTTCGTTTTTCAGTGGATTTAACGATGAAAACACGACATGGCTATCCCCCGGTAATGATGATTTCCGTTTACACACCATAGGCGATTGGGAAGCGCCGTCGCTTCCAATATCCATTGAGTTTTCACTCGCACCGATGCTTCTCGACGCATCTCTGATTGAATGGCCGGACAAATTACTCGAGGTCAGAAAAAACTCGCCAAAAAACAGCCGTAATCTTGTCGGCGGAATAATCCCTCTCCGCGACTATGGCCGCTTATTGAAGGAAAAATTGTATACAGTAGCCGGTGAAGACAAACAAAGAACGATTCCTTTGCCGCTTTTTGATTCAATTTCCACTGTCTACACTCATGTTGATAAAAAAATTCCACAAAAAAAATTTCTGTCTCCTTCCACGAAACCGACTCTCGGATATCTTGGTTGTCTTACCGGTGGTGGTTTTGGATCGCATTGGTGGCAGAGGATAAAGGTGCTTTCTGAAACCCGTCGGCGTTTGTGGGAAGTAGAAGGTGTAAAAAATGCCATCTGCGATGCACTCGGCCCGAATGGATGCGGAATAATCAGCGATATTAATCCTGTTGTATCTCTAAATGAGATATTTGTAAATTATACTGATGGCCGAGAGGTGACCTACGATCTTTTACCGGACGGCTACCTTCGTCTGGTTGACATCGTAATAAATCTGGCATTCCGCGCACTCTTGCTCAACGGAGAACTTTATGGAGCGGAGGCCCCACGACTGACAAGTGGAACCGTTCTGATAGACGAAATAGACCTCCACCTGCATCCGTCATTGCAAGCATTAGTTGTCAAAGGGCTGCATAATGCATTTCCAAGGTTACAGTTTATTGCCACTTCTCATTCTCCAAGGGTCATGGGAGGAGTGGAAAACACGCCGTCGGATCAAGTGGTAAGACTCCAGAATGAAAATGGATTAATTATTTCCACTCAATTACCATCGTTCGGGCTTGATGTCAATGCCATTCTTGATTTGCTCGGATTACAGGTGCGTGACGCAGAAGTTCAATCTCAACTTGTCAGACTTTTTGACCTCATCGACAATGGTATGAATATGGAGGCTCAGGAATTGATTGATCAAATGCGTTCACGATTCGGAAATACACTACCCGACCTTACCGAAGCTGAAACTCTTCTGTCACTAAATGATTTCGGGGATGGAAACTGTTAACAAAGGTCCGGAACCTCAAGCATGGGCCAATCATCGGCAAACACCGGGAGCCGACTATGAGGCGACATCTGAGCTTAAATTCTCACTGTTGACACAACAGGGCTTCACTTGCGCATACTGCGGACGAAGGATTCCATGTATCGACCGTCAATTTCACGACAATAAAGAGCCTCGTGCTGACCGTATGAGGATCGAACATGTCATACCGAGAGAAACCCTTAAGACGGCAGAGAAAAGGATGATATATGAAAATCTTGTAGCCTGCTGTCCCGGTGCAATCGGGTATATACCGTCCAAAAAAGGATTCGCTTCCCACCATTGTGATCTTCGTAAAGGAAGTAGCGAAATTCATTTCGACATTTTTGACAATAATCTTCCGGCATATTTCAAATATGTCACCAATTCCAAAAGTCAGAATGCCGGAGCAGTCATACATGTCAATAGTCATGATTTACAAGTCGAAATCGGAAATACGGACCGTAATTCTCTTGAAAGCGATAGCAATGTCTTGAACCTTAACCACCCGATATTGCGAATAAATCGTATGGCAATTATAAAAGCTATCGAGCAGAAGGCTATAGCTGAAAGCAAAAGGCATTCTCTGAACGCGACATGGTGGAAAAGACTTCTCTTTCATTTTGAATCAATGAGTGAGAACGTTAAATATATAAACCCGGAAACCGGAAATGAGGAACGTTTTCCGGCATATCCGGCTTACAGAGCCATCGCGTGCTTTTACATCAGAAAAAAATTAAGGGCTTGTGGGGCTTCCTGATATACATGTTTTCATTCAAAAGAACCAACCCATTCCACTAATCTAAAATTTATTTGGCTATTAAATTTTAATGAATTAACTTTGTGGCGACAAAGGGGTGCGTGCCTATTGGGACGCTGAGATGATACCCTCCGAACCTGATGCGGTTAGTACCGCCGAAGGGATTGCATAAGTCCTTGCTGTTATCCACGGTCGGCTGAACGATAGCCTGCCTGACAGTTTTTAATATTCAATCTACGGTGAATCATAAATCGCCGGTGACAGATGTTACGGATATAGATGTGTGTGGTTTCCACGCGACTGATTATCCGTCGGCAAGGAGGAAGTTTTTTCAGACTCATTTTCCCGCATCGCTTTGTCAGATACATGCATCACCAACCAGGTGACAGCATAAGTCTATATGCTAACAATATAATCTGCACGATGCGAACATATTTCCCAGTTCTCACAATAGCCGGAAGCGACTCTTCGGGAGGCGCAGGCATCCAAGCCGACATTAAGACCATGTCGGCCATAGGTTGTTATGCCATGTCGGCTATCACGTCAATCACCGCTCAAAACACAACCGGAGTCCGCTCCATCATGCCTGTCAGCCCTGCGATTGTGGCCGACCAGATTGATATGGTCATGACCGACATCCCACCGCTCGCTACAAAAATCGGAATGCTCTGCAATGCGGATGTAGCCTCAGCGGTTGCTGAAAGACTCGGACATTACCGCCCTGCCAATCTTGTCGTCGACCCTGTGATGATTTCCACATCCGGTTCCGTGCTTCTGGAAAAGGAAGCAGTGGAGACGCTTGTGAGACGCATTCTGCCTCTCGCCACCATAATTACCCCTAACCAGATGGAAGCCAAGGCGCTCACCGACGAGACCGATGTCACGAAGCAAATAGCGAAATTCAGGGAGATGGGGTGCAGAAATATCCTTATAAAAGGTGGTGATACCGACCGTACGGATTTCAAGATTGATGTGCTTGCCATTGAAGGCAACGACGAGGCAATCGAATTGCGCGCCGATGCCATCGACACCCGCAACACACACGGTACAGGCTGCACACTGTCGTCGGCCATAGCCTCATATCTCGCTCTCGGCTACGAACTGCCCGATGCTGTCAGAATGGCAAAGCTCTATGTGACCCACGCATTGAAGGAAGGCTCATGGATTACCACAGGTAAAGGCCACGGCCCTGTCAACCACTTCTTCTCTCCCCGAAGACTCAAAAATTTCAATCCCAACCGCAAGATATGAAAATATTCATCAACGATGTGGCTCTCGAACTTCCTGAAGGCGCAACCATTCAGGATGCACTCGACGCAAAGGAAATCAAGCCGCAGGGCATAGCGACAGCCCTCAACGGGGCTGTGGTTCCGGCTTTGTCGCGTGGAAGCAAAAAAGTTTCCGAAGGTGACAAGATAGTAATCATCAAGGCCTTCTACGGAGGCTGACAAACGGCATACCCCATAAATACCTATCACAAGTTCTCAATACCCAATTATTGACTCTCCAACCGATGTTAAAGATAGCAATCACCCCCGAAATACCCGACGAACGCAAGGAACCCGGCATGATACGATGTCTCCTTGAAGGAGGATGGTACCGCGTCCATCTCCGTCACCCCGGCGCAAGCCGCAGGGAGATGCGCGACCTCATCGAAGCCATACCTCAGGAGCTTCATTCCCGCCTTGTGCTCCACGGGCATTTCGACCTCGTCAACGACTTTAACCTTGGAGGATTGCATCTCAACAGGCGTTGCCCAACCCCTCCTGTCAACTACCGTGGAGCATTAAGCCGCTCCTGCCACACCATCGGAGAGGTCAAGGAGAATTCCGGACCGGACTATGTGACCCTCAGCCCAATCTTCGACAGCATTTCCAAATCGGGCTACCGGTCAGCCTTCACTCCGACCGAACTTTCACAACTGGATTCTGTGGCTACACCCGTCATTGCTCTCGGAGGCGTCACTCCTGAACGTATTGACGAACTTAAACGTTACAATTTCAGCGGTTTCGCAATGCTCGGCTCCATCCCGTGGGATGGCGACAACTGCGATATGCTGAACTTTATCAACCAAATGAATAAATTTTAAAGCTATGCTTCAATTCATAACCCACCCCTCCGACAAATACACGATAGCCGAAGAAGTACAGATGGTGCTCGAAGGCGGCTGCAAGTGGATACAGCTCCGTCTCAAAGACGCGACTGACGAAGAGTTCCGTCAGACGGCTCTTGAGATTATTCCACTCTGTCAGGAAAACGAGGCCTTCCTCGTCTTCGACGACCGCGTTGAACTTGCCATGGAGATGTCGGTCCACGGTGTCCATCTTGGCAAAGAAGACATGAATCCCCTACTCGCCCGCGAAACGATGGGGGCGGAAGCCATCATCGGATGCACTGCCAACACAGCCGACGACATCAAGAAATTCAAAGGCTGGGATGTCGATTATGTCGGTCTCGGGCCGTTCCGCTACACAACCACAAAATCCAAACTCTCACCGGTTATCGGCCTCGAAGGCTACAAGGAAATCGTCAAGGAGGTCAGGGCAGCCGACATATTGCTTCCGATTGTGGCAATCGGCGGTGTGACCATCGACGACATCGACCAGCTCATGGCAACCGGCATAAACGGTGTGGCAATGAGCGGCGCCATTATCAATGCTCCAGATCCGGTCGACTACACCCGCCGGTCCATTGAAAAACTCCACGAAGCATTCGCCAGGATGAAGAACTAACAACCAATCTTTTACATATATGACCGATATTCTTACTATCGGGGGAAAAGAGTTCACCTCACGTCTATTCGTAGGTACGGGCAAATTTTCCTCCAGCCCCCTTATGCTCCAATCAATTCTGGCATCAGGCTCGGAAATGATCACAGTAGCAATGAAACGCATCGACATGCAACACGAGGAAGACGATGATATGCTCAGCCATATCAACCGTGAGCATGTCCAGTTTCTCCCCAACACATCGGGTGTCCGCACGGCAGAAGAAGCCGTCCTCGCCGCCAACCTCGCGCGAGACTGTTTCGGCACGGATTTCATAAAACTCGAAATCCACCCAGACCCGAAATATCTCCTCCCGGACCCTGTCGAAACCCTCAAAGCCACGGAGATTCTCGCAAAACAAGGTTTCAAAGTCCTCCCCTACATTCAGGCCGATCCTGTCCTCTGCAAAAGACTTGAAGAAGTCGGCACAGCAGCAGTCATGCCCCTCGGAGCACCAATCGGCACCAACAAAGGGTTGAAAACCCGCGATTTCATCGAAATCATCATCCGCGAAAGCCGTGTTCCGGTTGTCATCGACGCAGGTCTCGGAGCGCCGTCCCACGCAGCGGAAGCAATGGAGATGGGAGCGGATGCCGTCCTTGTCAATACAGCCATAGCCGTCGCAGGCGATCCCGTCGAGATGGCCGTAGCCTTCAAGATGGCTGTTGAAGCCGGACGCAAAGCCTACCTTGCCGGACTCGGTACCGTCTCTGACTCGGCATCAGCAACAAGTCCGCTCACAGAATTCCTGAATCTCTAAGTCACGAGCACCATTCATTTAACCAATCACACGTTTCTTCATTTCATCCACCCATGAAAATTGAAAATATTGACGTGAACTCCTATCCGGGTTCCGAAAAAGTATATATCGACGGAAAACTCCACCCGATAAAGGTTGCGATGCGCAAGGTCAACCTCACTCCGACAGTCAAGATAATCGACGGCGAACGCATGACCCGCAAAAACGCACCTGTCTATGTTTATGACACAAGCGGTGTCTACACCGATCCTGAAGTAAAAATCGACATCAACGAAGGCTTGCCACGTCTGCGCGAAGAGTGGATTTCCCGTCGCGATGACCTTCAGCAACTGCCCCACATCACATCCGACTACGGACGTATGCGCGAAGCCGACCCCTCACTCGATTCCATCCGCTTCGCCCACCGCTATGCACCTCGCCGTGCAACCGACGGACAGCAGATAACACAAATGGCACTCGCCCGCCGAGGTGTAATCACTCCGGAAATGGAATATGTGGCCATACGCGAGAACAACAATGCTCAAGCACTCGGAATCAGAACCCACATCACACCTGAATTTGTCCGCGACGAAGTTGCCGCCGGACGTGCAGTCATCCCAGCCAACATCAACCATCCCGAAGCAGAGCCAATGATTATCGGCCGCAACTTCCTCGTCAAACTCAACACCAACATCGGCAATTCCGCCCTCTCGTCTGGAATCGAAGAGGAGGTCAGCAAAGCCGTCTGGAGCTGCTACTGGGGCGGTGATACCCTCATGGACCTCTCGACAGGCGACAACATCCACGAAACCCGCGAATGGATTATCCGCAACTGCCCTGTCCCCGTCGGAACCGTACCGGTCTATCAGGCTCTCGAAAAAGTCAACGGCAAGGTAGAGGATCTCACTTGGGAAATCTATCGCGACACCCTCATCGAACAAGCCGAGCAGGGAGTTGACTATTTCACCATCCATGCAGGCGCGCTCCGTGCCCACGCCGAGATGGTTCAGGAACGTCTGACAGGTATCGTGTCGCGCGGAGGTTCCATCATGACCCGCTGGGCAGTCATCCACAATCAGGAAAACTTCCTCTACACCCACTTCGACGAAATCTGCGAGATTCTCGCAGCATACGATGTCGCCGTATCGCTCGGCGACGGTCTCCGTCCCGGTTCAATCCATGATGCCAACGACCGTTCGCAGTTCCTCGAACTCGATGTGCTCGGCGAGCTGACCGAAATCGCTTGGCGCCACAATGTCCAGGTGCTTATCGAAGGTCCCGGCCATGTCCCCATGCACAAAATCCGCGAGAACATGGACCGTCAGATTGACAAATGCCATGAAGCACCATTCTATACCCTCGGCCCGCTGACCACCGACATCGCTCCCGGCTATGACCACATCACCTCCGCAATCGGTGCAGCCCAGATAGCATGGATGGGAACCGCCATGATATGCTACGTCACCCCGAAGGAACATCTCGCGCTTCCCAATCTTGAGGATGTCCGCAACGGTGTCATCACATACAAAATCGCAGCCCACGCCGCCGACCTCGCGAAAGGCCATCCGGGCGCACAGGTACGCGACGATGCCATGAGCAAGGCCCGTTTCGAATTCAGATGGAAAGACCAGTTCAACCTCTCGCTCGACCCTGCGCGCGCACGTCAGTACTATGTCGAAAGCCATAAGGATGACGATGACCACTTCTGCACAATGTGCGGACCCAACTTCTGCGCCATGCGAATCACAAGCCAGCTCGTGGAGGACTGCGCAAAGTAAAGCCTCACACCATGTTTTCCGACGAACTGAAAAAATATGACTGGGATGAGACCACACGTTTCATACAGTCACGCACGGCAGCCCATGTCCGGGCAGCCCTGCGAAAGGAAAATCTGAGCGTGGAGGACTTCATGGCCCTCATCTCGCCCGCTGCCGAACCCTTCCTTGAAGAGATGGCCCAACTCAGCCATCGCTACACCCTCGAACGTTTCGGCAAGACGATTTCGATGTACATCCCAATGTATGTCTCCAACGCCTGCACCAACCACTGCGTCTACTGTGGTTTCAACCACAGCAACCCGCTCGAACGCGTCACGCTGACGATGGAGCAGGTCAAAGCCGAATGTGAGGCAATCCGCCGTCTTGGACCCTTCGAGAATCTCCTCATCGTGTCAGGCGAATTCCCGACCCTCAACGGCGTGGACTATCTCGAGGAAGTGCTTCACGTCTGCCGCCCCTACTTCAACAATCTCACCATCGAAGTGATGCCGATGAAGAGCGAGAGCTACGCACGTCTTGTCAAGAGTGGTCTCAACGGAGTTGTATGCTTCCAGGAAACCTACAACTCCGCCAACTACCGCAACTATCATCCCAAAGGGATGAAGTCGATATTCGACTGGCGAGTCAACGGCTTCGACCGCATGGGGCAGGCCGGCGTCCACAAAATCGGCATGGGTGTGCTCATCGGACTTGAAGACTGGCGCACCGACCTGACAATGATGGCACGCCACCTGCGCTATCTCCGCAAAAACTACTGGCGGACCCGCTACAGCGTCAACTTCCCGCGCATGTGTCCGGCCGAGGGTGGCTATCAGCCCAAAGTGGTCATGAGCGACCGCGAACTCGCGCAGGTCACATTTGCTTTCCGTATTTTCGACCACGATGTGGACATTTCCTACTCGACCCGTGAAGACCCGATCTTCCGCGCCAACATGATGAAACTCGGAGTGACATCCATGAGCGCTGGAAGCAAGACCGAACCGGGCGGCTACGTCTCGACCCCCGACGCCCTCGAACAATTCGAGGTGTCAGACCCCCGCTCCCCCGAAGCAGTTGCCGCCGACATCCGCCGTCTCGGATATGAAGCGGTCTGGAAAGACTGGGACAAGATATTTGACTGACACGCTCACACCATCAAATCTTTGAACGCCACCGTTACCCAAAAGTCAACAAAAGGGACTTTTCCCAAAACTTTTTCGTTCTACAGACATTTATATAGTATATAAGGAATTTTATTAAAACTCACATATTAACTATTTTGTATTATGAAATCGTTTGGTAAAGGTCTCTTTTGGATTGGCTTCATCCTGCTTATGGGTGTTGTAATCGCATATATGATAATCATGTTTGCCGGAATCGTTGCATTCACAACATGGACTACATCAATCACCATCTGCGCCATCATCATCGTCAGCGGACTGTTGATGCTCGTTGGACGCACCTACGAACGCAAGGGTGAAGAAAAACATCAGATGAAAGAATTGGAAAACGCGGAGAAAAACAACACTTACGCTGACCCGACAACTAAGATTTAGACATCCCCATCCATAAATTTGAATCAGTTAGAAAAGCAACAGAGGCACTACGGTTTTCGCGTAGTGCCTCTGTTGCTTTATCATGATTTATAAGTATGTCTTAGAATTCAGCCTTGCCCGGAGTGCGGGGGAAGGGAATCACGTCGCGGATATTGGTCATGCCGGTAACGAAGAGCACGAGGCGTTCGAAACCGAGGCCGAAACCGGAGTGAGGAACAGTGCCGAAGCGGCGGGTGTCGAGATACCACCACATATCCTTCATCGGGATACCGAGTTCCTCGATGCGGGCAAGGAGTTTGTCGTAGTTCTCCTCGCGCTCCGAACCGCCGATAATCTCACCGATATGCGGGAAGAGCACGTCCATCGCACGGACAGTCTTGCCGTCCTCATTCTGCTTCATATAGAAAGCCTTGATTTCCTTCGGATAGTCAGTGAGGATAACGGGCTTCTTGAAGTGCTCCTCGACGAGATAACGTTCGTGCTCGCTCTGGAGGTCAGTTCCCCAGTGTACGGGGAATTCAAATTTCTTACCTGACTCCTCAAGAATCTTGACGCCCTCGCCATAGCTGAGACGGACGAAGTCATTCTCAACCACGAATTTCAGACGTTCGATAAGATCCTTGTCATACATCTCCTGAAGGAAGGTGATGTCGTCGATTGAATGTTCAAGAGCATAGTTGATACAATACTTCACGAACTCCTCGGCGAGATCCATATTGTCAGTGATGTCATAGAAAGCCATTTCAGGCTCGATCATCCAGAACTCCGAAAGGTGGCGGGGAGTGTTGGAATTCTCGGCGCGGAAAGTCGGGCCGAAAGTATAGATCTGACCGAGGGAGGTAGCTCCAAGCTCACCTTCGAGCTGACCGGACACTGTCAGTGCAGTGGGCTTGCCGAAGAAGTCCTGCGAATAGTCGGTCTTACCCTCCTCATCCTTGGGAAGATTGTTGAGATCGAGGGTTGTCACCTGGAACATCGCGCCAGCGCCCTCACAGTCACTTGCAGTGATGAGAGGAGTGTGGAGATACTGGAAACCACGTTCGTTGAAGAACTTGTGGATGGCGAAAGCAAGAGTGCTGCGCACGCGGAGGATTGCGCCAAACGTGTTGGTACGGGGACGGAGGTGGGCTATCTCGCGGAGGAATTCAAGGGTGTGGCCCTTCTTCTGGAGAGGATAGCTCTCAACATCGGCAGTACCGTAGACAAGGAGAGTGTCAGCCTGCACTTCGCAGGTCTGACCCTTACCCTGTGATTCGACGAGTGTGCCTTTGACACAGATGCTCGAACCGGTTGTGACAGGCTTGAGTTCCTCTTCGCTGAACTTGGCCATGTCAAACACAATCTGGATATTTTTGATTGTCGAACCGTCATTGAGTTGCACAAACTGGACATGCTTGTTGCCACGGCGGGTGCGGACCCAACCCTTGGCCTCAACTTCAGTGCCAATGAGCGATGCATCTTTGAGCAGATCGACTACTTTAGTCCTTTTCATTACAGATGTGAAATATGATTATAGATTAAGTCAACTGTTTATTGCTCGAAAGAACCCATTTTGAGGAAGTTGACCTCTTCCTGGGTGAGATAGCGCCAGCGACCGCGGGGGAGGTTCTTCTTGGTGAGGCCTGCGAAGTAGACACGATCAAGCTTGGTGACGTGGTAACCGAGGCTCTCGAAGATACGGCGCACGATGCGGTTGCGTCCGGAGTGGATTTCGATACCGGCCTGATTGCGATCAGTCTCGGTAGCGTAGGAGATGGCATCGGCATGGATAGGACCATCCTCAAGCTCGATACCGTCGGCGATACGCTGCATATCCTCCTCGGCGATGTCCTTGTCGGTCCAGACGTGGTAAATCTTTTTCTTCACGAACTTCGGGTGAGTGAGCTTCGATGCGAGGTCACCGTCGTTGGTGAGCAGAAGGACACCGGTGGTGTTGCGGTCGAGACGACCTACAGGGTAGATGCGCTCCTCGCAAGCACCCTTCACGAGATCCATGACGGTCAGACGGCCATTGGGATCATCGCTGGTGGTCACGCAATCCTTCGGTTTGTTGAGAAGGATGTAGCACTTGCTTTCGAGGGTGACAACCTTGTCGTTATACTCAACAACGTCGCTGTGAGAAATCTTGGTTCCGAGTTCGGTGACAACCTCTCCGTTGACCTTGATGAGACCCTGCTGAATGTATTCGTCAGCTTCACGACGTGAGCAGAGACCTGCGTTGGCCATGAACTTGTTGAGACGGATCTGCTCGTTGGGATCGGGCAGAGGCATCTCGTATTCGATACGGCGGGGACGCGGAGTGAAGCTGCGTCCGCCCTGCGGCATACCGAACTGATTCTGACGGTTGTTGGGCTTCTTGAAACCACCCTGCTGACGGTTGTTGTAGCCGCCCTGACGGTTGTTGTTGTAGCCGCCCTGGCGGTTGTTGTTATAGCCACCCTGAGGACGGTTGTTGTTGTAGCCGCCCTGACGGTTGTTGTTATAACCGCCCTGTTGACGGTTGTTGTTGTAGCCGCCCTGCTGACGGTTGTTGTTATAGCCGCCCTGACGGTTGTTGTTGTAGCCACCCTGGCGGTTGTTGTTATAGCCGCCCTGACGGTTGTTGTTATAGCCGCCCTGACGGTTGTTGTTATAGTGATTACCGTTGTTGTAACCGCCCTGATTGTTGTAGCGGTTGTAAGAGGGACGTGGCTGATAGCCGGTACCCTCACCTTCAGTTGTGGCCGCAGAAGTGCCTTCGGCTGAAGTCTGGACTTCGCCTTCGAGCTGGGGATTTGCCTGCGGACGGGGCTGATAGTTGTTGTAACGGTTGTTATTGTTGTTGTAACGGTTGTTGTAACCGCCCTGATTGTTGTTATAGCGGTTGTTGCCATAACCACCCTGACGATTGTTGTTGTAGGGACGGGGCTGATAGGGACGGTTATTGCCGTAGGAATTGTACGAGCCTTGATGACGTTCTTGAGAATCAGGCTGATGGCTGCTGCCCTCCTGCGTGTTAAAATCGTTGCTGTGGTTGTCGGCACTGTCTGAGCTTACCGGGCGCACTCCGATGCGCGGGCGCTTGCTTTTCTTTTCGTTGCTGTCCATGAAGTGATTCTTAATTTTGAGTTGAGATAATTGTGGATAATTTTAGTGCATGCCTCGCGGCTGTCTTACGGTTGATGTGAAGTTTGTATCTCTTCTTGTAAACTTAAAGTTAACTGTTTGAAAAACTCGATTATTAAACCCAAATTTTCCTATCGGATAGAGTTGTGTGCGGAACAATAAGTTCCATCACAACTCATCTGCAAATTTAGACATAATTTTTATTTTTTCCTACAATAAGTGCAGGATTTTTAGCATTAAAAAACTGCAATTTTGACCACGAAAGGACAAAAAGATGCAAAAATCAGCTAAAAACTACAGTTTTATTGTCGTAGGTGAGGATTTTGCGCTGGATATGTTTCTCGACCGCGCGTGAAAGCACGATCTTTTCAAGATCGCGTCCCTTCTTCACAAGTTCGTCAATGGTGTCCTTGTGAGTGATGCGGACCACGTCCTGTTCGATAATCGGGCCTGCGTCAAGGTCGGCGGTGACATAGTGGCTGGTCGCGCCTATGAGCTTCACGCCGCGTTCGTAGGCCTGATGATATGGCTTCGCTCCGACAAAGGCCGGAAGGAAGGAATGGTGGATATTGATGATGCGGTTGGGATAGCGGTTGATGAAATCTTCGGAAAGCACTTGCATGTAGCGGGCGAGCACAATGAAATCAACACCATAGCGATCAAGGAGTTCAAACTCCCGCTGCTCCATCTCTGCCTTATTGTCACGATTCACCGGAATGTGTTCAAAGGGGATGTTGAATTGCTTGCCGGCTATCGCAAGGTCAGGATGATTGCTGATGATGACAGGAATATCGACATCCCACTCCCCTGCCATGTGACGCGAAAGCATGTCGTAGAGACAGTGAGACATCTTGCTGACAAAAATCGCCATCTTCTGCCGACGTTTGGAGAAACTTATACGGTAGGTCAAGGCGTAACGGGTCGCATAGAGGGTGTTGAAATACTCATCAATCTTCTCCGAAGGTATGAGAAAATCCTCAAGCTCCCACTCGACGCGCATGTAGAACACACCGTTCACACGGTCGACATACTGGTCAAGATAGATGATATTTCCCCGGTTGGTCGTGATGAACTCGGTGATGACCGCTATGATGCCGGGCTGGTCCGGACAGTGCATCCTGAGGATTGCTGTAGGCTTCTTTTTTGTTTCCACTTCGCGTCAATTGATTTCGTTATGCAAAAATATTTTGCAAAATTACAGAATATTTCCACAAAACACACAACTTCTGCTATAAAATTGACATTGCGCAATATAATCAATGCTATAAAAAGGAGTATGTCGAAATCACCCGCATCATAATATGGGGCGATTCCGACACATCCTGTAGACATTGACGGTGTGCTCGTTACTGAATCCTTATCACACTGTCATCACAAAGGTTGCGTAAAAAAACAACCTGTAGTTATTTCACACGGGCGAGAATCAGGGCCGAACGGGGTGCCACAGTCATCTTGCCCCCCTTGGCTGTGCCGAGACCTTCCGCATTGATGCGGCCATCCTCGGCAATCACTGTCCAGTCCCCTTTGGCAATCTTGACTTCGCGGGCATCATCCGAACCGTTGAACACAAGCTTGATTTCCTTCCATTCGTCACCATTGGCATTGTCAACGAGCGAATATGAAATCAGGTTAGGTTCGCTGACCTTGTCGAACTTGAGATGTTTTGCCACATCCTCAGCGGTCGTCATACGGAAAGCAGGGTGCGACTTGCGGAGTTTGATAAGCTCCTTGTAGTAGTTGAACTGGTCAGCGTTGGAGTGTTTGAGGCTCCAGTCAATGGCGTTGATCGAATCCGGATAATTATAGGAGTTATGGACACCCTTCTTGTCGCGGAAAAGTTCTTCACCTGCAAACATGAAAGGAGTGCCCTGCGATGTGAAGATGATTGTCTGGGCCAGACGCGCGGCACGCTGACGCTCTGCATCTGTCGCATTCGGCATCGACTTGCGGAGCTTGTCGGTCAGCATAAGGTCATCGTGACACGACACATAGTTTATAATCTGTGTGGGAGCCGATGCGTAAGGGAATTTCGAGTTGTTTCCCTTGGAATAGTCCACCTGTGGATGGGCCGTAGCGCCGACGATACCGATTTTTACAGTCTCTTCAAGTCCGGGCTTGCCTGTGGCGAAACCTCGGTCGGAAGCATCGGTGTAGTGGCCCTTTATGGCATCGCGGATGTCATCGCTGAACACTGCAATCTGAGGCATCTTGGCCACATTCTCTTTCAGCGCGCGCTGCTCGACGGGGAGTGGCGAATCGCCTGCCGTCCAACCCTCGCCATAGACAAAGATGTCGGGGTTGATTTCCTTCAGCGCGGCGATGACCTCGTTCATGGTCTCGATGTCGTGGATGGCCATGAGGTCGAAACGGAAACCGTCGATATGATATTCCTTGGCCCAATATTTCACTGAGTTGATGATGTAGTCGCGCATCTGCTGGCGCTCCGAGGCAGTCTCGTTGCCGCAACCGGAAGCATCGCTGTAGCTGCCGTCGGCACGATGACGGTAGTAGTAGCCGGGAGCTGTCAGGGAGAAGTTTGAATCGTCATTGTTTGCCGTATGGTTGTAGACCACGTCCATGACAACTCCGATACCGTTGTCATGAAGATTCTTTATCATTTTCTTCATCTCAACTACTCTCGCAGCGGGGTCAGCCGGATTGGTGGAATATGAGCCTTCGGGAGCATTGTAGTTGAACGGATCATAGCCCCAGTTGTAGCGGTTTGCTGCGAGATTGGCCTCATCGACACTGTTGTAGTCGTATGAGGGAAGAATGTGGATATGTGTCACCCCAAGATCCTTGAGGTGATCGATACCTGTGGCATCCCCCAGTCCATTGGTCGTCGCTTCTTCGGTAAGTGCGAGGAATTTACCCTTGTTGACTATTCCTGAGCTGGGATGCTGCGAGAAATCGCGATGGTGCATCTCATAAAGGACAGCATCGTTGATATTGGCGATTTTCGGACCCTTGTCGGTCTCCCAACCTTCGGGATTGGTGGTCGAGAAGTCAATTATGGCAGCACGTTGTCCGTTCGTACCGACAGCCTTTGCCCAGACTCCCGGAGTCTCTGCAAGCCATTTGCCTTTGTCGAGGACCGAAAAAGTGTAGAACGTCCCATAGAGCTTTTCGGGGACATTTGCCACCCATGTGCCCTTCTCGCTTCTGGTCATGGCGATGGTGTCTATGGCAGCGGTGTTGCGGTCCGTGGGATAGAGAATCACGCGGGCACCTTCGGCTGCGGGCGACCATAGCCTCCAGTGTGTGCCGCTGTTGTCGACAGTGAGTTCAAGGTCGTCGCCATTGTAACTCGGATAATTCATAAACTCGGCATCAATATTCTGAGCCGTAACGGCCGAAGCCGCGCTAAGTGCAAGCATTGTCACGAGGGATAATCCTTGGTTCATTGTTGGAAAAATGGTATTAATTGTTTGAAAAGAATCGGAAACGTCAAATTTGCGGGGACGGTCTTTCGATTCGTCCCCACAAATCCGGCATTTCCATTGAGTAAGTATGGAAATAAAAGTATTTTTTCAGTCAGTGTGTGATTCAATAGTGCAAGATGGTGTTTCCCGGTCCGTCAGTCAACCTCGATTACGAGGAAGTTGGAAAGCTGCCAGAACTTATCGGGATTAGTAATCATGATGACCTTCTGACCACCCTGGTTCACGATATTGTAGGAGTCCTTGGGCTGAGAGGTCATGATTTTGGCCTTATCGCTGTGGGTCGGAATCTGGGTGAGCGTACGGCGGTCGGCCGCAGTGAAGTAATTTTTGTCGAAATCACCCTTCATCACCTTGGTCTTGCGGAGGAAACCTGATTCAAGAATCTTCTTTTCCTTAAGCTCCTTGTTTGTACCGATGGCATAATAAACGGTGTTGAGCTCGTTGGTTGCTGCAATTGCAGCCTCCTCGGCAGCCTGCTTCTGTGCACGTTCCTCGTTCAGACCGCAGTTGAGCGAATCATTGGCGGTTCCGAGGTCGATGACCTGGTTGCTGAGCTGCTCAATCTTGATATTGGCGCTTGCAAGCTGATTGGTGAGTGTGGCGATTTCAGTCTGCTGCTCAGCAATCTGAGCCTTGAGATTGGAAATGGTGCGTTTGAGGGTCGAGCTTTCGCCACCATTCTCGGCAAGTTTCTTCTCAAGTTCCTCAAGACGCTGACGGCGCTCCTGAAGAGCCTGCTGGATGGCAATCATGTCGTTCTTTATCTGCTCCTTGCGCGAAGCCGATTCGCCGAGCGTTCCGGGAACGGATATGATTTTCTCAAGATCCTTTATCTGGGTCATACCCTCGGAAATGTCGTTAACAAGCACGAGAAGACTGTCCTGAGTGGCAAGTGTCTCGCGGAGATCGCCTTTGAGTTGTTCGTTCTGAGCTTCGGCATCGCGGAGCTTACCTCCGTTACAAGCTGAAAGAAGTGCAGCCGCAATGACTGCGAAAGTCGCGATTTTTTTCATATAAATTCGTAGTTGAAGTGAGTCTTTTATGAATCTTTATACTTGTTCTTGTGAACTTTCGGGCCGGAATTCTCTCCGGCACCTATGACAATAACAATTTCTCCTCGCGGAATGTTCTGGCCGAAATATTCAATAAGTTCACCCAATGTTCCATTGACCGTAGTGTTGTGGAGCTTGGAAATCTCGCGCGATACAGAGGCGGGACGGTCGCTCCCACAGGCTTCGGCAAACTGTTCAAGAGTCTTCACAAGGCGCAGTGGCGACTCGTAGACAATTGAGGTGCAATCGCTTTCAGCAATCTTCTCTATGCGCGTCTGCCTTCCTTTCTTGGGAGGGAGAAAACCTTCGAACGTGAATCGGTCAGTAGGGAGACCTGAATTGACAAGTGCAGGGACAAAAGCCGTGGCTCCCGGAAGCGTCTCCACCTCGATTCCCTCGCGCCGGCACTCGCGGGTGAGCAGAAATCCGGGGTCACTTATGCCCGGAGTACCTGCATCGGAAATCAGCGCCACCGTCTCGTCGGCCAACAGTCGTTCGATTATCGGGCGTACGGTCGTGTGCTCGTTGAACTTGTGGTGGCTCGAACAAGGCGTGGTGATGTCGAAATGCTTCAGAAGCACACCCGATGTACGCGTATCCTCCGCATATATCCGGTTGCAGGTCCGCAGCACCTCGACAGCTCTCGGTGTCATGTCGGCCATGTTGCCGACAGGGGTCGGTACGATATAAAGCTTGCCCATCTGCAACCGATTAGAAATGCTTCCCGACAATCGCCATGAATTCCTTAACAACAGGACTCGTCTCGTCCCAGCAGAGGTCATTGAAGAAATATTCCTCAGCCTCCTCCATGCTCGACATGGAACCTATCACATCGACAGTCTCCTTGAATTCCTCGTCGGAGTTGCGGAACAACTCGCGACGGAAACGAAAACGGTCGTTGAGTGTGAATGCTTTGGAAATGTCGGCCGCACGCTGGCGTGCGAGTTTTTCGTCAAGTGTCAGTTGTGAATCAGCCGAGAGTGTATCGTTGACGGTGACAGGCATGTCGGCATCGTCGCGCTCCTCTTCGAGTGCGTTTTCAGCCACGGCTTCGTCATCGGCGGCAGTATTGTCGGCGACATCTGCAGCGGATTCTTCAGCAACCGTCACGGATACAGACGGCTCTACGGCATTCTCAGCGCAAGCCTCGATTCCGGCTGAAACCTCAGCCTCGGCTACAGCTTCCGCGCTGTCGTCAGCAACCTCCGGAACAACGGACACCTCTTCTGCCGTCAGTCCGGCGAGAAGTTGTCCGGCCTTCCCGATGAGCAGTTTTTTCATCTCCGGGCTCGCCTCCTCTCCACGTTCGATACGCAGCATGAGCAGCCCTTCAATCTCGTAGGCCAGATTCAGAAGCCCTTTCATATCATTGATTGTCTTCATTATCATTTTCGTTTAATGCATCCTCCTTTGAGGTTTCAGGATGCAAACTTACATCAAATTTTTCTAATAACAAACGCTCTATATCTTTTTTAAGAGCTGCACGGCTACATCTGAAATTGTTGACCATGAATACGATGACATGAGTAGGGAAACCCTCATCATCGAAAAGATAGCCTCCATAGCTCTGCACACCCTTCATCGACCCTGTCTTCATCGCCACTCGTCCGGCCAGCGGCGAGGCGGCAAGAAAGCCTTTCATTGTGCCGTCGAACCCGGCACGGGGAAAAAGACCTATATATTCATTGGTGAACGGATCGGTGGTCATATATGTGTAGACATCGCCGAGAAAGCGCGCGGTCAGACGGTTGTCGCGCGAGAGTCCGCTGCCGTCGATGATGTTTATGCCGTGGGCACTCACTCCGGCCATTGACCAGACGGCAAACTCCTCGGTGATTGCATCCGCTCGGGTTCCTCCGGGTGTGATGGCCCGCAGTATGCCCTCAGCCATAAGATTGTCGGAACGGAACATGAGGCTGCGCATGATGTCGCTGAAAATCGGAGAATGATGGACATAGACCTCGCAACTCTCATTGGCCGGAGCGACGTTTTTACCGACAACTTCGACTCCCTCGCGCTTCAGGACATCGGCAATTTCGTGGCGCATGGCCTTATAGGGATAAGGCATGGAAAACACATCGTTTATCGCCCGTTTACCCTTCACGATAAAAGTCTCCGAACCATCCTTGCGGTCAATCTTGCTACCTTTGCCCGCCACATAACTGAATTTCAGGTCGGGGACAAAGGGGACGGTCGTTTTCGACGGAAGGCGAAGACGGAAACGGTTGTCACGGAAATTAGCACCCTGCAGACGTGCGCCGTAATACCACGGTATATCCTCATCCATCCAACCGGGAGGGGTGGTGGCATCCGGGAAGTCCGATTCATCAATAATCACCTTTCCGAGTATCTTTTTTATACCCAGACTCTTCACAGAAGCAGCGATGCTGTCGGCAAAGCCCTGCGATTCGGGAAAAAACTGAGATTCAATCGTAGGGTCACCACACACCTTCACCACGAGATTTCCCTCAAGGACACCGTCGGAAATGCGTCCTTCGGCTATCACCGGAGTGGCAAAACGCTCACTCGAATCTGCAAGATTTAGCATCGAGGCCACCGTGACAGACTTCATGACGGATGCCGGAATCAACGCGCGGTCAATGTTCTCGGCCACTATGTCATGGCCGAAACGTAGGTCACGGATAAGTATGGCGGTGTTGAGCGTGTCAAGGCCTCTTACCTGTAGAGGAAAAGCATTGGCCACCGCCGAAATTGCGAGAAATGCTGCAACGAGCACCACCCGCATGGAGGTCAACCGGGCCTTCATTCGCCCTTGAACTGCAAGTGGTCCATCATTACATAGCAGAAGGGCCGCTCACCCACCTGACGGAAACCGACTTTTTCGTAAAGACGGCGCGCACGGTTGTTGTCCTTATCGACAAGCAGTCCTGCAGGTTTTCCGATTGATTCGGCTCTCGCTACAGAGGCTTTCAGCAATGCGGATGCTATGCCTTGACCACGATATTCAGGAAGGACGGCAAGAGTGTCGAGATAGAATTCCGATGGGTCAGTCTCATCCTCTACGCCCTCCATATCAATATCAAGCAGGTGTTTTGCCTCCTCGAAAAATGGTTCGCGGAGTGCATGGAGTTTTGCGCCGTCATAACCGACGCATACGCCAATCGCCCTGTCGTCATCATCGAGAGCCGTAAGGGTGTTGAGATAACTGTATTGAGTATCGTCGCGCAATGCGAGATTGGTGAACATGCGTTCGACATCGGCAAGCGTGTGCTTCTCACCGGCAAGGTTGAGGCATATCTCCTCGCCGACCGCCTCCATGATGGAACGGGCAATCAGCGGTGCATCCTCTTTTCGTGCGTTTACAATTCTCATATTCTATTGCTGTATGTTAGTTATTTTGTATATGTCAGTATTTTATGACCGTCAACTGTCTGTATCTGCGGAATGATGTCTGTTGACGGAATGACAGGAGCCTTGACCTGTCCGTCTATCTTTACCGGAGAAACCTCGACGCGGATTTCATCCCACAGACCTTCGGAAAGGAAAGAGTAAAGGACTTCCGCACCACCTTCGACAAGGGCCGAAGTCACACCTCTCTCATAAAGTCCGTGCATGGTCTCCGGAAGTGTCTCACTCCCGCGGATGACCATCACCTCCCCTTCGTCAAAAAGGCGAATGTCACCACCGACACGTCCACGGCGGTCAAGAACCACCTTCAATGGCGATTTCCCGGCGTAAAGGCGGGTGGTCAATGTCGGATTGTCGGCCAATGCCGTTCCGCTCCCTATCAAGATTGCGTCATGGGTGGCGCGCAGTTTATGTACGAGCATTGATGTGAGAGGAGTGGAGATGTGACCGTCGATAAATCCGTCGGCACTCTGCGCCCATTTGAGGGTGATGAACGGGCGCTGTTTCCCATGAGCCATCATGAACTTACGGTTAAGTTCACGGCATTCATCCTCCAACATTCCCGTCACCACCTCAACACCTCCGGCAAGCAGTCTGGCCACACCCCGACCGGAAACTTTCGCGAAAGGATCAAGCGACCCAATCACGACACGGGGAATTCCACGGTTGACAATCATGTCGGCACACGGAGGAGTTTTGCCGTAATGCGAACAGGGTTCGAGAGTGACATACATGGTCGAATCTTTCAGCATTTCAGGATTCTTGACCGAAGCCACGGCATTTACCTCGGCATGACCTTCGCCACAACGGCGGTGCCACCCTTCCCCTATTATGCGTCCCGAACCATCGACGATGACAGCCCCGACCATAGGGTTGGGGGAAGCATCAAGAAGTCCGTGACGCGCGAGTTGGAGAGCCCGGCGCATATATTTCTCGTCTGTGTGCATGACAGTGATTGTTCTTGGAATTGTTGCTTATTAATTTAAAGAGGCAAGGAACTGCATCAAATCGACACAAGAGATACAAAAGCACAAAAGAGCATAAGAGACAAAAGAATTTTATAATAAAGGATATGAAGGTAACTCTCAATCTTATATATATTGTTTCTTATGCACTTTTTTACTTCTGTATCAAAAAACGGAAATATTGAATTATGATACAGCTCTATTGTCAATCTTCCTCTTACTTTTCAGGTTCGACCCAGTCACCGTTGGCCTTGATGAGAGCGATAAGATGCTCTATCGCGTCGGCGGAAGGTATGTTCTTTTCAATGCATTCCTTACCTTTATATAGACTGATTTTTCCTGCGGCGGCTCCTACATATCCGTAATCAGCATCAGCCATTTCACCGGGTCCGTTGACTATACAGCCCATGACTCCGATTTTCAGTCCTTTCAGGTGGGAAGTTGCAGCCTTGATGTCGCGCAAGGTCGACTGAAGGTCGTAGAGTGTGCGACCGCAGCCCGGACAGGAGATGAACTCGGTCTTCGAGATTCTCAGACGGGCGGCCTGCAGGATAGCAAGAGCCATATCGTTGAGGCGTTGGCGCTGATAACCTTCGGCTTCAATCCACAATCCATCGGCAAAACCGGCCAGAAGCATGGAGCCAAGCTCGATTGATGCGGCAATGACGAGTTGTTCATCATTCAATCCGCTGTAGTCACGGCGGATAATCACCGGATTCTTAAGGCCACGGTTCATCATACCGAACATGAATGCCTTGATATGGCCGATGGCATTGGCATCAACAGAGTCGAGAACCACCGGGCGGGAAGCATCCACCTTTATCTTATCGGCAAGCTCGTCTGTCAGGCCATCCTCGGCCATCAAAGTCAAAGCTGTGTCCATATCCGATACGGGAATGTCAAGCCCTACAATCTGCGGAAGCTTATCCCTCCATTCGCTGCAACGGCGGTCGGGGTTGAATTCATTGTATCTCTCAGGCAGATTGACTTCCGGAACTTCCTTTCCGTCTGAAAGGCCATCAATGAACTCGGTGATAGCCTTGGCCACGGGGATTTCACATTCCGGCTCCTCGCTGAGCGACACACGGATGGTATCACCGATACCGTCGGCAAGCAATGAACCGATGCCGACGGCTGATTTTATGCGTCCGTCCTCGGCATCTCCGGCTTCAGTCACACCAAGATGGAGGGGGAAGTGCATGTCCTCTGCATCCATAGCTGCAACAAGTCTGCGGACAGTCTCGACCATCACTCCGACATTGGAAGCCTTGATTGAGATGACAACATCGCGGAAATCGTGTTTCAGGCACACGCGCAGGAATTCCAACGCACTCTCCACCATTCCGGCAGGAGTGTCGCCGTAGCGGCTCATGATTCTGTCGGAAAGAGAACCGTGGTTGACACCTATGCGCAGAGCTGTCGAATGTTCGCGGCAGATTTCAAGCAAGGGGAGCAAACCCTCCTCGATTTTAAGGATTTCAGCTGCATATTCCTCGTCGGTATAGTCAATCTTCTTGAATACTCGACCCGGATCCACGAAATTGCCCGGATTGATGCGCACTTTCTCCACTCTTGAAGCGGCTGCAAAAGCCGCACGGGGATTGAAATGGATGTCGGCCACGAGAGGAGTGTCGATTCCCTCAGCGCGCAGACGTGCGGAAATGTCGGCAAGATTCTCGGCCTCGCGCACACCCTGTGCGGTGAGGCGAACAATCTCTCCTCCGGCATCAATGATGCGCTTTATCTGTGCGACCGAACCCTCGCTGTCCATTGTGCTTGTCGAGGTCATGGACTGGAGGCGTATTGGGTTGTCACCGCCAAGTTCCACCTTGCCGACTTTGACCGGCCAGGTGGAACGACGGTGATAATTGAGATTCTTTATAGTGTTTTGTCTGTTGCTCATGACGTGACTTTATCAGTCTACCTTGAAATCATATTTCAATGTCTTCAGCTCCTCGTTTGCGCTGACAATCTTTTGAGAAAGCGTCGAGCGGTAGGCGTTGAAGCGTTTTGCCAGTTCGGGATCGCTGAGCGAAAGAATCTGCACTGCCATGACAGCTGCATTGAGTCCGCCGTTGATACCCATTGTTGCTACAGAAATGCCCGGAGGCATCTGGACAATCGAATATAGAGCGTCCATGCCGTTGAGCGATGAGTTGATGGGGATACCGATGACAGGCAGCGGCGTCATGGCGGCGATGACGCCGGGAAGTGCTGCAGCCATGCCGGCAGCTGCGATGATAACCTTAATGCCACGGCCTTCGGCTCCGCGGGCAAAAGCCTCGACTTCCGAAGGGGTGCGGTGAGCCGAAAGGGCATTCATCTCGAAGGGAACCTCCATCTGATTGAGGAAGTCGGCCGCTTTTTTCAGGATGGGAAGGTCGCTGGTGCTTCCCATGATGATGCTAACTGTAGGGTTCATGATGATTCGGTCAAAATTGAAAATTATGTATTATCAATGTGTGATTGCTGATATTTTTCACGTATCAATGTATCATCGAAAAAAGATAGACACAGAGAAATCCGTTGGCACATCCGGTGAGCACCTGCCAGAGCGTGTGACGTTCAAGGTAGACACGGGCTGTCAGCACAAGACCGGTTGCTATGATGACTCCGGAGAGCCATACATTCATGTTGAAAAGTGCATAGTGCGAGGCCACAACACGAAACAGGAGTGCCACAAGTCCACCCATGGCTGCACCGTGTGCACTGATTTTCCACCAATGATTTACTACTGTATTTATGACTGTCGCACATGCGGCTCCGACAAAGAACATCGGGAGCCACAATGGAGCGTTGGCCTTATAGAAAAAGAATCCGCATCCGAGATAGCATAGCACGACGACACCGTAGGGGATATATCGCTCGGTGCGTTCGTTAAGTCCGGCATCCTTGATGACACCCGCACGATAGAGGGCTATGATGACTGATGTCGGTATGAGGCAGGTGATGACAAATGTGATTCCTATTGCAGTCCAGAGCAGATTGACGGGGAGGAAGCGTAGGATGGTAAGGAAGGCGGCAAGAATCATGCCGTAGGTCGGGACCAACAGCGGAGAGAAAATCGCCGAAATTATTTCTGAAAACTTCTTCATATTATTCTAACAATCAAATCATGGCTTTTATTTCATGCAACAGGATGATTTTAAAGGGCGGAAATATACAATGACCCGCATCATATCTGCTTCCTGAGCCTCGCGACCGGAATGCCGAGGCGCTCACGGTATTTTGCGACCGTTCGCCGGGCAAGTTCATAGCCTTTTTCAGATAGCTTCAGCATGAGGGCATCGTCATTCAAAGGATTGTGCGGATCCTCACTGTTGATGATTTCCCGCATGGCTGCAAGGATTTCATGGGCCGATGATTCCTCGTCGTTGTTTACTTTCTCGTTGAAGAAAAATTTAAGAGGATAGACACCTCCGGGTGTAGCGACATATTTTCCGGCAGTGGCGCGCGATATGACCGAAAGGTCATAGCCGGTTTTCTCGGCTATATCCTTGAGTATCATCGGGCGCAACTTTGCTTCATCGTCACTGATAAAGAAATCGTGTTGGTAACGGACAATAGCCGACATGACCTTATAGAGCGTCTCCTGACGCAGACGTAGAAGGTCGATGAACTCAGTGGCATCCTCTCGTTTGCGGGCAATGAACGCTTTAGCTTCCTGAAGCGCTCTTGGAGAACTGTCAGATAGGAATTGCGCTCCGTCGCTGACGAAACTCTCTTCAATGGTGAGTTCCGGAAGATTGTTGACGAGGGTGAGCGTCAGTTTATCACCGTCAAGCTCGACTGTGAAATCCGGAATTATATGACGAAGCTTCTCATCTCCGGCACTGTCGCCGAGCTGACCGCCGGGCTTGGGATTGAGCGAACGGATAATGTCGACAGCTTCGCGCAGCTCCTCCTTCCCGACGCCGAGCATCGAGGCAAGGCGGTCGAAATGCCGGAGTGAAAAGATGTCGAAATAATGCTCGACAATTTCAAGCGCAAGTTTGCGCGGTCCGGTCGGTGACAGGCGGCGCAACTGCAACGCGAGGCAATCGCGCAAATCGTAGGCACAGATACCGGGAGGATCCAGAGAGCGTACCCGTTTCACAAGCTCACGCAGATGGTCCATGTCAACCTCAATGCCGGCATTTATGGCAAGATCATCGAGTATCTGGTCGAGGGTGCGGGTGAGATAACCGTTATCGTCAAGATTACCTATTATATAACGTGCAATCTGGAGGTCAAACGGACTGACATCTGTCTCGGCAAGCTGCGCCATCAGGGAATCGCTGAGCGAATTTTCCTCGGCCACAGCTACAGGCTCGAAATACTCATCGTTTTTCGAGCGGTTGTTGGCCTCAAACCTGTAGGACGGTATTTCGTCCTCATTGCGGTAGTCGGCAAGCTGCAAATCCTCGGCGCTTTCGTTGAAATCCCCCTCCTGACCTTCGACGGCACTGTCATTGACCACTTCCAAGGCAGGATTGTCGTCAACCTCGCGTCTCACTTCATCCTCTATTTCCGGACCGTTCATCTCCAGCAAGCGCACGAAGCGCATCTGCAATGGCGACAAGCGCTGTTGCAGCTTCTGAGTCAACGAGAGTTTGAGTGAGCCTTTCATTTATGTATTATTGTTTCCTTTGGGATTGAGTGGCCAGCATTTTCGCTGAACACCCTCTAAAGTTCTATGAGTGAATCGTAAGGAAAATCTTTCTTTGCTTTCTTGCCTAACACAGAGTCCCATTCCATTGGGCTGATACCATTGCCGGGACGCTTCACTGTGATGTTTTCTTCGGTGAACACTTCACCTTCCGAAATCGGACGTGCGGCAACGATGCTCTTGCGGGCAACTTCGATGTTTGACTTCTCACATTCGGCCACGCGTTTCTCCACGCTGCCAAGCGCCTCCTCGATGTGGCGCACAGCCTTGACCATTGCAGCGAGTTCCGAAGGATCGAGCGAAGCGCGGTGGTCAGGACCGGGAAGCGACTTGTCAAGTGTGAAATGCTTCTCAATCACCTGCGCTCCGAGGGCTGCTGCGGCAACAGGTACCTCTATTCCAAGAGTATGGTCGCTGTAACCAACTCCGCCTACATCAAGTTTGCGCAGGCTCTCCATTGCAAGGAGATTGACATCAGAGTATGGAGTGGGATACTGGGTGGTGCAATGAAGCAGGAATATGTCCTTCCTGTCGATGCCACCTCTGACAAGGACTTCGACTGCCTCGGCAACTTCCACGAGTGTCGACATGCCGGTGGACAGTATGACCTTGCCACCAATACTGGCTATCTTGCGCAGATACGGCAGATTTGTGATTTCACCTGACGGTATCTTCCAATAGTCCATCTTCAATGGAGCAAGCGAATCAATGCTGACGAGATCAAAGGGTGTGCTCATGAATCCGATTCCTTCCTTCCGGCAAAGTTCGGCAAGCTCGGGATAGGCGCTGAGGGGAAGATGGATGGCTTTACACATATCCAGTTGCGACTCCCCTGCGCCGGTGGTCTCCTTCTGATATTCGGCTTTCGGAGCGATGGATGAAATGACGAGTTCCGGCACGGCTGTCTGGAATTTCACATAATCCGCACCTGCCTTGGCGGCTTCGACCACCATTTTGCGCGCCATTTCCATCGAGGCATTATGGTTGACACCGGCCTCGGCTATGATGATTATCTTTTTTCCTTGTTTCTTCATATTTCGGAGAGATTCTTATACGTTGAACACTGCTTCTTCAAAATAACGGCAAATCATTGTGCCGGGACGGATTTGGTCGGCCTTCTCAGCCACTCCTCCGGTGACTTCGGCAAGTATCATTCCGGGAATGTCGGCTCCCGCATGAATCGAGCATACCACACCTCCACCCAGACGCGGATTAATCTCCATGAGCATCAGACGGTCGGTCTGAAGATCGCGGAGATACTGGAGTGTGATCGCACCACGCAGACCTAATTTCACGATGGCCTCTTCCGAAGCCTTCGTGAGTTCGGGATAGTCGACAGTGACGGTTCTTGCAACCTCTCCACCGACCACTTCGAGTCTTCGGCGCGGACTGATGCAGAGGATTTCACCGCGATGCGAGATGTAGCAATCGACGGTATACTCTTCACGTTCGGGATAATATGTCTGGATGAGATACTCATCGGCTATCTTTGATATTCTCTTGAACTCGTTGATTCCCTCGATGATTTCAATACCTTTCGAAGCAGAACCACGGCGCGGTTTCGCAATCAGAGGGAACACAGGGCGGCCACCTGTGTATGTGGCGGGGATGTCAAGACCTGCGGCTTCAAACTCGCGGGCAGAAAGCACCTTGTCGAAAAGCGTATCGGCTTTTCCGGAGCTGACCACCGGCGACCACACGTTGCCATACGTTGCAATATACGCACCGGCTATTGAAATGGCACCGTCGACAAATGGGAGAAGCACGTCTATCTTATATGCCCCGACCACCTGATGGAGATGGTCGAGCACATCGGGAGCATTCCATCTCCGTCCGATGATGACACCACCTATCAGTGCTATAGGCACTTCCGGTTCAAGCTCATAGCTGTAGATTTTCACATCTATTCCGAGGCGTTGGCCTGCAGCGATGAGTTTGTTGCCGAACGACACGCGTTTCGCACCTCCGAGAAAGAGCACATTGAGGCTGCTCTTCGCTCCGTTGTTAACCTGTACGTCAGCCATGACTATACGTTGTATATTCCTGATTTATACTTGGCAAGATTCTCACCCTTCGTGAACCAATCGACCGTCTCACGCAGACCGGCTTCAAGGTCGAAGCGGGGTCGCCAGTCGGTAAGGGATGTTATGAGGGTGTTGTCGCCGCATAGACGGAACACCTCACTTCCCGACGGACGCAGACGGGCAGGGTCGACCACATAGTCCACCTTCTCACCCATGATGCGCGCTATTGTCTCAAGCGTTTCACGCATACTCACCTCTGTACCTGTCGCGATGTTGATGTCGCGACCCTCGATGCCTTCCGCACGTCCGAGAGCAATGAAACCGGCGGCAGTATCCTTCACGAAATTGAAGTCGCGTGTGGGAGTGAGATCTCCGACCTTGATTTCACGCGCTCCGTTGGCAATCTGGGTGATGATTGTAGGGATAATGGCGCGCGCACTCTGACGCGGCCCGTAGGTGTTGAACGGACGAGCAATCACAACCGGAAGCTCGAAAGCATTGTAGAAACTCATGGCAATCGCGTCCGCACCTATCTTTGTCGCACTGTAGGGCGACTGGGGCTGACGCGGATGCTTCTCGTCAATCGGGACATACTTGGCGGTACCGTAAACCTCGCTCGTTGAAGTGACCACAATGCGTCGCACACCGCAGTCGCGCGCCGCCTGACACATATTCAATGTTCCCTTTATGTTAGTGTCGACATAACTGTCGGGAGCCACATAGCTATAAGGAATAGCAATCAGTGCGGCGAGATGGTAGACAGTGTCGATACCTTCTGAAATGTGACGGCAGAAATTGGGGTCACGCACATCACCGGTGACAATCTCAAGGTCAGGATGGCTCACACCTTCAAGCCATCCCCAGTTGTTGAACGAGTTGTATTGACATAGTGCCCTCACCCTGTAACCCTCTGCAAGAAGAGCCTCGGTAAGATGCGAGCCGATGAAACCGTCGGCTCCGGTGACAAGCACTTTCTCCTTTTTGCTGTCCATATATTTTTTGCGTCTATGCTTTCGCGGTTATGATTAATATGCTTGGTAATAGATTATTCATTTTTCAATGAAGCGTCCTGTTTCAATGAGGATGAGTCAGATAGTAGGCATACTTCACCCCGTCCTCACCGATATAGCTTACTTCCATCTTCTTTCCGTCCAGATGATCGATTTTGAGCCTTGTCACACCATCGGGCGAGAAGTGCATGATTGCAGGAGGGTTGTAGCGGTAATCTGTTCCCTCCTGCGTGTCACTATAGGTGAAACGCAGTTCAAGATAGCCGTTTTCCTCTTTCCATGTGCCGTAGCAGTCAAGAACTCCGTGATGTTCGAATAAGGAGTTTATCCGTATTATCTGAGCTTGAAAAGCCCAGGTATAGAGAATCAGATAAGCGACATCATTATCGGGATAAAGCAGAAGTTCCTCACCGTCGGCGGTGATTTTATTGAGCTTCCACTCTCCGAAAAAGTCACCTATGTCGCCGTGATGACGTGTGCAACCGTTTGTAAGCGCCATAAACGTCACCATCAGCATTGACAGCATGACTGCCTTTACCGATTTTCTCGCTGTATTTTTAATTCTGTCAGTCATCTGTAAAGCTTAAAAGTTCAACAATCCGTCATACTTCACACTGACCATTACCCCAAAAGCATTCTCAGGCATGTTGCCACGGTCAAGTTCCATTTTGCCGTTGAGCGACAATCCTTTCACTTTTGCTGGGCGCCAGTTTGCCTCAAGCATTACTGAGGTGAGATGCAATGGAGTGCGCAACATCATCATAGGCGTACCCCAAGCCTTGCGGTAACCGGCCTTTATCCTGTAATCAAGATTTCCGGTGATTGAGCCTTCCACACCTGCATGGATACCCCTCATGGAATTTCCTATATAGGCCGGATAGCCGTCACGGTTATAGAGGGGTGCCATCATTGCCGGAGTGCCGAGCGACATTCCGAAATATGAGAACGCATTGTAGAAAGCGCTGTTGTAATAGTCATCCGCACCCGAGACATGTCCCGGCAAAGTGCAACCGGGCGAATCGAAGGGGTCAAAATGGATTGGACCGCTTTGGTTGGTGAAATCCATATACTCAATGAGGGCTGCGTTCACCAAACCCTTGCGGGAAGCACGGTACTCGATGCCCCACAAACCGTCGAAACCGTTGAGCTTTCCGATTCCCGAACCGTCATCCCAAAGCCAGGAGGTATAGAAAAACAGTTCGTCATCATTCTTCAGACGGTAACGGGCCTTGATGTCCCACGAGCCGAGATGGTTGCCCGAATAGAAACCTTCGCCACCATCCTGCGTGGGAAAAAGCATCTTTATGAAAGTTTTGATGCTTCTTTCATGCCTTTCTTCCTTTTCAAGGATACCCTTGTAGTAGGTTTTTGTGGTACCGCCAAACGTTACTGCCGCCTGCATTCCGAAAGTCACGGAAAAGCGTTCCGAGGGTTTCGTGCGGAAATATGCACGCTTGTAATTATAAAATTGGCCGGTGGTGATGTGATAACGGTAGTAATTGTAGTGATTCTTCCACCATCCGTCATCAGCCATATATCCGTAGGCGGCCTCTCCGCTTATCTGTAGCCAACCGTTTGTGAGCGGTATATTTTGAAAATCAATAAATCCGGCTCTTACCTGCGGCATAGGGCGTGTGTTTCCGCTCTCCACGAGATCTCCGCTCGTAAGGCTTTGGTTCAGCATTGCCGAATTCTGTTCTTTCAAACCGGCTTGGGCGAAAACACCTCTGTATTTAATTTCAGCAAAGAGCTGTTGGAGCCAGATTGCAGATGGACGTTCACCGTGGCTTTCCCACGATTGAGTGTCGACATTATAGCGGTCGTATGGGACAGACGAGGCATATCCTCCAATCACATCCACACCAAACCCGTATGAAAAGCGTCTGGAACTATCCATCTCTTTCCATAGCGCTGCTTCCGTCTGGACATTCTGCGATTGCGTGAACCGTCCATGCCGAAGCGAGGAAATATAGTATGGCGAGAATTCTCCTGTCCCCGTCCCTACAGTCAGTGAAGCCTCATAACGCAGAGGTTCTTCCGCTACGGCAGCAAATGCCATGGCAGAAAACTGCAAGGACAACATATATCTCGATAATTTAAAAAAATTCATAAGCATGAGAATTATTTAATTCCGTCCAAAACAGGCCGGAAAGTCAAGGGAACAGATTCTCGTTACAAAGTTACATAAAATATGTGTAACCCCAATCTCTGCCTTCCCATCGTGGCTTAAATAAACTTAATTAACCAAGGCTACAGCCAACATTATCTGCAACAACAATTCAACAGCATTAACACATCTTTTGTTTTCCACGATTCGACATATTTTAATATGAGTCCATTGATACAAAAAAAGACCGGAGCTGAGATGCTTTCGCATTTCAGCTCCGGTCGGTAGAGGGGGCGGTTATCTACTTTCCCACTTTCGCAGTATCATCGACGTGGTGAGGTTTAACTTCTCTGTTCGGAATGGGAAGAGGTGGAGCCCTCACGCTATTGCCACCTTAGTAAGGTTTTCGGAAGCGGCTGTTCGACAGTCGCACCGTGTAAGGTAAAAAGAGGCTTGTGGAAGCGAAGTGAATCGTGCGTTCACTTGTAAATCAGTCTTTCCATCGAGTCACTGACGGATTTCCAGAGGCTTTGTCAACGTTTGCCGTGGATGTTGCGATTCAGCGTTTGAAGCGGCAGGTGTAGTCTTCGTTTAATCCTGCCTGTTTGTTTGGGATTGCTCCCAAGAAAGGGTTTGGGCGATTAGTATCGCTCGGCTATGCACGTTACCGTGCCTGCACCTGCGACCTATCAACGTCTTCGTCTTAGACGGCC